>NZ_BJOB01000005.1 GCF_006539985.1 Kurthia gibsonii | reverse complement strand
TCAGGAGTCGTTTTCTACGCATTCAATTGATTTGATTATTCGCATTTGAGCCATATTATTTTGTTCTGTCCCAGCCTCTTTACTTCACTCATCTATATGACTATTAATTCACTTCAATTTGCCCCATCATGCCATTATCTTCATGTTCAAGAATATGACAATGGTACATATATATACCTTTTCCTTTGAATTTAACTGCTATTTTTGCCTTTTGCCCAGGCTCTAATGAAATTGTATCTTTCAAACCTGATAAATTGGCAGGTGGTTCTTTACCATCAATTGATACGACTTGAAACTGTGTCCCATGAATATGGAAAGGATGTCTCATTCCACCCATAGCGTCTTTTACGTTTTCGATTTCCCAAACTTCCATTTTATTTTGCTTTTGGGTAAAATCAATGCGATTAGGATCAAATTTTTTATTGTTAATCGTTACATGCTGCATCATACCAGCCAATTTGATTTTCTTTGTAACTTTTTTATTTTTTATTTCATCTGACACTTGAAGTTGATTTAAGTTCTGTTTTATTTGTTTAGAAGGTAATTTTTCTTCTTTTACATGAATTGGCAAAACATTGACACCATCTTCATTTATGAGTGTTACCTCATTTGTTTTTACTTTCGTAAAATCTACAATTATTTCTGCTCGTTCTGAGGGGGAAAGCTGAATCGTCTTAGTATTATATGGTTTATTCAGTAAACCCCCATCACTTGCAATCTGTTGAAATTCCATATCATTGTTAAAGCGTAGTATATAGTTTCTCGCATTTGAACCGTTTAAAATTCGTAGACGTACTTTTTTTCTATCGACAGTTAGTTTTGGATCAATGACACCATTAATTAACAAGATATCTCCTGTTGTACCATCTGCATTCATTACTTGGTCATAATCAAGTTGATTTTCATCAGTAAATTTTTTATCTTGTAAAATAATCGGCAAATCATCTACACCATAGCGATCTGGTAAATTTAGATTTTTATCGTCAATATAAAGTAATCCCGTCAAACCTTTAAATACTTGTTTTGCAGTTTGATGCATTGGATGTGGATGAAACCAGAGTGTAGCAGCATCCTGTTTTACGTTGAATTGAATGGTTTCTTTTTCCCCTGCTTTTAACACCTTGTGCGGTCCACCATCTTCATTCCCTGGTACTTCGAGTCCATGCCAATGAAAAGTAGTATCTTCTTTCAACTCATTAACTAAATGGATTGTAACATTCATTCCTTTTTCCATCCGTACGACGGGTCCAAGAAAACGACCATTATATCCATATGTTTCCGTTTCAAACCCATTCAAAAATTTTGTTTTTCCTTGTTGCGCTTTTATGGTATATACAACCGCATTATCTGTCAGGCTATCGGGTTTTAGTACTTTTGGAAACGTTAATTCATGTTCGCCCTTACTACTTTTTAAATTAGCAGTTGTCTCGTGACCCATCTCCTCGTCCATGCGATGATTTGAATGATTCATCTCTGTACTATTCATAGAAGAATTATTACGATTATCCATACTGCAAGCAGTCAGTAACCCTAAAAGAATCAAAATACCTACTATTCTCATTTTCTTCATATAAACACGTCCTTTCTGTATAAATAATCATACAGAATAGTTATGTAGAAATTATGTAGAAAACGGTATTTGTATATGAAACGTTGTACCTTCGTTTAAGTTACTTTTAACTGTAATTTCTCCTCCATGTGCTTCAACTAATTTTTTCGTGATGGTCATACCAATCCCTCTACCTTCATATGCATTTTTCCCTCTATAATTCCATTCAAAAATTCGATTCCTTGTTTCTAAATCCATGCCTACACCGTTATCATAAATCAAAATGCAAAAATGCGTTTCCTCACGAAATAATGTAATTTTAATGGTTCCTTCTTTGCTCACATGATACATGGCATTTTTAATAATATTATGGAGAACTTGGTTAATTCTTAACTCATCAACTTCTGCATAGATTGTTTCATCTACTTCTAATTTTAAATGAATTTCTTTTTCTAATAATTCACTTGCTACTCCTGTAACAGCTTTTTCAATGAGTTTAGCTATATTACAGTCATTTTTCGAAATTTTAAATGTCGGATGATTAATATCATTTAATGTATCTAACTCACCAATCAAAGTGATTAATCGGTCCATTTCCTCTGTACAAGCTTGTAAATTTTTAGTAGTCGGATTCAAGATACCGTCTTGAAATGCACTTAGATAACTTTTCACAGATGCCAACGGATTCCTAATCTCATGAGCAAGTTCTTGCGTCATCTCTTTTCGACGTCTCTCATAAACTGTTAACGTCTGGTCTAACTTTAATAGAGATTGTCCTAGTTGTCCGATTTGGTCATCAATTGTATAGTTGATTTTTAAATTTCGCTTTCCTTTTACTAATGACAGAGCAAATTTATTCATTTCATGTATGGGCTTGGTCAAAATTCTTGCAATTAATAGGCTTGAAATCATAATCACGATTAATAAGAGTGCAATAGACCAAAGTGCTGTTTCTCTTAACGCTAAATCGAAGTGATGAATTACTTCTTGGGAGTTTGTAATGTTGAGCATCATTAAGTGCTCATGACCTTTATATAATAAAATCACTGTAATAATGAACAACATACTCATTGTAAAGGCAGCAACAATAAACGCTATTTTTATATTAAATTTCATTTTTCATAACCTTTTCATTCATTTTATAACCCAGACCAAAAACCGTTTGAATTACATCAGCGCCCACTTTTTTTCTTATATTCTTAATATGTTGATCAATAACTCGTGGATTCGTTTCTGAATCAATCCCCTCTATTTTGTTAATTAAATCTTCTCGACTAAACACCTGTCTTGGATTTTCAATTAATAAGCATATAATGATAAATTCATGTTGTGTTAAGTGTATAGTTTTACCTTTTAAACATATGTTGTTTTCATTTGTATATATTTTTATATCTCCAAATTGAAGTATTTCTTTTTGAGATTGATTTGGTCGTAATCTCTCTGCTCTCACGACCACTTCTTTTGGATGAAAAGGTTTCACAACATAATCATCTGCACCCATGCGAAAACCTTTTAATTTATCATCAATTGCTATTTTGGCAGTTAACATGATTATCGGAATATTATAATACCGTTTGACATACTCACAAATATCTTCTCCATCCATATCTGGTAACATCAAATCTAAAATAATAAGGTCTATCGATGTTTCTTCTATAATTTGAATTGCCTTTTCACCTGTATGAGAAATATAAGGAGTGTCACCATTTTTCTTAAAATACAAAGCTAAAATTTCTGTAATTTTTTCTTCATCATCTACAATTAATACATTCATCGTTCCATTCACCTGCTTTTCTAGCTTCATTACAATTATATCTATACTATACGCTATTTATTTCTCAGGAAAAAGGAAGATATTTCATATTAATAGGATGTAACATAATACTTTATTTAACAAAATTGTTCTTCATAAAATTTAACTCTGAATCGTATTAAACATACATTGGACAAAATAGCTTGTCGTAAAAAGTATTTTGAATAGAAAATATACGAATTTAAGTTCAATATATTTTCAAAACAGACTCGGACAAAACATTTCTTTTTAAGTGTTCGTAACGAAAAAACGAAACCACGCAATAGCGCAATTTCGTTTTTTCGTGAATATAATATTGTGTTTTTATACTTATGTTCAAGCCTATTACCTATATTCAGAATCCGGTCATTTCATTAGCCTTTAAATGGATGATCCTTATTAATTAAAATACGCTCACAGTGCGTTGCTTGACCATTCTTATCATCAATCTCTACAAAGAATGCACTGAGTACTTCCGCACCTCTTTCTGGCACTTCAAAGCGTACGGGCATATTCGTTTTAAAACGATAGATGACACTTTCTTTTTTCATACCTAGCACTTCATCATACGGCCCTGTCATACCTACATCTGAAATATATGCTGTGCCACCTGGCAAAATACGTTCGTCAGCTGTTTGTACATGTGTATGTGTGCCGACAACAACAGAAGCTTGTCCTGCTAAGTGCCAACCGAGTGCAATTTTTTCTGATGTTGTTTCTGCATGAAAATCAACGAAAACAATCGGTGACTGTTTCTTCGCTTCTGCAATTAATTCTTCCGCCATCGCAAATGGTTCATCATGTGCAGGTAAGAATACACGACCATGTAAATTGATTACAGAGATTGCCTGTCCATTTTTCGTAATCGTTGTTATTCCTTTACCTGGTGCTTCCTTTGAGAAGTTAGCTGGACGAATTAAATAATCCGTATCATCGATGAAATCATAGATTTCACGTTGATCCCATGTATGATTCCCCATTGTAATTACATCAACGCCCATCATTAATAAGTCTTGATAAATACGCTTTGTAATACCACGACCCTTCGCTGCATTTTCACCATTGGCAATAACTACATCAATTTGATATTTCTTTTTTAAACGCGGTAAATATTTTTCTACTGCGTCAATTCCTAAATCTCCTACAATGTCACCAATAAATAATACTTTCATTTGAACTCCCTTTTCTATGAAAAAAAGAGGGCTTCTTAGAAGTAATCACTTTAAGAAATACCCTCTCCTCTTATTTTATAGTTATTTTGCGTATTCTACTGCACGTGTTTCACGGATTACCGTTACTTTAATATGCCCTGGATAATCCAGTTCTTCTTCAATACGCTTACGAATATCTCTCGCTAAACGATGGGCTGTTAAATCATCTACTGCATCCGGACGAACGATAATACGTACTTCACGACCTGCTTGAATCGCAAATGATTTTTCAACGCCTTCATAAGACTCTGAGATTTCCTCTAACTTCTCTAAACGACGAATATAATTTTCAAGTGTTTCACTACGAGCACCTGGACGAGCTGCTGATAAAGCATCTGCTGCTGCTACTAATACCGCAATAACTGATGTTGCTTCAGTATCACCGTGGTGAGAAGCAATACTGTTAATGACAACGGGATGTTCTTTATATTTTGTCGCAAGCTCTACGCCAATCTCAACGTGACTACCCTCTACTTCATGGTCAATTGCTTTACCGATATCATGTAATAAACCTGCACGCTTCGCAAGCGTCACATCTTCACCAAGTTCAGCCGCAAGTAAACCTGCTAAATGTGCTACTTCAATTGAGTGTTTCAACACATTTTGACCATAACTTGTACGATATTTCATACGACCTAAAATTTTCATTAAATCTGGATGTAAATTATGAATACCTAATTCAAATGTTGTTTGTTCGCCTGTTTCACGAATTTGTTCATCTACTTCACGACGTGATTTTTCGACCATTTCTTCAATTCGTGCTGGGTGGATACGACCGTCTTGTACTAATTTTTCAAGTGCTAAACGTGCTGTTTCACGACGAATTGGATCGAAGCCTGATAAAATAACCGCTTCAGGTGTATCATCAATAATTAAATCAATACCTGTTAATGTTTCGAGTGTTCGAATATTTCGACCTTCACGACCAATAATACGGCCCTTCATTTCATCATTTGGTAAGTTTACAACAGATACTGTCGTTTCTGCGACATGATCTGCAGCAAAGCGTTGTACCGCAAGTGATAAAATTTCACGTGCTCTTTTGTTCGATTCTTCTTTTGCACGAAGTTCTGCTTCTTTCGTCATCACTGCAACATCTGTTGTCAGTTCATCTTCTACTTCTTTTAAGATGATCGTACGTGCTTCATCACGTGTTAATGCCGAAATTCGCTCTAACTCTGACTCCTGCTTTTGTAGAAGTTCATCCACTTTGCTTTCCATCTGTTCAATATGCTGTTGTCGATCAGCTAGACCGCTTTCTTTGCGTTCTAAACCAGCTTCCCTTTTATTAAGAGCGTCATCTTTACGATCTAGATTTTCTTCTTTTTGTAATAAACGGTTCTCTTGTTTCTGAAGTTCAGAACGACGATCACGAATGTCATTCTCTGCTTCAGTTCGAAGTACGTGAGTTTCATCTTTTGCTTCTAGGATAGCTTCCTTTTTCAAGGCTTCCGCTTCTCGTTTCGCTTCTTCAACGATTAGTTCTGCGGAGCTTTTTGCACCAGTCACTTTTGAATCATTCACTCGTTTAATTATGACATAGCTAACAACGGCACCGACGATCAGACCAATCAAAGCGGGGATGATGTAACTACTCATTCGAACACCTCCTCTAGCTCTAATGTTTGTGATTTTTAGTCGGCTGTGAATTGTTTTGACAATATACTGCCTATTTCATTTCGATTTTAGAAATTTAAAAGAATACATCCTTAATTGTATAGATGTCATGTAACGATGTCAAGGTTTCACAGTTATTGTAAGCCTTTTATTCACTGGTCTCTAAGCCTTTTCATTCCTCACTTTATAAGACTTTTACGACATTGTTTTACCATCTAGTTACATACATTTTTTAACATCAAAGTTTTTTTAGGTATGCAAAATCAAGCATTTATTCACATGTACTTTCTTTTCACATAAATTAAGCATATAAAAAGAATTGTGCCGTAACGACACAATTCTTTTGTATAGTATAAAGTTTATTTTTCTTGGTCTAATAGTAATGTTAATTCTTCATCCATTACTTCATCTTCTTCAGGAGTTGCTACGAACTCAGTTGTTGCAATACCTGATTTTTCGCGAATTTTTTGTGCGATTTCAGCTTGAACTTCTGGATTTTCTTTTAAGAATTCTTTTGCATTTTCACGACCTTGACCTAAACGCTCGTCACCATATGCATACCAAGAACCTGATTTTTGAACAATCTCTTTTTCAACACCGATATCGATGATTTCTCCTTCTTTTGAAATCCCTTCACCGTACATAATATCAACTTCAGCTGTTTTAAACGGTGGAGCTACTTTGTTTTTAACAACTTTGATTTTTGTGCGGTTACCAACGATATCATTACCTTGCTTAATTGATTCAGCACGACGAACTTCTAAACGTACAGAAGAATAGAATTTTAATGCACGTCCACCTGTTGTTGTTTCAGGGTTACCAAACATAACACCAATTTTTTCACGTACTTGGTTAATGAAGATTGCGATACAGTTCGACTTATTAATAATACCCGATAATTTACGTAAAGCTTGAGACATTAAACGCGCTTGTAAACCCATGTGTGAGTCACCCATCTCGCCTTCAATTTCAGCTTTTGGTACAAGTGCTGCTACAGAGTCAATAACAATAATGTCAATTGCGCCACTACGTACAAGCGCTTCTGTAATTTCAAGTGCTTGTTCACCTGTATCAGGTTGTGAAAGTAATAATTCATCAATATTAACGCCTAATTTTTGTGCATATACAGGATCTAGCGCATGCTCTGCATCAATGAAAGCTGCTTGACCGCCTGCTTTTTGAATTTCAGCAATTGCATGTAGTGTTACTGTTGTTTTACCTGAACTCTCAGGCCCATAAATCTCTACTACACGTCCTTTAGGATAGCCACCTACCCCAAGTGCTGTATCAAGTGCTAAAGAGCCACTTGGTGATGTTTGGATTTTGCGGTCTGCCTGTTCGCCTAACTTCATAACAGATCCTTTACCAAATTGTTTTTCGATTTGCTTTAAAGCATTATCTAATGCCGCTTTACGTTCGTTCAAATCATTTCCTCCTTCAGAAAGTACGTTCTCTTTTTATATCATAACTATACTTTATTTTTGAGAAAATCTCAAGTAAAAAGGGAACATTTATTCGTTTTTTTTATTTTAAGCTATTTTTAATATATATTTTCAAAAAACATATACATTCTCATTTTTATTATTAGATTTTACGGTAGCCTTTTGAACTTAATAATTGAATAATATGGTGAATTGCCGTTTTAACGGCGCGAATTCGATTCGTATTACGCATACCTTGTAAATTCAATTGATACGTAAGTGGCTCATCTTGGCCATACACAATCCCAATCCATACTGTGCCAACTGCACGCCCACCATGTTCTGCTGGACCAGCTGCGCCTGTTAAACCAACCCCTAAATCCGTTCCAAACTTCTCTTTAATACGAACAGCCATTTCTGCTGCACATTCCGCACTGACAACAGAATATTTATCGATTAACTCACGCGATACACCTAGTTGATTCACTTTCACATCTTCATTATATGTGACCATACCACCATATAAGACTTCACTAATTCCTGGGTTAGCAGCTAATTCTGATTGGAATAAACCAGCTGTTAAGCTCTCAGCAGCAGAGATTGTAATCTCATTCTCGATTAACATGTCCGCCAATTTAGAAGAAAGCGAGTCATCATTTACACCATATAAATACTCGCCTACTAAATCTAAAATTTCTTGACGTGTTGGTGTAATTAGTTCCCAAGCTTCTTCTTCTGTATCAGCTTTTGCTGTAATACGAAGTGTTACTTCCCCATCACCTGCTAATGGGGCAATTGTTGGATTTGTTTGTGCATCTAATAAATGCTGTACGCGATCTTCTAACTCAGCTTCGCCGATACCGTAAAAACGCAGTACATGTGACACGATTAATCCACCATCAGATACACGTTTTGCTAACTTTGGTTTCGCTTCAAATTGAAACATTGGTTGCATCTCTTTTGGTGGTCCTGGTAATAAAATGTACGTATGTGTATCATTTTCAAAAAGCATCCCTGGAGCCATACCATTCTCATTTCGCAGTACTTCACAGCCCTTTAACACAAGTGCTTGTTTACGATTATTCTCTGTCATTTTGCGATTACGCTTTTCGAAGAAAGTCGTAATGTATTCCATCGCATCATCATTTTGTTCAAGTGGTACGCCTAAATGTTTTGCAATCGTTTCTTTTGTTAAATCATCTTTCGTTGGCCCAAGTCCTCCTGAAAAAATAATTAAATCTGCGCGTTTTTCAGCATGTTCAATTACTTCTTCTAAACGTTTTGGGTTATCCCCTACAACAGTATGATAAAACACATTAATGCCTAACTCTGATAATTGACTTGAGATAAAACGAGCATTCGTATTTACAATTTGTCCTAATAATAATTCTGACCCTACTGCAATAATTTCTGCATTCATTTCATACACTCCCATTTCCATAGTTAATCGACAAAAAAAGACTCATTCGCAAAAGCGCCTTTTAAAAGGTTGTGAAAATTCGTCACAAAATGAGTCATACATAATTTATTTTGATTCTAATAGCACGCGACGATTCAACCAGAAATACTCGATTCCTGACCAAACAGTAAATACAAGAGCTACCCATAACATGATGATATCAGCTGGTATATGCCACATGTCAAAGATCATATTATTTAGCAATAATAATACAATCGCTAAAATCTGTGCCCACGTTTTGATTTTGCCCAATTGGTTGGCTGCCACAACTTCACCTTGTTCTGCACAAATTAAACGTAAACCTGTTACTGCAAATTCACGACTAATAATGATAATAATAATCCATGCTGGTGCCTTGTCCAACTCTACAAGTAAAATAAAAGCTGCTGATACAAGTAGCTTATCAGCCAATGGGTCTAAAAACTTACCCATATTTGTAACTAAATTATGTTTGCGTGCATAGTGACCATCAATCCAGTCTGTTAATGAAGCCACAATGAAAATCATTGCACCTACAAAATGTTCTACCGGTAATGTAGCACCTAATAGCGTCATATTTCCCCACCCAAAATTCATGACCATTAAGATGACAAATACAGGTATTAAGGCGATGCGGGATAGTGTAATTCTATTAGGAATGTTCATATTTTTCACCCTTCTTAACGCTGACGTTCATTTTTATAAGCACAACAACAGGAGCATAGTTCTATCATACTAGGCTCCTGTTATTCGCTGTTACTCTTCTTCAGCCAATTTGATTACAATATTTTGTGTCGGTTGTTCCGATGGTGATGTGACAAACTTCACTTCTTCACCATTTACAAATACTTTACCATTTGCAGCTGCTCCAAGTCGAATACGAACACTTTTCTTACCTTTTGCATTCTCTTTAATTTGGTCGCCTGCTGCGAACATACCAGATTCTCCAAGTGTTGTTCCATTTTCATCTGTAATGCCCACCCAGTTTTCACCTGTTACGTCCACGCGAATACTAAACTTCTTCGTACCTGATAAAGTATATGTTGTTGTAATATTATCAGCACTTACTTCACCATCTGATAATTTCTGTTTTGGTTGATCTTCTTTTTTCGTTTCTTCTTTTGTTGTATCTTCTTTTTTGTCTGTAGCATCTGTTGCATTATTTTTACTTGTATCTACATTTGTATTTTCTTGTGTTTTTGGTGTCTCTTTTGGCTCTTCGACAGTATTGCTCGGTTGTTTTAACATTAAGAATGCAAAACCAGCAATAATCACAACGATAAATAGAGCAACAACAAATTTGGGCATTACATCTCCAAATTTCTTATTTGGACCTGAAGAACGTGCAACATTCGAGCGACGTTTATTTCCAGACACTTGGTCCCCTTTTTGTATTGATACACCTGAACCTAGTGTTTCTGCAGTCTTGTTAGTAGGGAGCTCCGTTTTATACGTTTCCAAAAGTTCCGTTGGATCTAAATCGACTGCTTCTGCATATTGTTTAATGAACGCTCTTACATAGAACGTACCTGGCATCACACCGTAATTACCTTCTTCAATTGCAGAAAGATATCTTTTTTGAATCTTTGTTTTTTCTTGTAAATCATCCAGACTATAGCCCTTAGCTATTCTCGCTTCTTTCAAGCGCGCACCTAATTCAGTCAATTTTACACACCTACCTATCTCTTAAAAATTAAATCCTCCAAAACCGCCAAAACCGTCTGAATCTTGAAAACTATTTTCACGTTCCAATAATTCATATGTGATTTCTTCATCTGGATGATGTCTTAATTCAATCATATAATCGAAATCATCAATTGTGTATTCCGAATGTTGTACGAAGATGTCCGGATGCTCCACGACTTTAATTGTCGGTAACTTCATGATTTCTCGTACAAGCTGATGATGACGTTCATCGTTTGAGCGACGTGTTACAGCACCATCTAACACAAAAATATTTTGATTGCCGTACTCATCTCCATGTAATCGATTACGAGCTGTTTGTTTAATCATTGTTGAAGATACAAATAACCACTTTTTGTTCGCACAAACACTTCCAGCTACAATTGATTCCGTTTTACCGACACGCGGCATACCACGAATACCAATTAATTTATGTCCTTCTTTTTTAAAAATCTCAGCCATGAAGTCCACTAAAATACCTAGTTCATCGCGTACAAAGCGAAACGTTTTCTTTTCGTCTGCTTCTCGTTGAATATAACGCCCATGACGAATCGCTAAACGATCACGTGTTGTTGGTGGTCTAAATTTTGTTACCTTAATCATTTCCATAATGGAAACGATATTCATAAAACGTTCGATTTGTTCTTCTTTTTCTGCACGTAGTAACATGCCTCGACGTACTTGGTCTACACCATTGATTGTAACAATATTTACTCGCAGCATACCTAACAATGAAGAAATATCTCCTAATAACCCTGGACGATTGACTTGAATTTCGTATTCAAAATACCATTCTTTCACATACAACGATCCCTTCTCTTATACAACGAATAAAACATTTCTATGTTCCATGATAGCTGATTTTTGCTTACATTTAAAGTGGAAATGGGGAATGTGTACAATGAATTCACTGTTTTTTTATCCTTTATTTTGAAAAATAAACAAATGACTTATTTATTATCGTAAAAAAACAAAAAATCATTCCCCGGGAAATATTAAATATACCAGCCACCATTCAAACGTAATACTTGTCCCGTCATATAATCTGCTTTTCCTGATTGTAAAAACTGAACTAAATCGGCTACTTCTTCTGGCCTTCCAGCACGTTCCATTGGAATCTCTGCTAATACATTCGCTAGTTCTTCATGCGACAAATGTCCATTCATCTTCGTATCAATAAGTCCAGGTGCTACAGCATTTACATGAATTCCGTTATACGCTACTTCTTGCGCATAAGCTTTCACAAATGCGTGAACGGCACCTTTTACTGTAGAGTAAAGTACTTCACCAGCACCACCCGCTTCGCCCCAAATTGAACCAATCATCGTAACGTAGGATGTTTCATGTTGTCTTAACTTATACCCTAATTTTGTAATTAATTCAATTGGCGTTTGAACATGTACACGCCAAAGTGCTTGCATATCTTCTGGTGTTGTATCTTCTACTAATTTATAAAGAGATTGGCCACTTGCTACGACAATGGATTGTAGCGAAAAAACAGATTGTGTAATCCGTTCAGCTGCACCTTCTTCTAGTAAATTAGCTTGTATAATTAAAAATTCTTGTTGTGGATACATCATTTCTAATTCTTTT
Organism: Kurthia gibsonii; assembly: GCF_006539985.1. Taxonomy (GTDB): domain Bacteria; phylum Bacillota; class Bacilli; order Bacillales_A; family Planococcaceae; genus Kurthia; species Kurthia gibsonii. Next base: position 92,702 of record NZ_BJOB01000005.1, on the reverse strand, counting down.
AGCAATGACTGAACTGGCTCTACTTGCGAATTATATTGTAAATAGAGTGACCAACCATCTGCGGCTAGTTTTTGTGCAATCGCTGAACCAATTGCACCTGAAGCTCCAAGTATTAAACTAAACTTCTTCATTCTTTTATTTCGCTTCTTTCAATGGTTTCACTGTAAATGTCGACTGTTGTGTAATGCCTTGAATAGATTTCATCGCTTGTTCGACATCTTCCATTGTCAATTCTTCAATAACTGGAACTGCATCGAATAAATTCATGTCATTGAACTTATAACGCGTGAATTGATTCGCAATAAATTCAATTGAATTCATCGCACGTAAGAAGAAACCAATCTTACGGCGTTTTACACGTTCTAATTTTTCTGCATCGAACGGTAGTGCCGCTTCTGACTCATTCATAACTGTTTTAATGGCATTCTCTAATTCAACTGGATGATTCGTATCTGACCCAACCATTGCAAAACCAAACCCTTTTTCTAAAGAGAAATCATATGAATAAGATTCGTCAATCCACCCTTTTTCATACATTTCTTCATAAAACGCTGATGAGCGTCCGTACATGAGGTCTAAAGCTAATTGGATAGCTAACTCTTGCTTTAACATTTCGTGCCCTTGTAAATGTGTTTCACGCGCTTTGAACGATACATATGCTTTTGGTTTTTGAATATCCATACGTAACTCATTCGCTACACAGTTCACTTCTAATGGCTCATCGACTTCGATGCGTTGAATCGGTGTCGCCTCTGCAAATGTTTTTTGCGCTTGGTTCTCACGAATATGCGCCATCATTTTTTCAGGTTCTACTGAGCCAATGACGAATAACAGCATATTTGAAGGATGATAGAATGTATTGTAGCACGTATATAAATGTTCTGCTGTAATCTCATCAATCGTTTCAATCGTACCAGCGATATCAATTTTCACAGGATGATTTTTGTATAGATTTTCAATCGAACCGAAGTATGCACGCCAGTCTGGTTGGTCGTCATACATTGTAATTTCCTGACCAATAATCCCTTTTTCCTTATTGACTGTTTGCTCTGTAAAGTATGGTTGCTGAACAAAGTCTAATAAAGTAGTTGTACTTTCGTAAATATGATTCGTTGCTGAGAATAAATACGCTGTACGCGTAAATGATGTAAAAGCATTTGCTGATGCTCCATATTGCGAGAACTTTTGAAATACATCTCCATCTTCTTTTTCGAACATTTTATGCTCTAAAAAATGCGCAATGCCATCTGGTACAGTTACAGGCTCTGTTTCGCCTAGTGGCACAAAGGTACGGTCAACTGAACCATACTTCGTTGTAAAAGTTACAAAGGTCTTTGAGAAGCCTTTTTTCGGTAAAATGTATACGTCTAAGCCATTGTCTAGCTTTTCATAATAAAGTTCTTCACCTAATTGTTCAAATTGTACTTTTTCCATCTATGCTTCCTCCATTCCTGTTAAGAAGAATACCGTTTGTTTTTCAACTTGTTTTGCTATTTCTTGTACATCTTCTTTTGTAACAGCATCCCACTGCTCACTTAATGCCTCTACAGTAAATGGAATTGGTAACTCACGATATTGATCAAATACTTCAATCTGTCCACGTGCAGAATCCAAAGCCTCTTTTAATTGGTTTTTTAACATGGCTTTCGTCTGATTCAATTCCATATCTGAAATATCCCCTTGTTGAATCGCTTGTAATTGCTCATCAATTAAACGAACTACCTTTTCCTCATTCTCTGCTTCAATTCCTGACGTCACATATAATACACCATACTGTGACACATACGAACTTCCACAGTAGTATGCTAGGCTTTCTTTTTCACGTACATTCATAAATAACTTTGAATGTGGATAGCCACCGAAAATACCGTTAAAGATTTGCATTGTAAAGAATTTCGGATTGTCAAAACGTACAGGTGCTTTATAGCCAATATGAAGCTTCGCCTGACGCATTTCTACCTGTTCTTTTTTATAATCTGTTAGCGGCTCTGTATCTTTGAATGTTACTTTTTTATATGGGTTTGGACGATCTTCAAGAGGTAGTGCTTCTTTTAATGACGCCACCATCTTATCTTCATCAATATCGCCTACAACGAAAATATCCACATCATCATATTGAAGCATCGCTTCATACGCATCTTTCAAAGTTTGAGGTGTAATCGCCTCTACATCCGCGACTGTTCCGTTTACTGAAATAGAAGCTGGATGATTTGGACGGAAGATTTTTTGTAATTGCGTTTGTGCATAGCGTGATTTTTCATCGAAAATAGATTGAATACGATCAATAACCATCGCCTTTTCACGCTCTACAATACTCGATTGGAATAAATCGTTTGTAAAGTTTGGTTTAAACAATACTGTATGCACTAAATCGAGTACTTTATTTAATACGTCACCACTTTTTAAATAGTGATCGTTTACAGTTTCTACATTCAATAAAACAATTTGTTCGTTACCTTTTTTCGTTGTATCTAAATACATGACCGTTCCATATAAATCATCTAAATACATACGAAGTGATGCAGCAGTTTGATATACCGCATTACTATGTTGTAAAACATTTGTTAAAACCGTTCGTACGGCTGTATCTTTTGTTGATAATTCTTTTTTAAATTTAATTGAAAAATTCACCGTTTTAAATTGGTCTGTCTTTCTCGTAAAAACGTTAACACCTTTAGCAATTTCGGTTGTGTTAAACATAAAAACCCTCCTGTCGTAAATAAAGCGCTATTTTCATCATACCTGTCTAATTCCCTATTTGGCAACTAATTGTATTTAAAAATATAGTTATATAATGTTTATTGTAAGCCTTTCATATTAAATAGGAAAATATTATGGATGATTTTTATTTTAAAATAAAACAAAGCGTAACGACTCGTCTTGAATCGTTACGCTTCATAGAATAATTAGTCATTCAACTATTATCTTTTACCTTTAATGTAAGGCTTACCTGATGCTTTTGGTGCTGTCGCTTTTCCAACGAATCCAGCTAAAGCTAAGATTGTTAATACGTATGGAAGGATGAATAATACTACTTCTGGTACATCTCTTACATATGGAATCGACGTTCCAACAATACTTAGTGATTGCGCTAAACCGAAGAATAGAGCTGCTCCTAATGCACCTAGTGGATGCCACTTACCAAAGATCATCGCTGCAATCGCGATGAAACCTTGACCACTAATAGTGTTAGCTGCAAAGTTACCAGTGATTGCTTGTGCATAAATCGCACCACCAATACCACCTAATGCGCCTGAAATCATAACCGCATAGTAACGAATACGTGTTACTTTAACACCCATTGTATCTGCTGCCATTGGATGTTCACCTACAGAACGAATACGTAAACCAAATGGTGTTTTAAATAGAACAAACCATGCTAAAATCGCTACGACGATCGCTAAAATCGATGTACCATATACGTCTGTAAAGAACATCTTCCCTAAAACAGGGATATCGCTTAATACTGGAATATCAAAACGTGAAAAACGTTGACTAATCGAATCCGTTTGACCTTTTTCATAAATTAATTTTGTTGAAAACACTGCAACTGCTAAAGCTAGCATATTCAGCGCTACCCCAGATACGGTCTGGTCAGCTCGAAGTGATACAGCTGCGACTGCTAAAATTAATGAGAAAAGTAAACCAACAACCATTGCTACAAGTAGACCTACCCACGGGGTCCACGTACCTAGTTGATCTGCAAAACTTAAGTTGAATACAATACTGATAAATGCTCCGATTACCATAATACCTTCAAGACCGATATTTACAACACCAGAACGCTCAGTGAATACGCCACCGATTGCTGTGATAATTAATGGAGAAGCATATAGAATCGCAGAAGGAATAATGAACTCCAACACATCTAAAAAGCTCATATTATTTCTCCTCCTTTACAGTCTTCTTAGCAGCTTTATTTTTTGCAATTTTAGATAAAGCTAATTGGATGATGTAGCCTGAAGCTACGAAGAAAATAATTAATGCAATAACAATTGTTACGATTTCGTCTGGGATACCTGCTGCACTTGGCATGTTTGTACCACCATTTTTCAAACCACCGAATAAGATTGCGCCAAGCAATACACCAAATGGTTGGTTTGCACCTAATAATGCAACCGCGATCCCGTCAAATCCAATTCCTGTGAAGGCTGTCATACGTGAGATATTTCCAAATGTACCTAACGCTTCCATCGCACCACCTAGACCAGCAAAGGCACCTGAGATAACCATTGCCATGATGATATTACGACTTACATTCATACCTGCATATTCAGAAGCATTCTTGTTGAATCCAACTGCTTTTAATTCGTAACCTGTCTTTGTTTTTTCTAGAATGAACCACATAATAATAACGGCTAAAATTGCGACAATGAAGCCCCAGTGTAAACGTGAATATTGTGTAATACTTGATAAAAATTCAGAAGAAATACGAGCTGAATCATGAATATCTGGCGTCTTTTCACCACCATTTGACATTGCACTAATCGCCGCATTGACTACATGAAGTGCGATGTAGTTCATCATAATTGTTACGATTACTTCATGCACTTGTAACTTTGCTTTTAATAGACCCGGAATGAATGCCCATAAACCACCTGCTACTGCTGCTGCTAAAATAGCCACAACTGCATGTAAACCTGTTGGTAAGTTGAATGCATAACCTACGTATGCTGCTGCTAACCAACCCATGATTAATTGACCTTCAACACCGATGTTGAACATACCTGTACGGAATGCAAATGCAACCGCTAAACCGGCAAATACATATGGAATGATTGTACGAACAGTTTCACCAATGTTATATGTGTCACCAAAAATACCTTCCCATAATGCTAGGTAACCATCGACTGGGTTAAAGCCTGTAGAAGCCATAACGATTGCACCAACAATTAAACCTAAAATAATCGAGATAATTGGAATCATAATCGCATTAAAACGACTAGACATTATTCGTCACCTACCTTATCTTGCTCAGCATGTAGTGACTGACCAGCCATTAATAAACCAAGCTTTTGTTCTGTTGTTTCTTGTGGTTTTACTGTATCGATGATTGAACCATCATGAATAACGGCAATGCTATCTGATACGTTCATAACCTCATCTAATTCAAATGAAATAAGTAATACTGCTTTTCCTTTATCACGTTGTTCAATTAAACGTCTGTGAATAAATTCAATCGCACCTACATCTAGACCACGCGTTGGTAGTGCGGCAATTAATAATTCTGGGTCACGATTTACTTCACGACCAATAATTGCTTTTTGTTGGTTACCACCTGATAATGCGCGTGCTTCTGTTGAAGGACTTGGTGTACGCACATCATATTCTTCGATAATTGCTTCTGCTAACTTGTTTACTTTTTTGTAATCAATAATGCCGGCTTTCGAAATCGGCTTTTGATAGTATGTTTGTAATGCAATGTTATAGCTAATTGGATAATCAAGTACAAGACCATGTTTATGACGGTCTTGTGGAATATGTCCAACACCCGTTTCAGTAATTTTACGCGGTTTTAAATTCGTTAAATCTTTTCCTTTTAAGGTAACTTTACCACTTGATACCTTGCGAAGACCGGTAATTGCTTCGATTAGCTCAGATTGACCATTTCCATCAATTCCGGCAATCCCCACAATTTCCCCAGCTCGAACGGATAAGTTTAAGTTTTTAACGCGCTCAATATTACGGTTATCAGTTACAGTTAAATTTTCCACTTGTAAAATCACTTCTTTTGGATGTGCAGGTGTTTTTTCAGTTTTGAAGACAACTTGTCGTCCAACCATCATCTCAGCTAATTGGTCTGGGTTCGTCTCAGCAGTTGTTACTGTTCCAATTCCCTTACCTTTACGAATAATCGTTACGCGATCTGATACTTCCATGATTTCTTTTAATTTATGTGTGATTAAGATAATTGACTTACCTTCAGCGATTAAACGCTTCATGATTTGAATCAACTCTTCAATCTCTTGTGGTGTAAGAGAAGCGGTTGGTTCATCAAAGATTAACATCTCAGCGCCACGATACAACGTTTTTAAAATCTCAACACGTTGTTGCATACCAACCGAAATATCTTCAATTTTTGCGTATGGATCAACATTCAATCCATATTGCTCCGATAGGGCTTTTACTTTTTTCGCAGCTTTGCGAATATTGATTAACCCCATCTTCGTAGGTTCACTACCTAAAATGATGTTTTCCGTCACCGTAAAATTTTCAACTAACATAAAGTGTTGGTGAACCATCCCGATGCCAAGTTCATTAGCTTTATTCGGGTCGGTAATTTGAACTTCTTTACCGTTTACTTTGATTTGGCCCGCTTCTGGTTGGTATAAACCAAAAAGTACGTTCATCAAAGTTGATTTACCTGCTCCATTCTCACCAAGTAAGGCATGGATCTCACCTTTTTGCAGTTGAAGGGTGATATCATCATTTGCAACGAAATCCCCAAACTGCTTGCGAATTCCCAGCATCTCAATCACATATTCCAATGTGCTCACTCCTTCAGGCTCTATATAGTAATAAATAAGTTAACAAAGGTTAAAAAATTAACACAACGAAAAATACAGAAAAGTATATTTTTCCCTCTATTAATTTTAATGTTAAAAACATCATGGAGGAGTATTCCTCCATGATGCAGTAATACAAAATTATTTACCTGGTTTTTCAGGAACTGTGATTTCGCCTTTGATGATTTTTTCTTTATATTCATCAATTTTCTTTTGTGTTTTTGAAGTGATTGCACCGTGAGAATCAGCTAAACCAACACCATCGTCTTTTAGACCGTAAGTGATTGTTTTACCGCCAGGGAATTTACCGTCTTTACCTAAGTTAGAAACGTCTTTTGCAGCGATATCAACACGTTTTAACACTGAAGTTAATACGATGTTTTTGTCGCCAACTTTACCTTCGTCGTATTGATCACGGTCTACACCGATTGCCCATACGTCTGCATTAGGATCTTTTTTCTTACGTTCTTTTGCTTCAGTGAATAGACCTGTACCTGTACCACCAGCTGCGTGGAAGATAATATCTGCGCCTGAATCATACATACGTTTTGCAATTGTTTGACCTTTTGCTGCATCACCGAATGAACCAGCGTATTGAACGTCAACTTTTACTTTCGGGTTAGCTGCTTTAACACCCGCTTCAAAACCAGCTTGGAAACCGTCGATTACTTCACTCTTAATACCGCCGATGAATCCAACTTTATCTGTTTTTGTTTGTAATGCTGCTGCAACACCTGCTAAGAATGAAGCTTCGTTTGCTTTAAACATAATTGATGCTACGTTATCTTGACCTTCAACAATTTCATCAATGATTGCAAATTTAGAATCTTTTTGTTGTTTTGCAACTTGTGATACTGAATCGTGTAGTTTATAACCTACAGCGAAAATTAAGTCGAAGTCACGACGAACTAATTTTTGAAGATTTGTAGTAAATTCTGAATCTTGGTTCGATTGTAGGTAGTCAATTCCACCATCACCTTTTGTTAGGCCGTTTTCTTTACCGTACTCTTGGATACCATCCCAAGTAGATTGGTTGAATGACTTATCGTCAATACCGCCTGTATCAGTTACCATAGCAACTGTGAAGTTGTCTTTGTCCTCTTTTTTTGTATCGCCTTTTTTTGCATCATCTGAACCACAAGCAGCTAATAAAGTACTTGAAGCTAAAACAGCTGTTAATGCTAAACCTAAGTTACGCTTTTTCATTTTGGTGTCCTCCCAAAAAGTAATTAGTTGTATTTTCGATAGCAGGAACGAATAGTTGATGTTAAACGCGTTTTCGAACTACGTGGAAACTGAATTTATCAGCTCTAAAGTAGTTTTTAGAATACAGTACCACACGATCGTTATCATCGTAATGGAGCTGTGTTAATAAGAGCAGTGGAACGTCTTGTCCACTCTTGAGTATTGCAGATACTTCTGGATGTGCTCCGACTGGGTTAATATATGTTACCGCATAGGCTACATGAATTTTCCCTGTTTCTTCTAAAGCTGAAAAAATGGAAGAATCATGTCGGTTCTCAAAATCCCTAGGCATGTGTTGACTAGGTACTTGATCTACGCAGTAAACGACTGGCTCGCCATTTGCAGTACGAACACGTTTAATCGTTAATATATAATCACCTTCATCGCATTGAAAGCGTTTAATATCTTCTTCATTCGAAAGGGTCTTTGTTGAATTCAAATAAATGGTCCCTGGTTCCATTCCTGCATCTTGAATCATGGACGAAATACTTCTAAGTTGTTCAATGCCGGAAGTGAATACTGGCTTAGGATTGACGAACGTACCAACTCCGTGTCGACGAACAATGATATTTTCCTCTTCCAACAGTCTCAGTGCTTCACGGAGTGTTGCACGACTGACTCCAAGTGATTTTGAAAGCTCAAATTCAGATGGTAGTTTTTCATTCTCTTTAAAAACCCCATTTTCTATATCAGCCTTCAAGTGATCAATCACTTGTAGATACAAATGACGATAATCTGATTTTATAGACATTCAAATCACCACCAATTAGACATCAGACATCAGACGTAAAACATTCCTGCTAATCAGACATTACTATACCATTTTTAAAACATGAAATAAATAGATTTCAAAAAAATCTGTGTTAAAACAGTCGTTTTTTTCTTAAAACTGTCATGGTTTTACTATTTATTTGTCACAGATGTATATTTTTAGTTATTTATAATTCACTTTTTATACATCTATACTACTCACTCTCACTACGCGTTTCCTTGCTTAAAGTTCCGTTTATGCTCGAAAATACTTACTCGATTTTTTGATTTTTTATTTTCCTTAACCATACATCTCGCATATTACATACAAACATCTGTATTAATATCGATTTTGCAATACTTGTCTCGGCTTACTTTTTTCAGCTGGTCCAACGATGCCTCGTTCTTCCATTTGATCCATGATACGTGCTGCACGTGCATAACCTACTTTTAATTTACGTTGTAGGAATGAGACGCTTGCTGTATCTTGTTCAATCACTAAGTCCACCGCTTGTAAATAAAGCTCATCTAAATCTTCGTGATCCGTTGCTTCCTCTTCCTCACTTGGAATCATCTCTTCTTGATACTGTGCCTTTTGTTGACCGATTACATAATTCACGATTTCTTCTACTTCTTCATCCGATACGAAAGCACCTTGTACACGTACAGGCTTCGATTCACCTGCTGGTAAAAACAACATATCTCCTCGTCCAAGTAAGCGCTCAGCACCCCCCATATCTAAAATCGTTCTCGAATCAATCGCTGAAGATACAGCGAAAGCGATTCGCGATGGAATATTGGCTTTAATAACACCTGTGATGACATCTACAGAAGGTCTTTGTGTCGCAATGATTAAATGAATTCCTGCTGCACGTGCCATCTGGGCTAAACGTGTAATAGAATCTTCAACATCATTGGAAGCCACCATCATCAAATCTGCCAATTCATCTACAATAACAACAATGAAAGGTAGGTGTGGATGCTTTTCATCATTTTCTGCATTAAATCGATCCACATGATTATTATACCCTTCTATATTCCTTGTACCCGTATGTGAGAACAAATCATACCTACGTTCCATTTCTGACACAACTTTTTTTAATGCTTGTGAAGCTTTTCGCGCATCTGTTACAACAGGGGCAAGTAAATGAGGAATACCATTATACACATTCAGTTCCACCATTTTTGGATCGATCATCATTAATTTAACCTCATGTGGTTTTGCACGCATTAGAATACTAACAATAATCCCATTAATACAAACCGATTTACCACTACCTGTAGATCCTGCTACAAGTAAATGGGGCATCTTATTGAGTTGCGCAAGTTTCGCTTCACCTGAAATATCACGCCCTAAACCAATCAATAATTTGGCATCTGGTTGATTATTTTCTTTTGCCTCTAATACTTCGCGTAAACCGACCATCGCCACTTCTTTATTCGGCACTTCAATTCCTACAGCAGATTTCCCTGGAATCGGTGCTTCAATTCGAATATCTTTTGCTGCAAGTGCTAAAGCCAAATCATCTTGTAAATTAACAATCTTACTGACTTTTACACCGCGATCTGGTAATACTTCATATTCTGTTACAGCAGGGCCGAGATGTACTTCTGTTACAGTTGCTTTCACACCAAAAGACTGGAATGTTTGCTCTAGCTTCATCGCATTTTCTTGAATAACAGAGAATTCGCCACTTTGATCCGTTGGTTTCGGCATTTTTAGTAGTGTCATTTGAGGTAATTTATATTGTTTATTTTCAAGCTCTCCCTCTTCTTGTAGCACCACACCATCCTTTAATTCTTCTTCTACTAATTGCTCAGCTGTTGGTTCTTCCGTAAGCGTCTCCTCTACGCGCTGCGTAAAAGCAGAGATTTTCGGTTCTTTTTTCGGTAAAGGTGGTTGTTCTTCTACTACTTCTTCTACAGCTAGCTCTTGCTCTCTTTCAGGCATTGGAATGATTGTAGTTTTTGTTTCTTTTTCTACTTTTTGATTTTGTAATTGTTTTTTGACAGCACGTCGATATTTTCTTGCTTCTCTTACTTCTTTGCGACGACTTACAATAGACTCTTTCCAAATAGGCCATTGCTGCATAAGATAGGGTACTAATGCACGTCCTGTAATCAGAATAAATGCTACAACACCGAGTAACCACGCCATAATTGTAGCACCCGTTGTATCAAATAAAACATGGCAAAATGCAAATAATAAACCACCTACCATGCCACCACCAAGCGATGCATCTAGTTCAAGTACACCTCGCTCACTTACTAATACACGCCATGTTTGAACTAGTACAGATTGTTTTTCAGACATATTCTCTTTAAATAAAGCAATTTGACTAAATAATGTTGCACTTGCTAATAAAATTGAAAATCCCCATACAAAACGATTTTTAAATTCTGGTAATGCGCGAATAATCATCATATATACAGCATATCCCGTCATTAGAAACGGAACCACCACATACCAATTACCAAATAAAAATTTCATGACCGCTTGTAGACTATCACCGACAATTCCTAATCTAAAAAAAGAAACAATTGCAATCGCAATAATGGCGAGTCCTATAATTTCATATATTAAAGGCGAAAGTACCTTCTTCTTTGCCGTCACTTTTCGTTTAGTAGGTGCCGCTTTCTTTCGCGTAGTTTGCCTTTTTGTTGTAGTTGGTTTTTTTGTTGTTTTTCTTGAAGTTGCCATGATTCCACCTCCTTTTCTCTATTATAAAACAAAAAAGGATTTCCTACCCGTATTGGTAAGGAAATCCTTTTATTCGTTGCTTCTTAGTATTCCATAATAATTGGGATAATCATTGGACGACGCTTCGTTTGTTGGAATAGATAACTATTCAACGTATCACGAATCTCTTGTTTGATTGCAGTCCATTCATATGAACCTTTACTTACATACTTCTCTACAACGCCACGAACTAATTTCGCAGACTCATCCATTAATTCTTCTGATTCACGTACATATACGAAACCACGAGATAAAATTTCTGGACCTGAAGCAATTTGTTTTGATTTTTTATTGATTGTCACAACGACAATAAAGATACCATCTTGACTTAATAGTTTACGGTCACGTAATACGATATTACCTACGTCACCGACACCAATACCGTCAATTAGAACATTACCTGCATTGACACGACCTGCCATACGCATCTTACCGTTCTTATATTCAACGATATCGCCTTTATCTGCGATAAAAATTTGTTTTTTATTCATACCTAATTCTTGTGCTAGTTTCGAATGTGAAATTAACATGCGGTATTCACCTTGAATTGGAATGAAATATTTTGGTCGCATTAAGTTGATCATCATTTTTAAATCTTCTTGAGAACCATGACCTGATACATGTACTTTTTTATCAGCAGCCATTACTTTTACGCCCATTTTTGCTAATGTGTTCATTGTTTCAGAAATTTGCACTTCCATTGCTGGAGATGGAGTGAATGTAATTAAAACCGTATCTGATGGTTTTAAACGGATATCGCGGTGATGTTTACGGATAATTTTTTCTAAACCTTCTAGTGGTTCACCTTGATTTCCTGTAATAATTGCTACAATTTCTTGGTCTTCATAATCGTTCATCTTACTTACTGGGATTACGTATTCTGGGTCGATTGATAAATAACCTAAGCGCATGCCAACTTCAAATGTATTTTCTAAACTTCTACCTACAATCGCTACTTTTTTCTCAAGCGCTATTGCTTGATTAAAGACTTGTTGAATACGAATAAAGTTTGAAGCATAACAAGCAACTAAAATACGTCCTTCTGCTTGATGGAATGTTTTTTCTAGTCTTTCTTTTACAACATTTTCAGAAATTGTATGACCAGGACGTTCTGCTTCTGTAGAATCTGACATCAAAATAAATACGCCTTCGTCTCCTAGTTGCGCCATTTTTGAAATATCTGGACGATACTTCCCTTGTGCAGATTGGTCGAATTTGAACTCACCTGTGTGTACAATTGCACCTTCTGATGTGTGGAACACAATACCTAATGAATCTGGAATACTATGTGTTGTATTAAAGAATGTTACATAGGTTGTTTTAAAATTCATACGACTTTTATTTGTTACTTCAAAGAACTTCACTTGATGTGGAGCAGGCTTCTCTTTTAAATGTTCTTTTGCAAGAGCAATCGTCAATTTAGAGCCATAAACTGGTGCATTTACTTTATTTAATAAATAAGCAATTGAGCCAATCGCATCTTCATGACCATGCGTTAAGAAAATACCTTTCACACGTTCTTTGTTCTCTACTAAAAACGACATATCTGGAATAACATAATCGATTCCTAACATATCATCTTCTGGGAACATTAATCCACTATCTACGACAAATAGATCTTCGTCAATTTCTACGACGTACATCGCTTTGCCAATTTCACTAACGCCACCTAGTGGAATGACGCGTATAACTTCATTTTTAGTTTTAGCCACTTCTTTTCCTCCTAAAATAATCCCGTACAGCAACCACTTACATTCATTATAAGGCTTGAAACCGTTTTTCACAATTAAGAAATGACGGTTCCTTCTATTTTTATTTCAGAAGAAATCTAGCCTCTATTTCTAAAAAATAAAAAACAAGCCGTTCATCTATGCGTCTCAGATGAATAGCTCATTATAATTATTGAATTAAGCAAATGTTTTTTGTGTTTGGAAATAGTGATCCCAAACTTGATCAAATGCTGCTTTTTCTTCATCTGTTAAATTAACAATTGGTAAACGAACATTTTCGTTACATAAACCTAGTTTCGATAATGCATATTTAACAGGCGCTGGACTTGGTTGTGCAAATAGAGCACGAATTAATGGTAATAATGCTTGGTGAATTTTTGCTGCTTCTGCATGGCGTCCCTCTTTGAATAAAGAAATCATACGCTGCATATCTTCCCCAACAACATGTGCTGCTACAGAAATAACGCCATGACCGCCTGCTGCAAGAAGTGGTAATGTAATACCATCATCACCGCTATATACTGTGAAATCATCATCTGTTAAAGAAAGAATTTCAGTCATTTGGTCTAAATCGCCACTTGCTTCTTTAATAATTTGGATGTTTGGAATTTTACTTAATTTTGCTACTGTATCTGGCTCGATATTAATTCCAGTACGTCCTGGAATATTATAAAGCATGACAGGAACTGAAACAGACTGCGCAATATCAGCAAAGTGAGCATAAATACCACGTTGGTTTGGCTTATTATAGTAAGGTGCTACAAGCATAACCCCGTCTACCCCAGCAACTTCAGCTTTTTGTGCCATAATTTTTGAGTAGTATGTTTCGTTGTCACCTACACCCGCGATAACTGGTACACGTCCATTTACTTGATCGACTGTGTATTTTAAGACATCTAATTTTTCTTCCGTTGAAAGCGTTGGCACTTCCCCTGTTGTACCTAATACAACAATTGTATCTGTACCTGTTTTAATTAAATGTTCAATCATACCTGCTAAATGTTTATAGTCAACCATCCCACCATCTTTTGTAAATGGTGTTACCATTGCCGTCCCAATATTACCAATATTCATAAAAAATCCAACCCCTTTATTATTTTTATATTATAGTAGTCCGTCTTCTAACATGGCTTCTGCAATTTGAATTGAATTCAGTGCAGCACCTTTTAATAGGTTATCTGCTACAATCCATAGATGGAATCCGCGATCATTTGCTAAGTCTTTACGAATACGTCCAACAAATGTTGGATCTTCGCCTTCTGCAAATAATGGCATTGGATATTGTTGATTCGTGATATCATCTTGTACAACAACGCCTGGTGCATTTTCTAATGCTTTACGGAATTCTTCTACTGTTACACCCGTTTTATCTACTTCTACAAATACAGACTCAGAATGACCTGCTACAACTGGTACACGTACACAAGTTGCTGCAACTGCTAATGCATCATCATGCATAATTTTCTTCGTTTCGTTAATCATTTTCATTTCTTCGTACGTAAAACCATTTTCTGTGAAGACATCAATTTGTGGTAGTACATTACGTGCGATTGGGAAGTGCTTCTTGTCGCTCTTTACAGGTAAAATATTTGCTTCTACATTTTTACCTTCATCCCACGCAAGACTTTGCTGATGTAATTCTTCAATTGCACTGACACCTGAACCAGATACTGCTTGGTATGTAGATACAATAATATTTTTCAAACCAAATGCTTGACGAATTGGCTCTAGTGCGACAACCATTTGAATTGTTGAACAATTTGGATTCGCGATGATTCCATTATGTTCTTTTAAATCTGCGCGGTTTACTTCTGGTACAACAAGTGGTACTTCTGGGTCCATACGGAATGCACTTGTATTATCAATCACAACCGCACCACGTTTTGCAGCCTCTTTTGCTAATACTTTTGAAACCGAACCTCCTGCACTAAATAACGCAACATCTACGCCTTCAAAAGCTTCTGGTGTTGCTTCTTCAATTGTGTATGTTTGACCAGCAAAATCCAGTGTATTCCCTGCTGAGCGCTTTGATGCAAGTAATTTCAGCTTACCAACTGGAAACTTTCGCTTCACAAGCTGCTCCATCATCTTTGTTCCTACTGCACCTGTAGCTCCTACAACAGCTACTGTTAATTCTTTAGCCATTCAAACATCTCTCCCTATTCCAATATATAATGGCGTAATTGTACCATACCCCAATTAAATTGTGTATAATAATTCAATTATTTAGTATATTAAATCTTTTTTCAACTTAAAAGGCTATTGAAATACCATTTTCTCTCTTTTTTTATTTTTAAGTATTAAATGATTTTTAAAATACAATCGATTCATATCCAAATAAAAAAACTCCCAATCAGGGAGATTTTTTAAAATTCACTGCTAATGATTGATTTCGCATGTGGTTGATTAAAAGTTGCTGCGATTTGTTCATTCACCTGCTCAACCGTTACATGGCTTAATAGTTCTAGCGCTTCTTCAATTGTGCGTTCACGACCATAAATAATTTCATTCTTCGCATTGCGTGTCATGTAATCATATGATGTTTCGAGCCCTAATAATAAATCACTTTCCAACTGACGTTTCGCTGAAATTAATTCTTCTTCTGTAATACCTGTTTGTTTAAACTCTTCAATTACTTCAAAGATTGTTTTTTCCATTAGTTCACGCTGTTTCACCGATGTACCACCATAAATCATGAATGCACCTGTATCTTGATAAGCTGCGTAATATGAATATACTGTATAAGCCAGCGCTTTTTCTTCACGTACTTTTTGGAATAAACGCGACGACATCGAATCACCAAAGATATTATTCATGACAAGGTACGGGATTGTTTGCTCATCTGTTACAGCAAGACCCGGGAAACCAATGACAACATGTGCTTGCTCAACTTGGCTTTTCTTCGTTGTTTCTACTGCATGGAAAACAGGCTGATCGAATGTAATCACACCACGTGATTCTTCATTTTCAAATTGGTCAAACAATATTTGTAGTTTTGAAATGAGTGCATCATCAAAATTCCCTGCAACTGATAACACTACTTGGTCTGGAGTATAATGCGTACGAATAAAATCCTTTACTTGTTGCTGCGTGAAAGATTGTAATGTCGCCTCAGTTCCTAAAATTGGTGCGCCAAGTGGATGTCCTTCAAACATCGCTGCCCACAAACGTTCATCTACATCATCATCAGGCGCATCTTCTGTCATTGCCATCTCCTCTGCAATTACTTGTTTTTCTTTTTCCATTTCTTCTGGATCAAATACAGAATGGAAAAACATATCCGCTAATATCGTCACAGCTTCTTCAATTTGTTGATCCATCGCGACAACGTAATAACATGTTTGATCTTTTGATGTAAAAGCATTTGTCTGTGCACCGATGCGATCAAAGTCTTCTGCAATTTGTTTAGCACTACGTGTTTTCGTTCCTTTAAATAGCATATGCTCAATAAAATGTGTTAAACCATTCTCTTCTGGTGTTTCATAACGCGAACCAACATTTACCCAAATACCAAAAGATACAGAACGAACGTGAGGCATTTTTTCTGCTACAATACGCAAACCATTTTTAGCTGTATATTTTTCTAACATTTTTTCACTCCTATTTTAAAAAAGAGGTATACCCTTTGCTTTTCAATTACGTTCGAAAAGCGACAAGGCATACCTCTTTCTGCATTCAACTCATTACATTAAAAATTAATCAGCTGCTTTTTCTTTTTCTTCTTGAACAACGACTTTACGAGAAAGGTTGACACGATTTTGACGGTCGATTTCGATACATTTTACAAATAGCTCGTCACCGATTTTTAATACGTCTTCAACATTTTTCGTGCGCTCATCTTGAATCTCAGAAATGTGTAATAAACCATCTTTACCTGGGAAGATTTCAAGGAAAGCACCGAATTTCTCGATACGTTTTACTTTACCTAAGTAGTACTCCCCTACTTTTGCTTCACGTACGATACTTTCAATCATATCTTGTGCACGTTGAATCATCTCTTCATCAACTGATGAGATAAAGATCGTACCGTCTTGTTCCGTATCAATTTTTACGCCTGTTTCATCAATAATTTTATTGATTTGTTTACCACCAGGTCCAATAACATCACGGATTTTATCTGGTTTAATATGAATTGATTTAATTTTTGGTGCATATGCAGATAACTGTTCACGTGGTTCAGCAATTGTTTGTAACATTGACTCAAGAATCACCATACGACCGTGTTTTGCTTGTGTTAATGCTTCTTCTAAAATTTCACGTGATAAACCGTCGATTTTAATATCCATTTGTAGTGCTGTTACACCTTTAGCTGTACCTGCTACTTTGAAGTCCATATCGCCTAAGTGGTCTTCCATACCTTGAATATCTGTTAAAATTGAGTAGTGTTCACCTTTTTTGATTAAGCCCATTGCAATACCAGCTACCGGTGCTTTTAAAGGTACACCTGCATCCATCATCGCTAGTGTTGAACCACAGATTGACGCTTGAGAAGTTGAACCGTTTGATTCCAATACTTCAGATACACAACGGATTGTGTAAGGGAAGTCTGCTTCATCTGGAATAACTGCTAATAATGCACGTTCACCTAATGCACCGTGACCAATTTCACGACGACCTGGTCCACGCATTGGTCCTGTTTCACCAACTGAGAATTGTGGGAAGTTGTAGTGGTGCATGAAGCGTTTGTTTTCTTCTACACCTAAACCATCGATAATTTGTACATCACTTAATGAACCTAGTGTGCAAATTGATAGTGCTTGTGTTTGACCACGTGTGAATAGACCCGAACCGTGTGTACGTGGTAATAAACCAACTTCAGATGATAGAGGACGAATTTCGTCTAATTTACGACCATCAGGACGTACTTTATCTTCTGTGATTAAACGACGTACTTCGTCTTTCACCATTTTATCTAAAATTTCATTTACTTGTTTTAATGTTGTATCACGATCTTCTGCGTCTGCTAATTTCTCTTCATATGCAGCTACTACAACTGATTTAACAGCTTCGATTGCTTCATCGCGTGCATGTTTTTCATGTGTTTGAATGGCTGCATTCATTTCTGTTTCGTGCGCAGCTTTAATTTCTTCATATAATTCTTCATTGATTGTTTGTAACTGTACTTCCATTTTTTCTTTACCACATTCAGCAGCAACTTGCTCTTGGAAGGCAATTACTTTTTTGATTTCTTCATGACCGAAAACAATCGCTTCTAACATTGTTTCTTCTGGTACTTCAAGTGCGCCAGCTTCAACCATGTTAATCGCATCTTTTGTACCTGCAACTGTTAAATCAATTGTTGAATTTTTTAATTGTTCCACTGTTGGGTTAACAATGAATTCACCATCGATCATACCGATTGTTACACCTGCGATTGGGCCATCAAATGGAATATCTGATACCATTAATGCAAGTGAAGAACCTAGCATTGCAGCCATTTCTGAACTACAATCTGGATCATTCGACATGACCATAGAGATTACTTGTACTTCATTACGGAAACCATCAGGGAATAGTGGACGGATTGGACGGTCGATTAAACGAGATGTTAAAACTGCTTTTTCTGAAGGACGACCTTCACGTTTAACGAATCCACCTGGAATTTTACCAGCAGCATACATTTTTTCTTCGTAGTTCACTGTTAATGGGAAGAAATCTGTTTGCTTTGGTTTTTTTGAAGCTGTTGCGTTACAAAGTACTGCTGTGTCACCGTAGCGTACCATAACTGCACCGTTTGCTTGTTTTGCTAATTGACCTACTTCTACAACTAATGGCTTACCTGCCCACTCATAGCTATATACCTTTTTTTCGTTCATTTATTGAACTCCTCTCTCAAAAACCGTATTGCCATTTATTTTATTTATGTAATCACTAGCTAGTTTATCAAAAATGTGTTTTCATTGCGAAACATTTCATACTTGATGAAGCAATTTTTCATATTTTGGGATTGGCGTGTGATTCTTTTTTTCTGTAACATAAAGAAAAAGCGGGACTAGCCCGCTTTTTCAAGTTGCATTTTATCGACGTAAGCCAAGTTTACCAATTAATTCACGGTAACGTTGAACATCGTTTTCACGAAGATATTTCAGTAAGTTACGACGACGACCTACCATTTTGAATAAACCGCGACGTGAATGGTGATCTTTTTTATGAGTACGTAAGTGCTCGTTTAAGTTGTTGATATCCTCAGTTAGTACAGCGATTTGTACTTCTGGAGATCCAGTATCACTTTCATGTGTACGGTATTCAGCGATGATTTCATTTTTACGTTCTTGTGTTAATGCCATCTTGAATACACCTCCCAAATTATAAAATATCCCCTGTTACTGAGTGATTCGTTGGAGAATCGAAATACCAAGTAAAGGTTCTGTGCTTTTATCAAGTCACTTATGAAATAGTAACATAAAGAAGGTCTCTACGCAACTAAAATCACTGTAAAATAAACGATTCTCTCTACATTACTATACTTCTTTGAAGAAATCGATTGCGGCTTGTTTATCTTTTGTGAGTTGTGCAACAAGCGCCTCAATTCCGTCGAATTTTTGCTCTGGGCGTACCCAATCATACCAATCAATCGCTACTGCTTCTCCGTAAATATTTTTATCGAAACCTACGATATGCACTTCAATTGTTAAGTTTTTCTCGTTTGGATTTTTAAATGTCGGTTTGTACCCAATATTACATACACCGATAAACCATTCTTGTTGTACACGTACCTTGACTACATAGACACCGTTTGCAGGAATAAAACTACCTTCATCTGCTTGTACATTCGCCGTCGGGAATCCAATTGTGCGTCCACGTTTATCACCATGTACAACTACTCCCGGTGTGCGATATGGTCTACCTAATAATGCGTGAACCTCTTTTATATTACCTTCTTTTAATAATGCACGAATACGAGTAGAGCTAATTTTCTCATCATCTTCTATTTGTTTTTCAACTACTTGCACGGTAATGTCCTCACCACATAGCGCTGGCATATCCGCCATCGTTCCACTACCTTTTCGTCCAAATGTATAATCAAAACCTGCTGTGACATGTTGTACACCTAAGTCTTTAATAAATAGTTGGACGAATTCCTCTGGTGATAATTGTGCAAAGTCAGATGTAAACCGAACGACGAATAACGTATCAACACCCGATTCTTCTAAAATCGTGATTTTTTGTTGTAGGGGTGTAATGTAAAATACTTTTTCTTTACTTTGACCAAGAACAATCGAAGGGTGAGGGTCAAATGTCATAACCGCTAATTTTGTCCCCGTTTCTTCTGCTTTTTTTTTCGCTTTATTAATCACCGCTTGATGCCCTCTATGTACGCCATCAAAAAATCCTAGCGCAAGTGAATAAGGACCTGTTAATTGTTCTGAAGTAATTTGGTTTGGATATGATAATTGTACAACTTGCATGTCGTAACCTCCTAGTTTACTTTAGGAAACATCTTTTCGGGTTTCATTAATCCTGTTTTAGTTGGATGTACTACATAAATAGCTACAGCCTGATTATTTTCCACGTACACTATCTTATCAGATTCTTTTAGAGAAGGGTGTACTGGAAGCACTTGTCCATTCGAAATTTCTTTTCGATTTGCATCTGTAATCGCAATTTGTGGGTATTCTGTTAATGCTGTTTCAAGTGGACGAATCGCTTCACTTAATGTTCCCTGTTCTTTCATCTCTTGTAATTCACCAAGCGTTTTACATTCATCTTGTGTATAACTTCCTGACATCGTACGTATAAGTTTTTTCATATGAGCTGGGTATCCAAGAATCTCACCAATTTGAACGGAAAGCGTACGAATATAAGTACCTTTTCCACAAGCAATTCGAATAGAGAACATCACTTCTTCACCTTCATATACTTCTTGCGGCTCAAGTAATGTTAATTCTTTGATTTCGACAAGTCGTGTCGGACGTTCCACTGTTTGACCAGCACGTGCATACTCATATAGTTTACGACCATTTACTTTAACAGCAGAGTACATTGGCGGTGTTTGTTCAATTGTACCTGTTAATAAGTGCAAAGCTTGTTCAATTGCTTCACGTGTAATCACTTTATGCGTATGATTTTGTGTAACGACTTCACCTTCTGCATCTTCTGTCGTTGTTGCAGTTCCAATCGATACAACCGCTTCATATACTTTTCCTGCGTCTGTAATATATTCTGCTAAACGTGTTGCATTACCTACACAAATCGGTAGTACACCTTCTACTGCTGGATCAAGTGTACCTGTATGCCCTACTTTTTTCGTGCCTAAAATTTTTCTTAATTTAAATACACAGTCATGAGATGTCATGCCTGCTTCTTTCCATAATGGTAAAATCCCGTGCATTCATATACCTCCATTTACATAAAAAAGAAAGGCTGATCCAATAAAGGACAGCCTCTTTTTTACGATTGTTATCTATCAGATTCGTGCAGTTTGCGTAACAAATCGTCAATATGATTACCGTACTCAATTGAGGCATCAAATTCGAAAAATAGTTCAGGAGCAATGCGTAAACGGATACGCTTACTAATTTCAGAGCGAATAAAGCCTTTTGCTTTTTCGAGCCCTTTTAATGTTTCCTGTTTTTCTCGTTCTGTACCTAAACTAGTAATATAAATTGTCGCTTGTTGTAAATCGCCTGTTACTTCTACATCTGTAACTGTAACAAATCCTACACGAGGGTCTTTTAGCTTACGACCAATAATATCGCCAAGCTCTTTTTTAATTTGCTCAGCTACTCGATTTGAACGTAATGACATAATCGATTCACCTCAGTTTCATAAATATTCTCGATATAAATCAAGAAGTTCCCACTCAGGATTCGACTCTAAATGTGCAATGGCGTGATCCATTTCCCGATTAGCAGCTTGCTTATTCGAGGAAACGGTCACAATTGCTAAGCGTGTTCTTTGCCAAACATTTTGATGATCAATCTCTGAGATAGCTATATTATAACGCTGTTTGGTCCGGACTTTCATCTTTTCTAACACAGCTCTTTTTTCTTTTAATGAATGTGCGGCTGGAATCATAAATTCACATTCCACATAAACAATCATTAGCGTTTAATTTCTTCCATTACGTATGCTTCAATTACATCGCCCACTTTAATATCATTAAAGTTTGCAATTGTGAAACCACATTCGTAACCCTTTGCTACTTCTTTTGCATCATCTTTGAATCGTTTTAATGAAGACAATTCACCTTCAAAAATAACGATACCATCGCGGATAACACGTACACCTGCGTCACGTACTAACTTACCGTCTGTAACATAACCACCTGCAATTGTACCCACTTTTGATACTTTGAATGTTTCACGTACTTCTGCATTACCCACAACTTTTTCTTCGTATTCTGGGTCAAGCATCCCTTTCATCGCCGCTTCAATCTCTTCGATTACTTTGTAGATGATACGGTGTTGACGAATATCAACGCCTTCTTGTTCTGCTGCACGTTTTGCATTTGTATCTGGACGTACGTTGAAACCAATTACGATTGCATTTGATGCTGCTGCTAATGAAATATCAGACTCTGTAATCGCACCTGCACCTGTGTGAATAATTTTCACGTTAACGCCTTCTACTTCAATTTTCATTAATGAAGCAGCCATCGCTTCTACTGTACCTTGTACGTCAGCTTTTACGATTAAGTTTAATTCTTTCATATCGCCTTGTTTCATTTGGTCGAATAGGTTATCTAAAGTTACACGTTGACCTTCACCACGTTGTTCTTGGATTGCTGTCATTTCGCGTGCTTCTGCTACTTGACGTGCAGATTTCTCATCATCGAATACAACGAAACGATCACCCGCTTGTGGCACATCACTTAAACCTGTGATTTCAACTGGTGTTGATGGACCTGCTTCTTTTACACGACGACCATGGTCATTAATCATCGCACGTACACGACCGTGAGCATGACCTACAACGATTGGGTCACCTACTTTTAATGTACCATTCTGTACTAAAAGTGTTGCAACTGAACCGCGACCTTTATCAAGTTGTGCTTCAATTACAGTACCCATTGCATTACGTTTTGGATTTGCTTTTAATTCGCCTACTTCTGAAACTAATAAAATCATTTCAAGAAGTTGATCAATTCCTTCACCTTTTAGTGCAGAAATTGGTACGAAGATTGTTTCGCCACCCCAAGATTCTGCTACTAAACCATGTTCCATTAATTCTTGCATAACACGATCTGGGTTCGCTGAAGGTTTATCCATTTTGTTTACTGCAACGATGATTGGAACCTCTGCAGCTTTCGCATGGTTGATTGCTTCAACTGTTTGTGGCATAACACCATCATCAGCTGCTACAACTAGAATTGTTAAATCAGTAACTTTTGCACCACGTGCACGCATTGTTGTGAATGCAGCATGTCCTGGTGTATCAAGGAATGTGATTTTTTTGCCTTCTACTTCTACTTGGTAAGCACCGATATGTTGTGTGATACCACCTGCTTCACCCGCAGTTACTTTTGTGTTACGAATTGAGTCTAGTAATGTTGTTTTACCGTGGTCAACGTGACCCATAATTGTTACAACTGGAGGACGCTCTACTGCTTCAGCATCTTCTACTACTTCTTCATCTTCGAAATATGTTTCTAAATCGGTACGGTCAATACGAATTTCTTCTTCTACTTCTACACCGTAGTCTGTAGCGATTAATTCGATTGTATCTTTATCTAATTCTTGGTTAATTGTTGCCATTACACCAAGTAAGAATAATTTTTTAACGATTTCTGAAGGCTCGCGACCTAGCTCTTTCGCTAACTCTCCTACAGTTAATGATTCATAGAACGTGATTTTTTCTGGTAATGCTTTTGGTGCTACAGGTTGTGGAGCTGGACGGTTTTTACGACGTTGACCTCCGTTAATTCCTGGACGACGACGTTGTTGTGGACGACCACCTGCTTGTCCTCCGCGGTTTTGTCCGCCACGATTTTGTTGTCCGCCACGACCTGCGTTATTGCCGCCTGAAGACGGGCGTGAAGTATTTGTTTTATTATTATTATTATTAGATGAGTTATTTGTCATAGTACATCCTTATTCATATGAAATTTTTGAGTGTTCGCTATTAATTTCTTACATCGTCATCGAACTAATAGCAGGACGAGTTCCTGGCTGTCCCTTGGCGCTCATTGATGACTTGGTGAAATAAGGACTTTCACACTTGGATCTTATTTGACAGCTTCTGTCTTGATTCCTCATGTACTGCATTATTGTGATTCAAGTTGTTGGAATAACTCCGACAGTTTTTTCGCAAAACCGCGGTCCATAATTGCTAAGGATACACGTGTTTCTCGACCTGTCGCATGACCTAGTACTTCACGTGTACTAAATTCATGCAATTCAACTTGAAATGAGTTACATTTATCGCGCAACTTTTTTTGCGTATTCTTTGAAGCATCTGTGGATAAAATCACAAGTTTAGCCGATTGTCCTCGAACTTCCTTCACCACTTGTTCTTCGCCTGATACTACTTGTCTTGCTCTCGCTGCAATTCCTAGTAAATTTAAAATGGCTTGTTCAGTTGTCATGTTATTTACCCTTTCGAATAACTGCTAGCAAATCATCATAGATGTGTTCTGGAATTTCAACTTCTAATTGATTTTTCAAAACATTCTTCTTCTTTGCTGCTTCTACTGCAGCTTCTGATTTCGATACGTAAGCACCGCGACCAGACTTTTTACCAGTCTCGTCTACGGATACTTCACCTTCTTTTGAACGTACAACACGTACCATGTCCTTTTTTGGTAACATGTCACCTGTTGCACAACATTTTCTTAATGGTACTTTTCGATTGACTGGCATCTTCTAAACACCTTTCAATTAATCTTCGTCGTGATATAAATCGATTTCTACATCTTCTTCTACAGATGGCTCTTCTTTTACAACGATTGTTGCATTCGCTGGGTCATATAGGCCTTGCTCTATTGCGTCTGTTTCAGATTTAATATCGATTTTCCAACCTGTTAATTTCGCTGCTAAACGTGCATTTTGACCACGTTTACCAATTGCTAATGATAGTTGGTAATCTGGTACGACAACTAATGTTGATTTTTCTTCTTCATTTACTTGAACATCTAATACTTTTGATGGGCTAAGTGCGTTCGCTACGAATTCAACTGGATCTTCTGACCATTCTACAATGTCAATTTTCTCACCGTTTAATTCATTTACAATTGTTTGGACACGTGCACCTTTTGTACCAACACATGCACCAACTGGATCTACTTCATCGTTATGCGCGATAACAGAGATTTTTGAACGATCTCCTGCTTCACGTGCAATTGTTTTGATTTCAACTGTACCTTCAAAAATTTCTGGTACTTCTAATTCAAATAGACGGCGTAATAAACCTGGGTGTGTTCTTGAAACGAATACTTGAGGTCCTTTAGAAGAACGTTCTACTTTTGTAATGTACACTTTAATACGATCGTGTGGCTCATATGATTCACCTGGAATTTGCTCGTTCGGTAATAATACCGCTTCGATTTTGCCAATTCCTACATAGATATTACGTGCATCCAGACGTTCTACAACACCGTTGATAATATCGTCTGCACGATCTACATACTCTTCATAAATTAAGCCACGTTCTGCTTCGCGGAAACGTTGTGTCATAATTTGTTTTGCTGTTGTTGCTGCAATACGTCCGAAGTCGCGTGGCACTTCCTCTGTTTCAACAATGTCACCAATCTCATACGCTGGGTTGATTTGGCGTGCATCCTCTAACGACATTTCTAATAAATCGTCCTCTGACTTTTCAACAACTTCTCTGCGTGAATAGAGATGCATTGTTCCTTTATCAAGGTTTAAGTCCACACGTACATTCGCTTCGTCATAGTTCTTCTTATATGCTGTAATTAATGCCGCTTCAATTGCATCTACGATAATTTCACGTGAGATTCCTTTTTCTTCAAGCGCTTTAAGAGCACCTACTAGTTCCTTGCCCATTTTTGTTTCACTCCTAGATTATTGTTCTTTAGAAAAATCAATTGCTAAGCGAGCTGCCGCAATTTTCTCTTTCGGAATTAATACTTTTACTTTTCTTGTTTTGATTAACATGTCTAATGCGGCACCTTCATCTGTATAAGATGTTAAGTAACCTTCAAATACTTTTTTGCCATCAATTGCTTCGTATGTCTTGATGTGAACGTATTGGCCAATTGCTTGAATGTAATCAGCTTCCTTTTTTAAAGGGCGTTCCGCTCCTGGAGAAGATACTTCAAGGTAATAATTTTGTGAAATCGGATCTTTTTCATCTAACTTTTCGCTTAAACGCTCACTCACTTGTGCGCATTGATCGATATCAATATTGCCTTCAGGAGTATCAACATATACACGTAAAAACCAATCGCGCCCCTCTTTTACAAACTCAACCTCTACTAGCTCCAATGTAAGCTCCTCAACGATTGGCTTTACAAGTTCTTCGATTTCCGTAGTAATTTTGCTCATACAATCCTCCTGACTTTAGAGTTACTGATAAATACAAACAGAAAAGAGTGAGGAATCCCCACTCTTTTGCCGTCTGTTCTATCAACAAAGTAATTGTTTTTATTTTAGCATCAATTCACGATTTATGCAAGTAAACCCTAGAATAGCGATAATTGATTGGCATCTGGCATACCTTCTAAACAACCTAATTTATCCATATACTCAATCAATGTTTTCGATACGCGACCACGAATTTGTAAATCTTCTTTTGATAAAAATTCACCATCTTGTCTTGCGCGTACAATCGCTTCAGCTACGTTATTTCCCAAACCTGGAATCGCATTGAATGGTGGAATTAAAGAATCTCCATCAATGACAAATTCTGTTGCTTTTGAGCGATATAAATCCACTTTTTGAATCGTTAAACCACGTTCTGTCATTTCTAAAGCAAGTTCTAAAACTGTTTGTAAAGAGCGCTCTTTAACCGATGCCTCTAATCCCTTGCTCTCAATTTCTTCAATACGTGCTTTGATTGTTTCAGAGCCATTCACCATCGCAAGTAAATCAAAATCAGAGGCACGAACTGTAAAGTACGCACAGTAGTAAACGATTGGGAAATGAACTTTAAAATACGCAATACGCACCGCCATTAAGACATAGGCAGCCGCATGGGCTTTCGGGAACATGTACTTAATTTTCTTACATGATTCGATATACCATTTCGGTACATTTTCAGCCATCATCGCTTCTTCCATATCTTCCGTTAACCCTTTACCTTTACGCACATGTTCCATAATTTTAAAGGCTAGTGAAGGTTCTAATCCTTGATAGATTAAATAAACCATAATATCGTCACGACAACCGATTACTTCAGATAATACGCACGTTCCATTTTCAATCAGCTCACTTGCATTGCCAAGCCATACATCTGTTCCATGTGAAAGCCCTGAAATTTGAACTAACTCTGAGAAAGTAGATGGTTTCGTTTCTTCTAACATTCCACGTACAAACTTCGTACCAAACTCAGGAATACCATACGTTCCTGTTTTGGCTTTAATTTGTTCAGGTGTTACACCAAGCGGTTCGGGTCCTTGGAAGATTGCCATTACTTCTGGATCGTCTGTTGGAATGGTTTTTGGGTCAATCCCTGTTAAATCAAGTAACATACGAATAACAGTCGGATCATCGTGTCCAAGTATATCGAGTTTTAAAATATTATCATGAATTGAATGGAAGTCGAAGTGTGTTGTTCGCCATTCTGAACCTTGATCATCTGCTGGATATTGAATCGGTGTAAAATCGAAAATATCCATATAGTTCGGTACAACAATGATACCACCAGGGTGCTGTCCTGTTGTTCGTTTCACGCCTGTACAACCTTGAACGAGGCGGTCTACTTCTGCTCCTCTAAAGTTAATATTATGGTCTGTTCCATATCCTTTTACATAACCATATGCCGTCTTTTCAGCTACTGTACCAATTGTTCCAGCACGAAACGCATAGTCTTCACCGAACAATACTTTTGTATAGTTATGCGCCTGTGGTTGATACTCACCTGAGAAGTATGACGATAGGTAAGCTTTTGAAGTTATCACCAGCTTTTCCCCCGTCCCACACCGTACGTGACCCTTTCAGTGTCATACGGCGCTCCATCGTTAGTTTTGTTGAATTTATAGACTAAGTTTTGGATTTCCTACTTCCGTTCTTAGCCTGTTTAATTTATTAATTGCTTTTACTTCGAATTTACTTAATATCTTTTGATACTCTTTATTTCTTAAAGGGTCTGAGTTGTGAATGAGCATATGATACTTTCTATTGATAATTATCAAGTTATCGTATTCATCTGTACCACCTTGTGCTGTTGGTTTTATATGATGACATAAAGCTTGATGAGGAGTTAACCGTTCACCCGTAATGCCACAACAGCCTTTTTGTGCTACATATTTACTCAATCGGTTGTTTTCATACAGAACACTTTTTGATTTGTAAATTCCCTTACGAAACATTTCTATTTCTCTTATGGACACTTGTTTTAAATCTTTATGGACCGCTTTTCTGTCATCCTCGTTGTAAATCGTAAATTCTGGTTTGCGTTGTCCCCGTATATCGTGTCGAACTGCCTCAATAGGATAGACTAACAATCCATTGCTTTTGAATCGCGGATAATTGTAGTCTCCATAAAATTTATCAATCACTCCGTTTGTTTCTTTTGTTTTCACAAAGATTTTTCTTATCATGAGTGATTTGATATTCGGATGAATGTTATGCCTTATCTCATTAAAATCCTGAGCGATTCGAGTTGCGATCTTATAATAATTTTGCAACCCTAAAATATTCGCATTAAAATTCATCACTTTTTGTGGAGTAGGACTTTTTCTTAGTTTAACTAATTGATGCCTTATGACGCCTTGTACCTTTTCTTTTGCTTTTGGGTCCATCTTAGAATTAACAATGTAACCCGTTTTTGCATTGCCTTTTTTTACCGCTCTAAAGCGAATCCCTAAAAAGTCTGTACCATTCTTACGCAAATTTGTGATTTTACTTTTTTCTTCACTGATTTCTAGCCCTAGCCGTTCCATCAACCATTTTTCAACGGCGATTTTAACCTTTCGGGCATTTTCATAAGAATTCGTGAAAATTTTAAAATCATCTGCATATCGAACTAAATACATTGGTTTTAACGCTGTCTTTTTAAGTGCATCCGTTTTATTACGTTTTAGCTTATAAGGTACTCTTGTCGATTTCGTTTCCCATTGATTTGAAATCCACCAATCTAACTCGTTTAAAACTATATTTGCGAGTAACGGAGATAAAATACCTCCTTGGGGAGTCCCTTTCATTGGTAATCCTTCACCTGTAATTTCGGCTTTCAACATCTTCTTAATTATCACTAATACTTTTTTATCCCTTATACCAATCGTCCATAATTGTCTCATTAGCTTTTTATGATTAACATTATCGAAGAAACCTTTAATATCGATATCAACTACAAAATGTTGATGACTATGATTCACCATATGATAGCATCTTGCAAGTGCATCATGTGTGCTTCTTTTCGGTCTAAAACCATAACTTTGCGGATGAAATTTCGCTTCCGTAATCGGTTCTAATACTTGCAAAAACATTTGCTGTATTAATCTATCCTCAATAGTTGGGATACCAAGAGGTCGCATTTTTCCGTTTGGTTTTGGTATGAATAACCTTCTAACTGCGTGTGGTGAATAATCTTCTAGTCTTCTTCGAACAAGCTTGATTAGTTTATTAGCGTTCATTTTGTTCAAATGTTTAATTGTGTGTCCATTTGTACCTTTCGTTTTACTACCTGTATTGCTTTTCAAGTTACGAAAGGCAAGCAATATATTTTCTTCGGAAACAATCAAATCATAAAGGTCTGTAAAATAGCGACCACTTTTACTTTCGTTATAAAGATTATCAAAAGTGGTTTGTAACCCAAAATACTCGTTGTTTCTTAACTTTTGAATCATTAAGTCAGCCAACTAATCACTCCCTTGAGCTTTCGTTCTCTTTAGTCATACTAGAATCTGACTTTTTGTAGGTTTAATTTCAACACTAACGACTTGTGCCCTTCCCTCTGAAATGTTTTATCCTCCGACCTATTGATTATTCAGTCATCACAGGCATTTCTTCAACGGTACTACAGCACTACTGCCACTCCATCAAAGTACGTTATAACTTATTCAGCATTTCCGTACACCGTCGTCATCGACATGCAACTGTCTCTTACGTTAGGAGCTTCACACGTTCCACTATTTCTATCTGTACATCTTCCCTTAGGTTCCCCCTAAATTCCGCTAGGCTTGCATGTGCCTGTAACACAAGATGGGTTTTCATAACCAAACGCTTACTCATCCATACCTAGAAGTCCTAATTTGGACCCCGCAGCATTTCTACTACGTGACATTCACGAAAAGTCAATCGAGGGTTCGTCCCAGTCATTCTACTGATTCTAACCATAGGAAGTTTATAGACACCAGACCTATCATTCACAGGATATCTCCCTTTCCACAGCCGTACTGTTTGGGTGAACTTCAGCCTACTTTAACGAGCTTCATACAAGTTTTTGTTTTGCAGTCATCCGCTTGCATGTCGTAGCTTCAGCGAGTGTGTTTCGGGGCGTTACTCCGTCATTCCACACTTCGAAATAGCAGTTCTACCAATAATGGTGACTAGTCTTTTCAACTAGCAACGTGTCGCACTCAAGTCAATATCGGGTACCTTGTCTCCCTTGAACCCTAAGAAGGTTTCAAACGGAATATCTTGTCCATCTTTACTGTATGGAACATGACAATCTGGACAATCTTTATTTGGTAAATCGTAACCTGAACCTACAGAACCATCATCGAAGAACTCTGATTTTTTACAGTTTGGACAGACATAGTGCGGCGGCAATGGATTTACTTCTGTAATCTCCATAAAGGTCGCAACGAGTGACGAACCTACAGAACCACGCGAACCTACTAAATAACCATCAGACAATGATTTTTTTACAAGCTTATGCGAAATTAAATAGATGACAGAGAAACCATGACCGATAATCGACTTCAACTCTTTATCAATTCGTTTTTCGACAATTTCAGGTAATTCCTCACCATAAATATGATGCGCCATCTCATATGTCATGCGACGTACTTCATCTTCTGCACCATCAATTTTTGGTGTATATAAATCATCTTTTAATGGAATAACTTCATCCATTTGTTCAGCTAAGGCACGCGAATTATCTACAACAATGCGTTTTGCCTCATCATCACCTAAAAAAGCAAATTCGTCGAGCATTTCATTCGTTGTTCTAAAATGTACGTCTGGCAGTGTATTTCGGTTTAAAGGATTCGCACCGCCCTGTGAACGAATCAGAATCTGTCTAAAAATCGCATCTTCTTTGTGTAGGTAATGTACGTTCCCTGTCGCAATAACAGGCTTATCTAGCTTCTTCCCAACTTTAATAATTTTACGGATAATATCTTGCATGTTCCACTCATCTTTAATTAACTCGGATTCAATGAGTGGCGCATAGACTGCTGGTGGATGTACTTCTAAATAATCATAGAACTTCGCAATTTCCATCGCTTCATCTAATGACTTTTGCATGACTGCTGTAAAGAATTCCCCTTTACTACATCCTGACCCTACAATTAAACCTTCGCGATAACGCTGTAGTGTTGAACGCTTAATACGCGGCATACGGTAGAATGTCTCTGTATAAGATTCACTCAACATTTTGAACATATTTTTTAGACCATCATTTGTTTTTGCAAGTACCGTACAATGTGTTGGTCGTGCACGTTTGTAAGCATCTCCACCACCGATATATTTATTAAAGTCATCATGATATACGATTCCTTTTGCAGTTGCTTCCTTCATTAAATGAAGTAGTAAGTAACCTGTCGCTTCCGTATCATAAATCGCACGGTGATGCTGTGTTAATTCGATATTGAATTTTTTACATAATGTATTTAAACGGTGGTTCTTCATCGTTGGATGTAAAAAACGTGCCAACTCTAATGTATCAATTACAGGGTGATGGAAATCATCAATATTCGCTTGTTTATATGCTTCATACAAGAAACCAATATCAAATGATGCGTTATGTGCAACGACAATGCCATCACCAATAAAGTCATGGAATTTCGCAATCATATCGACGACTTCCGGCGCATCCTGTACCATATCATCTGTGATACCTGTCAATTCAATCGTTGTAGAAGATAATTTATGATGTGGATTTGCAAAACTTTCAAATTTATCCACTACTTCACCATTTACAATCTTAACAGCAGCTAATTCGATGATTGTATCATAGGCTGCAGATAGACCTGTTGTCTCAACGTCAAAGACGACATATGTCGCATCTTCTAACGCGATATGTTGTTCATCATAAGCGATTGGTACACCATCCTCTACAAGATTAATTTCGACACCGTAAATTACTTTTACGCCATGCTTTTTCCCTGCATTATGTGCATCAGGGAATGATTGTGCTACGTTGTGATCGGTAATTGCAATGGCTGGGTGTCCCCACTTTGCAGCTGCTGCAATTAAATCAGCTGTTGGTGTAACAGCATCCATCGTACTCATCGGTGTATGTAGATGCAGTTCAACACGCTTTTCATCTTCAGGTGCTGTATCTTGTCGAATAACCGGTTTTGTTTCAACGATATCTTGTGCCATCACAATTAAATCACGCACGAATGTATCATTTTGTACAGAACCTCGTACCTTTACCCACATCCCTTTTTTCGCCATCTGCATAATAGCTGCATCTTCTTTATCACGTGAGAACATCTTCACAAGAATCGAGTCTGTATAATCGGATACTTTCAATGTTAATAATGAACGACCACTTCGCAGCTCTTTCACTTCTGCATCGAATACAAAACCTTCAATAATAACGCGACGTTCTTCATCTTGAATTTGATGAATCTCCATAAAGTTTTCATCATTTTTAATTGGAATACCCAGTTGGAACGGTTGATTTGATACATCAATACCATCTGGATTTTGTTGACGTTCCTTCTCACGTTTTTGTAAGTCTTCCACTGCTTTTTTCGAAATTTCTTCTTCTTCAATACGACGCTGTTCTAAGAATTTTTGCTGTGCTTCCGCCATCTCCTGCGTAACATCCTTCACTTGGAAATCAAAGTGTAATGGTGGGAATCCATATTGCTGATAAGTTTCACTTAACTTTTCTGCATATTTATTACGGAGTGTTGCTTGTTCAAAGTCTTGGTTACAGTATAGAACCAGCTTCTGTCCCATCATTTCAGGTACTTGCTTCGATAAAATTTCACGTAATGGGGGCGATAATTCATCTTGGTCTTGTACGACGCGCGTCCAATAAGAACGAATAAGCTCCTCATCTATTTCAGGTTGTGCAACTGTAATGGCTAATTGTGTTGTTGCAATACTTTTAAAAGCATTCATCACATGTTGCTCAAAACGCGCGAAATAACTATACGGTAAAATACGGGGTAGCTTTAAAGCAAATAACCATACACGTTTTGATTTTTGAACCGTTAAGCGCTGTAATTCACCGCCTTCTACATAGTGAAGATCTTGGTCTTCAGTTAAACCAATTTGTTGTAACAAAATATGAAACTGTTGACGTGCTTCTGTTGCTTCTTGTGACATATAAATCTCCTTTCATTTAAAAGTCGAAAAGGCTGCCCTGAAAAGTCATCTATACACATGACTTTTAGAGACAACCTTTCTCCTTCATTCGTTTATAACGTATTTTTCAATCGACTTATAGTGTTTGAAAAATGTTGTTGATACGATCCACAACTTCTTCTTTTGCACATTCGAATGTTTCGCCACTATGACGAATTTTCACTTCTACAATACCTTCAGAAGCTTTTTTACCTACTGTAATACGAACAGGTAAACCAATTAAATCTGCATCTGTAAATTTAACGCCCGCACGTTCTGCACGTTCATCAAATAATACCTCATAACGATATGATTTTAATAATTTGTACAGTTCTTCACCTAGTTCTAATTGTGCTTCATCCTTTGGATTAACTGAGATTAAATGCACATCGTAAGGCGCAATTTGTTTTGGCCATACAAACCCGTATGAATCTTGGCATTGTTCTGCTACTGCAGATAGAATACGTGATACACCAATACCATAACAACCCATAATGAATGGTTGCGCACGACCATTTTCATCTAAAAATGTTGCTTTCATTGAATCTGAGTATTTTGTGCCTAATTTGAAGACATGTCCTACTTCGATTCCTTCTGCAAACTTAATTGTACCTTCACCATCTGGAGATGG
Source organism: Kurthia gibsonii (assembly GCF_006539985.1). Classification (GTDB taxonomy): domain Bacteria; phylum Bacillota; class Bacilli; order Bacillales_A; family Planococcaceae; genus Kurthia; species Kurthia gibsonii. The sequence goes on along the minus strand of NZ_BJOB01000005.1, from coordinate 58,506 downwards.
GTCTCCAACTTGAATAAATCGGATATCTTCATAGCGATCAATCGCAAAGTCACGACCTGGATTTACATTGATATAATGCATACCATCTTCGTTCGCTCCAGCTACACCGTTACGAATTGACTTAATCGCGTGGTCTGCAACGACTTTCACACCGATTGGTAATTTGATTGGACCTAGGCTACCAACATGACTACCAAGTAATTCATGAATTTCAGCATCTTCTGCTAGTTCAACAGAAGTTGCACCTAATGCATTTTTTAGTTTAATGTCATTTACTTCGTGGTCGCCACGACATAAAACAACAACTAATTCTTCGTCTACTTTAAATACTAATGTTTTAATAATATTTTCAGATACGATATCTAAGAAAGCTGATATTTCTTCGATTGTTTTTTGCTCTGGTGTTGCTACTTTTTCTAATTCTTTCATTTCTTCATCTGAGTGGCTATATTCTACTTTTACTTCAGCCATTTCAATATTTGCTGCATAATCTGAAGAATCTGAGTAAGCAATTGTATCTTCACCGATTTCAGAAAGTACCATGAACTCATGTGTACCTGCTGTACCACCAATTGAACCAGAGTCAGCGATTACTGCACGGAAGTTCAAACCAAGACGGTTAAAGATATTTGTATATGCTTGTACCATGTCGTTATATGTTTCATCTAAGCTGTCATATGATGCGTGGAATGAATAAGCATCTTTCATGATGAATTCGCGTCCACGTAATAAACCAAAGCGAGGGCGTTTTTCATCACGGAATTTTGTTTGAATTTGATATAGCGTTAATGGTAATTTTTTGTACGATTTCAACTCGTCACGAACAAGTGATGTAACAACTTCTTCATGTGTTGGTCCTAATGCAAATTGACGGTTATGACGGTCTGTTAAACGCATTAGTTCTGGACCATATGCTTCCCAACGACCTGATTCTTCCCATAGCTCTGCTGATTGTAAAGCAGGCATTAAAATTTCATTTGAACCAATAGCATCCATTTCTTCGCGTACAATGTTTTCAATCTTAGAAAGCACTTTACGAGCTAACGGTAAATAAGAGTATACTCCACTTGTATTTTGACGGATAAATCCTGCGCGTAATAACAACTGATGCGATTTTACTTCAGCATCTGCTGGTGTTTCGCGTAAAGTTGGAATAAATGTTTTTGATTGTTTCATTCGTTAACCTCACCTTTTGGCTATTCTATTTTCTCTCTTTAATTAAAAGAAGAATTTTTGTATATCGTTCCATGTCACAGCAATCATTAATACCATCAACAATGCAAAACCGACAAAATGAACCATACCTTCTTTTTGTTTATCAATTGGCTTCCCTCGAACTGCCTCATATCCAAAGAATAATAAGCGTCCGCCATCTAATGCTGGTAGCGGTAATAAATTCATAATACCTAAGTTAATACTTAATACGGCTGCCCAGTTCATTAATGTCATAAAGCCATACTTTGCAACTTCTTCTGTTGCTTTATAAATTCCAACCGGTCCTGATAAAGCATCCAGCGTAAAGTGACCTGTCACTAACAGACCTAGAAGTTCAGCAATCTTCACTATCCAATTATACGTCTGTTCAAATCCATAAGGAATAGCTTTTAGCGGATTTTTTTCATACGTGTTCGCATATTGAATACCGATTTGCCCTACTTTTTCTTTATTTACTTCAGCTGCTTTTGGCGTTACTTCAATCGGTACGATTTTGCCATCTCGCTTTACTTCTAAATCGATTGGTTTATTCGCACTGCTTTGAATCACTTCTGATAGTTGCTCCCATTTTGAAATGGACTTACCATCTACAGAGACGACTAAATCATCCTTTTGCATGCCTGCTTGCTGCGCTGGACTATCTTTTACAACATTTGCAATAATTGGTTCATTCGTTGGAATACCTTGAACAAGACCAATAATCATAAAGAAGACAATCGCTAAAATAAAGTTGAATAAAGGACCTGCAAAAATCGTCATTGCACGCTTTCCTAATGACTTTGCATTAAATGTACGGTCATAAGGCGCAATAATCGTCTGTTGACCATTTTCTTCAATGACAGCATCGCGCGCTACATTATAACGTACTAAATTCTCATCTTCATCATAGCCTTCTACCCATAATCCTTTTAAAAGGTCTGCTTTTTCAACTTCTAAAAAGAGCATATCGGGCAGTTGTTTATTCTGATTTAACACAATACGTGACATTTCGTCTTGATCATTTAATAAAAAACCAATGCGGTAACCTGGTTGTAACTCGGTCGTATCCATATCCTCTCCAGCCATTCGTACATATCCACCCATCGGCAGTAAACGAATTGTGTAGAGTGTTTCTCCCTTTGTAATCCCAATAATTTTTGGTCCAAAGCCAATCGCAAATTCACGTACTAAAATACCTGAACGTTTTGCGAAAATAAAATGGCCTAATTCGTGGAAGAATACGATGGAGCCGAACACTAAAATAAACGCAATTGCTGCTTGCATGTTCTCCCACCTTCTTCGAGTTAAAAAGTTGTATTACATTTTTATTTTATCATGCTTCGAACAAATTTTCTTGTTTCTTGGTCTACATGTAAAATGGTTTCTAAATCAGGATTTAACATATTTTCATGCGACTGCATCATACGATCAATCACATCTTCAATCTCCAAGAATTTAATTTTCTCATGTAAAAAGGCATCTACTGCCGCTTCATTTGCAGCATTCATTACAGTTAAAATCGTGCCACCCATACGCCCTGCTTCATAAGCAAATCCAAGACAACGGAAACGCTCAAAGTCTACATTTTCAAAATGAAGTTGACCTATTTTCGCTAAATCTAGACGTTGTGCGTTAGGACGTGGTAAACGTTCTGGATAACTTAGTGCATATTGAATTGGTGTACGCATATCCGGTGTACCAAGTTGTGCCATGACCGATGTATCATGATATTCAACCATTGAATGGATGATGCTCTCACGGTGAATTAAAACATCAATATTATCATAAGACATATCATATAATACTGCTGCTTCAATTACTTCAAGACCTTTATTCATTAATGTAGCTGAATCAATCGTAATTTTCGCACCCATCGACCAGTTTGGATGGTTCAGCGCTTCTTTTACAGTTACATCTTTTAATTGCTCACGTGTTTGGTCACGGAAGCTACCGCCAGAAGCTGTTAAAATCAGTTTTGAAATCGATTTTGGATCTTCTCCAACCATCGCTTGCCATAGCGCCGAATGCTCACTATCGACAGGCAAAATTGGCGCACCATATTTCTTCGCCTCTGCCATCACAAGATGTCCTGCTGTCACAAGTGTTTCTTTATTGGCAATCGCAATCGCTTTTTTTTGACGAATTGCTGCTAATGTAGGCTCTAAACCTACTGAACCTAAAACAGAATTCAGCAAATACGTTGAGTCTGCATATGTAGCTACATCAATTAAACCTTGATTACCGAATGTAAAATCCGTTTTTGGAAACTCTTTTTGTAATGCGCGTGCATCTTCTTCTTTTAAAACAGAGACTAATCTCGGTTGAAATTCTCGAATAATCTCTTTTGTTTTTTCAATATTTTGTCCAACTGACAATGCTGAAATTTGAAATGACTCTGGATGTTCTTTTACGATATCAAGTGTTTGTTGACCAATCGATCCTGTCGCACCTAATAAACTAATTGATTTCATGTTTCATTCCCCTATCCAACAAAATGAATGAAGTGTAACAATGGTAGAACAAAAATCAAACTATCAAAACGATCTAAAATACCACCATGTCCCGGTAAAATATTACCCGAATCCTTCACGCCATATTGTCTTTTAATTGCTGACTCTACTAAATCACCGAGTTGGCCAATCATCGATGCTACAACAGCAACAAGTAGTAATAGACCATAATTCACATCTAATTGCGCAAAGTATTGGAAAATTACTGTCGCAATCACTGCAATGACAATACCACCAACAAAACCTTCAATTGTCTTTTTTGGTGAAATTTCAGGCCATAATTTATGTTTTCCTATTTTACGTCCAACAAAGTATGCTCCTGAATCTGTAGACCATACAATGACTAAAGCAAATACAATATAGGCAATACCTTCTGTTCTTGTTGAAATAAAGTAATGGAAACCGACACCAACATAGAATACACTGGCTACAATAAATGCTACCGCATCAAAGGTCACTTTATTTTTCACTACAACTGTATAAATCAGTAGTAAAAGTACAAAAATCGAAAGATATTCTAGCTGCGAAAAGGATGTTGTACCCTCTACTTTTATTGCCCATTCACGAGGCATTAATATAACACACATTGCTAAAAAACCGAGTAAGCCCGGAATTGAGAAAAAGGAAAGTCCTTTCATTCTTAGCATTTCAAAAAGCCCTATCGCTGCCATCGCATAGACCAAAATCGTAAATGGTAAATGACCATATACGACAAATGGAATAAACAAAGCGGCAGCGATTACGGCTGTGATAATACGCTGTTTCACTTTTTATTCTCCTTTCAACCCACCATAACGACGATTACGCTTTTGGAAATCTTCAATTGCATCTAATAATTTTTCGTCTGTAAACTCTGGCCAATGTACATCTGTAAACCAAAATTCAGTATACGCCAGCTGCCATAATAAAAAGTTGCTTAGACGAATTTCGCCACTTGTTCGAATTAATAAATCTGGCTCTGGTAGCTTAGATGTCATTAAATAATTCGAAATGACTTCTTCTGTAATTTCTTCGGGTTGCAAATCGCCCTGTTTGACAAGTTGCGCTAGACGTTGCATCGCTAAAACAATTTCACGTCTACTTCCATAATTGAATGCAAAATTCAGTATCATACCTGTATTGTTTTTTGTTTCTTTCATTGCATGTTGAATCGCGCGACTTGTGTATTCTGGTACACCATCCATCTCACCAATCATTTCAACACGAATATTCAACTCCATAAGTTCAGGAATAAAAGAATTTAAAAACTCTTCCGGTAAACGCATAAGAAATTCTACTTCCTTAGATGGTCGTTTCCAATTTTCCGTTGAGAAAGCATACAAAGTAATCGCACCAACACCCATACGATTCGCTGCGCGCGTAATACGTCGAATATTTTGCATGCCTTCACGATGCCCTAAAAATCTTGGCAGCGCACGTTTATTTGCCCAGCGACCATTTCCATCCATAATAATTGCAATATGATTCGGTACATCTTGTTGGCTTAAACTCGCCACTCGTTCATCGATTGACTGAATTGCTTTTTCTGATTTCTTCCATCCAAGTTTATCTAACATTTAGAATCCTCCACTAGCTTACAAATCGGAACGTATACTGAACTTATCATAACAAAAATACGAATATATTTCCTCTTTTAAAAAGTATTTTCCAATTGATTTAAAAAAGACGTCCCTTTGTCAATAGGACGTCTTATAAACCCACAAAGTTCTAATGATTATACTTCAAGAATTTCTTTTTCTTTTTCAGCAGTTAATTCATCGATTTTTGCGATATGCTGATCTGTTAATTTTTGAACGTCTTCACCGTATCCGCGTAAATCGTCTTCTGTAATTTCGCCTGCTTTTTCAAGTTTTTTGAACTCATCATTTGCATCACGACGAATATTACGAACTGCAACTTTCGCTTCTTCTGCTTCTTTGCTTACTTGTTTTACTAATTCCTTACGACGTTCTTCCGTTAACGCTGGAATTGTTAAACGAATAACATTACCGTCATTTGTTGGTGTAATACCGATATCTGAACGCATAATTTCTTTTTCAATCTCACCTAAGATTGTTTTATCGTATGGTGTAATAACTAATAGACGCGCTTCTGGCACTGTAATACTTGCCATTTGAGTTAAAGGTGTTGGTGCACCATAGTACTCAACATTAATACGATCAAGTAAAGATGCATTTGCACGGCCAGCACGAATACTTGCTAGATTACGTGAAAAAGCAGCGATTGATTTTGACATTTTTTCTGAAGCTAAATCGACAACTGTTTTAGACATTTGAATTCCTCCTAATAATTATTTACTTACAACTGTACCGATTGGTTCACCTAATACAGCACGCTTAATGTTTCCATCTTCCATCAATGAGAATACAACTAATGAGATATTATTATCCATGCATAGAGTAGATGCTGTAGAATCCATTACTTGTAGACCTTGTTGGATAACTTCTAAGTATGTTAGTTGATCATATTTCACAGCAGTTGTATCTAATTTTGGATCTGCTGAATATACGCCATCTACATTATTTTTAGCCATTAAAATGACATCTGCTTCAATTTCAGCAGCACGTAATGCAGCTGTTGTATCTGTTGAGAAATATGGATTCCCAGTACCTGCAGCAAAAATGACAACGCGTTTTTTCTCTAAATGACGAACTGCTTTTCTACGAATGTACGGCTCTGCAACTTGCGTCATCACAATCGATGATTGAACGCGCGTTTCGACTCCTAGGTTCTCTAATGAATCTTGAAGTGCTAGTGCATTCATTACGGTTGCTAACATACCCATATAATCGGCATTTGCTCGTTCCATGCCCATTTCGGCACCAATTTTACCTCTCCAAATGTTTCCGCCACCTACTACTAGTGCAACTTCCACATCTAGATCTACTACTTCTTTAATTTGTTGGGCAACCGATTTAACGATTTGTGGCGATAGGCCAAAACCTTGATCTCCTGCTAAAGCTTCCCCACTTAATTTAATGACAACGCGTTTATATTGCGGCATTTTCTGGACCTCCATCATACTTTTTTATTGAAAAATAGGGAACACGAAGTTTAGCTTGTGCTCCCTAGAAATGACATATTGTATGTTGATTGAAATTAGTTACCTTTAACTTGGCTCATTACTTCTTCAGCAAAGTTATCTTCACGTTTTTCAATACCTTCGCCTACTTCGAAGCGAACCATAGAAGTTAATTTACCACCAGCAGTTGTTAAGAAAGTTCCAACAGTTACATCTGGGTTTTTAACGAATGGTTGGTCAAGAACACAAATTTCTTTAAAGTACTTGTTAAGACGACCTTCAACCATTTTCGCAACGATGTTTTCTGGTTTACCTTCGTTAAGTGCTTGTTCAGTTAATACTTTACGCTCATGTTCTACTTCTTCAGCAGAGATTTGGTCATGAGAGATGTATTTAGGGTTTAAAGCAGCGATGTGCATTGCAACGTCTTTTGCTACTTCTGCATCAGTAGTACCTTCAACAAGTGCTAATACACCGATACGTCCGCCCATGTGTAGGTAAGCGCCGAAAGCGTCAGCGTCTGTTTTAGTTTGGATAACAAAACGACGTAAGCTGATTTTTTCACCGATTGTAGCGATTGCAGAAGAAATGTGGTCAGATACTTTCGCACCGTTAGACATTGTAGATTCTAAAGCAGCTTCTACATCAGCAGGTTGTACTTCTAGTAAGTGGTCAGCTAATTCTTTTACTAAAACTTGGAAACCTTCATTTTTAGCAACGAAATCAGTTTCAGCATTTACTTCTAATAATACAGCTGTGTTACCTTTTTCTGCGATGAAAGTAGTACCTTCAGCAGCTACACGGTCAGCTTTTTTGCCTGCAGCAGCAAGACCTTTTTCACGAAGGAAGTCTACAGCAGCGTCGATGTCACCATCAGTTTGAACTAATGCTTTTTTACAATCCATCATACCAGCACCAGTTTTTTCACGTAATTCTTTTACTAATTGAGCAGTAATTGCCATGATATTTTCCTCCTAATATCTATCCTATTATATTCTCAAAAAAAGGTGATAAGAGGGTTTAGCCGCTTATCACCTATTTCAAACTTACCTAGAAATTACTCAGCAGCTTCTTCAGCTTCAACTTGAGCTTCATCTTCACCTTGTTTAGACTCCATTAAAGCGTCAGCCATTTTAGAAGTGATTAATTTTACAGCGCGGATTGCGTCATCGTTTGAAGGAATAACGTAATCGATTTCGTCTGGATCACAGTTAGTATCAACCATTGCCACAAGTGGAATGTTTAATTTGTGAGCTTCAGCTACAGCGATGCGTTCTTTACGTGGGTCAACCACGAACATTACATCTGGAATAGCTTTCATATCACGGATACCGCCTAAGAATTTCACAAGACGTTCATGTTGTTTTTTAAGTTGAACAACTTCTTTTTTAGGAAGTACAGCGAAAGTACCGTCTTCTTCCATTTGCTCGATTTGTTTCATACGAGCAACACGTTTTTGGATTGTACCGAAGTTAGTTAAAGTACCACCTAACCAGCGTTGGTTGATGTAGTAGTTACCTGAACGTTCAGCTTCATCTTTAATTGCTTCTTGAGCTTGTTTTTTAGTACCAACGAAAAGAACTTTACCACCGTCTGCACCAACTTGACGCATGAAGTCGTAAGCTTCTTCTAATTTTTTAACTGTTTTTTGTAAATCGATGATGTAGATACCGTTACGTTCCACAAAGATGAATTTTTTCATTTTTGGGTTCCAACGGCGAGTTTGGTGACCGAAATGTACACCAGCTTCTAGTAATTGTTTCATTGAAATTACTGACATTTGTATTGCCTCCTAAAGGTTTTGTATTTGATTTCCTCCGCATTCATCCACTGCATGAGAACTCCTTCATTGAAAGAGCACCACTCATTGCATCAGAATACGTGTGTATTTAACACCGTTTGTAATAGTACCATAATATTAACAGTGTGACAAGTTATTTTACTTGTTTTTTTCATGGAACTTAATCATTAACTCCACTTCGGTTTTACCTCGGTTTAGTTCTTTTGCAATTTCATCAATTGACTTACCTCGCATATACATTTCCTTTACCCGTTCATCAATCGTTTGAACCTTTTCTTCTAGTACTGGCTGTTTTGAAGTTTGTACGCCATATGCTTTTTTTGCATAAGATTTTGGTAGTGTGAACGTTGGTTCTTTCGTATATTTTTCTTGCACGTCAATTATTACTTCTTCTTTTACTTGTCGTTTTTCAGTTACTTGATTATTCGGCGTTTGTTTAGAAGGTGATGCTTGTTTCTTTAATGCTTCAATCAACCGCGCATTTTCATCTTCAATATCCACTAAGAACGATGAGATTGATGCTTCCATCTCTTCAATTAATCGCTCTTGTCGTTGTTCATTTTGTTTAAAACGATTCATCTTCATATTGAGTAATACTAAAAAATAAAAACAAAGTAAAAGGAGAATGAATAGAATCGTCACTATGATTACCATCTCATTCTCTCCTCCTTATCCACTAAAATCAAAAAAGTTTCCTTTATAGGGGTGCTTTGTTCGATTTTTATTTAATTTTTCATTTCCTTCGCGTTCTTCTTTTTCTTTTCTTTCTTTCTCTTGATCTTTCGGTTCATCTTGTCGCAATTCTTTGAGCTTTTCAGATTCTAACAAAGAGGTGTGATTCTTTTCGATTTGTTTATTCAAAGCTGTATTTGCCAAGTCTTGTCCGGCATGTACTTGTTGCTGCGCTTGTTCAACTTGTTTTCCCGCATCAAAAGTTTTAGGTATCGCAATTTGTAACTCAATGCCTTTTAAACTCATCGCATATCTCTCCTCCACAAACTAAAAATCACGTATTATTCATTTCATCTTGTAATAAATTTTTTAGTTTAAATAACGCTTTAGAATGAATTTGAGAAATACGTGATGTCGACAAACCTAATACTTCACCAATCTCAGTTAATGTTAATTCATCTGTATAAAACATACTTAATACAAGCTGTTCTTTTTCGTTAAGATTCTTAATACTTCCTGCTAAATCTTGCAACAACTCTGTTTGAACCACTTGCTGTTCGGGTGTTTTTGTTACTTCATCTCGAATGACGAAACTTTTATTATCGACTTCATCAAAGTCTTGTAGTTGTTCATCGATTGATAAGACATTCGAAAAAAGATGCTCTTGCATCGTTTGATATACTTCTTCGATTGGTACATCTAACTCTTTTGCTACTTCTTCTGGTGTAACATGACGCTTTAGACGCTGTTCCATCGCTTCAATTTTCGCATCTAACTTTTTTGTTTTTTCACGTGCTGATCTTGGTAACCAGTCTTCTTTTCTTAAACCATCGATGATTGCACCACGCACACGAAAAGATGCATAGGTATCAAATTTTAAGTCGCGTGTAATGTCAAATTTATTAAGCGCATCAAAAAGTCCCATCATTCCAAGGCTCATTAGTTCATCTCTTGATACACTTTTAGGTAATCCTGTACTAATTCGTTGCACATGATATGACACTAAAGACTTATATTTTTTCATGAGCAAATCGCCAGCACGAGGATCTTTGTGAGCGGACCAATCTTGCCATAGTTTCGTTTCTTGCGTTGAAGCCGATTGCATCTGCTACGCCCTCCATTTCTTCGTTCAATACTTATGAAATATTATAACAAATACTTTTTACAAATGGGAACTTAAACAAGGAACTTCTTAACCTTCTACACTTTTTTTGTAACGATATAGTGAAGGTTCTTGCTTTCGAATAAAAATTTCTACTTGTTCTTTTGCCATCTCAATATCATTTTTTTCAATCGCTTCGATTGTTTGTAATAAACTTTCCTAACGCTCTTCTAAACGATTGAAATCCGTCCAATGCACACGGCAGTATGTTAGTGTGATACAAGAAATATCATTGTACATCTTTTTAAATACTAAATTATCTGCTACTTCTGTTATCAAACGGCGGATTCGGTCATCATCTAACATATAATAATTTTTTAATTCCACACCTTGTCAGCCCTTCATTTTTTCGTTCTCATGTTAAAGATAATTTAATTTCAACAAATCTTCTATTTCAAGTAGATATTTTATAAAATAATATATAATTTAGTTGATATTATAAAGCAATCCTTTCTTAAAATATAATTGTAATTAAAAAACTGAATGTTCACTATTTTAAGACAAAGAGGAAAACACTTATGAAAAAAGATGGGAAGATTTTTTACGGTTGGTGCGATGAGCGGCTTGACTGTCACGAATGTTATTCCTGATAAAGCTTTATTACAAAGAAATATGCGTAGTTATGATCAAGCAATTCGTGATTACTTTTGTAAACGAATCCCTGAAATAATTGACCATACAGTAAAAGCATGACGTGGTAATTACACAGTAACTGAGTTCCATACAATGACAACTTGTAATGGTCCAGAAATGGTTCAATTACTCACACCCTTTGTCGAAGAAATTGTAGGAGAAAAAAACATTGTGGATTTAGGTATGTTGAGTGGTTCAGAAGACTTTTCACACATCTCACAAGAAGTACCTGCTACATTCATCGTGTTAGGAACAGGAAAAGAAGGAAATGTGCCTGTCCATAACCCACGTATGCAACAGCAGGAAGAAATTTTTAAATACGGTGCAGCATTACACGCACACATTGCGATGCAGTGGCTAGCTCAACAAGCAAATGTCTCAAAACAAACTGCAACTAATTCATAATAAAAAAAGAAGGAATCGCGCAAAATCAAGCGCAATTCCTTCTTTTTTATTTTCCATCTTGCATCATTGTTTGAATCGCTTTAGCAATCTCCTCTGACTGTTCGTCTGAAAACTCAACAGTCGGTTCTGGTGAAGGTAATGACTCTTCGCTACTTCTTTCCTCTTTTGCTATAGCTTCTGTACCTGATTCAACACCTTCCTCAGACTGTTCTAACTGATCTGAAGGTGTCGCTATAATATAAGCAATTAGTGCACGCACAATATAAGCCACTATAAAAGCAATAGCTGCCCACATTAAACCGTATAAAATAGTTGTTAAAGGAGCTTGATTACTTTGAAATCGCGCAAAAAAGTAAATTGTGAAACCTGCTAAAGCAAACCAAAAGTTATAAAATATTGAACCAAACATTAGAGATCTTTCACCCCTTGATTTACTGTTCTAATATTTAACAAACCCGTTTCAGGATTAAATTCAATTGTTCTTCCACTATTCCCACCTGTATCTTGTGCCAATACAGGAATCATATATTTTCTTAATTGCTCGATTACCGCTTCTACGTTACGAGGTCCGATACGCATCGTATCATTTGAAGATGTAAACTGAAACATCTGCGCGCCGCCTGCAATTTTTGCTTTTAGTTTATAAGATGAAGCTCCAGCTTTTTTTAATGCTTCAATTAATGCTGGAATACCTGTATCTGCAAATTTCGCAATATTCATCGTTCCACTTTTAGCTACTTTTGAATCTGGTAACATAATATGAATAAGTCCTGCAATACCTTTAGATTGATCGTAAACAACCACCCCAACGCATGAACCAAGCCCTGATGTTCGAATTGTTGAGGGTGCTTTTACAATGTCCATTTGGGCAATGCCTACTTTGACAACACTTTGACTTCCAATAATCATTTTACGACACTCCCAATGCTTTAAAAATGGCTTTAAAAGACTCTGGGTTTGGTAGTAAAAAGAAATGTCCATTAACTTGTTCAGCTTCTGTCATCGTTTCTTCAAAAATCGATGTATCAATCACAATTACATGATCACTTACTTGTGACAGCTCAATTAAGCCAAAACTAATGATTGCACCAAACATATCAACACTTAAAGCGGGTGGAGTGGGATAAATTTTAAGCCCTGTAAAATCTGACAAAGCAGATAGATATGAACCCGACAAAATATTTCCTAACTCTTGCATTGCTGATACGCCTAGCTCCAAGTTATTTTGTTTCTGTAAATCAAAACGTTCATCCTGAATTAAACGACGTATAAAACGATTTGCTTGTTCAATTGGTAAGATGAAGAACATACCACCTTCTGCATCTCCATCAATTTGTAAATAAGTTCCTGCAACTACTTGTTCAACACCACCGCCACGTTCAACCATTTCCTCAAACGAAACCATCTCAACTGCTGGTACACGCATATCAATTTTTGTATTTAATAATCCTGATAATGCAGTTGCTGCGTGTGCTGCACCGATATTGCCAATCTCTTTTAAGACATCTAAATGAAATGAAGTAATATTTGTCATATTCATCTACCTTCTTTACTTTAAGGTATTTAGTACTTTTTCTAAGTTTAATAAAATAAGCAAACGTTTATCAATTTTTGCTACGCCAGCAATGAATTCTTCTTCTAATGATCCAACCACTTCTGGTTGTGGTTCGATTGCATTTTTAGGTAAGTCCATTACATCGTTTGCTGCATCAACGATTAATCCAACTTCCATATCTGCATATGAAATAATAATGATACGTGTATCCTCACCTTGAACATCTGAATGAATACCAAAACGCTCACGTAAATCGATAATCGGTGTTACTACACCACGTAAATTAATAACACCCTTTACATAATGTACGGTACTTGGCACACGTGTAATAAAGACCGTTTTTTCGATTCCCTGTACTTGTGATACTGGAATAGCATACTCCTTATCGCCTAATTGAAAGACGATGACTTTTACGACTTCTGTATCTAATAATTCTGTCATAGCTGACACCTCTTTCTATTTAATAAGTGCGTTACAATCAACAATTAATGCAACTTGTCCATTTCCTAAAATTGTTGCTCCAGAAATCGCAAATACATTCGTTAAGTAGTTTCCTAAAGATTTTAATACAATTTCTTGTTGTCCAATAAATGAGTCCACAACTAAACCTGCAATACGATCGCCCTTACGCACTAAAACAACAGATAGGAATCCATCATCTTCATAATCTTCACGCGGTACTTCAAAGATTTCATCTAAGAAAACAAGTGGCACAACTTTACCTCGGAAATCAATCACTTTTTGATTATGTGCATTTAAAATATCGCTACGTTTAATAATCGATGTTTCAATAATTGAAGATAGCGGCACTGCATACACTTCTTTTTCGATTTCAACAAGCATAACCGAGATAATTGATAATGTTAATGGTAACTGAATTGAAAATAATGAACCTTTACCATGTTCAGACTCAATACTAATACTTCCACCTAATGACTCAATTGTTGATTTCACAACATCTAAACCAACGCCTCGTCCTGATACATCTGAGATAACTTCAGCTGTTGAGAAACCAGAAGCTAAAATCAACTCATTAATCTGATTATCTGTCATAGAATGACTTGCTTCTTCAGTTACGACACCTTTAGAAATTGCTTTTTGTAATACACGTTCACGATCAATACCAGCACCATCATCTTCAATTTCAATAAATACGTGGTTACCACTATGATATGCGCGCAATTCGACTGAGCCTGTTTCTGGTTTTCCAGCTGCTAAACGCTCTTCTGGCGATTCGATACCATGATCCAATGCATTACGGATTAAGTGAACAAGTGGATCACCAATTTCATCAATCACTGTACGATCTAATTCTGTTTCAGCACCAATAATTTCTAAATTGATTTTCTTTTTTAAATCTCGCGATAATTGACGAACCATTTTAGGGAATCTGTTAAATACCGTTTCCACAGGAACCATACGCATATTTAAAATAATATTTTGAAGATCGCCTGATACGCGTGTCATACGCTCTACTGTGTCGTTTAATTCGTTATGGTTTAATTCCATTGAAATGGATTGTAAACGTCCGCGATCAATAACTAATTCCTCAAATAGATTCATTAAGATATCTAAACGCTCGATATTGACACGAATTGTTTTACTTGAATTATTATTTTTCACGGTTTTTGGCGCTTCTGTTTTTGTCGGTGTTGCTTTTGTAGGAGTTGGCTTTGGCGTCTCTACTGCCGCTACTTCTTCCACTTTCTTTTCTTCTATATCACTTGGCATTTCCATCTTCTTCAATTGAACAGGTTGTACATTAACAACATCTACTTCTGAAACTTTCATAAGCTTTTGTTTTAAATCGTCTTGATTTTCTTTTGTTACAAAAGCAACTGAAAAGTCCGTATCAAACTTTTCTTCTTCTAATTTTTCAACTGTCGGTGTAGATTTAATAACCTCACCTAACTTTTCTAAAATCTCAAATACCATATATACACGCGCTGCTTTTAATAGGCAGTCTTCACGTAATGAGATATTGATTTCATAAGCTGAAAATCCTTGTTCCATTGATTGTTCTAAAACTGTTTGTTCAAAGTCATCAAAGATGAGTTTTGATTCAGCTACTTCAGTTACAGTTTCAGAAGGTGCAGCTACGACTGTTTCAATATTTTCGATTGATTCGCCTGATTCTAAGCGTTTTAACTTTTCAACTGTTTGTGTTACATCTTTTTTACCGTCTCCACCATTTGAAATATCAGACACCATTTCTTCTAAGTGATCTACTGATTCGAAAACTACATCTAATAACTCAGCTGTTACTTGAATTTTATGATTACGTATTGCATCTAAAACATTCTCCATTTTGTGTGTTAAATCGGCAATATCTTCAAATCCCATCGTAGCTGACATACCTTTTAATGTATGTGCGTTACGGAAAATATCATTTACAATCTCGATATTGTCTGGATTTTGTTCTAATACTAATAAACTTTCACTACATGATTGTAGATGCTCATTACTTTCATCAATGAATACCTCTAAATATTGATTTGTATCCATAGTTCCCCTCCTAGTATAAATAATTCAAAATAGCTTGAGGTATTTCGTCTAATGGTACAACGCAATCAACTAACCCCGTTTTTTCTGCCGATTTCGGCATACCATATACTACGCACGTACGCTCATCTTCTGAAATAACACGTGTATTCCCAGATCGCTTTAACATTTTAATTCCCTTAGAACCATCTGCACCCATACCAGTCATAATGACAGCAATACAATCAATGTCTGTTAATGTAGCTACACTATCAAATAACACGTCTACTGCTGGTTTATGCCCACCTACGACTGGAGCATGTTCATCAATATGAATTGAATATGTCATACCTACTTTTCTAGCGGTCATTTGATAACCTCCAGGTGCAATATAAGCTGTGCCTGGTTGTAATAAATCACCCTGCTCTGCTTCTTTAACTGTTATATCGGATAATTGATCCAATCTTTTTGCTAAAGATTTTGTAAAACCTGGTGGCATATGCTGTACGATTAGGATGGGTGCCTTTATATCTTTTGGTAATCGTGTTAAAACTTCTTGAAGTGCTCTTGGCCCACCTGTAGATGTACCAATCAAAATAATTTTTTTATGGTTTTTATGCCAAACTTGATTTGTCTTTTCTTGTCTTCTCTTTTCTACTATTATAGGTTTTTCAAATATCGGTTTCTTGATTGGTATTTTTGATATACGTTCTTTTCTTCGTAACTTCTCTATTGGTATATTTGATGCAGCAATGACTTTTTCAATTAAATCATCCTTAATTTTGTCTAAATCAAGTGAAATTGTACCACTTGGCTTGGCAATGAAATCTACTGCACCATTTGCTATTGCTTCCATCGTAATAGCTGCATCTGCTGTCGTAGTAGATGAAAGCATGACGACTGGTTTTGGATTTTCAATCATTAACTGCTTTACGGCCTCAACACCTGTCATTTCTGGCATTTCAACATCCATTGTCAAAACATCTGGATTTAGTATTCTCACTTTTTCTAAAGCATCTCTACCATTACGTGCAGTCCCAACCACTTCTATATATGCATTTTCTGAAAAAAATTCTGTAATTAGTTTTCTCATAAAGGCTGAATCATCTACGATGAGCAATTTTTTCATGGACTCAGGACCTCCTTTTAGAAAATAGACCTCTTAATTTTGAAATAAATTGATTTTCTTGCGTCAATTGAATTGGATTATTTATATCATTCGTCAAATAGCGTTCGACAATTCCGTCCATTGCTTTCGAGGCTTGGCAAGTAGGATATCGTTTTTTATAAGGAATCTGTTGATTAATTGCTTTACGAACTTGTAAATCTTCTGGAATCATTCCTAATTCTAATACCTCTTTTGCTAAAAAACGAGACATCGTTGTTTTCAGCCTTTCCAACGTTAAGAGTCCATCATCTTTTGATAATGCACGATTACATACTAGGTAAAAATCTTTTTCTTCATCCTTCATATGTATATACTTCATCATGGAATAAGCATCTGTAATGGATGTCGGTTCTGTTGTAGACACTACTACGATATGATGGACAGACATCATAAATTGCAATGACCATTCTGTAGCACCCGCTCCCATATCAAAGAGAATAAAGTCGTAGTTCTTTTGTAGCTCATTAAAAGCAAAAATAAGACGCTCAAACATAAAGTCTGACCATTGTAATAACGAAGACATTCCGGAACCACCAGCGATAAAATCTAAATTCTTTTCATCTTGATGAATAACCTCTTGTATGGAACACTCTCCTTGTAAATAGTTCGTTAAACTATTTCTAGCTGTTTTTCCTAATAAGATATGGATATTCCCCATACCAATATCCATATCTACAATTAGGACACGATAATTTTGTTGTGCTAGAGTAAGTGCAAAGTTTGTAGTAAAGTTACTTTTTCCCACACCGCCTTTACCGCTGACGACAGCAATTGTTTTACAAACTGTCGTCTGTTGTTGTTGCATTTTTTCTCTCAATAGGGCTGCTTGATCCATTATGATTCAACTCCTTGAAAAATTAATTCCACGAGTTTAGACACAGAGCCTTCTTCAATATTCTCTGGTACTTCTTGACCATCTGTATAGTAAGCAAGTCCTTTATTATATTTAACCATTAAATTCACCATTGAGCCAATAGTATTTGTTTCATCCATCTTTGTAAAAATGACTTGTTGGATGTCAAATGTCGAAAATTGTTCAATAATCATTGCCATATCAAGCTGTTTCGCCGTTAAAGCGAGTACTAAATAATTTTGAACATTTTGTTTTGTATCAATTAATTCTTCTAAATCGGCGATAAATTTCGCTTCTTTATAATTTCGCCCCGCCGTATCAATCAATACGAGATCATGACCTGAGAATTGCTTAATTGCACGTTCATAGTCTTCCTTTGTATAAACAACTTCTACGGGCGCATGCAATAAATTGGCATACGTTTTTAACTGTTCAATTGCTCCAATGCGATACGTGTCTGTTGTAATAAACGCCACTTTCTTCTTTTTTTCTAATACGGCACGCGCAGCAATTTTTGCAATTGTTGTTGTTTTCCCTACACCTGTTGGACCTAAAATATTTACAAATTTCCGTTCAAAATTAACGCCACCCATTGGGTACTTCGATAATTTCTTATACATTGATTCTTGTGCATGCATTAATAATTGCTCATATGTTGTAGCCGGCTCATTTCGCACGATGTCAAAAAGCTCATCACAAATTTCTGTGATGAGTTCTTCATTCAATTCTTGCTTTTGTAAGTGCATATAAATTGGGTGAATAATCGCAGGGATATGATTAACCGTTTGCTGAACTGATGTTTGCTTAATCATTTTCTTCAGTTCATTTAATTGCTTTTGAATCGCTTCGTTTTGTTGACTCAACGCGTATTTTTCTTCAAAATCACGTTGTTTTTCAAACACATCTAAATCAGGTCTTGTATCGGCTACTTCAACCGCATCAACACCTGCAAGCACTTCAAATTGTTTTTTCTTAAATAGACCTAAAAAACCTTTTGTATAAATGACTTTGGAGCTGACGACAACTGCGTCATCTCCTAAATCATTTTTAACTTTTTTCATGGCTTCTGGCATTGTTTGAGCTATATATTTCTTCATTTTCATTCTACATTCACCACTCCAACACTTTGAATTTCAATTGAAGCATCTAATTCATTATAAGATAAAATCGGAATTTGTGGGAAATAACGTTCAGTTAATTGGCGTACATACATTCTTACTGCTGGTGAACATAAAATAACCGGTGACTGATCAATAAATGATACACGCTCTAATTCAGCTGCAATCGATTCTAAAATGGCTTGTGACATTTGTGGGTCGAGCGCTAAATAATTCCCATGATCTGTTTGTTGAATACTATCTGCAATCGCTTTTTCAATCTTTGCTGAAACCGTTAATACTTTCAATTCTTGTTGATTTCCAGCATATTGTGTCGTAATTTGACGTGCTAAAGATTGACGTACATACTCAGTTAACACATCTACATCTGATGTTAATTTCGAATAATCTGCTAATGTTTCAAAAATAATTGGCAAATTACGTACAGATACACTTTCATCCAATAATTTAGATAATACTTTTTGAATTTCCCCTATACTCATTGGTGTAGGTGTTAATTCTTCAACTAAAATTGGAGAAGTTTCTCGTAAGTGATCAATTAATTGTTTTGTTTCTTGACGACCTAATAGTTCAGAGGCATTCGCACGAATAATTTCAGTTAAATGAGTTGATACGACACTAGGCGGATCGACTACTGTATAACCTAACATTTCTGCATCTTCTTTTACTTGTTCATTAATCCATTTAGCAGGTAAACCAAATGAAGGCTCAATTGTATCAATTCCATCAATTGAATCATCATCACCAGGACTCATCGCTAAATAGTGATCTAATAATAATTCACCTTTTGCTAATTCATTCCCTTTAATTTTAATTCGATATTCATTCGGCTGCAATTGAATGTTATCTCGAATGCGCACTACCGGAATGACAATACCTAACTCTAACGCTAATTGACGACGAATCATCACAACACGATCTAGTAAATCGCCACCCTGTGATGCATCTACTAATGGAATTAATCCGTAACCAAATTCAAATTCAATCGGATCTACATTTAATAAATTGACCACATTCTCTGGACTCTTTAAGTTATCAGTTGTTACTTCTTCTTCAATTTCTTCAATAGCTTCTTCTGTTTCTTTATTCATACTTTGAATACGGTAGCCTATAAATGCCACAACTGCCGCTACCGGTACTGTAAAGATAATTTGAATCGGCGTTACAAAACCAAGAAGTAAAATTGTAGCTGCTGCTATGTATAACAATTTAGGGTTTGATAATAACTGACCTGTGATATCTTCACTTAAGTCACCTTTTGACCCAGCACGTGTTACCACAATACCTGTAGCAGTTGAAATAAGTAAAGCTGGAATTTGCGAAACAAGACCATCACCTACAGTTAATGTAGAGAAATGTTTAATTGCTTCTGTAAAATCCATATCCATTTGAACAATCCCAATAATCATCCCAACGATTAAGTTGATTAATACAATGATAATACCAGCAATGGCATCACCTTTTACGAATTTTGTCGCACCATCCATTGAACCATAGAAATCTGCTTCATTACTTACTTTTTCACGTCGTTCGCGTGCATCTTTTTCAGAAATTAATCCCGCATTCAAATCAGCATCAATGGCCATTTGTTTCCCTGGCATCGCATCCAATGTAAAACGAGCCGCAACTTCTGAAACACGCTCTGACCCTTTCGTAATAACAATAAATTGAATAATTACGAGAATGACGAACACAACGAGACCAACAAGAATATTTCCGCCGACAACGAATGTACCAAATGTTTCTACCACGTTACCCCCGTCACCATGTGATAAAATAGCTCGTGTTGTAGAGACGTTTAAACCTAATCGAAATAGGGTTAATAATAGTAGTAGGGATGGGAAAATCGAGAACTGTAAAGCTTCTTTCATCGTCATAGAAGTTAGTAATACGAGTAAGGCCAATGTTAAGTTCACAATGATTAAAAAACTAATTAACCAAGGTGGCAAAGGTACTACAAGCATTGCGACAATCATGATGACTGCACTTAAAACACCGATATCGCGAATTTTCATTGTTGTACCTCCCTAAATTTTTTGTTTAATACGATAAACATATGCGAGTACCTCAGCAACTGCTTTAAAAAACTCATCTGGAATGCGTTGATCAATTTGAACTTGATCATACATTGCACGAGCTAATGGTCGATTTTCTACCATCACAATATCATGTTCTTTCGCAATTAATTTAATTTTTTGCGCTACATAATCTGTACCTTTAGCAACTACTTTTGGTGCTTCCATTGTCGCATCGTCATATTTTAATGCAATTGCGTAGTGTGTCGGGTTTGTAATAACGACATCTGCGTTTGGAATTTCTTGCATCATTCGGCGCATCGCCATTTCACGTTGGCGTTGCTTAATTTTTGATTTAATGAGGGG
This sequence comes from Kurthia gibsonii, assembly GCF_006539985.1. Taxonomy (GTDB): domain Bacteria; phylum Bacillota; class Bacilli; order Bacillales_A; family Planococcaceae; genus Kurthia; species Kurthia gibsonii. Next base: position 37,551 of record NZ_BJOB01000005.1, on the reverse strand, counting down.
ATCTCCCTCTGTATTCTTATATTCATCTTTAATATCTTGCTTCGACATTCTCAGATTTTTTTCATAGTCAAATTTTTGGTAAAAATAATCTAAAACAGCGATAAATGCTAATACAACACTTGCTGTTAGTCCCATTAATACCGTTAATTTAGCGATTGTAGTTAAAGAATCTCCTGGTGTCTTAAATGATAAACTAAGTACATCACTCAAATTTAAAATGATAATAACCGTTGTAACTGTTCCGATAAAAGAGATTTTTAAAATTGATTTAAGCAATTCAATAATCGCACGCATTGAAAAAATACGTTTAAACCCTTTAATAGGATCAATTTTTTTCAAATCAAACTTTAACGTTTCAGTTGTGAAAAGCAAACCGAATTGAAAAAAGTTCGCTGCAACTGCGGCAATCATTGCTATTGCCATAATAGGTAAGAGAATTATAGCCATTTCGACTAAAATATCTTTGAACATTTCCATAACCGACTCAACAGAAATCGATTCAATTAATACGGTATGCGTAAATGTTTCTCTAAAAAATGTTAATAAATTTTCTCTTAAATATGATCCCATTATTAAGAGGTACATAAAGATGGCAAGCAAGACAAACGCGCTGGTTACGTCCTGACTTTTTAAAACTTGACCTTTTTTTCGTGCATCTTGCCTTTTCTTCGGTGTTGCTTTCTCTGTTTTTTCACCTGCGAAAAACTGTAGATCTAATTTTAAAAGCATTGACTATCCACCACCTAATATCACCATAAAATCTCGCATTGCTTCAAACATCACGCGGAATAGCTTTTGCATAACTGCTACCATAACGCCCATTGTAACAATCATAATGATAAAGCTAACACCAATTTTTATCGGAAAACCTACAACGAAAATGTTTAATTGTGGTACGGTTTTTGCTGTAATCCCTAAAGCTAAATCGACTAAAAATACCGTTGCAACAACTGGAATTGCCATTTGAAAAGCAATTGCAAATACGGCTGTAAATGTCTTCATAATAAATGTACTTGCTGCTGGATCACCAAAGTTCGGCCATACACTTTGTAATGGAATATATTCATAACTATAGTATATTCCATCTAGCAACATATAATGTGCATTTGTTGTAATTAATAATAAAAGTACAATTGTTTGGAAAAACTGACCGATTAACGGACTTTGTGTCCCTGTCATTGGATCAATAATATTAGCAATTGCAAAGCCAATCTGAAAATCGATAAAACTACCCGCAATTTGCACAGCCGATATAATAATATATGCAAGTAAACCAAGTGAAAGTCCTACTACCGCTTCTTTTAAAACAAGCATCGCGTAAGCATCATCAATTTTAATAACCGTTTCTTCCATCGTATAACTCATAATCCAAGCAAGAACTACAGCTAAAAAGATGCGATCTTTTACAGGTATTGTTTTATATGAGAAGAAAGGTACTGTCACAAAAAAGGCACTTAAACGAATTAGAACTAAAAAGAATACCGGAAGCTTAGGTATAATCTCTGTCATATACTCACCCTATAAACCGCGTTAAATTTGCAAAAATATCACGTGTATAAGATAACATATGCGTTAACATCCAAGGACCAAAGAAAACTAAGGCAACTAATACAGCAACAATTTTAGGTACAAAAGCAAGTGTTTGCTCTTGAATTTGTGTTGTAGCTTGGAAGATACTAACCAGTAATCCCGTAATCAAAGCAACTAATAGTAAGGGGCCGGAAACCATTAAAATAACTGTGATTGCTTTTTCAGCTGCTGATATAACAAACTCTTGTGACATATATTCCTTCCCCTTTCTTTAAAAGCTTTGTAATAGAGACTTCATTACGAGATACCATCCGTCTACAAGTACAAATAATAAAATTTTAAATGGTAATGAAATCATAACCGGTGGTAACATCATCATACCCATCGACATTAAAACACTTGCGACAATCATATCAATAACTAAAAATGGAATAAAAATCATGAATCCCATTTGGAATGCTGTTTTTAATTCACTGAGTGTATAAGCTGGAACAAGCGTCGTTAAAGAGACCTCTTGTACAGATTTAGGCTGTTCTTCACCTGCGTAACTTAAAAATAAATCTAAATCACTTTGACGCGTATGTTTACTCATAAATTCTTTGAATGGAACACTTGCTTTATCATATGCTTCATCTAATGTAATTTCTTCTTTAAATAACGGCTGTAGTGCTTCTTTATTCACTTCTTGGAATGTAGGAGCCATTATAAAAAATGTCAAAAACAAGGCTAAACCGACAATGACTTGGTTCGGTGGCATTTGTTGTGTTGCTAAAGATGTTCGAACAAAGGATAGTACGATAACAACTCGCGTAAACGATGTCATTAAAATTAAAATACTCGGTGCCAATGATAGAACAGTTAACAACAGCATTAATTTCACAGAAGTTGAGACGGTTGAGCCACTACCATCAGAAAAAGCTTGAAGTAAATCACTCATCGTCTTTCTTCTCCTTTTGACTCCAATCATCTAATTGTTGCTGACGATTCTTTTTTATTTTGTTAAGTTTTTCATCTAATGCTTCTTTAAAATCGCTTGTAGCTGGTTCTACAGGCTGCTTTGAAAATTTATCTTTGACTGTTTGAAACATTTCAGCGATATAAGGTGTTTGTACCGATAGATTATGCTTCTCTTCATACATTTTTATTAAAGTCTCTTGCTCTGTTGGATCTGTAATCTCTTTAATCATTTGAACATCTTCACCAACACCCACTAAAAATAGTGAATTCCCCACTTTGAGTAATTGCACTGATTTTTGTTGGCCTAAAGATACTCCACCTAAATTTTGTAACATTTGGTTCGATTGATACTTTTTATTATTACGGTTGACTAATTTAAGCACAAAGAATAAAAGCCCTACAACAAAAGCTAAGGCTAACAAAATTTTCAAGTATTCCCATGCAGTCATCCCAGAGCTAATTGTCGAATCTTCAGATGAGTCCGCCTTATTTACTTCAGCTTTATTTTGCTCTTCTTTGTTATTTTGCTCGAAATTATCGCTTACCATACCATCTTTTTCAGCATAAGCAACAGGTGTGCTCCATGCTGAAAAAGAGAATACAGAAATCATTACGATTAAAGCCAATAAATAGCATTTTTTGAATGATTGCTTGAACATTGAATTTAACCTAACGCTTTTTGAATTGCTTCAATTACGCGATCTGCTTGGAATGGTTTTACGATAAAGTCTTTCGCACCCGCTTGAATTGCATCAATTACCATCGCTTGTTGTCCCATAGCTGAACACATAATAATTGTAGCACCTGGGTCTGTTTCTTTAATTGCTTTTAAGGCTGCAATTCCGTCCATTTCTGGCATTGTAATATCCATTGTAACTAAATCTGGTTTTAATTCTGCATATTTTTCAACTGCTTGTGCACCATCGGCTGCTTCTCCTACAATTTCAAAACCATTTTTTGTTAGTATATCTTTGATCATCATACGCATAAATGCTGCGTCATCTACAATTAATATTTTTTTTGCCATCTGTATATTCCTCCAATAAAATCTATCTTAAATTATTTAAACGGTCTTCTTTACTCAAGATATCCGTAATTCGAACCCCAAAGTTTTCATCAATTACAACTACTTCTCCTTTTGCAATTAGACGACTATTTACCAACACATCTACAGGTTCACCTGCTAATTTATCCAATTCAATAATTGAACCACTTACTAATTCAAGAATTTCTTTTACTGAACGCTTCGTACGACCTAATTCCACTGTTATCTGTAATGGAATATCCATCAACATATTTAAGTTACGCGCTTCAGTTTGTTTTAAATTAGCCTGTTCAAAATCAACAAACTGCGCTTGCTGTACATTCATTTGTGGCTGTTGTACAGGTTGTTGTTGATACATTGGTTGCTGTTGCATCGGTTGCTGATACATCGGTTGTTGCTGTTGCTGCTGCATTGGCTGCTGATACATTGGTTGTTGTGCTTGTTGCATTGGATCAGGTTGTTGATACATCGGTTGTTGTACCTGTTGCTCTTGTGAAGTAGTTTGTCCATTTGCTGAAGCTTGTGGGCTTATTTGTTGCTCTGGCTCTGGAGTCGGTTGTTCTTCAACAGATTCAACTGGTTCTTCCGCATCAGGGTTCATCAATGATTTTACTAAGTTTTGACTAAAATTTAAAGGTAATAATTGCATTATATTTGAATCAATTAGTGTACCGATCTTTAATCTAAACGAAACTTTTACTAATAAGTCATCATCTGGAATATTTTCAGTGCCTTCATTATTTGAAAAATTCATCAAATCAATTGAAGGTGGTGAAATATCCACTTTTTTATTGAAGATTGTAGACATTGACGTCGCTGCCGACCCCATCATCTGATTCATCGCTTCTTGTACAGCACTTAAGTGAATCTCATTCAATTCTTCTGCAGGATTTAATCCATCTCCTCCAAGCATTAAATCTGCGATAATCGAAGCGTCTGATTGTTTAATAACTAATAAATTCATTCCCATTAATCCTGTTGTATACTCGACTTGTACAGCCACATACGGATGTGGAAATTCTTCTTCTAATTTATTACGATTAATCATACTAAGTGAAGGTGTTGTAATATCAACCTTTTGACCAAGAAGTGACGATAATGCTGTAGCCGAACTACCAAATGAAATATTTCCTATTTCACCTAGCGCATCGCGTGACATATCATCTAAATAGTCTTCTATTTTATACTCTTCTGAGTCACTGTTTAAAGGATCTTCAACATCCTCATCTGATTTTTTATCTAATGATTCACCACGTAATAGTGCCTCAATTTCTTCTTGTGATAACATCTCATCACTCATCATCACCATCTCCTCCTTCCAGAGACTCTAAAATTTGAACAGCCATTCTCTTTTTCACTTTACCAGGTTGCACAATAAATTTAGGTACTTCATCTACTTTTAAATAAAGTGGATCTGTAATTAATTTATCTAACTGTAAAACATCCGATTCTCTTAATAATAAGAAATCCTCGATACTTATTTGTGCAGTACCTAATTCAGCAACTAATGGCAGTACAGATTTATTTACATTATTTTCGATAATTGCTTTTTGTTCTGGCGATACCTCTTTCGTATTAGCTTGCATCCAATAGCGTACAGATAAATTCGGTACAATAGGTTCTAATACAACATGAGGAATACAAATATTAATCATACCACTCGTCTCACCAATAATAGAGTTGAAAGAAATGACAACCACTGTTTCATTTGGTGAAATCATTTGTAAAAACTGTGGGTTAACTTCTAATTCCGTCATGATTGGATCAATATCCGCTATATTTACCCATGCTTCTCTCAAATTATCAAAAGAGCGCTCAAAAAGATTCGTCATAATTTTCGTTTCAATTTCTGTTAAATTATCAACATTACTATGACTTGACCCCTCTCCCCCCATTAAACGATCCAACATAGAGTAGGCAATATTAGGATTAATCTCCATCAAGACATTTCCATCTAAAGGCGGTACTTCGAAGACATTAATTAATGTCATATTTGGAATAGAACGAATAAATTCTTCAAAAGGTATTTGATCGACAGATGCTACTGTAATTTGTACATATGTTCTAAGTTGAGCAGAGAAGAATGTAGTTAATAAGCGAGCAAAATTTTCATGAATACGAGTCAAACTACGAATTTGATCTTTTGAAAAACGTAAAGCTCTTTTAAAATCATATACTTTTACTTTTTTTGTTTCTTCTTCTTTTTTAATATCATCTGCTGACATTTCTCCTGTCGACAATGCGGATAAGAGCGCATCAATCTCGGATTGTGATAAAACATCTCCAGCCATCTGCTCACCTCCTCTTCCTGTTTAATTCATCGATTACGATACTGCAAATGAGGTGATATATACTTTTTGTACTTCCCCGTTTTGCATTAAGCCATTAAACTTAGCTTTTAATGCATTCGTTAATAATTCCTTACCTTTTGTACCTTGTAAATCTTCACTACTCATATCTGAAAGAACTTCTACAAGAATATCTTTAATTTGAAAATCTCGTTTTGTTAATTCTTCAGCTGCTTCTTTACTATCTGTTTGAATTTTTAAAGATAATTTCACATAACGACGGTCATTTAGATTTGTACTAATCTCTGGTACATCTACAGATTGTTCAATTATTTCGTCGATAGTTGGTTCAGCATTAGCACCACCATCTTTTGAAAGCTGTGTTACTACAACAAGCGCAACCACACCAATCAATGTAATAGATACTAAAATTATAAGCATAATGGTTAATAATTTATTCTTCTTCATCTTCATTTTCACCTCTTAAATGCGGGTTTGATAGGAGTTGTACTTGTCTATAAAATGCGACTATTTGTTTTTCTACTTCCATCGCTTTTTCCAACACAACATATTTTCGTCCGGTCGTTAACGTGATGGTTGTATCAGGAAACTCCTCGACCGATTCTATGTATAATGCGTTTAAAGTGAATGTTTTTCCATTTAATCTTGTTACATGAATCATAGGAATATAGGGCTAGTCTGGATAGAGCCAGCCCAGCCCCCCTCCTTTTTAATTAAACAATATCAAAAATTAACGTTTTAAGTTAACTAACTCTTGTAAGATCTCATCTGATGTTGTGATGATACGAGAGTTTGCTTGGAAACCACGTTGCGCAACAATCATTTCTGTAAATTCTTCTGATAAGTCAACGTTTGACATCTCAACGAAACCAGATTCAATTGTACCATTACCATCTGCTCCAGGTGTTTTTGTATCTGATGGATCACCTGAGTTATTCGACACTTGGTAGTAGTTACCGCCCACTTTTGTTAAACCTTCTGGGTTAGGGAAGCGTGTGATACCAATTTGACCAGCGGCTACAATTGCTCCTGCTTGCGTATAAGAAACTGTACCATCTTGACCAATTGTCAAATTCGTAGCATCAGCAGGAATTTGAATTTGGTTCCCGTCTGCAGAAACTAATTTTTTACCGTCTGGTGCGATAAGTGTTCCTTCGCGGTCTAAATATAAGTTACCTGCACGTGTATAAAACGTATTATCTCCATCTGTAAATGATAGATAGCCATCACCGTTAATTACGACGTCTAGCGTACGTCCTGTACTTTGTGTTGAACCTTTATCATGGATTGTATCGATTGCAGCCAAACTCGATCCTAAACCGATTTGTTTTGCATTCGTCCCCCCTAGATTATCTGTTGGGGCACTGGCACCTGCAACAGTTTGTGAAATTAAGTCTTTGAAAATAACACGACCTTTTTTAAAGCCATATGTGTTAACATTTGCGATATTGTTCCCGATGACATCTAACTTAGTTTGGAAATTCTTTAAACCACTGATACCTGAATACATAGAACGTAACATAATTGATTTTCTCCCTTCGATTTTCAAGTGTACTATCTCAGTCAGTCGATAGTACAGAAGGCGCCCTTTTACAAGGTCCCGCCAGATTTAAATTAAAATAGCACTGTCAATATTCGTAAATATTTGATTACTGGCTTCTGTTCGATTCAATGCAGTTACAACAATCGCATTTTTTACATTTATAATTAAAGCTGCATTTTGTGTTAAAAATAAGGATTCATTTAAACCTTTACTTTTAGCAACTTGCATCTTTTCTTCAATCTTATTCCACTCCACATCACTGATGTTAATATTACGTTGTGTAATTCGCTGTGATGCATGTTTACTAATTTTGAGTTTTTGTTGTGCTTCATTTAGTAAATTTTGAAACTGCGTATTTGCTGTTTCATTATTTTTTTGTTGTGTAAGCTTATTATTATATATGATGGGTGGTTGGACAATTCTAATAGGATTCAAAATCTTCCTCGATTAAGCTGAAATAGCTGTCATTTGGTCTGCTGTAATTATTTGACCATTCGATAAAACATATTGAATTTTGCCATCTTTTTTTGATACAGAGGTTACTGTATCTGTTGTTGTTTTCCCCTCATCATCTAAAAAGCTTACTTTCTTACCAATTAACATACTCGCATCAATCAATGAATTAGAGCCACCAGCATTTGCTGCTTCTGTTACCTCTGAGATATTTGAAGCGCTAATTACTTTACCACTTTCTAAAACAAACTTTGCTTCTGCGCCATCATATTGAACCTTGACTACCTTCTCAGTTCCTGTATTCACAATTGGCTTACCTGCTTCATCTAACTCTTTTGAGGCTTTATGCCATGTCACAGTTTTACCAACGAATGAATTGAATTGAATTAATTGCGATTGCTGCGTTATAGCAGTCAAATTATTCATACTCGTCGCAATATTACTCATTTGTTCTAATGAAGAAAACTGAGCCATTTGCGCAATGAATTCTTTATCATCCATCGGACTTGTAGGGTCTTGGTTTTGTAGTTGTGTAATAAGAATTTTTAAAAAGTCATCTTTACCTAGATTACTATTACCTGTTCTTTTTTCCGTTGTAGGTAGATAATAGTCCGCTGTAATTCCCTTAATGTCTGCCATTTCCTACTCCTCCATTTCTGCTAATATTTCCTCAAAACTTTTCAACTCGTCTTGTTTACCTTCGTTTATTTCATCCTGTTCAGTTTGCTGTGATTGAGATGACTGTTGCCCGAATTGATTGCCACGATCACTCTTATTTGGTTCTGTAAGTGCCTGCGCTACATCTAGGCGATCCAATTGGATATTTTGATTTACAAAACCTTGTTTTAACTGGTGTAATGTACTATCAATCATTTGTTTTCCTGCTGTGTTAGAAGCTAAAAGTTTAGCAGATAACATCCCATCTTTTTGAACTAATTCAATTCGAATCGTTCCTAGATGTTCTGGATACAACTTAATTAATAATCTTGTTCCAGCTGCATTACTTGCAAATTGAGCACGATTTAGTACATTCTGAAATTCTTCTACGAATTTAGCAGATTGTGCTTGTGAAGTTCCGTTGCTTGGCAATTGTATTGTAACAACAGAAGGTTTTGTGCTTTGTAACGTTGCGGCAGTTGTAACTTGATTTGTAGGTACTTCTACTGCTTTAGGTGCTGAGAATCGAATGGTTGCTTTCGCAAAAGGTAACATGGTTTCTTTTTCAGCCGTCTTTTCAGAAATTTGTCCTGCCAAATTTGATAACCAATTCTTCATTTGTGCTGCTTGTGATTCTTGTTTTAAAGTCAAATCTGTTTTAGGTGCTGCTAAATCAATTAATTTAAATAGTGCAACTGCTTGTTGCGCTTCTTTTTTTGTTAATTTTGCATCTCCATGCCCATTAATTGCAGCAGCAATTTGTTGTAGAGCTGCCATTACCTTTTGATCTACTTTTCCTAATTCTGTCCACAGATCATTAGTTCCTGATAGCTGTGTTTGTTGATTTGTATTTGTTAGTTTAGCAATTAGAGATTGTAAATCTTGTGTTTGCATCCCTAAAGCTTTTGCTACTTGATCTAAATTTAATTGTTCGCCTTCAACTAAAGGTTGTCCACCCATCATCTCAATAATTTGCTGAACAGACGTTGCTTGTAGTAAAAATGAAAAATCAACTTCTTCTGCTTTAGTTACTTGTTCATCTACTTTTTGAGTGGGTAATAAAAACTCAAGTGTTAGTGGAGATGAGGTCTGCTCATTTACTACATCTTCTTTTATTTCTTCTACTTTATTTTTTTGACTTTCTGTATTTGTTACGGGTGTTTGAACCTCATTTTTTTGCTTTTGTGCAGTTGTCACACCACTTTTTGAAGAAGTACTTTTATTTGTTTCGTTTTTTGACGCTTGTTGCGCTTTATTTAGTGTAGATGAAAAATCTGTTGTATTGTTTCTAGACTTCGCAATCGATTTCGCATCTAACTTTCCTATTGCAACACGATCTAAAGACCCGACTATTACCATATATTCACCTCCCTTCAAACCATTTTATTTTTCACCTTTAGACATTGCTTCTGTATAATAAGCTGCTTTTTCAGGTGTCATTTTCTCTAAAATTGGTGCCAGTGTTGCAGGCTTTAAATTATTTAAAATACTTAAAGCTTCTTCATTTTTCATTGCAGAAATCGCTGCTGCCGCTGATTTAGGAGCCATTTGCTCGTATGTTTTCGTTAAAAGTGTGGAGTCAGTTTTATTATCTGCTTTACCATCTTGTAATTTCTTGACTTCTTTTTCTAATCGCTTTTTCTCTACTTCTAATTTTGATGTATCTGTCTTATTGGCATCAATTTGTGATTGTAATTTCGTTACAAGAGCTTCTTTTTCTTTTAATTGCGCCTGCAATTTCACAATTTCTTTATTATAATCTTCAATTGATTGCTCTGTTGTTTGCTCTGTTTGGTCCGAATTTTCCCCCACGAGTGTTTTTGCTTTTTCAAATACGTTCGTACCTGTTACTTCCGCTACAATTAATCCAACGGCCAATGCAAATAGTACAGGAATAATGACCCAAAAGAATAGTTTTTGTAATTTCCCAGGTCCTTTTGGTTCAGAATTTTGCTCATTCGGATCCATCACAGACTGTTTTTTACGCGGTTTTTTAGACGCTACAGGTTTCTTTGCCATGACTTCACCATACTCCCTTGTTGTAAAATGCAATTTGCGAAATCTCATCTAATTGAATCATTTCTAAACGATCTTCTTCTTTTTGATAGGCCTCATAATCACGTTCTTGCATTTTTTCATATTTTTTAAATTCAAGCGATACTTCTAAAAGTTTTTCTTCAAACCATTGCATTTTCGAACGTGCTTGAATAACTTTTTCTTGTAAATCAGCAATCTTTTTTTCCATACTATCAATAAAATTCGCATAATTATGCATTTCTAAAATACTAAGTCCCGACTGCATTTTTTCTTGTTGAAATGCGAGTAAGTCTTCTTTCTTTTTTAATGCGTCATACATATGTGTAGCTATCTCCTCAAAAGAAGTAACTGATTCTTTATAAGCCATTTCGGCTTCATTCTTTTCTTGCTCTTTTATGTCCATTACTTGACTAAAACGATATTGATAAGCATTCGCCACTACATAACACCTCTTGCAAGATTCGTTAATTCATTCACAGTTTGTTCCATTGAAACGGGGTCCATAAAACCTTGTTTTAAAAACGACGTAATAATTGGTTCATATTGAATCGCTTGATCAACTTCTTGTGAAGAGCCTCTTTTATATGCACCAATATTAATTAAATCTTCATTTTTCATATACGTATAATAAAGTTCTCTCAATTTTGTTGCGGCTACTACGTGTTCAGGTGTTGCAATATGATTCATTAAACGACTAACTGATTTTAAAATATTAATCGCAGGATATTGCCCTCTATTTGCCAAGTTCCGGTCTAATACGATATGTCCATCAAGAATACCTCGTACAGTATCAGCAATCGGCTCATTCATATCATCGCCATCTACTAAGACCGTATAAAAAGCTGTGATTGAGCCTTTTTCATTTGTACCCGTTCGTTCTAAGAGTTTTGGTAAAATCGCAAAAACAGAAGGGGTATAACCCTTTTGCGCTGGGGGTTCCCCTGTTGCCAGTCCAACCTCACGTTGCGCCATCGCTACACGTGTAACAGAGTCCATCATGAGCATTACATTTAAGCCCTGTTCTCTAAAATATTCTGCAATAGCTGTTGCTGTAAAAGCACCTTTAATACGCATCAATGCAGGCTGGTCTGACGTTGCAGCCACCACAATGGAACGTTTTAAACCTTCAGGCCCTAAATCACGCTCAATAAATTCACGCACCTCACGACCACGCTCACCAATTAATGCAATAACGTTCAAATCAGCTTTTGTATTGCGTGCAATCATACCTAATAATGTACTTTTACCAACACCAGAGCCAGCAAAGATACCAATACGCTGACCATTCCCAACCGTCAACATTCCATCAATCGCTTTTACACCAACTTCTAATGTGTCATTAATTGGTGGTCTTGTTAACGGATTAGGTGGCTCTCCTTCCGTTTGTACCGTAGCTAAGCCTCGTGGTAATAATGAACCGTCAATCGGTCGCCCCATCGAATCTAAAATTTTCCCGATGAGTTCTGGACCTACTTTTATTTCAAGAGGTTGGTTCGTACCTTCTACCAAACAACCAATCGAGATATCCTTTAATGATGTAAAAGGCATTAGAACAACAATGTCATCTTTAAAACCAACTACTTCAGCCAAAATTTCTTGATGACCTGTATGAGAAGAATGTACGTGAATTTTGCAGACATCCCCAATCGAACTAGCTGGTCCATTGGATTCAATCATTAAGCCGACAACTCTTGACACACGACCGTACTTTTTAAACGTCGGTACTTCGGTAATTCGTTTTAATAAGTCGACTGCTTTCATTCACGTTCAATCCTCACTTTCTAAAATTGCTAATAATATTTTTTTTAATTCATTTAACTGTTCATCTAGCGTAACAATCATACGCCCATGATTACTTTCGATATAACATGCTGTTTCGTCTAATTGATCATCAACAAACACTGTGAATAATAAGTTCGGTGGTAACAGTGTTTCGAGTTCATCTCGCTTACTTGTTACATATGAATAGTATGTACTTGAAGTAAATACTTTAATAAACTCAGATTCTCTTACTTCTATCAATGCACGCTTCACAATATCTAAAAACACATCTGGATTTTCTTCAATTTTGCGTCCGAGTATTCGATTTGCAGATTCAATTGCTAAATCTAAAATAATACGTTCTTGTTCTTGTAAGTATACATTTCCATTTTCAACGGCTGCATGAACTAATTCATTTGCTTCATTTACTTTTTGTTGCAGGTCTTCACGAATTTTCATCTCGCCATCTGCATAACCTTTTTGAAAACCTTCTTCATATGCCTGTTGTTGTAATTGTTGTTTTTCTAGTTCCCAATCTTGACGTTGTTGTGCCAAGCTTTCTTGAAGCGCTTGTTGTTCTTGTGCCATTTGTGCACGCGTACTTGCTACTTCCTCTTCAAAGCTTTGCCGAATACGATTTTGTTCATCTAAAATAGAGGGCACAGACATATTCCCTTCTATTTCACCTGTTTCCAATTCTTCTGTAAAAGAAAATTTACGAATTTTAATTTCACGTATATTTGATTCTTCAGCTGTGGAACGAATAATTCTAGACAATGACGTCATCTCCTCCGCCACGAGCAATAATAATTTCGCCTGCGTCTTCTAAACGTCTTGTAATCGCAACAATTCTTGTTTGTGCTTCTTCAACATCACGTAAACGAACAGGTCCCATAACTTCCATCTCTTCTTGGAATGTCTCTGCCATACGTTGTGACATATTTTTAAATAGAATACTTTTTACATCTTCACTCGATACTTTCATCGCTAACATTAAATCAGCATTTTCTGCATCACGAATAACACGTTGAATCGAACGGTTGTCCAATGTGACGATATCTTCGAATACAAACATGCGCTTCTTGATTTCTTCTGCAAGTTCTGGATCTTGAATTTCGAGTGCATCCAAAATTGTTTTTTCTGTTTGACGATCTACACCATTCAGAACTTCTACAACTGCATCTACGCCACCCGTTTCTGTGTAGTCTTGTGTCATTGTAGACGATAGCTTTCTTTCTAAAACAGACTCAATCTCACTAATTACTTCTGGTGAAGTCGATTCCATCGTTGCAATACGCTTCGCAATGTCTGCTTGCACTTCTTGTGGTAACGACGATAAAATCGTTCCCGCTTGTTGTGGTTCGAGATAAGATAAAATTAAAGCGATTGTTTGTGGATGCTCATTTTGAATAAAGTTAAAAATTTGCGCTGGATCTGTACGACGAGCAAAATCAAAAGGTCGTACTTGTAAAGAAGAAGTTAGGCGATTAATAATCGCCTGTGCTTGATCGTTTCCAAGCGCTTTTTCTAATACGGTTTTGGCATAACCAATACCGCCTTGTGAAATATAATCTTGCGCTAATGCAATATTATGAAACTCTTCTATAATTTCTTCTTTAATTTCGGGTTCAACACGCTTTACACTCGAAATTTCTAATGTTAAACGTTCGATTTCTTCTTCATTTAAATGTTTATAAACCGATGCCGACACCTCAGGTCCCAAAGAAATTAACAAGAGTGCAGCTTTCTGTTTGCCAGATAATTCTTTCTCTTTCTTTGTTGCCACTGCATTAACCTCCCATTCCTATTCTTCAGAAATCCATGATCGAAGTAACTTAGCGAAGTCTTCTGGTTTTTCTTTCGCCATTTTTTCAAGTTGTTTTCTTCTCACAGTGCCTTCTGTCTCTTTTTCATCTGATATATCATCTACATTAATCTCATCAAATTCTTCATCATACTCCTCGTATTCATCTTCATCTTGACGACGACGTGAGCGAATAATGAAGAATGCTAATAATGCAATCACAACAACTAAAATACCACCGATTACCCATACCCACCAAGGAATTGCTGGTGTTGTATTCGGTGTTGTATCTGGTTTACCGTTTAATTGTTGCACAGAAACGGTTACTTTTTGATCAACTGCTTCGTCAGATAATGTTCCTGCCGAACTCTTATCAATCGATGTTCGAACAACTGAATCAAGCATCGTTTTAATATCATTTTGCGTTGCTGGATCTAATGAGGCTGGATCATCAGCTGTTGGTGGTTCAACCACCACTTGAATACCTAAATCACGAATACGATAAGGACTTTCTACAATTTGACGTTTAATTCGGTTCACTTCTTTATTCACTGTTTCAGAAGTTTTTTCGTAATCACCATTACCATTACTTGTTCCTTCTTGATAATTTGTAAAATTATCTGTATTTGTTTCAGCTTCTGGTGTTCCAGTTGCACCAGCTGCATTCCCCGTATATGTTTCATTGATTTTTTGAGCGCTAATTTCGATACCGGACATATTCTCTTTGTCTACTGGTTCAACTAAATTTTCTTCACGATTCTCTTTTGTAAAGTCAATATCAGAAGTAACGGTTACAATTGCTTTTCCGTTACCCATAATATTACTTAGTAGACCTTGTACTTGGCGTTGTAAATCTCTTTCAATTTGTTTTTTAACTGCCAATTGATTTCCTGCATTCGCTACATTCGATGATTCAGCATCGCCACCTGCTAAATCAAAATATTCATTGTATTGATTCGTAATGACAATATTATCAGTACTTAGATTCGGCACACTTTTAGCTACTAGGTTGTATAATGTACGAATTTGTTCTTCACTAAACTGCTGTCCAGGTGCTGTATTTAAAACAATAGAAGCACTCGCATCTTTATTTTTATCACTTTCACTAACAAATGTACTTTGTTCTGGTAAATTCAACATAACTTTAGCATCTTTAACGCCATCGATGTTTTTCATTAAATTCGCTAATTCAGTTTGAATAGATGCTACTTTAATAACATTAAATTCATTATCCGTCATACCAAAACTTGCATTTTGTGAGAAAAATGAATAATCAATTTCACCGCTCTTTGGAAGACCTTGAGCAGCTAAGTTTACTACCAATTCATCTACTTTGTCTGATGGTACTGAAATAGCTGTACCACCTGCAGTAATTTCATACTTCACACCCTGTGTATCTAATTGTGCTTTGATCTGACCCACTTCTGCCGCTGTCAAATTTGAATATAATGGTGAATACGTTACACGTGTCATAAAGTATGTAATGAGTGCTGCACCAATAATAATGGCTGCTAATAAACCAATCATTGTTCCTTTTTGTCGTTTTGACCTACTCTTCCAAAATTTAGTCAAATCGGTTCTTAGTTTGGTTATTCTTTCATTCATATCATGTTTGGCCTCCGATTACGTTAAATACGTCTTTGCTACAAATTAAACAGACATTCGCATAATTTCTTGATAAGCTTCTACTGCTTTATTTCTAATTTGCAATGCTGTATTTAATGTGACGCTTGCTTTTTGAGCAGTAATCATAACATCTGATAATTCAACCTCTTGGCCTGCAATTAGTTTATTCGTCATTAAATCGGATTTTTGTTGTACTTCGTTTACCGAATTAATCGCTTGTTTCAATGTGTCTCCAAAACTTACTTTTGATTCAACTTGATTGGTTGGTGCAGCTTGATTCAATGTTGGTGCAATCGGTTGTGTAAGACCTACTTGTGAAACATCCATCGGATTCACCCCTTCTATTTTTATTATTTTCCTATTTCAAGAGCCTTTGTTAACATTGCTTTATTTGCATTAAATACGGTTACATTTGCTTCATACGATCGTGTTGCTGACATTAAATCTGTCATCTCTTTTAAAGAATCAATGTTTGGTAATCTCACATAGCCTTGTTCATCAGCATCTGGATTACTTGGATCATATGATAATTTAAAAGGTGTTTCATTATCTTCTGAAATTCGTGTTACCTTTACGCCATTTCCTGCTGACTTACTACTTGAGCCAATCGCTGCATTCAAATGGCTCGCAAAAGACCCTGAACCTTCTTGCGCTGTCAGGACAACTGATTTTCTTCTATATGGTTCCCACTCACCATTCACTTGACGTGCGCGAGTTGTTTCAGCATTTGCCATATTCGATGAAATAACATCCATTCTTAAACGTTGCGCTGTTAAGGCTGAACCAGTCGTATCTAAACTTTGAAAAATCGACATTTCTAGTTACCTCCTTTGAGCACAGTTTGTAACGTATTGAACTTACTACTTACTCGTTCAATTAGAGCATTATAGTAAATTGCATTTTTAGCTAAATTAGCTTGTTCTGTATCCATGTCAACACCATTACCATCTTGACGGTATTTTAAATTTGCATAACTATATACGCCTGGTGTTGTCGATTCACCAGTGAAGTTAATATGTCTTGCATCTGTACGATTTGCTGTTAAAACTTCATTATTTGCTTCTTGTAGTAAATCTTTAAAACTAACTGATTTTGCTTTATAGTTCGGTGTATCTACATTTGCGATATTTTGTGCAATTGTTTTTTGTCTGACCGTTGCATAATTTAATCCATTTTCCAGATTTTTAATTGTTCCCCCAAAAAGATCCAATTAACTCACCTCATTACTTTTTCATTTACGTAGGAAATTTTTCTTTAGCTATTATAATTGTAATAAAGATAATCCAAAGTGTCTATTGATATTAGATACATTAGAATAGGTATAAATACTTATTTTATTGTTTAGGAGCTAGTTTTATTGCATACAAAAGTTTTTCCATCATCTCAATGTTGTTTTCAGAAGTTTACACTATCACCATGTTACTTTATACACCCATCTTAAGTCCTTTTCAATTCGTTTAGAAACAATTAAAAATAATCTTCAAATTCTAAATTAAATTGTTTGAAAAACCTCATCATAAAATTAGAAAGACTTTTTTACTAGACGAATTTTTTTCGATTTGTAAGATATGAGAAAATTACTGTTGCCTCGTCCTCAAGTGAATACTATAACATTTCAAAGCTTTTTCAAAAAGTATATTTTTTCGCTTTTTTATCTCAGAAATTTTAATAATTATCAAAAAAAACAATAAAGAAGGTTGGTATATCAACTATTATTTATTATCCCTTTTTTTAACTTCACAAAAAATACATATTTTAATATTGAAAATATGAACTTTAAAGGGATATATTGTTTTTTTAAAATCCATTCTTCTACCTTCTAACAAAATATAACGCAAAAATAAAAATTTGTATATCTTTGGAATAAAAAAAGCTTGAGACAACATGTTTGCGCCTCAAGCTTTTATTCTTTTAATTAACGCATTTTAATTTCTGCTAATGCTGTTAGGAATTTTGCGTTTAATACTTTAATATATGTTCCCTTCATACCTAAAGAACGTGATTCGATTACACCTGCTGACTCTAACTTACGTAATGCGTTTACGATTACTGAACGTGTAATCCCTACACGATCTGCAATTTTAGAGGCAACTAATAAACCTTCAGAACCATCTAACTCTTCAAAGATATGTTCAATTGCTTCTAATTCACTGTAAGACAATGAATTAATTGCCATTTGCACAACAGCTTTTGAACGCGCTTCTTCTTCAATTTCTTCTGCTTTTTCACGAAGAATCTCCATACCAACTACAGTTGCACCGTATTCAGCAAGGATTAAATCCTCATCTTCAAAACGGTTATCAATACGTGCAAGAATTAATGTACCTAAACGTTCACCAGCACCATTGATTGGTACGATTGTTGTTAAACCGTTTTTAAATACATCACGATTTTCAACTGGGAATGCTGTATGTTCATCGTCAACACCGATATTCGATACAGTTTCGCTAAAATCATATAGTTTTTTTGTATAATCTTCTGGGAATTGACGTTCTTCAAACATTTTTGCAGTACGCTCATTCTCAATTTGTTGATTAATTTCAATACCTAATAACTTACCTTTACGGCTAACGATGAATACATTACTTTCAATTACCATTCCTAAAGTATTCGCCATTTCCTTAAAGTTAACCGCTTTACCAGCTGATGCTTGTAACATCGAGTTAATTTTACGGATTTTTTCTAATAAATTCATTGATTTATGTCCTCCCATGAATTTTCTGTTATTTACAGAAAATTCAAAAGTTTTTTAATTGTTTGTTCAATTAACATTATAAACTATAAGATAAACTCTGACAAATCTTTGTCCTCAGCAATATCACCTAATTTTTGCTCCACATAAGCTGGCGTGATATCAATATGTGCCGGTGAGATATCTGAAGCTTCAAATGATAATTCTTCTAATAACTTTTCTAAAATAGTGTGCAGACGGCGTGCACCAATATTATCTGTCTCTTGATTTACTTTTGAAGCAATTTCAGCTAACTTATCAACCGCTTCATCTGTAAAGTCAATTTCCACACCTTCAGTTGCTAAAAGTGCTTTATATTGTGTAATCAGTGAATGATGCGGTTCTTTTAAAATACGTACAAAATCTTCTTTTGTCAGTTTATCTAATTCAACGCGAATCGGGAATCGTCCTTGTAATTCTGGAATTAAATCAGACGGTTTTGACATGTGGAATGCACCTGCTGCGATAAATAGCATAAAGTCTGTACGGACACTACCGTATTTTGTATTCACAGTTGAGCCTTCAACGATTGGTAAAATATCACGTTGTACGCCTTCACGTGACACACCAGGACCACCATTATTACCTTTTACAGCAATCTTATCGATTTCATCAATGAAGATAATCCCTGATTGTTCTGCGCGTCGAACAGCCTCTGCCGATACTTCATCTTCATCAATTAATTTATTTGCTTCTTCAATTGTTAATAAACGACGTGCTTCTTCCACTGCCACTTTACGTTTTTTCTTCTGTGATGGCATCATATTTGACAGTAAGTCCCCAATATTATTACCACCCATATCCATACCCGGCATACCTGTAAAAGCACCTAGCATATTGGAAGGTTGCTCTGTCACTTCGATTGTTACAATCTCTTGTTCAAGTTTTCCGGCTTTTAAATCTTCTGCCACTTGAGAACGTTTAACACGAATTTGTGGATCATCTTCCGTTGTCTCTTCTTGAGGTTGTTGACCACCAAATAACATTTCGAATGGATTAGCCGTATTTGCTTGCTTTTTCTTTTTGAGGCTTGGTACAAGTAATTTCACGATTTTTTCGTTCGCTAATATTTCTGCTTCTTCTTTTACTTCTGCACGCTTTTCTTCTTTTACAAGGCGAACAGACACCTCAACTAAATCACGCACCATCGATTCCACATCGCGTCCTACATAGCCGACTTCTGTGAATTTTGTTGCTTCAATTTTTAAAAAAGGTGCTTTAACTAATTTTGCAATTCGTCGTGCAATCTCTGTCTTACCAACACCTGTTGGTCCAATCATTAAAATATTTTTCGGTACAACTTCTTCGCGCATTTCTTCAGATAGTAGTTGTCTTCTATAACGATTACGTAATGCAACCGCTACAGATTTTTTTGCATTCGTTTGACCGACAATATAACGATCGAGGTACTCTGTCATTTGTTTTGGTGTTTGTTCATTCATACGTCTAAGTCCTCCAAAATAATATTATGGTTTGTAAAGACACAAATATCTGCAGCAATGTTCAGCGAAGCCTCTGCAATTTCTCTTGCTGTCATTTGTTCACCTGCATATTGTTTTAAAGCTCTACCTGCTGATAACGCATAATTCCCACCTGAACCGATTGCTAAAATTCCATCATCTGGTTCAATTACTTCTCCAGAACCAGATACAAGTAATAAAGTATCCTTGTTCATCACAAGTAAAAGCGCCTCTAATTTTTGTAACATTTTATCGCCGCGCCATTGCTTGGCTACTTCTACAGCTGCACGTTGTAAGTTACCATTGTACTCAACTAATTTACCCTCAAACATTTCAAAGAGCGTAAAAGCATCTGCTACAGAACCTGCAAATCCAGCAAGTACTTGTCCATTAAACAATCGTCTTACTTTTCTTGCTGTATGCTTCATTACAACTGAATTTCCGAGTGTTACTTGACCGTCACCAGCCATTGCACTCTGCCCTTTATGTTGGATTGCAAAAATCGTTGTTGCATGTAATTCCATATTGCTCACTCCTCGTCATTTTACGCTCTTGGATGAGCGTTCATATAGGTATTGCGAAGATGTTCCTTCGTGACATGGGTGTACACCTGTGTAGATGATAAACTTGCATGTCCAAGTAGCTCTTGCACTGTACGTAAGTCTGCCCCTTGATTTAATAAATGTGTGGCAAATGTATGACGGATCATGTGTGGATAAATCGTCGTCGTTAATTCTGTTTTTTTTACCATTTCATTCAAAATATATCGTACACCACGAGCAGTCAGTGGCTCACCTCTCATATTAACGAAAAGCGAATCATGTTGCTGTTTCTTCATTAAAATAGGACGCGCATCGGTCACATACAGTTGCAAAGCTTCGTGTGCAAATTGTCCAAAAGGAACATATCGTTCTTTTCTCCCTTTCCCCATTACGCGTAAAATACTTAATGAAAAATCAACATCTTTTAATTGAATCGATGTTAATTCACTTACGCGAATGCCTGTTGCATATAATAACTCCAAAATTGCGAGTTCTCTTTTCTCTTTAGGTGTTTCCCCTTCGTTTGCTTCAAATAGCATTTTCAATTCTTCCTCATAAAAAAAGCGTGGTAGTCGACTTTCTTTTTTAGGATGATAAAGCGATTGGAAAGATGCATCATTCAACTGAAACTCACGATTTAAAAAGCGAAAGAACGAACGAATAGACGAAATCTTTCGTGAGATTGTCGCCCTTGCTTTTTCTTCGTTGTATAGTTGTGTGACAAACAAACGCGCATGTACATATTCTACTTCTTCTAGCGTAGTTACTTGTTCTTGTTTTAAAAATGAAAAGAATTCTTGTAAGTCTTGTTGATACGCTTCAGATGTTAGAGAAGAATAGTTTTTCTCCAACTGAATATATGTAATAAATTGTTGGAGTGCTTCATGTTGACTAATACGCATTTGAACACCTCATTTTCCATACTTTCTTTTATTTTCGCATTATCAGAAAATAAAAGAAAGTCAAAGCACTTCAAATTATATTGACTATGCTAATTTTCTGTAGATTTACGGCGTTTTCGTGAACTGTACTAAAAAAGGACATACCATTAAATAGCACACAAGTCAAAAACACAATAAAAAAGCCTAACAAAGTATATCAACTTTGCTCGGCTTTATCAAATTTTTTTCTAATACAAACAAATGTCCGTACTAGGTGGACTTTTTTACAATTTTTCGGACTCAATGTATGCTTCAATGCTCGCTAAAGCACGTTCAGCATGTTTTTCGCCGCGTTCTTGTTTTGAACGAATTTTTTCACCAAGTGCTGGGAATAAACCGAAGTTTACATTCATTGGTTGGAAGTGTTTTGAATCTGCTTCTGTAATATAGCGCGCCATACTACCAAGCGCTGTTTCGGCAGGAAAGATTTTTAAATCTTGTTCCATTGCCATACGCGCCGCATTAATCCCTGCAATTAGACCACTACCAGCTGACTCTACATATCCTTCAACACCTGTCATTTGACCTGCAAAGAACACGTTCGGTTGTGATTTTAATTGATATGTCGGTGCTAATACTTTTGGTGAGTTGATGAATGTATTACGATGCATGACACCATAACGAACAATTTCAACATTCTCAAGACCCGGAATCATTTGGAATACACGTTTTTGCTCGCCCCATTTTAGATGCGTTTGGAAACCTACTATATTATATAGTGTTCCAGCTGCGTCATCTTGACGAAGTTGAACAACGGCATGTGGACGTTTGCCCGTTTTAGGATCTTCTAAACCTACTGGCTTCATTGGACCAAATAGCATCGTTTTCGGACCACGTGCTGCCATTACTTCAATTGGCATACACCCTTCAAAATACTTCTCTTTTTCAAATTCTTTTAAAGGTGCTACTTCTGCTTCAATTAAAGCTTGTTGGAAAGCATTAAATTCTTCTTCGTTCATTGGGCAGTTTAGGTATGCTGCCTCGCCTTTATCATAGCGTGATTTTAAATACACTTTATCCATATCAATGCTATCTTTTTCAATGATTGGAGCTGCTGCATCATAAAAGTATAGATAGTCTTGTCCTGTCGCCTCTTGAATAGATTTTGCAAGTTCTGGTGATGTTAACGGACCTGTTGCAATTACGGTAATACCATCTTTCGGAATCTCAGTTACTTCCTCATGAATCACTTCAACAAGCGGGTGATTTTTCACTTTTTCTGTTACATAGCCAGCAAACTCATGACGGTCAACTGCTAAAGCGCCACCTGCTGGTACTGAACAAGAATCTGCTGCTTCAATAATAATTGAATCAAGTTTACGCATTTCTTCTTTAATTACGCCAACTGCATTTGTTAAGTTATTTGCGCGCAATGAGTTTGAACATACAAGCTCTGCGAATTTATCTGTATGATGTGCCGGTGTTTGTTTTACTGGACGCATCTCATAAAGTTTTACTTGAATACCACGCTTGGCAATTTGCCATGCTGCTTCACTACCTGCTAAACCAGCACCAATTACATTTACATATGTCATGGATTGTACGACCTACTTTCTCTACTTCTTAAAATAAAATGTTCTTGCTTACTGTATCATAAAAATAGCTTAGCTTGAAAGTGTTATTTACGCGAAAGATTGTTCCTAACATAGAAAAAGAAGCCGTTTAAAAACGACTCCTTCTTTTGTTTTATTGTGTCGGTTCTTCTTTGTAGTCACAAGACGTACATTGAATTTGAACACCTTTTTTGATTTTCTTTTCAACAAGCATTTCGTTACATTTCGGACATGGACGACTGATTGGTTTATCCCATGATACAAAGTCACAGTCTGGGTAACGATTGCAACCATAGAAGATACGTTTTGTTTTACTCTTACGCTCAACAATTTCGCCTTCTTTACATGTTGGACATTTCACACCAATTTCCTTCACAATCGCTTTTGTGTTACGACATTCTGGGAAGTTGCTACATGCCATGAACTTACCGTATCGACCTAATTTGAATACCATCGGATGACCACATAATTCACAGTCTTCTCCTGCAGGTTCATCTTTAATTTCGACTTTTTCCATCGCGACTTCCGCATGTTTCAAGTTTTTTTCAAAGTCTTTGTAGAATGCATCAATGACTTCTACCCACTGCTTTTGTCCTTCTTCGATTAAGTCTAAGTCATTCTCCATCTTCGCTGTAAATTCAATATTCACAATGTCTGAGAAGAATTCAAGCACTAGACTATGCACAATTTCACCTAGCTCCGTTGGTACAAAGCGCTTTGTTTCAAGTGTGACATAACCACGCTTTTGAATCGTATCTAATGTTGGTGCATACGTAGATGGACGACCTATACCTAGCTCTTCTAACGTTTTAACAAGACGTGCCTCTGAAAAACGTGGTGGTGGCTGCGTGAAATGTTGTTTCGGTTCAATTTCAACCGTTTTAACAAGATCGCCTTGTTCCATCGGTGGTAATAACTTATCTTTAGATTTTTCTTCTTTTTGGTCATCTGAACCTTCGATATATACTTTCATGAAACCTGGGAACTTCACTTGTGAACCAGTTGCACGGAATAGTAAATCACCATTTTGTAAATCTGCTGTTACTGTATCTAATACAGCAGAAGCCATTTGACTGGCGATGAATCGTTCCCAAATTAAACGGTATAAACGAAGTTGGTCACGAGATAAAACTGTTTTTAATGTATCCGGATGACGCATTGTTGATGTTGGACGAATCGCTTCATGGGCATCCTGTGCCTTTTCAGATTTTTTCGCTTGTTGTTCAACAGGTGTTGTATATTCTTCACCATAATTTTCGAGAATGTATTCATGCGCTTCTTTTTTCGCTGTTTCTGAAATACGCGTTGAGTCTGTACGCATATAGGTAATTAACCCGACAATGCCACCTGCTTTTTTACCAAGGTCAATTCCTTCGTATAATTGCTGTGCTAACATCATCGTTTTCTTTGCTCTAAAGTTTAATTTACGCGCTGCTTCTTGTTGTAAAGAAGATGTTGTAAATGACGGCGCTGCATTACGCTTACGCTCACGCTTTAGAACTTTTGCTACTTCAAAATCTTCACCTTTGATTTGTTTTAATATGTTTTGAACTTCCGCTTCATTTGTTAATTTAATTTTATCGCTTGTCGTACCATAGAATGCTGCATCGAATACTTTATTACCTTTTTCAAAAGAAGCTTCGATTGACCAATATTCTTCTGGTTGGAAGTTTTTAATTTCGTTTTCGCGGTCAATAATCAGACGCAGTGCAATTGATTGAACACGACCTGCTGACAAACCTTTTTTGACTTTCTTCCATAGTAAAGGACTAATATTATATCCAACAAGACGGTCTAAAATACGACGTGCTTGTTGTGCATCA
Source organism: Kurthia gibsonii (assembly GCF_006539985.1). Lineage (GTDB taxonomy): Bacteria > Bacillota > Bacilli > Bacillales_A > Planococcaceae > Kurthia > Kurthia gibsonii. Next base: position 12,779 of record NZ_BJOB01000005.1, on the reverse strand, counting down.
ACTAAGTCTAAATCGATTGGACGTGGATGTTTGAATGATTCTTTGATTGCATCTTTTGTAATCTCATTAAAAACAACGCGACAATCTGATTCAATATCAATATTTAAAGCAGTTGCTAAATGCCAAGCAATCGCTTCTCCTTCGCGGTCTGGATCGGCTGCGAGATAGATTTTTTTTGCTTTTTTAGCAGCTGTTTTTAATTCCTGTAAGACAGGACCTTTGCCTCGAATTGTAATATAACGCGGTTCATAGTTGTTCTCTGTATCAATTCCTGTTTGGCTACGTGGTAAATCACGCACATGACCAATGGAAGCTTTTACTTTATATTTTTTTCCTAAATATCGCTCGATTGTTTTTGCTTTTGCGGGCGATTCCACTATAACTAAATAATCCGACATGTGTTTGCCCCCTTGTAGAGGTGAAGTTTCATATTTTGAAAACAATTACCTGTTGCAAAATGTATAACAGAAAATCAAGTTTTGCAACCATTTTTCATTTTCGTGATGAATTATTCTTCATTTCTTCTATTATTTGTTGCCCATGTAAAACAGGCGTTGCACCCTCATATATCAACTTATTTGGACCTGCAGAGAGGGGTGAGAAAATATCTCCAGGAACTGAAAAAATATTTCTACCGTGATCCAAACCATATTCAACTGTACTCATTGTTCCACTCTTTAATTCTGCTTCAGTTAGTACAATACCATCACTCAGTCCACTTATGATGCGATTTCTTTTCGGAAACTGCCACTTTTGAGGTGGCATATGCGGTGGATATTCTGTTAAAACGAGATGTTTTTTTTCCATTTCTAGCTGCAATGTTTTATGTTCCCTCGGATAGTGATAATGTAAACCATTTCCTAAAACAGCTATAGTATTGCCTAAATGAGCGATTGTTGTCTCATGAGCCATTCTATCTGCCCCTCTCGCTAAACCGCTTACAATCGCGATATTTTGCGAAATAAGGGGTGGTATGATAGCTGTTAAACATTTTTGTGAATAATTGGTAGCTTTTCTTGAACCAACTATAGCGACTTTTTGATATTTTTGCAATAACGTTATGTCACCTTTACAGTAAAGCATCGCGGGTGGATCATACACATCTAGTAAAGAAATAGGATAGTGTTCATTATAAAATGGGATTGGGACTATCTGCTGTTTTACATAAAAAGCATGCCAGTCTGTTTGGTAAACTTGATGGAACTCTGCATGAAGTTGTATTGCTTGTTTTAATGTAATTTGAAAATAGTATGCAAGTTGTGAGGGTTTCATATGAGGGAGGGTTTCAAGTTCTGGATCTACTTGTAATAGGGGGTACAAGCGATTCAGTGGGTACTGACGCACATAATGTAGTGCGTGAAATGCCGCGTCAAATTGCATGGTATTCGCCTCCTCTTCATATAAAGATGACCTGATTTCTAGCAATGAAAAACAGGAACCGCTTGCGCAAGATTCCTGTTTACTCCTAGCTAAAATAACTAGCTCATCTATTTATATCTTAATGTGTTTTACACTTTTCGTATAGACCTTTTTCTTTGATAACTTTAATAAATGTTTCACCAATTGCTGCTGGTGTTGGTGCAACTTCAATACCTGCTTCATTTAAAGCCTTGATTTTGTCAGCTGCTGTACCTTTACCACCTGAGATAATCGCGCCTGCGTGACCCATACGTTTTCCTGGAGGTGCTGTTTGACCACCGATGAAGCCGACAACTGGTTTAGTCATGTGATTTTTAACGAATTCAGCTGCTTCTTCCTCAGCTGTACCGCCAATCTCACCAATCATTACAACACCATATGTTTCTGGATCTTCTTCAAATGCTTTTAAAACATCTACAAAGTTTGTACCGTTTACTGGGTCTCCACCAATACCAACTGCTGTCGTTTGACCAATTCCAGCTTCAGTTAATTGATGTACTGCTTCATACGTTAATGTACCAGAACGAGATACAACACCTACATGACCTTTTGTATGGATGTATCCTGGCATAATACCGATTTTACACTCATCTGCTGTAATAACACCTGGGCAGTTTGGTCCGATTAAACGTGTTTTCTTGCCTTCCATATAACGTTTCACTTTTACCATATCGATTACAGGAATATGTTCTGTAATACAGATCACCATATCTAATTCTGCATCTACAGCTTCTAAAATTGCATCTGCTGCGAATGGTGCTGGTACATAGATTACGGATACGTTTGCACCAGTTTCTGCAACTGCATCTGAAACCGTATTGAATACCGGAACACCTTCAACTACTGTACCTGCTTTACCTGGTGTAACACCAGCTACAATTTTTGTTCCATATTCAAGCATTTGCTTCGTATGGAAAAGAGCTGTAGAGCCTGTAATCCCTTGAACTAACACTTTTGTATCTTTATCAATAAAAATAGCCATTTTATAGTCCGCCTCTCTTATCCAACAAGTTTTACGATTTTTTCTGCGCCATCTGCTAACGATGAAGCTGCAGTAATATTTAAGCCTGATTCATTTAGAATTTCTTTACCTTTTGTTACGTTTGTACCTTCTAAACGCACAACAAGCGGTACTTCTAAGCCTAATTCTGAAGCTGCTTTTACTACACCTTCAGCAATTACGTCACACTTCATAATCCCACCAAAGATATTAACGAAAATACCTTTAACTTGTTGGTCAGAAAGGATAATTTTAAATGCTTCTTTTACTTTTTCAGCAGAAGCACCGCCCCCAACGTCCAAGAAGTTAGCCGGTGAACCACCGTAGTAACTAATTGTATCCATAGTAGCCATAGCTAAACCAGCACCATTTACCATACAACCAATGTTACCATCTAATGCGATGTAACTTAAATCGTATTTTGATGCTTCAATTTCCTTTTCATCTTCTTCATCGTAGTCACGTAACTCAACGATATCTTTATGACGGTATAATGCGTTGCTATCAAAGTTAAATTTCGCATCTAATGCGATTACCTCATCATCACCTGTTACAGCAAGTGGGTTAATTTCTAAAATTGATGCATCTTTATCAATGAATGCTTCGTAAATACCAAGCATTAATTTCACAGCTTTATTTACTAGGTGTTTTGGAATGTTGATATTGAACGCTAAACGACGTGCTTGGAAACCTGTTAAACCTACCACTGGATCAATTACTTCTGTGAAGATTTTTTCTGGTGTTTCTTCAGCAACTTCTTCTATGTTCATACCGCCTTCTTCGGAACCCATTAATGTAACGCGTGATGTTTGACGGTCTACGACTAAACTTAAGTAATATTCTTTCTTAATGTCTGAACCTTCTTCAACATACAGTCGTTTCACTTCTTTACCTTGTGGACCTGTTTGATGGGTTACAAGAACTTTTCCTAATAACTCTTTTGCATAAGCACGTACTTCTTCAAGGTTGCGCGCAATCTTAACGCCGCCTGCTTTACCTCGACCCCCCGCATGTATCTGAGCTTTTACTACCATAACATCTGAGCTCAGTTCTTTCGCCACATTCACTGCTTCCTCTGGAGAAAAAGCTACGCGTCCTTTCGGAACCGCCACCCCGTATTGGCGAAGAATTTCTTTACCTTGATATTCATGGATATTCATCAAATTGCCTCCCATCTTAATTGTAAAGCATTGCTACTTCTTCTCCATTGTATTAAATATTCAAAAAGTTGTCCATAATCTATTTTATACTAAAATATCATTCGATATACGTCTTTTTTCTAAGTTAATGTAAAAAAACACTGATTTTCGCATAAAAAATCAGTGTTTTTTTTATTTATTTTTACCATTTATTTGGTCTATTTTGTAAATAAATACAAATACTTCCGCTACAGCTTGATACAGTTCTTCAGGGATAGATTCGTTTAGATTTAACTGTCCTAATAACTGTACTAGATTTGGATCCTCTTGAATTGGCACACCACTTTCTTGTGCTTTGTTCAAAATAGAGTCCGCAACAAGCCCCTTTCCCTTCGCAATGACTTTTGGTGCTTCTGATTGTTCAGGATTAAATGATAAGGCGACAGCTTCTTTACGATTTTCTTTTTTCATATTCTAAAGTCGACCCCTCCATCTTCACTTTTGCCGATGATTTTCGACTGTTGTTTAACAGTTGGTTTAGGCTCATCAAACTTTTTCAGAAAAACACCTGAAAGGCGATAATCTTGCTCTGCTAATCGAGCCTTTAACACCTCTTTTAAAGGGTCAATTATCCCTTGACTTTGCTGATTTTCAGTATAAATATTTAGCGTCACAACGCGACTTTGCACTTGCATATCTATAACCGTTTCATGCAGATTTTCAAGATGTAAATAGAACATAATTCGTGCAAAATTTGAGTCTATTTTCCCATCCTTATTCTTGCTTCCTGACCACTGTAATGTCGCATCAATTCGTTTTCCGAAGAATTGTAATGGGATTTGCATAACGATTTGTTGCTGTTGTCCTTGATCCATTGACAGTAATTGTTGTCCATTCATACGCCCGATTACTTGCTCTGCTAAATTTCTTGTCGAATTTGTGACATTTTCATGAACAAGGGCATGCATGAGTGATTTCAATGTCGATGAGAGCTGCGCTTGCTCTGGATTCGACTGTAAAATGTTTGCTTCAAGACTCAATCCAAGCTCACTTAATGTCTTTTTCATGGAAGCTTGTACAGCATGTCCAGATAATTGAGTCATTTGCAGATTTTCAACATCCTGTAACATTTGCTGTGCAAAAGGTGTCGATTGTTGCTGCAATGTACGTGTTAGGTTTTGCATAAGTGAACTTAACTGGTCTTTTGAAACGCGTAATAATTGGCTTAATTGGTTCGTTGCTTCTTCTGTAGGTTGTAAACCAACTTGTGTTGCAAAAGCAGTTACAAGCGCTTTAAAGACATTTTCAGCCCCATTCTTCTGCACTTGTCCTAATTGTGCAATCACTTCTTGTTTTTGTTGCATTGTTAAAGTTGGATTCTCTGCAACAGCAGTGGCTAATTTTTGAATAATCGCTGGTTGCGTTTCAGCTGTTACGTTTTTCAGTTGGCTCATCAACTGAGGAATACTCTCCTTCACGCTTGCTAATTGTGTTGTAACTTCTTGAATAACTTGTGCTTGATTCGATGCATTTGGCGCTAATTGCATACGCGTAATTGCCTGCTGAATCGCTTGTTGTTGATCTTTTGTTAGCATTGGATGCTGTTGAATCGCTTGTGACAAGTTTTGCAAATTCTCTTTCGTCATTGATTTTTGTAATAATTGACGAATGGCTTCATTCGATTCCATCTTAAATTGCTGAAATAACTGTTTTACAATGTCAGTCGTCTCCGCTTTTACTCCAACACCCGCTTGTTGTAAAATTTGCCCTGCTTCTGGTGTGTTACTGCCAAGTAATTTTCCAAGTACAATATTTCCAGTTTGTTCACTTAAAGGTGACTTCAACCGTGCCAACTGTTGTAAGATTGCTTCTTTTAATTGAGGTGCTAATTGTGCATCTAGTCGAATTGATTGCTCTAAATTTCCCAGTAAATTTGTAAAACCACCTTTTAAACTACCTTCCATAACTGCTTGTAAACTTGTTGATGTCATGGGTAGTTTCAATTCAATCATCTTTTGTAAAGCATCCAATGCTTGAGATCTTTCAGCACCATTTGCACCTTTTAATAATTGTTCCGCTGCTATTAACTGCTCTTTATTAAATGGAATATTATTTTTAACTAATTGTGACACAATTTGTTGCATCTCTTTTGTTTGTGGCAATTTCATCGTATCAATCATTTGTTTAGTTTGATCCATTAAGGATGCTTTTGCATCAACTGGACCACTAACCATTTTTAACGTTAAATCGGGCGTTGTTGCGGTTACTTGAAAGAAATGTGTGTTCCCTGCTTGCATTGGTGTTTCAAGTTTCGCCACCATCTTCTGACCGCCAATATTAATTTCAGCTTGTTGATTTGGATACAATTTTTTAATAGTTCCATGTAAGACTTGTCCTTCTTGCATCGAAACAGGTTGTGCAGCAGTCGCAGTTCCTTGAATTTGCCCTACATTCACACCGGATAGATTCATAGTTCCCTCACTCCTTTTGCAACATCGATTTAATCGGTTCAAATGTTTTACGATGAATCGGTGTCACACCTAATTGTTGAATGGCTTCTAGATGTTGTTTTGTGCCATAACCCGCATGTTTCGCAAATCCATAGCCTGGATACTTTTCATCCATTTGTTCCATATAATGATCCCGCGCGGTTTTCGCTAAAATAGAAGCCGCTGCAATCGATAAACTTTTCGCGTCTCCTTTAATAACCGATTCTTGTGGAATTGCAATATCCAATGTCATCGCATCGGCTAATACAAAATCGGGTTGAATCGATAAACCTTCAATCGATGCCTTCATTGATTGTCTTGTCGCTTCGTAAATGTTCAGTGTATCAATTGCTTTTTCTGATTGAAAGTGAATATAACTTGCAAGAGCATGTTCTTCAATAAGTCGCATAAATTGTTCCCTTTTTTCAAGTGACAATTGTTTCGAATCGTTTAAACCCAGTAATGCATCACATTTTGCTGGTAAAATAACAGCCGCAGTCACAACAGGTCCTGCTAGTGGCCCACGACCTGCTTCATCCGTTCCTGCAATGTATGATCCTTCATGTGTACGATAGGCATCATCAAATTGAATTTTCGCTTCATGCTCTTGTTGTAGCTTCTCTCTTTTTTCTTGCTGACGTTTCCAAGATTGCAGTGCTTTCTTTACACCTTCTCGTTCATCTTGTTCAAGTTCCGTCATCCATTCTTGCCATGTATGTTCTTGTGCTAACGCTTCTTTAATCGCTTTAATTGTCTTCATCTAATTCCCTCTCATCTAACTTTTCTATCGGTTCTTTTTCTTATTTTTATATAAAAAAACTGCCCTCTCGCTTTATTATAGCGAAAGAACAGCCTTAGATTGCATTATTCATAATCTTCGACGAAATCGAATGTTAACTTTCCTAAATGCTCATTACGAATATCGCGTACAATTAATTCTGATACTTGATCATAGTCGATTTCTCCACCTGCTGCTTTTACATTACGTAAACGTCCGATATGATCGAATGTCTCCACCACTTCTTCTGCAACAGTTGTAATTTTATAGCGTTCTTCTAAACGAGTTGGATAGTATTTTTCTAAGAAACGTAATCCATAAATCGCTAAATCATCCATGTTCGTAATCGTATCTTTAATCGCGCCTGTCAAAGCTAGCTTATAACCTACTTCTTGGTCTTCAAACTTCGGCCATAAAATCCCTGGTGTATCAAGTAATTCAAGTTCTTTTTCAACTTTAATCCATTGTTGTGAACGCGTCACACCTGGTGTATTACCTGTTCTTGCGATATTTTTCTTCGCTAAACGGTTAATCATTGTAGATTTACCAACGTTCGGAATCCCAACAATCATCGCACGAATAGCACGTGTTTTTAAACCTTTTGCACGCATACGATCCCATTTTGGCTTCAGCACTGCTTCTGCTGCCTTTACAACACGCTTTAAACCTTTTGAATCAAGCGAATTGACCGCAACAACATGATGTCCTTTATCTGTGAAATATTGGACCCAACGCTTTGTTTGTACTTCATCAGCCATATCTGCTTTATTCAAAATAAGTAAACGATTTTTTTGGTGAATAATATCATCTAGCATTGGATTACGTGATGACATCGGTAAACGCGCATCGATTAGTTCAAATACGATATCGACTAGCTTTAAATTTTCTGTTACTTGACGGCGAGCTTTCGCCATATGCCCTGGGAACCATTGAATGGTCATTCTCTCACTCCTACATCTATTTCACTAAGCCAAATTGATCGAGTGGCCAGAAAACGATACTCGCCTTACCAATAATTTTGTTCTCTGGAATGAGTCCAATATGTCGACTATCTTTACTATTACGTCGATTATCACCCATTACAAATACATATCCTTCTGGTACTCTGTCTTTTTGTACATAGTCTTGTAATTGAAAATCTTCTGTTAATGTGCCACCATCTTGAATGGCTTTTTTAAATTGTTGTAAATAAGCTTCATCGATCGCCTTACCATTCCGATATAATACATCATTTTTGTATTCAATCGTATCACCCGGCAAACCAATTACACGCTTAATATAATCTCTTTTCTCCGGAGCTTGGAAAACGACAATATCACTATGATGAATATCGGAAATCTTGTAAGAAACTTTATTCACAACCATTCGATCACCACTGTGTAAAGTAGGCATCATCGACTCCCCATCTACGACAATCGGTGTAAATAGCACATAACGAATGAAGGCTGCTAATGCAAAAGCGATAATTAAAGCTTTCGTCCATTCCCATAGTTCATTCTTTTCTTTCTTTTGTTTCGTTTCCATAGCGCGCCTCCCTCTACATTCTATACTCATTGTACAAGGATTTCTTTTTACAGGCAAAAAGAAAAGCACTACCCAAAAGAAATCAATTGGATAGTACTCTCTTTAACAGCTAAGAAATTAGCGAATTTCTTTGATACGAGCTGCTTTACCACGTAGGTTACGTAGGTAGTATAGTTTCGCACGACGTACTTTACCGCGACGAGTAACTGTTAAGCTAGCGATTTTTGGTGTATGTACAGGGAATGTACGTTCTACACCAACACCGTAAGAAATTTTACGTACTGTGAAAGTTTCGCTAATACCGCCACCACGACGTTTGATTACAACACCTTCGTATTTTTGGATACGTTCGCGAGTACCCTCAACGATTTTAACGTCGATGCTTACAGTATCACCAGCACGGAATGCAGGGATGTCTGTACGTAATTGATCTTTAGTAATTTCTGTAATAATGTTTGACATTTTATTCTCTCCTTAGACAGATGCTCTTATAGATCGCTCTTGGTTGCTACAGCGGAACATCGTAATACGGCATTCCTCATAGGAAATGCATTTTAAATACTATCATACTTCAATGTCGCTTGCAAGCTAATATACTTTACAGCTTTGAATTATTTTTTAATTGTTTTAAATAAGTTTGCTGCTCTTTTGTTAATTCAACGTGTTCAAGCAAATCTGGGCGACGTTCAAACGTTCTTTTCAATGATTGCTCCATACGCCATTGTTCAATTTTCGCATGATTCCCTGACATTAATACATCTGGGACTTTCATGCCGCGAAAATCTGCAGGACGCGTATAGTGTGGATGCTCAAGTAATCCTGTTGAGAACGAATCATTTACGTGAGAAGCTTCTTGTCCTAAAACCCCTGGAAGGAGGCGTACGACGCTATCAATAACCGTCATAGCGGCTAATTCGCCACCTGTTAAGACAAAATCACCAATCGAGATTTCATCGGTTACAAGGTACTCTCGAATGCGCTCATCATAGCCTTCATAGTGACCACATAAAAAGATCAAATCTTCTTCCTTAGCCAATTCTTCTGCTTTCTTTTGATCGTAACGCTCACCTTGCGGACACATTAAAATAATGCGTGGCTTTTTCCCTTGTGCGACTAAATCTTCTACTGCATGGAAAAGAGGTTCTGGCTTCAGCACCATTCCCGCACCACCGCCATAAGGATAATCATCTACTTGATTATGCTTATTTTGTGAGAAAGAACGAAAATCTGTCACATTCATTTGTACAGCGCCTTTTTCTTGTGCTTTCTTTAGAATAGACGAACCGAAAACACCCTCAAACATATCAGGGAATAATGATAATACATGGATATTCATCATGATAATAAGCCATCCATCAGTTCAATTGTAATACGTTTTTCATCGACATCGACTTCTTTCACAACATCTAAAATGACAGGGATATAATGCATTTTTCCATTTACACCTTTAACTGTCCAAACATCGTTTGCACCTGTTTGAAGAATCTCTGTAATCTCACCAATCTCATTATCTTCTTCATCGAATACCGTACAACCTACGATTTCGTGATAGTAAAACTCATCATCACCAAGATCATCTAAATATTTTTCGTGAATTTTTAATTCCGAACCTTTGAATTTTTCTACATCTTGGATGAATGGATATCCTTCAAATGTCAGTAAGATAAAGTTTTTATGCGCACGTGCAGAAGCAACTTTTACGATTGTTGGTTTTTTTTCACCTGGAATAAAAATACCTAATTCTGCACCTACTTCGTAACGTTCTTCTGGGAAGTCTGTTTGCGAAATGACACGTACCTCACCACGAATACCATGTGTATTGACGATTTTTCCTACGTTAAACCATTCCATTGGATACACCTCTTTTAATTTTTTAAACAAAAAAGGAAGGAACATAAGCTCCCTCCTTTTCTGCTAATCTTGAATATCGACGTATGTCTTCTTCATGCGGTGACTGCTTGCGGCTGAGTAAACAATTGCACGAATTGCTTTTGCAACGCTACCTTGTTTGCCAATGACCTTTCCGACATCACGAGGATTTACAGAAAGCTTATAAACAATTCGATTCGAACTCTCTTGAACAGTAATGTTCACATCATCCGGAAAATCGACTAAAGGTTTTACGATTGTTTCGATCAGTTGTTCCACAAATGTCACCCCCGATTATTTAAAAAGTAATATTAGTTACCTTTTTTTGAGTTATGGAATTTTTCCATGATTCCTTGTTTTGAGAACAAGTTACGTACTGTATCTGATGGTTTCGCACCGTTACCTAACCAAGCTAAAGCTTTAGCTTCGTCGATTTTAACTTCCTCAGGAGAAGTTAATGGATTGAAAGTACCGATTGTTTCGATCGAACGACCGTCACGTGGTGAACGTGAATCAGCAACTACGATACGGTAGAAAGGAGCTTTGTTAGCACCCATACGTTTTAAACGAATTTTAACTGCCATGTTTATTTTGCACCTCCGAATAAGTTTCACACAAGATAGTATAATATCAAGCTTTCGATTGTTTGTAAAGTGTTTATTCTTAACACACATTATTTTACCTTAAATCAAATGAAATTACAATAGCTTGTAAAGTATTTTTTCTTAACACACTTTATTTTATTTAAATAATGAATCCATTCCTGGCAATTTGAACTTTTTCTTATTCTTAGTCGACATACCTGTCATTTGCTTCATCATTTTTTTCATTTCATCAAATTGCTTAATAAGACGATTTACTTCTTGAACCGTACAACCTGAACCTTTTGCAATACGCTTTTTGCGACTTGCGTTAATAATTTCAGGGTTTGTTTTTTCTGCAATCGTCATCGATTGAATGATGGCTTCGATATGATCAATTTGTTTATCATCAAAATTAATATTATCTAAGCCCTTCATTTTATTCACACCTGGAATCATTTTTAAGATATCTTCCAATGGTCCCATTTTTTTCACTTGCGCCATTTGCTCTAGGAAATCATCGAATGTAAAAGTTTGTGTTTTAAACTTTTCTTCTAATTCTTTTGCTTTATCTTCATCTACTTGTGCCTGCGCTTTTTCGATTAATGATAAAACATCACCCATACCTAAAATACGTGATGCCATACGCTCTGGGTGGAATGTTTCAAGCGCATCCATTTTTTCGCCCATACCAACAAATTTAATCGGTTTTTCAGTTACTGTACGAATAGATAACGCCGCACCACCACGTGTATCACCGTCTAATTTTGTTAAAACAACACCTGTGATGCCAACTGCTTCATTAAAGCTATTCGCAACGTTGACAGCATCTTGACCTGTCATTGCATCCACAACTAAGAAGATTTCGTCTGGCTCTTTTAAAGCGCGGATATCTTTTAGTTCTTGCATGAGATTTTCATCAATGTGTAAGCGACCAGCTGTATCAATAATCACAACATCGAGATGTTCTTCTTTAGCGTGTTCTAATGCTTCTTTGGCAATATCAACTGGTGATACTTCTGTACCTTTTTGGAATACAGGAATACCTAATTGCTTACCTAGTGTCTCTAATTGCTTTACAGCTGCTGGACGATAAATATCGGCTGCTACAAGCAACGGTTTTTTATTGTATTTTTTGCGTAATAGATTTGCTAATTTACCTGTAGTTGTTGTTTTACCAGCACCTTGTAAACCGACCATCATAATAACAGTGGGTGGTTTCGTCGCAAATTTAACAAGGCTTTGTTCGCCACCCATTAAATTCGTCAATTCATCTTGTACAATTTTAATAACTTGTTGACCTGGTGTTAAACTTTTCATGACGTCTTGACCAATTGCACGTTCACTTACAGTTTTAACAAATTGTTTTACTACTTTTAAGTTAACATCGGCTTCGATTAAAGCGAAACGAACTTCGCGCATCATTTCTTTAACGTCTTGTTCGTTAATTTTACCCTTCCCTTTAATCTTTTGAATCGTACTTTGGAGTCGCTCTGCTAAACCCTCAAAAGCCATAATTGTCGCCCCCTAGTCCTGCTTCAATTGCTCAACAAGCGGCAATAAATCTGCCTTTTCTGTTGTGTCATCTTGTAAGCAAGCTGATAATTTGTCTGTAATTTTTTGTCTTTTTTTGAATTTATGGAAAAGCTGTAATTTCTCTTCATATTCCTCCAGCATCGCTTCTGTTCGACGAATATTATCATAAACCGCTTGACGTGACACCTCATACGATTCAGCAATTTCGCCTAAAGAAAGATCATCTAAATAGTAAAGTTGCATATAACTTCTCTGTTTATCCGTTAATAATGCTTGGTAAAAATCAAAAAGGAAATTCATACGTGTTGTTTTATCTAAAAGCATCGTTAACTTCTCCTTAACACATCTATTCTATCATGTGTAGTATTTTTTATACATTCGTAGACATATTCCTTTGTATATTAATGAAAAACCCTATTTCTGTCAAGTAAAACTACTTGTCTT
>NZ_BJOB01000004.1 GCF_006539985.1 Kurthia gibsonii | reverse complement strand
TGCAACTATTTGTCCCTTTCGGCGAGCCAGATTCCCTTTCGCGCGAGGAATAGTCCCTTTCAGAGAGACAGATTCCCTTTCAACAGCTGATTCAATCAAAAAAGGAATCGTCCGAATAGACGATTCCTTTACATTTTATGGTTCTGTTATTTCTTTTTCTGCTTCTTTCATCGCTTTTTTCGATACCTTTTGACCTGATACTTGGACGCGTTTTAAGAAGAACGCTAGAATTAATGCCGCAATTGTAATAAACATTGCGATTAAGAATGAGAAGTTAATCCCTTCAACCATTGCTTTATCCACAAGTGGTTTTGATAATGATTGCCCTAATTCTTTTGCATATTTTAAGGTACTTGGATCTTCAGCTAGTTGCTTACCGTAAGCTGCTAATTCTGATTTAGACATTGGCGTACCTGCTTGTGCTGCTTCTGTTGCTTTTTGTGTAACTTGTTCTGAAATACGTTCTTTCACTTTTTCAGCTACTTGACCTTTTACTTCATCTTCGACACTTGAAGCTTCACTCTTTGTACGAGTTGTCATGATTGTAATCATAACTGCTGAACCAATCGCGCCTGAAATTTGTTGTAGTGTATTGTTCATCGCTGTACCGTGCGGATTTAATTGCATTGGCAATTGGTTTAAACCGTTTGTCATAATTGGCATCATTACCATCGACATACCAAACATACGCACTGTATAAGCAAGCATTAAATATGTGTACGTTGTTTCTGTTGTTAATTGTGATAAGAAGTGTGTTGAGATTGTCACGATTGTTAAACCGGTAATCGCTAAAATTTTCGGACCAAACTTATCGAATAGCTTACCTGTAATTGGTGACATCAAACCCATGATAACCGCACCAGGTAACATTAATAGACCTGAATCAAGTGGTGTAAAGCCACGAATATTTTGTAAATAAATTGGTGTTAAAATCATACCGGAGAACATCGCCATTGATACGACGATTGAAATGATTGAAGCTAATGCGAACATTGGGTATTTATAAACACCGAAGTTTAACATTGGATCTTTCATTTTTAATTGCATAATGACAAAGATAATTAATGCGATTGCACCAATTGTAATTGTACCCCATACATCTATTGCTCCCCAGCCATCTTCGCCTGAAGCTGAACTGAAACCGTATAATAGGCCACCAAAACCAATTGTTGATAATACCAGTGATGTATAACTTAATTTGACTTTGCGTGTATCCATAATATTACGGAACTTAAAGATCGCGATAATTAAAATCGTGATTGATAACGGTAAAATCATTTCGAATAATACATGCCATGTCCAAGTTTCAACAATCCAACCTGATAATGTTGGGCCGATTGCTGGCGCTGTAATCATAACAAGACCAAAAATCCCCATAACTGCACCACGTTTGGCAATTGGGAATGATACAAGCATGATATTCATTAATAGTGGACCTAATACGGCAGCACCTGCTGCTTGAACCATACGTGCTGTTAATAGGACACTAAATGTTGGTGCGTATGCTGCTAAAGCTGTACCGATTGTAAAAATTGATAATGCTGTAATAAATAACGTTCTGTTTTTAATACGTGTAATAAAGAAGGCGCTTGCTGGTACTAAAACTCCTGATACCAACATATAACCCGTTGTTAGCCACTGCACCGTTGAAGCATCTACATCGAAGTCCTTCATAATAGAAGGTAATGCTACATTCAATAATGTATTGTTAAGTAATGCTACAAAAGCACCGATGAACATTAATACAATCATTGCATATGGTGGCTTTTTCTGTAACTGTTCCATATCCATTTATTAATCCCTCTTCTGCTTTATATTTCGTGTATAAAAGTTTACTTTCACTATAATATACTCATAGTCCAATTTTGGCAATAAGAAAATTAAGTTTTCGCAAAAAACATTGCTATTAAAGTATTTTACAGTTAGAATGACAGTATAATATAAAGATTAAAGGTGGACATATGAATAATCGAAAACGCCAAGTTATCTTGGCTTCACTAAAACTATTTGCTCAAAAAGGCTTCCACAGTACATCGATTCAAGACATCTTAGATGAAGCACATATCTCAAAAGGCACATTTTATAATTACTTTTCGTCCAAAAAAGATTGCTTAGTGGCGATTTTAGAAATTGGACGTTCAGATGCAACACTTCGAAAGGCTGAATTATTAATCGGAAAGAACCTATCCGATAAAAGTGTACTCGCAGCCCAAATTTCGACCATCATGCAAGTGAATCGTGAACGCGACTTACTACCAATCTTTGAATCAATTCTGCATTCAGGCGATCAAGAACTCAAAAAAATCGTCAAAGAATACCATTTAAAAGAGATGGAATGGTTATCTAGAAGGTTAGTAGATGTATATGGTGAACGCATTGTACCGTATCGCTATGATGCCACGATTCTTTTGTTTGGGATGATTCATCAGATGCTTCATATTGGAAGCATGACAGCTGGTGAGGCAATTGATCCTGTTGTGACATCAAAGTATGCATTACGTCAACTAGACTTAATCGTGCCTTCACTAATCGAAAATAACGACTATTATTTGGGACCTGACTTACAAAATTATATTTTCGAGAATACGAAGTATGAAGTACCTACACGCGATGAGATTTTAGATCAGTTAAAAGGATTTAGAAGTTGTTTAGAATCCGATATACCCGAATCTTGCATTGAGTACACGGACTGTCTAATAGAAGAATTCTCGATGGAAAAACCGCGTTACTATATTATTGGAACGATTGCGTATCAATTTTACAATAGCTTCCGCGATTCAAAGCACGCACTTGAAACAATTGAAATCGCCAATGAGATTTGGAAAGTCACACGCGCAAATAAAGGCAGTATCCTTAAAAAATAAGAGGCTTGGGAGCAATTCCCAAACCTCTTTTTTATGAATTCTTTTTTGAAAATAAATTCGCTGTTTTTAGGGCAATCCGAACCGCCTTACGATTCAATGTACCTTCTAAATGTTTTGTGCGTACTTGATGGCTTTTCACCTGACTTTTCAACTTTATAATGCGTTCATTTTTTTGTTCTAATACATTACTCATGACCGCCTCAAAGCGCTCTCCCATCTCAGCTGCCGAGCAATGAATAAAGCTTTTTACTGGTGGAAGTAATTGAATTTCTTGTAGCTGTTTGTCGAGTGGCGCTTCCACTAAATCAAGGTCTTGTTCATAAATATGTGGAATTCCATTATGATTTAAGAAATGAATAAAACGATTAAAATTTTCTTCATGTACATGCTCACAACGGTGGAAGTCACTCTTTTCAATTAAGTCCATAATCTGTGTTTGCTCTGTTAATTCGTTCCCAGCCACATCATTTAAAGCATGGTAATCTGTTAACTCACGCATGCGCCCATCTTTTGGAATAATTAAGCTTGGTGTCCCAGCAATTGTCGCTGTAATGTTCCCATGCAGTCGAGCGCCAAAACTAAAGTCCGCTTCACCTATAAAATCAATCCATGATTTAGCATTCAAGAAATAACGCACACGGTCTTGGACATATAGTTCATCTGTTGTCTTCCCTTGATAATATGGCTTTGGCTTTTCGAGATTGGGACCGCCTAAATAAATCATTTTCAACTCTTTATACCACTGCGGAATAAAATAATGATGTTTGAATTCATTTTTGCTTCGATCGATAAATTCTAAAACATGATTTGGAGAAAGTTTAGATGAGTTGATGGTAACAATAGAATTTTCATTAATTTCTGTATCGCGTATACGTAAATGACGTCCATTTGCATACATTGATGGACAACCAATAATGACATGGTCAACCCCCTCTTTAAATCCTAAATGTGTTAAGTAACGTGATGTGAATTCTCCACGTACGCCAATCATAGATGAACGTTTTAATACTGCTTTAACAAAATCGACAACTGCTGGATCATATGGATTCTTTTTTGTGAAGTCTGGCTCGAAGTCAATGCGTACACCAACACCAATGACGTAAACAGGTATTGTCAAACGATTAATTAGTTTCGTGTAAGATTTTAATGTATTTTCAAAATCTGGTCGGAAAGCATCTGCTAATGGAATGAAATATGCATCATAATTCTCGTTAATATAAGGCGCATCTGATGGATTTACACGATAGTAGTCAGGCACAAATTCAACATCTTCTGTCATCAATGTGCGATAAATGCTATATGCATAGATTAAGTTTCCTACATTTCCCCCAATTGAATTGTTGGCAATGATTTTAGCAGCATCAAACACATCTGTCGGTAACATACCGCTACGAATTAAATATTTTTTCATCAACCATTAAACTCCCTTCTATGTATCTATTTTGATATTCTCTTACTTATATTACCTTTTTCAAGGAATATTTGCTTCTTTTAACTCTTTTTTCGTAAATTGTAATTTAGCTGTTATAAAATTTATAGAATCGTTACTTATTTTTTGTTTATATATAACTTTTAAGGGAATTCATAAAAAAGAAAAAGTTGTATAAAGCCCATTACATGACTTCATACAACTTGTATATGCCCCAGGAGGGAATCGAACCCCCAGCCTAAGAACCGGAATCTTATGTTTTATCCATTAAACTACTGAGGCGTATGACTATTATTATACAAATATAAAGTGCAATTGACAACTTGATTTAGACTTTTCAATATTTAACACAATATATTTGACCTTTTTTGACTATGCAATGTACAATAAGAGTACAGCTGATTCTAATCAGTAACTAGATTGAACGGAGGAGAATTAAATGAACTTAATTCCTACAGTAATCGAAACAACAAATCGCGGAGAGCGTGCATACGATATTTATTCTCGTCTTTTAAAAGACCGTATTATCATGCTTGGTAGCGCAATTGATGATAACGTTGCAAACGCAATCGTATCGCAATTATTATTCTTAGAAGCAGAAGATCCAGAGAAGGATATCTTCTTATACATCAACTCACCAGGTGGTTCAGTAACAGCTGGTATGGCAATCTACGATACAATGCAATTCATCAAACCAGATGTACAAACAATCTGTATCGGTATGGCTGCTTCAATGGGTTCATTCCTACTAACAGCTGGTGCAAAAGGTAAGCGTTTTGCATTACCAAACGCTGAAATCATGATTCACCAACCATTAGGTGGCGCACAAGGTCAAGCGACTGAAATCGAAATCGCTGCTCGCCACATCTTAAAAACACGTGAAAAACTAAACAAAATTCTTTCAGAGCGTACAGGTCAACCTGTCGAAGTGATTGAAAAAGATACAGATCGTGATAACTTCATGTCTGCTGAAGAAGCATTAAACTACGGTTTAATCGATAAAATCATGACAAATAACGAAACAAAATAATGTATAAAAAAGAGGTGAAGGGTTTAAAACCCCTCACCTCTTTTTTGTTTATAAATTAAGCGTGTACAACATTACGTAATTCATTCAATTCATAAAAAGATACACCTGATTTTGAGCCGACATTACCTGCTTTTAACGCTTTACCGAATAAAATTTTTGGTTGAACTGCCTGTCCATTTAATTGTGCGTTCGCTTTAAATACATCTACATCTTCTGTTGGTAATGGTTGTACATCTGTATAACCTAATTGACCCAGAATATTTTTTACTTGGAAATCGCGTGCAAGTTCAAAGTCGATTAACTCTGAAATTCCTAAGTCTACTATTTGTTCTGGTTGACCTTCTGTTTGTACATGTGCAACGATTGTAATTTCCATCATGAATGCCTCCTAAATTGCTTCATATACACTTATTTTAGCACTGACATTTTATTTATCAAGGTAAACAAAAAGCGGATTGTCGCTTATTTTGAAACAATTCAACATGAAATAGCACACACTTACGAAAAATAAGTTAAATAATGCACACTATTTTTCACCATATAAAAACAGGAATCGCCATCATGACGATTCCTGTCTATTTAAGCTCTACGCACTCTTTTTACGTCCACGCGCAAATACAACAAGACTTGCTCCAAGTAATGCAATACCCGCTAATGTGTATAATAAGAAGTCGCTTGAACCTGTTTGTGGTAGTTTACCATCTTTGCCAACTTCAGCTGTTACATGCTCACCTTTTGATACGAAATCGTATTCACCTGGTGGTAAGTCTGCGCTAATGTTACCGTCTTTATCAACTGTTACATCACTCGCCACTAAGTTACCATCTTTATCATATACATCATAATGGTCGCCTGGTTTAACACCTGGTTTTGACGGTTTAGAAGAATTTGTATTCTCCTCCGTATCGCCACCTGTGACTACTCCTGGTTTCGATGGTTTTTCTGGCGTTGTTGGTTTATTTGGTTTTCCTGGTTCTGTTGGTTCTTCTGTTTCACCATCTGTAACTGGCGCTTTAAAATCAATCGTTACATTACAACTTGTCATTGTTACAGTTTTTGTTTCTTTTCCAACTGTCACTTTGACTTGATACTCTTTTGTTGCATATTTCGGATCAATTTTCGCATTTCCTTTTGCATCAGTTGTTACGGTTTCAATTAATTTTATAGGATCCGCGAAAGAATAGATACCGAATAATGCATAACATACATCTTTAAAATAAAAAAATACGAGATAGCATCGCTGCTACCTCGTATTTTTACTAGTCTTCTGATTCAATCATTGCACGTAAACCGGCGATTGCCTCTTGCTCGTCTTTTCCATCTGCAAACAGCGTAATCTCTGTTCCATGTGCAACAGCTAAACTCATAATCCCCATGATACTCTTCGCATTTACTTTACGCGTACCTTTTTGTAAAAATACATCCGCATGGTAGCGGTTTGCTTCTTGTACAAAAAGAGCGGCTTGTCTTGCTTGAAGACCAGATTTGAGTTTAACCTCTACCTGCTGCTCTACCATTGCTTACTTCCTCCTTATGTTATGGCAATTGCCGTCAAATTTATCTTATTTCTTCTATTATACATCATTTTATGTTCAGCTTCTCACCAGCTCGTAAAGAATCTGCAATTTCGTCAATTTTTCTTAGGCGATGATTAATCCCTGATTTAGAAACAGATGTTGACATCATCTCACCAAGCTCTTTTAATGTCACATCTTGATACGCTACACGCAATCTAGCAATCTCTTGCAACTTCTCTGGTAGCTGCTCAATGCCAATTTGCTTGTCGATGTACTTAATATTTTCGACCTGACGAATCGCTGCACCAATCGTTTTATTCAAGTTCGCTGTTTCACAGTTCACTAAACGATTCACACTATTTCGCATGTCACGTACTATGCGCACATCTTCAAACTTCATCATCGCTTGATGTGCTCCTACTAAGTTTAAGAAATCAGAAATTTTTTCCGCCTCTTTTAAGTACGTCACGAAACCTTTTTTACGTTCAATCGTTTTTGCGTTCAGATCAAAGTAATTCATCAAGTTCATTAAATCCGTACCATGTTCTTCGTATAATGAATAGATTTCTAAATGATACGCTGACGTTTCTGGATTATTCACTGAGCCACCTGCTAGGAACGCACCACGTAAATACGCACGCTTGGATAAATCCGTCTTAATCAAATCTGGTGAGATATGATGATTCATTAAAAAGTTACCTGATAGAATTTCTAAACTCTCAAGTAACTCTCTCGTACCTTCTCGTACACGACAAATGTACACATTATTCTTTTTTAAACGCATCTTTTTACGAACGAGTAGTTCAATTTTGTAGTCGTATAACTGCTTCATAATCGTATACATCCGTCTTGCAATCGCTGCGTTTTCAGTTTGTACATCTAAACTGAATTGACGATTGGTCAGTGATAGTGAACCATTCATACGAATCATTGCGGAAAGTTCCGCTTTTAAATTAATTTCATTCGACTCAATTTGCGTTAATTCTTTTTTCATTTCTGAAGCGAAAGACATCGTCGTCCCTCCTTTCTAAATTAATAGGACATTAACCACTCCGCTACATTCGTTGCTTCGTGACGAACGCTTCCTTTTTCACTTAAAGTAGCTATTGCACCTTTTTCAACACGAAGTCCCATTCCTTCTAATAATCGGACATCGAAGCGTACAGGTTCGGCATTTTCTTCTTCGTATGCTTTTTGCACTTCTTCTGGTACATCTGCATCATCATTAATTAAGATAGTTTCGATAAAAGGTTCTCCTACATGTGTATGAATCGCACGCACATGATCACTTGCTGTATAGCCTGATGTTTCACCGCGTTGTGTCATGAGGTTACAAATATACACCTTTCTGGCAGATGAACGAAGTACTGCTTTTCGTATATCTTCTATTAATAGATTAGGAATAATGCTCGTATATAAACTCCCTGGACCAATAACAATGACATCTGCTTGCTCAATCGCTTCTACTGCTTCTGGTAGTGCATGGACATGATGTGGCTTTGAAAATACTCGCTTAATCGGTTTACCATATGAAGGGATTTTTGATTCCCCCTCGATGATTTTTCCGTCCTCAAATTCAGCGAATAGTGTTAGACGCTGATTCGCTGCTGGAAGCACACGACCATTAACATTTAGTACACGACTCATCTGTCGAATAGCATGAGAAAAATCACCGGTAATTTCCGTGAGTGCTGTTAGCATTAAATTCCCGAGTGAATGACCATTTAGATGTTCTTTTCCTTGTCCTTTAAAACGATATTGAAACATCTCCTCAACGAGAGGCTCTACTTCTGAAAGTGCGGCAATGACATTTCGAATATCGCCTGGCGGTGGCACATGATAGTCATCGCGTAAGCGTCCCGAACTACCACCGTCATCCGCTACCGTCACAATCGCTGTTAAATCCGTATTGAATTTTTTTAGTCCTCTCAATAATGTTGAAAGACCTGTTCCACCACCAATCACGACAATACGTTTTTTCTGTTTTTTCATCGCATTAGCCCTCTTTTTTCGCAAGATCACGATGGAACACAACAGTTGAAGAAATCTTCGCTAATTCATGTCCAAAGTATTCGGCTAATGTAACAGAACGGTGTTGTCCACCTGTACAACCGAATGCGATAACTAATTGTGCTTTACCTTCGTCTTTATAGCGCGGAACCATAAATTCAAAAAGGTCTGTCAGCTTCTCAATTAATGCTTTTGCATCCTGCTGTTTTAATACGTAAGAAGAAACTTCATCATCTAGACCTGTTTTCGGACGTAAATCTTCAATATAGTAAGGGTTTGGTAAAAAACGCACATCAAAAACTAAATCGGCATCGATTGGCATGCCATGTTTAAAACCAAAAGACATCACGTTAATCGAGAATGTATTTTTTGTTTCGTTTGAAAACTGCTCTAGTAACAAATTGCGCAATTCTTTTGGCTTCATAATCGACGTATTATAAATCTGCTTTGCACGCCCTTTAATATCTGCCAGTAATTCACGCTCTTTTTTAATCCCATCAAGCGGTAATGATTTAGAAGCAAGGGGGTGCGCACGTCTCGTCTCTTTATAGCGTCGCACAAGAGTTTCGTTATCTGCATCTAAAAATAGAATGTACGGTTTAATTTCATCTTCACGTTCTATTTCATCTAGTGCATCCATTAAAGTAGAGAAGAAGTCACCACCACGTAAATCCATTACGACAACTGTGTGTGTAATTTCTTTATTCGAATCTTGCATGAGACGAATAAAAGTAGGAAGAAGTGCAGGTGGTAAATTATCGATACAATAATAGCCTAAATCTTCAAAAGAGCGCACAGCTACTGATTTACCTGCACCCGACATTCCTGTAATGATGATTAATTCTTTTGATTCATCTGTTTGTGGCATGGTTTATTTCTCCTCTGTTGATTGCTGTATTTTTTCGGCTAATAGTTTGAAATCTTTCGTGTATGTGAATGTACCATACTGCATACCACTTTGTTCTACAGCGAACAATAAATTTGTACGGTCTCCTTCAGCCATTGGTAATGTTTTTAAATCTTCAATTGGATGCCACTCTAAAATACCTTCTCGTGTTTCGGTATAGGGTTCTCCAATTAAATCATTTGCTACAAAAGTATAAAGCATCCATTCGTCAACGAATTCACCGTCTTCTTGAATGACCATTGTATAAATTCCTTTTAAATGTGGTTTGACAGCACGCGTCCCTGTCTCTTCAAAAAACTCTCTAGCCGCTGCTTCGTAAATGGATTCACCACTTTCAATTTTCCCACCGGGCGCCACATACCATCCACGTCTAGGTTTTTTCAAAAGAAGTACTTCATCACCTTTACGCACAATTAAATTTGCAATTCGTTGCATACGCGCCACCTCATCTCTATTTTCATATTCTTAGTATTAAAAAAATCCTATTTTCTATTATACACTGTTCCGGGTGTTTCTTACAAAATTTAAAAATTCACACCCTTTTTATTTACCACGAAAAAGAGGAAACGCTCGCCAGCGCTTCCTCTCATTCTGATTTCATCTACTTGAATAGAATCATCTTCACCAATAGTATTTCAAAAAGGGTTATTACACTTTATACTATACAGTTTGAATGTTTCATTCGGGTTACAGAAAGATTAAGAACAAGTATCATCTGTATCTTATGGTTATTTATGCTAATGTTTCTTTTAATTCTTCAACATAATGTTGCACAGCTTGAGCTGCGATACTACCATCACCTGTAGCAGTTACGATTTGGCGTAAAGTTTTATCACGTACGTCACCTGCTGCGTAGATTCCAGGAATTTTCGTTTCCATTTGTTCGTTCGTTGGAATGTAACCCGCTTCATTAGTAATACCTAATGATTCAAATGGTTTTGTTAGAGGGTTCATACCGATATAAATGAATACACCGTCTGCATCGACAGTTGATTCCGAACCATCAACTGTATTTACTAATGTGACACTACCTACTTTACCATCTTTTTCATTGATTTCTTTTACAGTATTATTCCAAATGAAATCAATTTTTTCGTTCGCGAATGCGCGATCTTGTAAGATTTTTTGTGCGCGTAATTTATCACGACGGTGAACAATTGTTACTTTTTCAGCAAAACGAGTTAAGTACATACCTTCCTCAACTGCTGAGTCTCCGCCACCAACAACGATTAAATTTTTGTTTTTAAAGAATGCACCGTCACATACAGCACAGTAACTTACACCACGACCACCTAATTCATTCTCACCAGGTACACCCATTTTTTTATATTCTGCACCTGTTGTAATAATGATTGCGCGTGTTTTATATTCTTTAGAACCTGCTTTAATTGTTTTATATTCTTTACCATCGATGACTTCTGAAACGTCACCGTATGCATATTCTGCACCGAATTTTTTTGCGTGTTCAAACATTTTAGTAGAAAGCTCTGGTCCTAAAATCGTATCGAAACCTGGGTAGTTTTCTACTTCTTCTGTATTCGCCATTTGACCACCTGGAATACCACGCTCAAGCATTAATGTAGCTAAGTTTGCGCGTGAAGCATAAACCGCTGCAGTCATACCTGCTGGACCTGCACCAATAATGACAACATCATAAATTTTTTCTTCTGACATATTTAACTCCTCCTACTAAAAAAACTTCTATATACCCTAGTATGGTATAGCATTTTCTATACCTACTCAAGTTATTTGCTCATGGACGAAACATCGGTAAAAAAGGAATGAGTTCGTTCACATATTTCGTCAACGTTTGCGGTGAAATATGATATTCTTCCGCAATCAATTTCTTCGTTACTTTCGCACGCGATGATCGATACATATATTCAACTGCTGCAGCTAATGCAACCGTATTTTTAAATGCATAACCTTGATCTAGCGCATTTTCACAGATGATGAACCACATTTGGAATGGGAAGGTATCTTCAATTTGCATCGGCTCTACTCGTTGATACAAAATTTCAGCTACTTCGACCATGTGAAATAAAGGTTTTAAGACTGCTTCATCTTCTAAATCGTGCCCTAATACAAAAGCGAGAAATACTTTTTCAATCGCTGTATATTCCTCTACCTTTATAATCGTCGGGTTCGCTAAAATTTCATGTTTATGAGGTGATTTTTCTAATAAAAATAAGCCAAATAAACGTTCCGAGCGTTCATCATGTTGTAATAAACTTTGAATATACTCCACATCACGAAGTAAATCATCTTCTTGTACAATTGCATGTACCCATGGTTCGAAACCTTCTTTTGATGGGTCAACTTCTAATAACTGTGTCCACACTTTACGAGATAGCGCTTCATCTCCTGCAAAATAAGCAGAATGTGATAACCAAAAGTAGAAACTGCCATCACCTGAGAAACCATTCTTATATAAACTTTTCAACCACTTATAAGCTAACTCATACTGTCCAATCAGTGCAAGTGTCGCGCCTAACTTGAAGCGATGTTCAAATTTATACGGATGTAATTTAATAAGTAAACTCTCTAAATAGACGAGTTCTTCATCTTCTTTTGCATAATATGCCATAACCGTTAAGTTACATAGCGCATGTAAATTCCCATAATTCCCATGTAATACTTCACGCAACAAGGCACGTGCCTGTTCTTCCTCTCCCTGATAAAAATAAGCGAGTGCTAAATTATTATAGGCAGACCAGAAGAATGGGTTTTCTGCGATAATCTGTTCAAAAATCTCAATCGCTTGTTCGTGATGTCCTTCTTCCATCAGTTGACGCGCTCGCTCTTGTTCATGTATATAGACGCGATTCACATTCGGTTCTTCTGATGGAATCTTCTCAAGTGTGGCATGTGCAAAATCTAAAATATCGTTTGCCTCTGCTGTAAATTCGCCGCCTTCATCAAAATCTAAATATAAATTAGCATAATAAAGTGCATCTTCTAAAAAACCTAATCCTGCTGAGGTCTCTGCTAAAAAGATAACCGTCTCAGGATTTCTCGGCTCTAATCGATCTGCTTCTAATAGTAATTCGCGTGCCTTCTCAACATTTCCTTGCTCTAACTCAACAACAGCATACTGCAAATAAATCATCGCATCTGTTGGGCTCAGCTCAATCGCTCTTTGTAAATAGATCGCTGCCTTCCCTAAATCGCCACGTCCCATAACATCCTGTGCTTTTTGATAGTAGAAATCTCCCGATGGCAAGAAATATACGATATTCGGTTTTGGCTTTTGTTTGTCGTTAAATTCTTCCAAGAAATATTCCTCCGAAAAGAAAAGCTTGGGACGAAAGGTTCGCAACAAAAAGGAAAAACCGCGTCAATACGCGATTTTTCGTTTTTCATGCGCCATACACATAAGACCAACCTTAAGCCAATCCCAAGCTTTTGCATAATACCGTATATTATAACATAGTTAAAATAAAGTACACTGTGAATTAATGTTTTTCATGACGATTTTGTAAGACACCTAATACATCATATAAATCTAATTTTTGCTCTTGTAATAAGACGAGTAGGTGATACAATAAGTCGGCTGCTTCCCACTTCAATTCTTCTGCATCACGATTCTTCGCAGCGATGACAACCTCCGTTGCTTCTTCGCCCACTTTTTTACCGATTTTATCGACACCTTGTTCGAATAAATACGTTGTGTACGCATTCGCTGGCATTTCTTGTTCGCGCGTTTGAATAACATTCTTCAATGTTTCTAAAATATCGAGTGAACCAATCGCAAGTGATTTTTCAATCACATCTTCATGGAAGCAAGATGTTGCACCTGTATGACAAGCAGGTCCATTCGGTAATACTTCCACAACGAGTGCATCTTGATCGCAGTCTGTACGCATCGCAACGACTTTTTGTGTATGTCCACTTGTAGCTCCTTTATGCCAAAGCTCTTGACGTGAACGCGAGTACAGCCAAGTCTCTTTTGTTTCGAGTGTTTTTTTATACGATTCTTCGTTCATATAGGCTAAAGTTAATACTTCTTTTGTACGTGCATGTTGAATGATGACCGGTACTAAATCATCTGCTCCAAATTGAATTTTCATCGAATCGACACTCCTTTATTTTTTAAATAACTTTTCACTTCTTCTACACTTGTCTCTTTATAGTGGAAGATGGAAGCAGCAAGTGCTGCATCGGCATCCGCATTTTCAAGCACTGTATAAAAATGTTCGGCATTCCCCGCACCGCCACTTGCGATAATCGGTACATTGACTTCTTTTCGTATGGCTTTCATCAATTCTAGATCGAATCCTTTTTTCTCACCGTCTGAGTCCATCGATGTAACAAGTAATTCACCAGCCCCAAGTGCAACAGCTTGTTTAGCCCATGCAACTGCTTCAACATCAAGTCGGTTACGTCCGCCATGCGTGAATACCATCCACGTGTTGTCTTGTTCACTCCACTTCGCATCAATTGCTACAACGATACATTGCGAGCCAAAATAGCGCGCACCTTCTTCAATGATTTCTGGATTTTGTAGTGCAGCTGAATTAAGCGATACTTTATCAGCTCCCGCTCGTAGCATGCGCTTCATATCTTCTAGCGTTCGAATACCACCGCCTACTGTGAATGGAATGGATAATGTAGCGGCTGTTTGTCGCACGACATCTTCCATCGTCTCTCTTCCTTCGTGTGTTGCAGATATATCTAAAAACACTAATTCATCCGCACCCTGTTCATTATAAAAAGTAGCGAGTTCTACAGGATCTCCTGCATCACGTAGCGATACAAATTGAACCCCCTTTACGACACGACCATCTTTTACATCGAGGCATGGAATAATTCGTTTAGTTAGCATTATTCTGCCTCCTTCAGCGCTTCTTCTAATGTGAATTGTCCTGTGTATAAAGCTTTACCAATAATCACACCCGCAATCGTTGTTGATTTCGCAGCTTCTTTCACTGCTTGAATGTCAGCTAAACTACTCATTCCACCCGATACAATAATATTTGCACTTGTTGCACGCGCTAATGCTTCATTTGCTTCAATATTTGGTCCTTGAAGCGTTCCGTCCGTTGCGATATCTGTAAAAACAAAGTGCTTTGCGCCTTTACTTGCAAAATACTTTCCAACTTCAATCGCTGTTTGATTCGATGTTTCAAGCCAGCCATGCGTTGCGACCATACCATCTTTTGCGTCCAATCCAATGACAATACGCTCTGCACCGTATTTTTCAATAAAGGAAGCAACAAGTTCAGGTTCACGAATTGCGAGACTTCCAATAATGACACGTTCTACACCTTGATCTAAATAAAATGAAACATCTTCTTCTGTTCGGATACCGCCACCAATTTGTACGCGCAGAGGTAATTCCTTTGCAACACGGACAACATCTTTTGCATGTACACGTTCACCGTCTTTTGCACCATCTAAGTCAACCATATGTATGAACGTCGCACCTGCATCTGCAAAACTTTTTGCCATATCAAATGGTGAATCACCGTAAACAGTTTCTTGCGCATAATCTCCTTTAAATAAACGGACACATTTACCACCGCGCATATCAATCGCTGGGAAAATTTGAATTGCTGTCATGATTGCGTCTCCCCTTCTACTTGTTGTAACCAATTTTTTAATAGTGTCATACCGCAAGTGCCTGATTTTTCAGGGTGAAATTGCATACCTGTTACATTGCCTTTTTGTACAATTCCCGGAACACGAATTCCTTCATATTCTGCGTAGGCAACTAATTGTTCGGGTGCTAAATCTACACCGTAATACGAGTGAACAAAGTAAACATAATAATCTACTAATTCCTTTGGTTCTTGCCAATTAGGTGTGAATGTAAGGTTATTCCATCCCATATGCGGAACACGTACTTTTTCATCATCAAAGCGACGAATTGTCCCTTTAAAAATACCTAAACCTTTAAAGAAACCATTTTCTTCACTATCTTCAAATAGTAATTGCATACCTAAACAAATCCCGAGTAGCGGTTTTTGTTGTTCCGCTATTTCATAAACAAAGTGATTCAATCCTGTCTTTTCTAAACAACCAATCGCATCTGCAAATGCACCAACACCAGGTAAAATGAACGCATCTGCTTGTTTTAGCTGCTCTATCTCTGAAGACACAATTACTTCATAGCCTAATCTTTTAACTGCTTGCTCCACACTAAACAAGTTTCCCATACCATAATCAACGATTCCTACTTTCATCCAAGTAACCCCTTTGTTGACGGTACGCCTTGTACACGTGGATCAATTTGAACAGCATCATCAATGGCACGCGCAAGTGCTTTGAAAATCGCTTCAATAATGTGATGTGTATTATGACCATATGGCACAATAACATGTACATTCATACGAGCTTCTAGTGCAAACTTCCATAAAAATTCATGTACGAGTTCTGTATCGAATGTGCCGACTTTTTGAGCTGGTAAAGTGGCACGGAATTCTAAATGTGGGCGGTCTGAACAATCCACATAGACTTGTGCTAGCGCATCATCCATTGGTACAAAAGCATGTCCATATCGTTTAATACCTTTTTTATCGCCAAGTGCTTGTCGAACCGCTTGACCTAAAACAATACCTAAATCTTCTGTTGTGTGGTGGTCATCAATTTCAACATCGCCATTCGCTTCAATTTTCCCGTCATATAAACCATGCTTCATAAATAAATCGAGCATATGGTCCATAAATGGTACACCTGTATTGACCGTTACTTGTCCCGTACCATCTAAATCAAAATCAATCGCAATTTGTGTTTCATTCGTTTTACGTGTAATACTCGCTGTACGTGTTCCCATCACTATTCACTCCTTCTCCCAACCTCTTGATTCAACTGCTCTCGCATGTCCTTCCAATCCTTCTAAACGTGCGAGACGTGCAATTTTCGGTGCGTTTTGTTCCCATGTTTTTTCGGTATAATAGACAACACTTGTTTTCTTAATAAAATCATCGACATTTAACCCCGAAGCAAATCGTGCTGTACTATTTGTCGGTAGGACGTGATTTGTTCCTGCAAAATAGTCACCTACAGGCTCTGAACTGTAACGTCCTAAAAAGATGGCACCTGCATGGCGAATTTGTTCACTTACTGCTTCTGCATTTTTCGTTACAATTTCTAAATGTTCGGGTGCTAACTGATTAATAGCTTCTACTGCTTCCGCCATCGAACTTGCTATATAAATACGACCAAAGCGTTCAACTGATTGACGAGCGATTGATTCTCTTGGTAATGTCTGCAATTGTTTTTCCACTTGTGTTGCAACAGCTTGAGCGAGTTGTTCACTCGTTGTAATTAAGATGGAACATGCAAGGGCGTCGTGTTCTGCTTGAGATAGTAAATCGGCTGCTACTTCATCAGCATAGGCAGTTTCATCTGCTAAAATAGCGATTTCGCTGGGCCCCGCGATCATGTCAATTGCGACATCACCAAACACTTCCCTTTTTGCAAGTGCTACAAAAATATTTCCTGGACCTATAATTTTGTCGACGGGTTGAATCGTTTCTGTACCATATGCGAGTGCTGCAATTGCCTGCGCACCGCCCATTTTATAAATTTCTGTAATGCCTAAAATCGAAGCTGCTGCAAGTACTGCATCGGGTAATTTCCCTGTTGCATCACATGGCGTTGCAATGACTACGCGTTCTACACCCGCAACTTGTGCTGGAATCACATTCATCAATACAGAAGAAGGATAGGCTGCTGAACCACCTGGTACATATAATCCAACTGATGTTAGCGGTAAAATGCGCTGCGCTAAATATGAACCATCTTGTAATGGTAGTTTGAATCCTTGACGACTTTGTTGTTCGTGATAACGACGAATATTGGCTGCTGCTTCGCGTAAGTCTTGTAAGATGACTTCATCTATCGCCTGAATAGCTGCAGCGATTTCTTCCTGTGTCACACGAAGATTTTCTAAACGAAAATCATCCCATTTTTCTGTATACGCTTTTACTGCTTCATCACCTTGCTGCTTTACATCTTCAATAACTGCACGAACTGTTTGCAGCTGCATCTCATTCCCTGTTTCAAGTTGACGCTTTAAAGAAATACCTGCTGTTAATATTTGAATATCCATCTACTCACCCCTATTTTACACACGCTTTTAGACGTTTTACTAAATCTATAATACGTTCATTCTTCATACGGTAACTTGCTGGATTGGCAACTAATCGTGACGACACATTCGTAATATATTCATATTCTACAAGTCCATTCTCTTTCAATGTTTGACCTGTTGAGACAATATCGACAATGCGATCTGCTAAACCAATCATCGGTGCTAACTCAATCGAGCCATTCAGTCCGATAATTTCTACTTGTTCGCCGCGCTCACGATAGTAGGCTGACGCAATATTCGGATATTTTGTCGCAATACGTGGAGCAATCTCATCTAGTACGGTATTCGGTAAACCAGCTGATGCAATATGACATGTACTAATCTTCAAATCAAGTAATTCATGCACATGGCGTTGTTGCTCAAGTAATGTATCTTTCCCCGCGATTCCAATGTCTGCTACACCATGCTCAACATATGTAGGTACATCCATCGGTTTTGCTAAAATGAAGCGAATATTTTCAGAAGGTACTTCCAACATGAGTTTACGTGATAAATCAATTGTTTCAGGTAAGTCGAAATTCGCTTGAATTAATAGCTCATATGCTTCTTCAAAAATACGTCCTTTTGGCATCGCAATTGTTAATGGCTCATTCATAACTTGTACCCCCTTGTCCAACACGTACTACTTTCGTAAACTGCTTTTCATATTGTGCGAAATTTTCGATTCCTTCTAAAGATTGCATCGTCGTACGATAACCCTGTTCGCGCAATTGCTGTGTTTGTTCAAGTGCCTGTGCCAATTGTGTCGATACAAATAGAATAAGAACACTCTCTTTTTCATCTTCTATTTTCGGCATTGCTTCTAATAAATAATCAATTCGCAGTGCGAAACCTACTGCACTCATATCTGCACCGAAATTTTCAAGCAATCCATTATAGCGTCCGCCATTCCCAATTGGATAACCTGTATTCGCCGCAAATACTTCAAACATCATGCCTGTGTAATAATTCATATGACTTGCGATTGTAAAATCAAATGCCACGTATTCTTGTACGCCAGCAATTTCCAAAATCGAAGCGAGTTGTTCCATATAAATGAGCGCTTCTTTTTCATAAAGATATTTTGAAATTTGTCGCATATTGGTAAGGGATGTTGCTTCCTCGATAAATGATTTTAATGTGCTAGCCTGTTCAGTCGTTAATACAAAACAATCCACTGCTTCTTCAAAACCAACATAGTTACGATTCACGAGTAGTTGATGTAATTCAGTAA
Source organism: Kurthia gibsonii (assembly GCF_006539985.1). Lineage (GTDB taxonomy): Bacteria > Bacillota > Bacilli > Bacillales_A > Planococcaceae > Kurthia > Kurthia gibsonii. Next base: position 85,938 of record NZ_BJOB01000004.1, on the reverse strand, counting down.
ACTGTTCTTCTGTTTGAACATTTTTTCGAATGATCGCTTCTAAAATTCCCGCATGACCAATCGTAATCTTGAATGATTCAATACCTAAGCGCTTCATTAAATCAATCGTCGTTAGAATGACTTCTGTATCTGCGTAAATTGAATCATCACCAATTACTTCAATCCCCATTTGTTCGAATTCTGCCGGCTTTCCACCTTCCAATTCTTGCGCGCGGAAAACATTTGAAAAATAAGCTAATCGCTGTGGTACTTTTTCTTTTAATAGTTTTGTTGAGGCAATACGTGCGATGGGCGTTGTCATATCTGGACGTAACACGAGTGTGTTTCCTTGTGAATCAACTAATTTAAACAAGTTCGACTCTAAAATTGCTGAAAAACGACCAACTGTTTCGTAATATTCCAATGTGGGTGTCTTAATAAAGTCAAATCCTCTTAAAGAGAAAAATTCACGTCCGACTTGGCGTATCCATTCTTTCTTTTCAAAAATCCCTGGTAATGTGTCACGCATACCTAATGGCTTTTCGAATGGGCGAATCATAGACATACTTCCACTTCCTATCTTTTACTTTAGTTCACTAGAGTACTAATGTGATGATGTATAGTATTCTAACGCAATTCTAGATAACCGTCAAATTTCATATATATAAAAAGACATGCTCACGTAAAATAATTCGTCTTTCAACTACTCTATTTCCTCAAACATGCCTTTTTTTCTTTTATTTCGTATTAAGATTTTTCAGATAATTTCTTTTCTCGTTGTTCCTTTGTATAAATAATTTGCATAGGATTTCCACCAACCATCGCGCCTGCTGGTACATCTCGGTTCACAAGTGTCATTGCCGATACTACTGCATCATCGCCAATTGTAACACCTGGTAGAATCGTCGAGTTTGCACCAACCATGACACGACTCCCAATTTTCACATCGCCTAAGCGATACTCATCAATTAAATATTCATGCGCTAAAATTGTCGTGTTATAGCCAATAATCGTATCGTCACCAACTGATATTCGTTCAGGAAACATCGTATCAGGAACAACTTTTAAAGCGAAAGCTGTTCGCTCACCGACTTTCATATGTAGTAGATGGCGATAGAGCCAATTTTTCATCGCGAGAAATGGTGTGATGCGTGCGATTTCAATTACTATAAAACATTTTGCCACTTTCCAAAAAGAAACTGTCTTGTAAATTTGCCACAAAGAAGAGGCTCCCTTTACTTTATAGCGTGTCGTTTTGCGCATAGGCTTCCACTCCTGTAATTTGATATAAATCACGCATATGGTAAAGCATATAAGTTGGGTGTAGTGCTTCTAAAAATGCGGCTCCCTTCAACGACCAAGCGACACCTGCTGTATGAACACCTGCATTTTGTCCGCCTTCAATATCATGGTAGTTATCACCAATCATAATGACTTCATGCTTTTGTAAACCAAGTTCTTGTAGAGCGAGTAAGACAGGTTCTGGATGTGGTTTAGTATGTTCAACCTCATCGTTACTAATAATTACATCGAATAGTTCTTCTACACCTAATACATGTAAACCAGTTAAAATAGCCTCACGTCTTTTTGTTGAGACAATGGCTAATTTCAAACCAGCTCGCTTCAATTGTGTTAGTACTTCGACTACACCGTCAAATTCTGAGACCAATTCGTCATGGTGCACACGATTCCACGTAATATATTCTTCGATTAAATTTTCAGCATTTTGTGGATCAATTGCTGTAAACGTTTCTTTTAAAGAAGGTCCGATAAATTGAGCCATATCTTCTTTTTTATATTTCCCAGGAAATTTTGGTGATAAGACATGATAAAAAGTTTCCATAATTAATTCGTTTGTATCTAATAACGTACCGTCAAAATCAAATAATAATCCTTTATAATACATAGCTAGCACTCCTTTTATATAAAACAACCCGGGCTACGTGATGTAGTTCCGGGCTTTCTACTATTTATCTTTATAACGTACAACTGGATTCATCTTCTTACGACGATAAATCATAACAATTACCGCAATAACTAACGCGATTAATGATACCATCTGCGCTGTACGAAGGGGGCCAATGTACAAACTATCTGTACGAAGTCCTTCTACGAAATAACGCCCGAATGAATACCACATCACATAGATTAAGAAAATTTCCCCACGTAATAGATTCACTTTTCTAAGTAGTAATAAAACGATCAAGCCGACAATATTCCACATTGATTCATAAAGGAACGTCGGGTGATGATAAAATCCTTGAACATTCATCTGTTCAATAATCCAGTTTGGTAAGTATAAGCTTTCTAAAAATGAACGCTCTACGACACTACCGTAAGCTTCTTGGTTCATGAAGTTACCCCAGCGCCCGATAATTTGACCGATTAAAATCGACGGCGCTAGAATATCGGCTACTTTCCAGAAGTTGACGCCACGCTTTTTACAGAAGATTAATACAGTAATGGCACCACCAATCAGTGCACCATGAATGGCAATACCACCTTGCCATATTTGAACAATCTGTCCTGGATGTTCTTTATAGTAGCTCCATTCAAATAATACATAATAAATTCGGGCACAGATGATTGCAATTGGAACCGTCCAAATTAATAAATCTGTTAAAAAGTCGTCTTTAAAACCTCTTTTGGTCATTTCACGCTGCGCAACTACATAGGCAATGATAATACCTGTTGCGATTAAAATTCCATACCATCGAACTGCTACAGGCCCTAAATTAAAGGCTACCGGATCAATTTGCATTAATAAAAAATCCATCTCTTTCTCCTTCCGCGTACAAGACTTACCCCTGTCCTTGAATTACATCTTCTAGTCTCTTTGTAAATTCTTCCGCAGAATTAACACCAAGATTTTTTAGACGGTGATTCATTGCCGCTACTTCAATAATAACTGATAAGTTTCGTCCTGGTCTTACAGGAATTGTCAGCTTCGTTAAATCGGTATCTAAAATACGCATTGTATCTGTCTCGATTCCTAGTCTATCATATGTTTTTTCGGAATCCCAAACCTCAAGGTCGATGACAAGAGAAATTCTTTTATGGCGACGAACAGCTGAAGCACCGAACATTGTCATAATATCGATAATTCCAATACCACGAATTTCTAACATATGTGCAATAAGCGGTGGTGCATTCCCAATCAGTGTGTTCTCACTCTCTTGGTAAATTTCAACACAGTCATCTGCGACAAGGCGATGGCCTTTCTTTACAAGCTCTAATGCTGTCTCACTTTTACCGACACCACTATTTCCTGTAATGAGTACGCCTATTCCATAAATATCAACCAGTACACCATGTACAGCTGTTGAAGGTGCTAAACGACTCTCTAAATACGTTGTCAGCTTACTTGAAAAACGTGTTGTTGATAGATTCGTTGTTAGTACTGGCACATGATTCTCTTCAGAAGCCATACGTAATTCTTCAGGTACTTCCATGTTATGCGAAATAATAATAGCAGGTGTATCTTCTGCACATAACTTTTGCATGCGCTCCATTCTTTCCGCCTTCGGTAACATTAAAAAGAATGATAACTCCGTCTTGCCGAGTAACTGTACACGCTCTGCTGGATAGTGCGTGAAATAACCAGCCATCTCTAAACCAGGTCTCGAAATATCACTTGTTAAAATGTGTCGACCAATTCCTTCTTCACCACAAATGAGATTCAAATTAAATACTTCCATTATATCTCTCGTACATACTTGTTCCAACTTGTTCACGTCCTCTCAATCGTACGTTTATTTTATCATGTCGCGTTCGGAATTTCTTCCTTAAAACGATACAAAAAAACAGCTTGATTGTCATTTCTACAATCAAACTGTTTTTTAAATTACTTTTGAGTTGAAAGCCATTCTGCAACTGCTTTTGCTTCGTCGCCTTTGACAATACCACCAGGCATGCCACCTTGACCATTTTCAATAATGTCTAAAATCTCTTTTTCAGATTTTTTTGCACCGATATCTTTAATTGAAGGCGCATTCCCGTTATTTAATTCATTCCCATGACAGCTAATACATTTCTGTTTTGCAATCTTTTCGCCATCTACTTTTGTTGAATCACCTGATCCTGATTCACTTGAACCACACGCACCTAAAAGTAATGCCGAACCGAGAATAGTTGCAAAAAACACTTTTTTCATGTCTTTCCCTCCAGTACAAGTTCTTCATTCTAACTTATTATACAATAACAGGATTCATACATAGATTTCAATTATCACGAAAAAAGGAACTTTCTACTAAACCAATTGGAAGTTTGTTACCCATTGATTTGCTTTTTCTACAAATTCAAATAGTTCATCTTTTTTTAATTGAAGCTTATCCTCTAAACGTGTTACTTCTTCCCAATCTAAACGTTCTAGTGCAATTGCCATATCTAAAACAGGAGATAAGGATGTTTCACTTCCTGAAATCGTTTCAACAATTTCATCTGACAAAGGTAACTGCGCCAAAATAACGTTCATTGGTTTTTCTAATAAAGCATCAATTAATGAGAACATACCCACTAAAAAATACTCTGAGTTATTACGATAACCAATTCTTTTCGCCATGAGCTCACATATTTTGGCACGACAAAGTGATGTCTTCATTAATTCTTCATACATATCCGCTTTAGGCTTTTTACTCCATTCACGATAAATTAAAATTTGCACCCATCTTTGTAAATCCGTTAACCCGAGTAGTAAAATTGCTTGTTTAATCGAACGGATTTTTCGTTTCGTTCGTTTAGAAGAATTATTAATGAGCTTTAATAATTTGAAAGAAAGCGCAACGTCATGTTCAATATGATCAACTAGCCCATCAATATCTGGTTCTGCACTATTTAATAAAGCAATTACTTTATAATATTGCAGCATATTTGCTGGAATTTCATTACCTTTAATAATTTGAGGCTGTTTAAAATAGTACCCTTGAAACAACTTATACCCAATCGTTCTAGCTTCTAAATATTGTGCTCTCGTCTCTACTTTTTCTGCAAGCAATGTGATATGTGGATAATGTCTTAATACTTTCTCTTCAATTTCATGTCGTTCTACTTCTGTCGATAGCAAAAAATCCACTTTTATGTAATCAACATATTGAAAGAGCTGGTCATATAAACTCACATGATTTTGAAGAACAAAATCATCTAAAGCAATGCGAAATCCCCTATTATGAACCTCTTTGACACGCTCCACTAACTCAGCTGTAATTGGCACATCTTCTAATACTTCTACTACCACTTCTCGCGGTGATAAACTTTCAAATATATCACTTTTTAATAGTGCATCCGTAAAATTAATAAAGCAGGGCTTACCACTCGCTAATTCATCAAAACCAATTGAAAAGAATGAGTTTATAATGACCTCTACCGTTGCTAAATCGGAGTCTACAGCCATATATTCATTCTGTTCTTGGTCATTTCTATATAAGAGCTCATAAGCAAATAATTTTTCATTTTCATCGAAAATCGGTTGTCTACCGATAAAAATCTCCATTTTCCTACTCCCTCACTATTTCGTCCATTTTATTATAGCAATATTTATGACTTTAGTCTTTACCTTCTATATAAAATATATAATTTTTGTACCATACATACAGTTATTCTAACCTAATAAATAGAAAATATTTCACATTTAATTATTTTTATGATAATATCATTTGGATTATTTGGTAAATATTATAAATTTATTCTATCATAAAAAAGGGAAATCGGCTATTTTAGCGATTTCCCTTTCATTTTTATTTTATTTTAATATAACAATTAGTTACTTAGTCTCATTAAAGATAATTGACCATTCTGCTTTCTTATCTAACATCTCTTTCGCTAACTGTTTTGCGCCTTCTAAACTATGGCTTGCTGCCCAGCCACACTGAACTTCGTTACATGCTGGGACTTCTGTTGCGTCTACAACATCTTGTAATGTATTTTCTAAAATTGTTAATACTTCATCATAGTCTGTATGATTAATCATCGATAAATAAAAACCTGTTTGACATCCCATCGGACTTAAGTCTACTACGTAATCTGTATGGTTACGAATATTTTCAGCCATTAAATGTTCAATTGAGTGAAGTGCAGGCATCTCCATATGCTCTTTATTCGGTTGTTTAAAACGAATATCGTATTTATATACCTCATCTCCGTGCTGACCTTTTTTAATTCCTGCTAGGCGAACAAATGGTGCCTGTACTTTTGTATGATCTAAATTAAAACTTTCTACATTCATTTTTTCTGTCATCATGAAAACTCCTTTTAAATTCATTATTAAGAATATTCTAACATATATTTATTTAAAAAAAGACCTTTGCTATTTTTTAAGCAAAAGTCTTTTTATTTTACGATATAGTTGATTTTCTCGATTTGATAAAGCCAACGAATGCTGGAATAACCGAAAGGAAAATAATCACAATTAATACGGTAGAGAAATTCTCTTTTACAATTGGGATATTACCAAAGAAATAACCAAGTAATGTACAGCTTCCCACCCATAACGTCGCGCCTACGATGTTATACATTAAGAAGTAGCTATACTTCATTCGACTTGCACCTGCAACGAATGGAATAAATGTACGAATAAAGGGCATAAATCGTGCGATGACGATTGTTTTACCGCCGTGCTTATTAAAGAACGCCTCTGCTTTATTCATCTTTTCTTGATTAATCATTTTTCCCATAAGTGTACCTGGACGAATCGTCGTCCCTACTTTTTTACCGATTTCATAATTTAATGAATCACCAATTACAGCAGCAAAGAAGAACACAAGAAGCAATGTTGGTAAGCTTAATGAACCAATTGCGGCAAATGTTCCTGCGGCAAATAATAGCGAGTCCCCTGGTAAGAATGGAAAAATAACAAGACCTGTTTCAACAAAAACGATTGCGAATAAAATACCGTATGTCCAGTTGCCAAAGTCTCGAATGATTTCTACAAGATGTTGATCGATGTGTACGATAAAACTAATAATATATTCAATCATGCTAATCATCTTTTTTCATCCACAATCCTTTTCTATGATTTCTTTGTCTATCATACCTTTTTGTATATAAACTGTCATGTGAAATTGAACGTCACCATCATGGAAAAGTTGCTATTTTAAAAAAAATTACAATTTCTTAACAAACCAATTTTGAATGGCTTCTAATCGCTGTAAACGCAAATTCGGTAAACCAGTTCGTGATAAATCATGATTTGCCTGTTCAAAACGAATAAACTCTACCTCTTTCCCCATTGACTTCATTGTTGCATACAGCTGTTCTGCTTGTTCAATCGGACAACGATCATCTAATTCTCCATGTAGAATCATCAGTGGTGTTGTACTATTTTTGACATATTTTAATGGCGAATGCTCCCAAAGTTTGTTTACATCATGCATATCCCCTTCAATTTGCCATGGTGTGAAATAGTAACCGATATCGGATACGCCAAAGAAGCTCACCCAATTTGAAATAGAACGTTGCGTCAATGCAGCTTTAAATCGGTCTGTATGTCCAATAATCCAGTTTGTCATAAATCCACCATAGCTACCACCTGTTACACCTAGACGACTTGAATCAACCCATTCGTATTCTGATGTTGCTAAATCCACTGCTGCCATTAAATCTCGGTAATCACCGCCACCATAGTCACCACGACAACCATTTACGAACTCTTGGCTATAACCATGACTACCACGAGGATTCATGTATAGGACACCATAACCTTCTGCAGCGAGTAACTGCATTTCATGCATGAATGTATTCGCATACATCATATGTGGACCACCATGAATCGCTAACAACAATGGATATTTCTGTCCTTCTTGATACTGAGTTGGCTTCATCAACCATCCCCATACAAGTTGTCCCTCATTCTCCACTTGAATAATTTCTGGCTTAACTAGATGATGTGTTTGTTCATAGTTTTCATTGAATTGTGTAAGTTGATGACGTTCGCCTGTTGTAACTTCATGTAAATAGAGGTTACTAACGGTTGTCGGTGACGAACAAGCAATCAATGCATATTGTCCGTCCTTTGTGATGTCATACCCGTAAATATGTTCTTCTTCAGGTGTAGCAGGATAGATTGCCCCACTCAATGTTGCGTAATACAGGCGTACATCGCCCATTGATGACATTTGGAAGTAGAGATCATTTCCTTCCGTCCAAACAACAGAAGGTGCTTGAACACTCTGTTGTACATCGCCAATTGCATAGTCTCCAACAGGTAAGTCCATCATCGCGGTTAATGACCAAGCGGATTGCTGTGTTACATCGTATACATACACTTCATTATGTGTGGCATTACGATAGGGTTCGTTTGGCGACACCTCAAAAGCAATGTAAGCTCCGTCATGTGAGTACGTTGCTCCACCTAACGAACCATCCATATCAAAGATTTTTTCCATTGTTTTTTCTTCTATTGAATATTGTAAGAGTTGCATCGAAAAATCGTCATCTTTTGCTGTAGACCAATTCGTTAATAATACTGTCTGACCATCAGGCGAAACATGCTGTACACTATAATTCGTTTCATCTTTTATAAGCGGTGTTATTTCTCCAGTTGTTACATCCAACTTCGCAAAAGCAGCGTATTGTTTCGTATTGAGTAAACCTGTACCATTCAATTTATAGCGCATACGATCGACATGATAGGCTTCTGGTCGTTTCTTTTCTCTCTTTTCTTCGAAAAAATCTTGCTCTATTTTTGCTGTAAAATAAATTGTCGCACTATCTATATGCCATTGATAAGAAGTAATGTGACGTAATTCTTTTACAACCGCTCGTGCTTCTCCGCCATCAATCGGTAAAATGTATAAAGTTGCCTCTTTCTCCCTTGTTGAAATAAAGGAAACCATCTTGCTATTTGGAGACCATTGAACCGAAGAAATACGTTCTTTTCCAAAAGTAAGCTGTTGTATCTGTCGTGTTTGTAAATTTAATTGATACAAATAGTTATAGTACGTATTTTCTTTTTCGTCTATTACTGTTTTCAGAAAAACAGCCTGTAACTGATTCGGTGCGATAATAGGTGTCGCAACTGATACCAATTTAAATAAATCTTCTTTTTCTACATATTTTTTCATCTAATTCACACTCCTCTACTACCATTATAAACCTGTTATAGAAAATATCACAAATCTAATTAATACACATTATTTCTCGTTATACTTTAAAAGTAAATCAAAAATACATAAATTTTCTATCTTGCCTATTTTTTCATATCAGTGTACACTTTTTAAGTATTATAAGTGCTTGAAACCACTTGTATTTTCTGAATTTTTAAGAGATATAATCTATTTATATCATGTGAATTGGAAAACATTATGCTATCATGTTATGGAAACACAAAAAATGCACTAAGGAGAGTTGTTTTTTATGAGTAATAAGCAACCAGAACTCAAGCGAGGTCTCGAATCAAGACATATTGCATTGATGTCGCTCGGCGCTGCCATCGGAGTAGGTTTATTCCTCGGTTCAGCTGGCGCTATCAAAATTGCGGGTCCAGCGGTCTTACTGACATACGCAATGGGCGGTCTTGTTATTTTCTTTGTTATGCGTGCTTTAGGTGAAATTGCAGTTGAAATTCCTGTAGCAGGATCATTCAGTCGTTATGCACAACAGTTTTTAGGACCACTAGCTGGATTTATTACGGGGTGGAATTATTGGTTCTTATGGATTGTAACGTGTATGGCAGAAATTACAGCAGTCGGTATTTATATGACATTATGGTTTCCAGATTCACCAAAATGGGCTTGGGCACTTGCAGCACTTGTTGCGATGACATTAGTCAACTTAATTGCCGCAAAAGTATTTGGTGAATTCGAATTCTGGTTCGCCTTTATTAAAGTATTTGCGATTATCGCGATGATTGTAATTGGTTTAGCCGTTATTCTATTTGGAATTGGCAACGGTGGTGTTGCAACCGGTTTCTCTAATTTATGGTCACATGGTGGATTCATGCCAAATGGATTCTCAGGCGTAATCGGCGCATTACCAATTGTTATGTTCGCATATCTAGGGGTGGAGATGATTGGCGTAACAGCTGGTGAAGCCAATAATCCAAAAAAGACATTACCAAAAGCAATTAATACGGTATTATGGCGTGTGTTGATTTTCTACATAGGTGCATTAACCGTTATTCTGTCGATTTATCCTTGGAGTGATATGGACGGTCAAAGTAGTCCATTCGTTATGATGTTTGATCAAGTAGGTATTCGCTACGCTGCTGGTATTATTAACTTTGTTGTACTAACAGCTGCTTTATCAAGCTGTAACAGTGGTATTTTCAGTACAGGTCGTATGTTATTCAACCTGGCTGGTCAAAAACAAGCACCGAAAATTTTCCACAACGTTGGAAAAACAGGTGTACCAACTGTCGCAATTCTATTCTCAGCTATTGTTTTATTAATTGGTGTTGTTTTAAACTACTTCGTAGATGAAAAAGTATTTATCTACTTAACAAGTGTGTCGACATTCGGTGCCATTTGGACGTGGCTCATTATATTATTTGCGCAAATTAAATTCCGTAAAACGCTGACAGGCACTCAAGTAAATAAGTTGTCATTTAAAAATATTTTCTATCCATTAGGTTCTTACTTTGCAATCGCTTTCTTATTCATGGTTGTTGTGCTTATGTATTTCAACGTGGATACTCGTATTGCACTCATCGTAGGCCCTATCTGGATTGCCTTACTCATTTTCTTCTACTTTGTTGTTTACAAAAAGCAAAAGAATCAAGGCGATTCATTCTAAATTTCAATACGAAACAGACTGAAGCATATATGCTCCAGCCTGTTTTTTATTTTGAATCCGTATTTTTTTGTTCAGTCTGTTCATTGTATTTTTGCTCTTGTTGCACTTTTTCACGCGTTTGTGAAATTGGATTACGCCCATCTATATCAGGTCTTGTACCGGAAGTCGCCTCATCAAATGGTGCATATATGTGATCTGCTTTATTGTGTCGGAATAAATATCTAAAAATCACATAAATCACAAGAATAACGAGTATTAGACTAATCGCTCCCCAAACAATTGTTGCAATCATCTCAGTTCCTCCTCTGCTAACTGTCTTTTCAATACCTTACCTGTAGAATTCTTTGGTAATTGCTCGACAATTCGTATTTCTGTAGGACACTTATACTCTACTAAATGCCCTTCACAATACATTTTCAAACGTTCTGGATGAATTTCTTCTTTCAACGTAATATATGCACATACCTTTTCACCGTATTCTACATCATTTAATCCAACAACAGCTGCTTCTAATACCGCTTCGTGTTGATATAAAACTTCCTCAACCTCTCGTGGATAAACATTATATCCACCTACAATGATTAAATCTTTTTTACGGTCAACAATAAATACATAACCCTCTTCGTCCATATAGGCTAAATCACCTGTGTATAGCCAGCCATCTTTTAAGACATTAGCGGTTTCTTCAGACATTTTATAATAACCTTTCATCACATTCTTACCACGTACTGTTAATTCACCAATCTTCATACGCGGCACTTCGAATCCTTTTTCATCTACAATACGATTTTCTACATGAACGATACTCTGCCCAATTGAACCCACTTTTTGTTTACCTAAAGGATTAAAACATGTAACTGGAGAAGCTTCGGATAAGCCATATCCTTCTGAAATACGAAGCTGGAATCGTTCTTCAAATTGTTCAATCACTGCTCTTGGTAAAGATGAACCGCCTGAAATAGCTAAACGAATTGAACCGAGTGGCTTTTCATAACTAGATTCTGTATGTAGTAAAAAATTATACATAGTAGGAACGCCCGCCATAACAGTGGCTCCTTGTTCATTTGCTGCTTCGAAAATTCGAACAGGGCTAAAATGTGATTGAAGAAGTAGTGTTGCGCCTTGTAAAAGTGGCGCATTGACAGCTACGGTCAATGCAAATACATGAAATACAGGTAATACTGTAATCATACGATCATCATGATAAATACCTAGAAATTCTGCTACATCTCGAGCATTTTCAAATAGATTTTCATGCGTTAACATAGCTCCTTTGGGATGACCTGTCGTACCTGATGTATATAAAATAACAGCCACATCTGCCATAGAATGTATATGAGTATCTTGTAAACAGTTGTTTATAGAGAATAATCCAACCATTTCCACAGGACATACTATTGCCTCTAATGCTTGATATTGTTGTGTGACCAGTACAGTCTTTGCATCACTTTGTTCTAGAATGTATTGAATTTCATGTTTAGTATAACTTGGGTTAATCGGAATAGCTGTTGCACCCATTGCCCAAATGGCATAGAGTGAAAAAATAAATGTTGGTTCATTGCCCATCATAATCGCAATATGGTCCCTTGCTTTGTACCCTTTCTCCTTTAAATCTCGTTGAATTCCTTCGATTACACGACTCATTTCTTCGTATGTATAAGATTCACGTTCTGCTTGAATCGCTAATTTAGTTGGGTTTTTTCGCACATTTTCAATAAAGCTGTTCAAAAGACTCATATCATCACGCTCCTATTACGTTACATTGTATGTTAATTTTTTGCATTTCACAATGTTAAGAGAAAAACAGACTGGGACAAAACAGTTCATCTTCTTTTTTAGCGTTCGCAATGAAAAACTGGAACCGCACCATAGCGCGATTCCAGTTCTTCTTATGCTCATGTAGGTTCATGTTTTTACACTTATACCCTTATTTATCTTTTAGTTAAATATTTATTTTTAAATGCGCTAAATAACGCCAGCGAATGAGATAAAAATAGAGCAATTGTAAGAGTGATACGCCAACCATCACTAAAATAATCTCCCTCATAATTGATAAATCTGCAATACCTCGCCAAAATACTTGTAAAGAGATGAAGGCAAATAAGCTATTCACCATCGCAATTGCCCATGGTAAAAAGAACTGTGGAATGAGTTGTCGATTGACGAGTTTACGAATTTCTTTCTTCGTTACACCCATTCGATATAATGTTTCGTATTGTTTTTTCTCTTGTTCTAGATTCGTATAAAGCTTAAAGTAAATAAAGCTTCCTGCTGCTAAGAAAAAGACCGCTGCAGCTAATAATCCAATGAATAATAACAGTGCGAATGTCGAACGAATAAACGAATAATCTAAACCTGTATTTTCAAAATAAAAAGGTAATGATGCTTCAGTTCCCATCGCATAAGCAGTATTAATCATCATTTCTAAGTCATGTCCTACGTATTTAGTATCTTGCCATTTTGGGACATTAAAAATATAAATATGACTTGAAGACTGTGTACCATTCATGCCCGTCATAGGTGCATAAATACGTTTAAAATCTTCATCACTGACAATAATTTGATTCGTCCCTAACTTATCTGCTGGGAATACAATTTTCGGATAGGCAGAATCAATATGTAGTTTCACATTTGATTCTTGTAGCGTTGTATAAACATTTTCTTTTGATAGCATTTTTAATGATTCTTCCGAATACGCTAAGAAAAGTGCATGTCCTTTTTCTAGTGAGACAAGTGGATAACCTAACGAAACAGCTAAATTATTCAAATCTTTTTCGCTAATAATCTTAACAGGTGCATGCGTTTTAGAAGAAGTCTGCCTTTTTACGACGACACGATCTAATCGATAACTTAACCCCTCTTCTTGTAGTTCATGTTGAAGGTTCGTAATATGACGATGTTCATACGGGTTGTCAGCCGAACTTGTGTACACGAGACTGAGTGGATTCAGTTGATGATATTTATGCGAAAATGTTGATAGTGAACTCAATGTGCCAATCGCTAAAAAAGCGAGCGTTGATACCATCGACGAAATGAAGAACATGCGTGCATTCTCTTTTAACATCGCTGCTACTTCTGAAACAGATAGTAAACGATATTTACGCCAGTAAACATGTTTATTTTTCCGAATGAGCTTTAAAAAGACTTGTACTGTATCTGTAAAGAATAAATACGTACCGAGTGTCACGATTGGTGGTAATAATCCTGCTAATGTCACTAAGTTACTCTTCGTCGCATTGGCAGCTAAAACGTACCCTACAACCAGTAGTACCATACCAAAGATTGCACGCGCCCATGAGAATGTGACATCTTCTGGTTTTCGCTGTGTTCCTTTAATTAGTTGAATGACATGATCGTCTTTAATCGTAAAAATACTCACATAGGAGATGACGATAAATAGTGTCATAAACGTACCAATCGTAAGTGCAAAAGGCTTCCATGAAAAATAAAGTGCAAGCGATTTAATCTCTAAAATTTCACGTACAACCATGAAAAAGAACTTTGAAAAAACAAAGCCAAATAGAATACCTAAAATGACTGAAGTCATACCAATAATTAGAATTTCTAAAAGAACTAAACGATTCAACTGTTTTTTTTCCATTCCTAATTGCATTAAAATACCGAATTCTTTTGAACGCGCTTCTAAAAAGGCACGTACAGAATAGAATAAAAAGAACAGCATAAATAACACTAAAATAATTTCCGCAATAAACATCCCACGAAATGCAATCTCTGTTACAAATTCATTCTCAACACGCGGATGATACATGAGCATGGAATAAATGAAAAATACCATGACCGATGAAATACTTGCCATAAAAAAGGCCGCATATACACGGCTATTTCGAATGACATTACGGAAGGCGAACTGACGTAAAGTCACCAACATTCCCCCCTAGTAAGCTCAAGACATTCAAAATCCCTTGGAAGAATGTTTGTCGCTGATTGTCTTTATAAATTTCATTGAAAAACTCTCCGTCTTTAATGAACAGTACGCGGTCACAATAACTTGCTGCAATCGGGTCATGTGTTACCATAACAATTGTGGCGTTTTCTCGTTGATTAATGCGTCCTAATAACTCTAGTACATCCTTTGTTGATTTAGAATCTAAATTCCCTGTTGGTTCATCAGCTAAAATCAGCGTAGGACGGTGAATTAATGCACGACCAATGGCTGTCTTTTGTGCCTGACCACCTGAAATTTCGTTCGGTCTTTTTTCTAAAATTTTCGTTAAGTCCAGTTCTTGTGCTAATACATCAATACGACGCTGCATCTCCTCTACATTCATACCATCAAGTGTTAGAGGTAGCACCATATTTTCTTCGACATTGAGCATGGGAAGTAAGTTGAAATCTTGAAATATAAAGCCGAGTTCTTTTCTTCTAAAGTAAGCAAGCTCTGTTTTATTTAAGTCATGTGGATTCACACCGTCTAATTCAATCACGCCAGAAGTCGGACGATCAATCGTGGAGATAAGATTGAGAAGTGTCGTCTTGCCACTACCAGATGGTCCCATAATCGCTAGAAACTCACCCTTCTCTACTTCAAAGCTAAATTGATTCAAAGCACGATGCGTCACTTTACCTTCGTATACTTTCGTCACATCTTCAATTTTCAATAAAGCCATTTTCATCCCTCATTCTAAGCGTATTTAAAACAAACGGTAATTGTTGTTCCTTCTCCGACCGTTGATTCAATCGTCAATTTATGTCCTAATTTTGTGCAGATTTCCTGTGCTAAATAAAGCCCCATTCCTGTCGATTCTCCCGTTTTACGACCATTCTCTCCTGTAAAGAAAGCTTTCGTAACACGTTTTAAGTCCATCGCTGGAATACCAATTCCTTCATCCCGAATTTGAAGTGCAATTCCTTCTTCATGTTGAATCGCTGAAATATATATTTTTTTGCCATCTTCAAACGTATATTTCACCGCATTCGTTAAAAACTGCCCTATCATGAACTTGAGCCATTTTGGATCAGTTGGTACTTCAATATCATCTGATACATCAATACTTGGAAAGACATGATTCGAGATAAAAAGGCGTTTGTGTTGATTGACGACTTCTGTCACGATTTGTTTCAAATGTGTTTGCTCAATTTTTAAATCTTCTTCAAATGTATCCAATCGTGCATTCATTAATACCATTTCTAAACCATGTTTTAGGCGTTCCATCTCTTCACGTGTACTTTTTTTATCGAGTGGTTCATCTTCTTGCAACATCAATTCCATCACTGCAATTGGTGTTTTCATCTGGTGTACCCATTGATTCATAAACTGAAGATGACGATTTTGTTTTGCATATAATTCTTGCGCTTCTAGCTGATAAATACGATATAACTCATGCATGTACTCCTCGACTTGTACTTCTTCTGCTGTTTTCGCATTTTTTTGAAGCGCATCATCCATCGTCGTTGGTAAATGCACAATTTTTTTATAGAATGCTTGGCGCATCATATAACGTAAAGCTAAAAAAGTCAGCGTAAACACAATCGTTACGATGATGGAGTAAATAGCTGTACTCGTATTACGAAAGCCATCTAACCAATAAAGTAGCAGAATAAATGCTACAAGAAACAATTCGAACACGAAGAAAATAGCGTGGTCACGAATGAAAAGCTTAAGTGCTGCCATGCTACGCCTCCTCCTCATGCAATAAAAAACGATAACCTGCTCCTCGTACAGTTTCGATGGTTGACTGTACGTCATAATCCGCTAGCTTTTTTCGAACGCGCGTCATATTTACATTTAGCGTATTTTCATCAACGAAAGCTTGGTCGTCCCATAATTCTTCTAATAAATGTTCACGAGAGACAACTTTTGGTGCTTCACTCATAAGTAACCCTAAAATGACACATTCTTTTTTCTGTAAAGGAATCATCTCATCCCTTACTTGTAATTCCATACGTTCTAAAAATAATTGTAATTGCCCTTGTTGTACGGTTCTCTCCTCTTGTTTTGAAGCATATTCACCATACGTTCTTCTTAAATGACTTTTAATTTTTGCAAGTACGATTTCATAGTGAAATGGTTTCGTAATAAAATCATCGCCGCCATTTTCAAGTGCAAAAATTTGATCCATTTCGCCCGAACGAGCAGATATATAAATGATGGGTACTGTTGTGAATTGTCGTAATTGGCGACACCAATAGTAACCATCATAAGAAGGTAAGTTGATGTCTAACAAAACAAGATGAGGAGAGAAAGCCTTAAACTCTTCTATAATCTGATCAAAGGCCTGTACAGTTTGGACTTCATAATGGTATTTTCGCAATGTATCCGCAAGCATAGAAGCAATTTTCAAATCATCTTCTACAATTAAAATACGGTGCTTGTCCATTTTGTTCCCTCCTTCTCTATTAATACATTAATTGTACAAATTCTTCTTCTGTCACGCCACCAAAGTAAGTTGGTAAATCAAATGGTTGAAGTGCCTTTCGTATAGCGCTTGCTTCATATCGAACACCTTTTAAAGCTTGTTCTAAATCTACCATATCGCCAACACCGAAGAAATCGCCAAAGATTTGAATATCTTCAATCATACCTTTTTTCACTTCAATGTGTAAGTCGATAAAGCCCGATGCAAACTTTTTTGAACGCTGTGTATTGAATTTCGGTGATTTCCCGTAATTCCACTCCCACTTTTGATAGCGTTCTTCTGAAATTTTATGAATCGCTTTCCAATCTTCTTCTGTTAGTTCATAGTAGCGAATTTGATCCTCTCCACCAAAAATAGCCTGTAAAATTTCTAAACGGAAATCTTCGATTGTAACCGTTTGGTCATCTAATAAATCAATAATATTCGTAACGCGTGAACGAACTGATTTAATCCCTTTTGACTCCATTTTTTCCTTTTTAGGGCGTAAAGCGCGTACAACTTCTTCAATGTTTGCATTGAACATCAGTGTACCATGACTGAACATGCGGCCATTTGTTGAAAACATCGCATTCCCTGAGAATTTCTTTCCTTCAGCTAAAATATCATTTCGCCCTGATAATTCTGCTTTTACACCCATGTGATTTAGTGCGTCCACTACAGGTTGCGTGAATTTCTTAAAATTTTGGAAATTATCTCCTTCATCTTTTGTTAAAAAGCTAAAGTTTAAATTACCTAAATCATGATATACAGCACCACCACCTGAAAGACGGCGAACGACAATAATATCATTTTCTTCGACATAGTCCGTATTGATTTCTTCGATTGTATTTTGGTTACGACCGATAATAATCGACGGTTGATTTATGTAAAACAGTAATAAGCCCTCTTCTACATCTAAATTTGTCAGTGCATATTCCTCAATTGCTAAATTTATACGTGGGTCTGTAATCCCTTTATTATCAATGAATAACATAGATTCGTTAGCTCCTTTTTTAAGTTCTCACATCTATTTTACTTTATTTTTTATGTTTTGTATTGACTTTTCATTCTGTATTATAATACAATGTTAAATAACAAATCAGTAATATAACAGATTGCTTAGGAGGCGAATTCAAATGTTAGAAAACGTTGTAGAATTTTTCAAGAACCTGCCGGACAAACACTGTGCCAAATGTGGAGAGAAAATCGAAGAACAAAGTGAGTGTTACTCAAACACTTGTCATCATTGTGAATCACTGTAATCAATACTGTTATGTGCTGAGCTAGAAATTCCCCAAAATATTTCTAGTTCAATCACTACCGTTTATATTCTAGACTGAACCATAGAATATGAACCTATATAAAGTCGCTTAATTTTATGGAGTAAATCCAAAAACGCTTAGAGATTCTGAACCAATCTCTAAGCGTTTTTTCATATGTAAAAAGCGCTTCTACCTCCTATATAAAGGCAGAAACGCTTTTATTTTTATGCTTGTGTTTCTTCAGTTGGTGTACCTGAATAGCGTTTTTTGAATAGTAATTGGAAGTAACCGAATGTTACAAGTAAACATACGACGATAATTGAACCGAGTACGGCGATGTTTTCCCAATAGAAGTCAAAGTCACCTGTTGAAATGGCTGCTTTGAACGCTTGGATTGTATAGGTCATCGGCATGAATTTATTCAATTCTTGTAGCGGTTCTGGAATTAATTCAAGTGGGAATGTACCAGCACTTGATGTTAATTGCAGAACCATTAGAATAAGTACGATGTAACGACCGACATCGTTGAATAATGTTACAAACATTTGAATGATTGCCATGAACGTGTAACTTGCGACCAACGCAAGTAAGAACACAGCACCTAAGTTTTGAACTTCAATACCTAAGAATAACTTCACAAGACTTACAACAATGACAGATTGTAATAAACCAATTACAGCTAATACACTTGTTTTACTTAAGAACCAAGATGTTCCATTCGTTGGACGAATAGCTGGGTGAACAATTGAAAAGATGACTGTTACAACAATACCACCAACAAGTAATCCCATTGAGATGAAGTATGGTGCAAAACCTGTACCATAGTTTTCAACATGGTTGATTGGTTTTTTATCCACTTCTACTGGTTTACTTACCATGTCGTATGTTTCATTTGTTGCATGGATCTTTGCTACATCTGATGAGGCATCACCCAATTTTGTTTGTAATGTTTTCGCGCCATTTTGAAGCTTTTGTGTACCATCAACTAGTTGACCTGAACCATCTTCTAACTTCAGTGTACCACTTAGTAATGACGTTGTTCCATTTGATAATTTACCTAGACCCGCTACTAAACTTGTCGAACCTGTTTGTAATTGTCCCATACCATCTGTTAATTTAAATGCACCGTTTGATAACTCACTTAAACCTGATACAAGACTATTAGAACCTGTTTGTAATTTTGATAGACCGTTATTTAGAGATGAGATTCCTGTATTTAATGAACCTGCACCTTCGTCTAATTTTTTAGCACCTGCAACCGAGCTACTCCAATTCTGTTCAAGTTTTTCTGTACCAGCTGCTAGCTCCGTTGTACCTGGTTTTAATTTATTTTTCACTTGATTACTTGCTGTAGCTGCACCTTCTGCTACCTGTGCTGCCCCAGATTTTAACTTACTTAAATCGCCAGCTTCAGGCACTTGTATTTTTGATACTTCTGAATTTAATACCGCTGTATTAGAGCTTAAACTTGCCGCTCCGTCACTTGTAGCTTTTGCACCTGCGCTCACTTGTTTCGCTGTTGCAAGTAATACAGCCTTCTGTTCTTCTGGAATTTCTAAAGCCGCAATTTGTTGTTCAAGTGCTGCTGTTCCATCTGCTACATTTTTTGTACCTGCTGCTACTTTTGCTGCACCATCATTAATACCGGATACACCATTTTGTAGTTTTGATACAGTTTGTGGTAAGGCTCCTAAACCATCCACAAGCGCTGTCACACCATCTGATACAGATTGTGAACCATTCGCTAACACACCTAAACCTTTTTGTAGAGAACCTACACCATCATTTACTGCTTGTGCACCGTTATTTAATGCTTGAATATTCGATGTGTTATTTTCTAAACCCGATACAAGCGTTGCTGTACCATTTTTTAATTGCTGTGAACCATTTTGTAATTGTGTTGAACCATCTGAAGCTGAGCTAATCCCATTATTTAATTGGCTTGCTCCGTCTTTCGCTGATAATGTACCATCACCTAGCTGTGTTGCACCTTTTGCAGCAGAAGCAATTCCTGTACTTAACTGTCCCGCACCATCTTTTGCTGATAATGCCCCGTCGTTTAACTGGCTTGCTCCCTCTTCGGCGCTAACAATCCCGTCTTTCAGTTCATTCGCACCATCTTTTAATTTCCCGGCACCATTTTTTAATTTTTTAGCGCCGTCTGAGCCTTCTTGGAATCCATCGCCCAATTTAGCAATGTTTTTAAAAAGTTGCTCAGCATATGTTTTTGATACTTCTTCATTTACCTCTGTACGAATCGTTTCAATTGCACTCTTACCGATTTGACTTGCTAAGAAGTTAATTCCTTCATTCGGTATATATTTGATTTTTAGTTTTTCAGGTTTATCTTCTAATAAAGTACCTGCATTTTTACTAAAATCTTTCGGAATGCGAATCGTCATATAATATGTACGATCCTCCATTCCTTTTTCAGCCTCTTTTTCAGAAACTAATTTAAAGTTCAAATTTTTCTTATCGAGTAATTCATTTGTCAAATCGTCGCCTAATTTTAATTTCTTCCCATCAACTGTTGCACCGCGATCCTGATTCACAACTGCAACTGGTAGCCGATCTAAATGACCATATGGGTCCCAAAAAGACCATAGGAACATACCGGCGTAAATGATTGGAACAAATAAAATTGCTACTAATGAAATGAGCATCATTTTATTTTTGAATATTTTCGTCCACTCTGCTTTAATCAATTCCATTTCCCTCCTAAATATTTAATGACTAAAAACCTCATACAGTCATTCGATTGTTTAAATACACTCTATGGTGTTAAACCACCAAAGAGTGTATTTTTAAATAAATCTACAATTGTATGTTCATCAAGTTCTTCGTCATGTGTTTCTGACCATTCTACAACAAAAGATAAATAAACTTTAAAAACTAAGTATGCAACATGCTCAGGATTACATGGTTTGATTTCTTTTTTATCAATGGCAATTTGAATCTTACTTGAAATATACGTTAAGATTTCGTTTTCGATTTTTTTCAGGACATTTTCTACTTGTGGTGTGCGAAGTGCATGACCTTCTTCTACAAGCTTCGCATAAAGTTTATGTACATCCCTAAATTGCAAGAGCTTCATTAAAATTTGATGTGTATTTTCTAAAAAACTAACATTTGGATTAATAATACGCTCTGCTTCGTTTTTCATTTCTTCAATCATACCCATCACAATCTCTTGAAACAGTACATCTTTATTTTCGAAAAATGTATAGATAGTTCCCTTCCCAACATTCGCCATACGCGCCACTTGATCCATCGTTGTAGCTTTATAACCGAATAATGTGAAAGACTTATTTGCCGCGACCAATATTTCATGTCGACGATCCATTTCCTCACACCCTTTATAATAAGTAAAAATGACCAGAAACCACTTTCGGTCACCTAGTCATTTATTTTATACCTACATAACGAATTTAGCAAGCACTAAATATATTCTTTTTCTTATCTTCTATTGTACTTCAATTTTTTGTTTTGGCATAATGTGCAGACCATGTGCTTCTGTATGTGCATAGACATAATATACGCCTTTTTTCTTTACTGTAGCCTGCGCAGTATAGTGACCTTCTCCTATATGTTTCGCATCAATCATACGACTATCTTTTCGCTCACCATCTCGCCAAATTTCAAATCGTACAAAACTTGCATCTTCCACAGGCTTTTTGTCTTGTGTCACTTCAACTTCTAACGGAATCTCTTTTTTCTTAAATTCATCTGGGTTGATAAACTGAACCTGTACTGCCGCAATCGTCTGGTCTGCTTCTACTGAATCTTCTATTGAACAACCCGAAAGAAGAAGGAGAAAGAATGCAGCCAACATCATTCGAATTTTCATTCTTCCATCTCCTCCATTAATGGTAGGAATATGCATATAGTCGTCCCTTCATTCAAAACACTCTCAATTTGAACACGTCCACCGTGTGCTGTTACTAACTGTTGAACAATTGATAAACCGAGACCACTTCCGCCATCTGCACGACTTCTCGCCTTATTCACACGATAGAAACGTTCCATAATATGTGGTAAATCTTGTTCTGGAATACCAATTCCATGATCTTCAACTTCAATACATGCTTGATTCTCTACTTCATAACTTCGTACATAAATAGATGTTCCTTCATTTGAATAGCGAATCGCATTTTCAAGTAAATTAATCAAGATTTGTTTCATGCGCAGTTCATCTGCATTCACAATCACATGATCGTCTAAATTCGTATGAATCGTAATATCAGCTTGTTTCGCACGTCCCTCAAGCATATGCACTACTTCTCGAATCGTTTCAGATAATGGTAGTGGGTACAACTGCAATATTTCCTTTTGTTCAATCGTACGTGATAACTGTAGTAGTTCATTCGTCAACTTTTCCATACGTCCCGCTTCTCGAACAATTAATGCTAGTTGGTCGTTACGCTCTTGTTCAGATATATTACTTGTAAGTAATGTCTCACCATACCCTTTAATATAGCTAATCGGTGTACGCAATTCGTGTGACACATTCTCTAAAAATTGGCGCTGTCTCTGATCTTCTTCTTCAATTGCTTGTGCCATCTCATTGAAAGTTTGTGCTAATTGTCCAATTTCATCTTTTGATGTACTCATGACACGCGTTTGATAATGCCCCTGTGCCATTTCTTTTGCTGCATATTGAAGCGACTGAAGCGGCTTCATAATGACACGAATTCCTTTAAATATAATAAAGCTAATTAAAATTAAAAAGACAATTGCTGAACCAATTAAAAAAGCAACTTCTTTTGAAGCAAGTTCTGTAATTTTTTCCAGTGGGAAATAGAGATATAAAATCCCTTCTAGCCTTTTTTCATCTACAAGCGGAATCACAACAGAGATCACTTGACGATCAAATCGCTTTTCATATCCTTGCTTCGTAATGATATTCCCTTTTAATAATTCATGTCGTTCGTCCGGTCCAATTAACGTATCATAATCAATATCAAACGGGACACAGGCACTCAATTCACGTGGATTTCGTACAGCAAATACATTGACATTCGCATATGTATTATAACGGTCTACATGGTCGATTAATTCGTCTGTTACTTTACCACCTGTATACATCTTTGAAAGCTTTTCACCGATTTCGATCATGGAGTTTTCTGCATCTTTTACATACAATCTTTCGTATAAAAAATTAGTTAAACCATACATAAATAGAACCGTCACTGCTACTGTGGCTAATACAAATACCCATATCTTCGTGGAGATTTTTTTCATCGTTGTTCCTCAAAGCGATAGCCAATACCCCAAACTGTTTGAATAAGCCGACTATATTCTTTTCCAAGCTTTAAGCGCAATGTTTTAATATGTGTATCGACTGTTCGTGTACCACCATCATAATCAAGCGACCAAATTTTCTCGAGTAATTGTTCGCGTGTATAAACAATATTCGGTTGTTTCATAAATAAATGTAGTAAATCGAATTCTTTTAATGTAAGTGGAATTTCTCTACCTTCCACTGTCACACGTCTCGCAATTTCATCTAGGCAAATATTACCGCGTTGAATAATTTGTGTATGTGTTACATCTTGTTGTGGTTGGTAGCGACGTAAAACTGCTTGAATACGTGCGATTAATTCGGAAGCAGTGAAGGGCTTTACCATATAATCATCTCCACCTAATCGTAGTCCACGCACTTTATCGGCATTTGCATCTTTCGCTGTTAAAAAGATAATTGGGATATCTGAGTTCTTACGTATTTTCTGACACACTTCAAAACCATCTTCATCTGGCATCATGACATCTAATAAGATGAGGTCAATGGGTTGACGGTCTAAAATATCATATGCCTCTTGTCCGCCACTGGCTTGGTAGGTTTGAATATGTTCTTGGTGAAGCATAATCGAAATCAGATGACGCATTTCCTTTTCATCATCTACAATTAATACGTTCATTTGACATTCTCCCTTACTAAAAGTTGAAACGGTGCTTGTCCTACTTTTGTTTTTTTCACGATATGATGGTCTTTCACCCAATAAAGTGTTTGATCGTCATACCCTGCAACGACAATTTGATTTTGAAAGGCTTCAACTGCAAATGGATTTGAGCCAATCTCTTGTTCCCAACTAATCTGTTGCCGGTCATTCAATTCATAGAGCATACTTTCACCATGACTGAGTACAAATTCACGTTCATCTAACTTTGCAAAAGCGATGGGCATAATCGGTAAATCCATCTTTCCAACAACTTTTGAAGTTTTCGGATTGATTTTTAATACATGTGTATTCGGCTTTTCACCTGCTCCATGTCCACCTATCCACAGTTCACCGTCCACAAAGTCTAATCCATGTGATGATTTTGGAATTGGTATTTTCTTTTCTAATTTTTTCGTCGTTGTATTGAATACTGAAATAAACGTATCTTTAAAATTCACGACATATAAATGCCCATCTTCTGCTAACATCGCCATTGGATAGTTCCCAGTTCTCATTGTTTGAAGTTGTTCACCCTTTTGATTATAGGCAGTTACTTCGTTTAAGCCACTATTCGCTATATAAAAAGTTTTGTTTGCACCATCATAGTAAGCGTTCGTAGCACCTTTTGATACATCAATTTTCTTTTGAATCTCACCCGTATCAAGATTCACTAAATCAGCTTGTTCTAATTGATTACCATATAAAAGAATTGCATGTTCACCAACCAATGTAGCTCCAGTATATGCTTCTTTTAAATCCCATGTTTCGATTTTTTCACCATTAGGCCGAATAAAATCAATAGATGGTTCACCAATATTCACCGAAGCGATAAAGGGTTCATCTTTTGAAATTCCTTTGTAATCTGTTCGATTGCAGGCTGTTAGTACAGCAAGCAACAATAATAATGACAGTATACCTACCTTTTTCATAACAACCCTCCTGCCCCTTATTTTATATGGAATATGTGAAAAAACAATGAAATATACTTCATATTTTCAATCGTTCGCATAAGGTTCACATTCCGTAAATTTACTAAATAAAAAACAAGAGCTTTCAGCAAACACTCTGCTGTCCTCTCCTGTTTTTTAAGACTTTTTTATTCGATTACAAAGGATGGCAAATCTTTTAACTCTTGCATAATTTGCTCTGCACTCTCAATTGCTTGACGAACACATTTTGGAATACTAATGCCATCATAGGTATTCCCAATCAAACGAATTGTTGGGTAGGCTTCATATAAAGATTCTTTCGATTTTCGCACGCGCTCTAAATGTCCAATCGTATATTGCGGCATAGCGTTTTTATAGCGCGTCACAATCACTTTTTCAGGCGCGCCTGTAATCCCCACTAAACGATGTAAATCTTGCAACACGACTTTTTCAATTCCTTTATCGGATAACTCAACAATAGCTTCATCACCCACGCGTCCAATGTAAGCTTTAATCAACACCTTACCATCTGGTGCCGTACCTTGCCATTTACGATTCATAAATGTAGCCGCAGTAATAGATAGATCATTATTACGTGATACAACAAAATCCGTTCCGGTAAAATGATGAGCAATTTGAGTTTCATCAAAAGCTAAAGAAACAGTAGCTACTGTGTTCAATGGGATACCATCTAATTGTTGTAAAATCTGTTTTTCATGAAATAATGACTGCGCAATTGTATGAGATGTTGCGATAATCACCGCATCTGCTTTAATTGAACTTTGATTATTTAATGATAGTAAGAGTTGATGATCGCATTTTTGAATATTCGTTACACGAACACTCTTTTTTAGCTTCACTTCAGTTAATTCATGTACTAATGCATCAACGAGTGTCTCAAGTCCTCCTATGAACGAAAAATTTTGTTCTGCATCTGTTAAATAGCTCGAAGAACGGGTGTAAGACTTCATACTTTGAATCAAGCCACTTGAAGTTTTGCTGTGTGTAGAAAGAAAGGGTAATACAGCCTGTAAACTTAGTTCGTCTATATCTCCATTATAAATCCCCGACAACAAAGGTTCGGTCAAGTTTTCTAATACTTCGCCACCTAATCGCTGCCTCACCCACTGTCCAAGTGATTGATCTTCTGTCATTTTTCCTTGTGGACGTAAAAAGTCGAATGTAGCTCGTGCTTTACCACTCCAAGACACCAAGTCCGATGTCAAAAAGGGTGTCATTTCTGTTGGAATACCGAATTGCACACCTTTTGGAACTGCGTGCAATTCCTCATTCACCGCCACAAACTTCCGCTCTTCTTTACTCCGAACAAGCTGTTTTTCAACTTTTAATTTTTTCGCTAATGTAGCAACCGTTCCTTTATGATCTGTAAAAGAATCCGGTCCTTTTTCAATTTGATAGCCATCCTCTACGATGGTCTGAATCTTTCCACCAAATCGATGCGATGCCTCAATCAATACAATCTCAATTGGTAATTGTGCTGACTTTGCTTGCTCTTGTAAATAATAAGCAGCGGTTAATCCCGATATTCCTCCACCGATGATTGCAACCCTGCGCTTGTCATTCGTCACATCAATCATCACTTTCTTTTTAAGCTTCAGCTAATCTTCTTGTTACAACATTAGCTAATCCATCAATGAATAGTGGATCTGCATTTGGCATTTTTGGACGACGATAATTTACGCCTAACTCATCACATACCACTTTACATTCGTAGTCATTATCGTATAGAACTTCTAAGTGTTCTGCTACAAAACCTACTGGTGTATACACGAATGAACGATATCCTTTTTCGTTATAAAGGTCGCGTGTTAAATCTTGTACGTCTGGCTCTAACCACGGCTCTGGTGTTTGACCAGCTGACTGCCAACCGAACTCTACATTTTTTACACCTGTACGCTTTTGTAAAATATCTTTTGTATCAAACATTTGGTCGCGGTATGGGTCACCCATTTCGATAATACGTTGTGGTAATGAGTGTGCGCATACGATTAAGCACGCTGTTTCACGTTCTTCTTCTGTCATATCAGCGAAAGCTTCATTAATTTTTTCAGTCCAGTATTGTAAGAATTTTTCTTCTTTATACCAGCTATCCACTGTATAGAACTTCATTGAACTACCTAACTCTTTCGCTTTATCCATAGCACGTGTGTGATATGCTTTTGTTGAGAATGATGAGAAGTGAGGTGCTAGTACGATTGATACCACTTCTTCTACACCGTCCTTCACCATATCTTCTACTGCATCTTCTACGAATGGTGCGATATGTTTTAAGCCAAGATATAGTTTATATTCCACTTCGTCTTGCATCTCGTTTAAACGATTTACAAGTGCTTCACTTTGTTCAAGTGTCGTTTTTGCAAGTGGTGAAATACCACCAATCGCTTGATAACGTTCACGTAAATCTTCAATTTGTTCATCGCTTGGACGACGACCACGACGAATATGTGTGTAGTAAGGGATTAAATCTTCATCTTTTTCTGGTGTACCATACGCCATTACTAATAAACCAACTTTTCTTTTCATCTCAATCACCTCATAAAATTATTGTTATTTCTTCGATGCGCTATATTCATGAATAAATGCTGTTAAACGTTTTAGAACATCTGGATTTACTGAAGGGAATACACCATGTCCTAAGTTAAAGATATGACCTGGCATTTCTAATCCTTGATCGATAATATCTTTTGTACGAGCTTCTAATACAGACCAGTCCGCTAATAATAATGTTGGATCTAAGTTACCTTGAAGCGGTTTTGTAATCCCCATTTGACGGGCTTGTTTAATTGGTAAGCGCCAATCTAAACCAACTACATCAACAGGTAGCTCATTCCAATCCATTACTAAATGACTTGCACCTACACCGAATAAGATTGAAGGAACACCTTCATCTTTTAATTCTGTGAAAATACGTGTCATGATCGGTTTAATAAAAATTTGATAGTCTTCATGATTTAAAGCACCTACCCACGAGTCAAAAATTTGGAAGGCTTTTGCACCCGCTTGAATTTGCGCCTTTAAATCTAAAATAATCATATCTGCTAATTTATCCATTAATTTAAACCAAGCTTGTGGTTCAGATACCATAAAGGCTTTTGTTTTCGCATAGTTTTTCGATGGGCCACCTTCAATCATATAGCTTGCCAATGTGAATGGTGCGCCTGCAAAACCGATTAATGGTACATTCAATTGTTCTGTTGTCAGTAACTTAATCGTATCTAACACGAAAGGCACATGCTCTTGTGGGTTGAATTCACGCAGTGCATCGACATCTTTTACTGAACGAATTGGATTTGAAATGACAGGACCGATTCCTGCTTCAATCTTCACATCTACACCCATACCTGGTAGCGGTGTTACAATATCTTTATACAAAATTGCCGCGTCTACGCCATAATTTTGTACTGGTAAGTGTGTCACATATGCACATAATTCTGGTTGGTGTGTAATTTCCTCAAGAGAATATTTTTCTTTAATTTTACGGTACTCTGGCTGTGAACGCCCTGCCTGTCTCATATACCATACTGGTGTATGTTCTGTCTGTTCGCCTCTTGCTGCGCGTAAAAGTGTATCATTAAATTTCGTCAATTGATTAGCCTGCCCTTCCTTCAGTTCATCTTTTTACTTTTGATTCACTTCATGTAAATCGTCTGTTCTATATTGATATCCATTTTCACTATAGACTTTTCATATATTAAAGTATAGTTTCAAAACCTTTTTGTCAAAAAAACTTTTTCAATTCTTGTCTTTTTTTTGACAACGCTATCATAACGTGAAAATAATTTGGAAAAACGACTAGACATTTTCAAATGTTGTGAATCTTTCATGTTAAACGGATATACTAATAAAGAGAATCAAATAAAATGATAAAGGTGGCGTTCAGTATGTATGTTTATTTAGCAACCGGTACAGCCGATTTTATGGAGCATTTACAAGCAAAATATAAAAAAGAAAATATGACGGTTTTATATGGCGGACAACAATCTGTATTAATGCATGTGACAGAAGGTAAAACAAAATTTGCAACACCACAGTCATTTGAAGTTGTTGAAGAGGTTGGTGAATTTGAACCGGGTGGTTTCTATGCCATTACGTATATCGATATTTTTGAAGATAGCCAATTATCTTTTGAAAATCGTCTAAAAAGTAAATCATTCCATTTTGTTAACGAACCTGGATTTATCGCGTATAAATTATTAAAGCCTATTAAATCAACTGTATTTGCGATTATCCAGCAGTGGACAGACCCGAATTCATATCAAGTTTGGCGCAATTCAGCAAACTATGCAGAGGATTTTGACTTTATAGGGAGTCATGAAACAGACCGCAGACCAACAACACTTGCTGTTGCACCGTACACAAAACTTTATGGAACAGCACCTGTTGAAGAAGTAGAAGAAGACCGTGATGATCGTTTTTAAGAGAGAAGGTATTATAGATGAAAGAAGTTATTTGGAATGAATTAGAAGAACAGTTTACATCGATGCAAGAGATTCGACGTTATTTACACATGCATCCTGAATTATCGTACAAAGAACATGAAACGGTTGAATATATTTGTAATTTTTATGATGAATTTGATATTCCTTACGAAAAAAATATTGGCGGGAACGGTATTGTTGCGCGAATCGAAGGTGGTTTACCAGGTAAAACAGTGGCACTACGAGCTGACTTTGATGCCTTACCTATTCAAGAAGAGACAGGCGTTGCTTATCAATCGACTGTCCCGAACGTAAGTCATGCTTGTGGACACGATGGGCATACAGCGACGCTTCTTGTACTTGCAAAAACATTATTCCAACATCGTGAACAACTAGCTGGTAACTATGTAATGATTCATCAACATGCTGAAGAAGTAACACCAGGCGGCGCAAAAGCAATGGTTGAAGCAGGTTGTCTAGAAGGTGTCGATGCTGTGTTTGGCACACATCTATGGTCACAATTCGAAGCTTGCAACATTCAAACGCGACCTGGTGCCATGATGGCTGGAGCAGATTCCTTCACACTTACGCTACATGGAGTTGGCGGACATGGCGCAATGCCGCATACAACTGTTGATACAGTAACGCTTGGAGCGCAAATTGTTACAGCGCTACAACATGTGGCTTCTCGTCGCATTAATCCAACAAGCCCTGTTGTACTCACAGTTGGTTCATTCCACGCTGGTGATGCTTTTAATATTATTGCAGGAAGCGCCGAACTAAAAGGAACGGTTCGTACATTCGATGTAGAAGTACGCGAGCAAGTAATTGTTGAGATGGAGCGCATCATCAAAGGACTTTGTGAAGCTGCAGGTGCAACATTCACATTCGACTACACGCGTGGTCACCCTCCTGTTATTAATGATGCTAAGATGGCACAACATATATTAGAAACAGCCCAGCATGTCCCGAATGTAAAAGCTGCTCAAATTATGGATGCAAACATGGTTGGTGAGGACTTTTCTTACTATTTAAATGCGCGACCAGGAGCATTCTTCTTTACAGGTGCAAAGCCTGTAGATGGCCCAGCTTATGCACATCATCATCCTAAATTTAATTTTGAAGAATACGCGATGGTAGCAGCCGCTCAAACATTAGCTGCTGTAGCCATTGATTTTAATACGAATGCTTAATATAAAAAGAGGCATCACACGTCTATTTTCGTGTAATTGCCTCTTTTATGTTTAATTTTCTTGTAGCTCTTTTAATGCTTGCATGATGATCTCATATGAATGGACGCGTTCTGCTGGTTCATAAATATGTGATGTCACCATAATTTCATCTACTTGTGTAATTTGCAAGAAACTTTGCAGTTGATTCTTCACTTTTTCTGGACCGCCTTTGAATGTATAACGAAGCGCTTCTAATACGGCATAGCGCTCATTCATCGTCCAAATCTCTTTCATCGAATCAACAGCAGGCATTAATTTTTTCGGTGAACCTTTTACAATTCCTAAGAAATATTGATACAAGCTCGTTACCATGCGCTCAGCTTCTTCATTCGTATCTGCTGCCATACCATTCACACATGCAATTGTGTAAGGCTTGTCTAAATACTTCGATGGCTTAAACTGCGTGCGGTAAAGTTGTAGTGCTTGTTCTAAGTAATTCGGGGCAAAGTGACTAGCAAATGCATATGGTAGTCCCATTTGTGCTGCAAGTTCTGCACTGAATAAACTTGAACCTAAAATATAGATGGGTACATTCGAGTTCTCACCTGGGAAGGCATGTACACGCGCTCCTTCGTTTGCACCTAAGTATGTTTGTAATTGTTCTACATCTTCTGGGAAGTGATTCGGAGCCCCATATGCACTTCTACCAAGTGCCTCTGCAGTTGTTGGATCTGTTCCCGGCGCTCTGCCTACACCTAAATCAATTCGTCCTGGATACATTGCATCCAGTGTACCAAATTGTTCCGCTACAATAAGCGGTTTATGGTTCGGTAGCATAATACCACCCGAACCTACTCGGATTATTTTTGTATGTTCTGCAATTTTACCAATCAATAATACAGTAGCTGAACTCGCAATGCTTGCGCTATTATGATGTTCTGCAAACCAGTAACGCTCATAACCTAATTCTTCTGCTTTTTGAGCGAGGTGTACACTGTTATGAATGGCTTCTCCTGCTGTAAATCCTTCTCCTACAGCAACTAAATCTAATACAGATAATTTGACGTTTTTCATCTCTTACCCCTCTCTTTCCTAAACTAGCCTAACAAATTCAAAGAAAAAAATGAAGTTTCCTTACTCGGACTTTTCCAAATAAAGAAACTTCACGTATTATTTTGATAAGCGTAATGTAATTTCTCCTACTACGAGAATAACAATGCCTTGTAAGTAGCAGTAAGGTGTACCAATGCCTGCAAGCGTTACAATTACTGCTTGTGCAATTAATGTATAGCGCGTTACTTTTTGTGCGGCTTTTTGACGTGCATCAACTGGTAATGGATAGAGCATACTCATTGAGAAATCGACTGGCTTTCCTAGTGCTTGTTTTAATTGAATCGCTGTAGCAAAAGCAAGAGCTGCTGCGACAATCCCTACAATAATCGGCATATTCACAAATGCTGCTACTAACGCTGTAATCACCGTAAGACGGAACCAAAGGAAGAAATAATCATCCGTTCTTATAAAGCTTCTAACTAAATAATATTCGAATGTTGTTTTTTTCGTTTTCGGTACAGCATTCACAAGGAAGTCCAGATAGCGTCTTCTTTTAATATTTCCTTTTACAGCAGGTACATCCGTAAAGTAATTCGCAAAGCGGTAAATACGCATCATGCGATTTTCTTCTAATTTTACAAAGTGTTCGTAAGGGAATGGCTCTTCCAATGTTTTTTTCTTACACATGACAGGATAAAGTGCCAAAATGATAATCATAATAATCGCGTATAAACTGTCATGATTTAATAAGAAGTATAAGAATACACCTGAAAGAATACCTCGTACAATGCGGTCTAGCCAAACATAACGACCTTTTGTCGCCCAGCGGAACATGAATTCCACATGTACATTCCACCATTTTAGTAATACAGTGAAAGCTAATCCGATTGCAATCCCAGAAACCTCAATTTCGCCCACTTGTCGCATCATCGGCCACATCACAAGATAGACGACGAGCGCGACTCCTAATTGACTGAAGACGGTGTAGTTTAAAACACGATTAAAGTACATTGGCATCTTTGTCTCAAGTGGTAATAAATATACTTCGTCTGGCTTCTTAATAAGCGTTACAGGTTTACTCATTGTGAGAACAATCCCCATCACTGTTGTGACGAAAAGAATCGTTGGGAAGTCATGCGGTGCGACTTTTAACCATTCACTGTACTGATAACCGCCAGCACCAAGTAAAAATACAATAACGAGTGCCATATGACCTGTGAAGATATAGCGCATATATTTTTGTAATTCTGTTATATAGTAATTAAACCGTTTACGCCAAACATCTTGTAAATTACTCATGTTCTTTTTCCTTTGTCATCGCGATGTATAAGTCATCTAACGTCGCATCTGGCATGTTGAAAGATTGGCGTAAGTCATCCATCGTACCAAATGCACGGACATATCCGTTGTGAAGCAGTAGAATTTTATCACAATGTTTTTCAGCAGTAGCTAATACATGCGTTGACATTAAAATGGCTGCACCTTCTTTTTTCTTCTCATCCATTTGTTCAAGTAATAGTGAAATGGCAAGTGGATCAAGCCCTAAAAATGGTTCATCAATAATATACAGAGATGGTTCTACTAAGAAAGCACACATAATCATAACTTTTTGACGCATTCCTTTTGAAAAGTGAGATGGGAACCAATTCAATCGTTTTTCCATACGGAATTCACTGAGTAACGGGGCAACACGCTCACGCATCGTTTCTAAATCGATTCCGTACGCCATCGCTGTTAATTCTAAATGCTCTTTTAATGTTAGTTCATCATATAAAACAGGTGTCTCAGGAATGTATGAAAAAGAAGTTCGGTATACATCCATATTCTCTTTCATCGTTTTTCCATTAATTTTAATTGTTCCTTTTTGTGGTTGCATCATTCCAATGATATGTTTGATTGCTGTACTTTTCCCTGCACCGTTCAGACCAACTAAGCCGACTAGCTCACCTGCTTCTAGTTTGAAGTTTAAATCGTGTATAACGGGTTTTCTTGTATAACCACCTGTTACAGCAGATACTTCTAATATTGACATCTTCATCACTCCATTCTCAGACACAATTGCCTGAAACATCCTATTTGAATATACTTAGTTTATCAAAAATTCAATTATATCGCAGTTGTCATATGATAGAATAGAAAGAAATATATGAAAGGTGTGTGAAATAGAATGGCTGATTGCGTATTTTGTAAAATTATTGACGGTTCTATTCCAAGTAAAAAAGTGTATGAGGATGATTACGTATATGCCTTTATGGACATTACGCCTTTATCAAAAGGTCATACATTATTAATTCCAAAAGAGCATGTTGCGAATGTATTCGAATTATCTCCTGAAACAGCATCGCATCTATTCTCTGTTGCACCTGTAATTGCGAATGCGATTAAAGATGCATTCCAACCTGCAGGTATGAACTTATTAAACAACAATGGTGAAGCTGCGGAACAAAGTGTATTCCACTTCCATCTTCACTTCATCCCTCGTTACGATGAAAAAGATGGCTACAAGCCAATTTGGAAAACAAAAGAAGACGAGTTTACTTCTGATGTTATTACACAAGTAGCAGATGAAATTGCTGCACAATTAAATAAGTAAGCGCACTTGATTTTACGTGGTTGACACGATAGAATTACGCTAAGTTTCGCTAACGCTCACGAGGAGACGTTAGGAGACGAAAAAATTTTAGAAGAGCTTAGGAGAGATGAGAAATGAAAACAAAAAACTTAGTATTAATGGCATTACTTGTTGCGGTAGGTGCTGCACTGTATTTAGTCATCCCAGGATTCAACGGAGGAATGAAACCAGATTTCATGTTAACGATGATGTTTATCGGTATTTTCCTATTCCCGAATTCTCGTGACGTATTCTTGTTAGCTGTCACAACAGGGATTTTATCTGGTCTATTTTCTACATTCCCTGGTGGTTTTGTACCGAACGTGATCGATAAGTTTGTAACTGCGTACGTAGTATTATTCCTTGTGAAACTATTAAAAGGACAAGCAAAGAATTTTGTCTCATCAGCTATATTAGTTGGCGTAGGAACAATCATTTCAGGCAGTGTATTTTTAGGATCAGCGATTTTAGTGATTGGTGCAAACATTCCATTTATTGCACTATTCTCAACTGTTGTACTACCAGCAATTGCGATTAATATCATTGCGTTTGTTGTAATCTATCCTATTATTACAACACTCGTAAAACGCTCTAAGTTTGATACTTCATTGTCACATGCATAAGTAAGACGAAAATCGGTTGCTACTAAAAGTTAGGCGCTACTCATTAGAAATTGATGAAAAGACGATGACTTTTGAGGGCAACCGCTTTTATTTTTCTTGAATCATGTTTTAATATAATAAAAAAAGGAAATATTATCATTAGGAAGGAGCTTTTCACATATGAATGTAAAAACATTTGTGCTTGGCATCGGCGCTGGTCTTGTAGCAGGTGCTGCCGTAACATTATTCACAACTCCAAAATCAGGTAAGGAATTAAAGGGTTCTTTAACACAGTATAAAAATAACTCCTCAGACATTAAGAACGAATTACAGCAACGAATTACAATGATTAAGCAATCGGTTAATTCGATTAAATATGAAGTTCAAAACACGCTACCTGATGCAGTTTCAGGTATTAAAGAAGCTATTAGTAGATTCCAAGAAACTTCAGCTCCATCACAAGAAAACTTGAAGAAACACATTGAAGGTTTAAAAAAATCAGCCGATGAATTAAACGCTGAGATGGAAGAGCTTCAAAAAATTACACTGAAGAAAAAAAAGGGCTCAACAAACTAAGAGCATGAAGATTTTAAAAATTCATTTATTTCATTCTTTTCTCGTTGTATATTTTTGGGAAATAATGATATAATGAAAAAAAATGCGAAAGTGGTGGTAGCATGTCTGAAGATTTATATTCGGTGAAAGAAGCCATGATTTATTCACAACGAATTGCCCATTTATCTAAAGCACTTTGGAAGGCTGTTGAAAAAGATTGGCAAGCCTGGATTAAACCGTATGACTTAAACATCAATGAGCATCACGTTCTTTGTATTGCATCTAATTTAGAGGGCGCGTCTATTTCAGATATCGCTAAATTTGGTGTTATGCATGTATCAACAGCATTTAACTTCTCAAAAAATCTTGAAGAACGAGGATTACTTTCTTTCTCTAAACGTGATGATGATAAGCGAAATACATACGTTGAGATTACAGAAAAAGGTCAAGCACTGTTGCAAGATCTAAATGACAACTACGACAAAACAAATCATACTGTAGTCGACGGTTCGCTTCCGTTAAAAGAAATGTATGGTAAATTCCCGCAGTATCTTGAGTTAATGGCTGTCATCCGTAACATTTATGGTGACGACTTCATGGATATTTTTGAAAAGTCATTTGAGAACATGGAAAAACAGTTATAACATAATCAAAAATCCTCTTCAATTTCTTTATTGGAGAGGATTTATTGATACCATCACATTGTAAGCGTTCTCTTAAATTCATACTAAAAAAAGTACTTGCTTTTGTCATTAAAAAGACTTATGTTATGTATCGACGATTTTTATTCCCTGTTTTGGGAACGTCGCTGTACAAAGGAAGGACTACTACTTGGAAGCCCTTCAGTTATGAATGAATGGAGATGCTTACAGTGCATTGTTGGAAAACTATTAATGTGCAAAAACAATACGGACATGATCGTATTTTTCTATTTTCGATGATTTTCGTTTTTATTGTTTTTTCGTTTTTCTATATTTCAATTAATGTCTTTCGTCACGGTCCTATGTCTGATCAACGATTTTCATGGTTTTTACTCGTTTTATTATTGACATACCCTTTGCATAAATTATTACATTTTATGCCGATTGCACGTTATCGCAATCGACTACGCTTTTCAGTCGAAAGAAAATTCGGGATTATTCCCCTTTTAAATATGCGAATTCATGAACCAATTATGAAATCACGCTATTTGATTTCACTTATAATGCCTTTTATTATTATTAACTCGATCTTTATTATAGGTGCTATCACATTACCAAGTTTCCGCCACTACTTTACGATTCTACTCGCTTATCATAGTGGACTTTGTCTTATTGACTTGTTATATGCGAAACATTTATTAAAGACACCTAAAAAAGCATTGGTCGAAGAAACAGATAAAGGTTTTGAAATATTAGTTCCTTATACAAATACGCGAACAAACTTGTCAGCATAACAGTTCATTTGATATGCTTGAAGTGTATGATAGGAAGGGGGAACGGTCTTGATTATAATCGTCATTTTATTTGCGGTTTTTTACTTATTCCAGATCAATCGCATGACATATGCTCTATGCGCCAGAAAAGAAATTCCAGAAGAAAAACAACCAACGGTATACAGAACAATCAATATCTTAATCACGATTTTATTAGTTTCTTTATATTTAAAGACCTACTATTCAATTTAAGCCTCACTTCTATCTTAAAACGTATATTTTATACTTAGATTATAAACAGGAGCAGCGAACGTCGCTGGTTCTGTTTTTATTTGCATATTTTTAGTGTAAAAAGCAGATAAATATTTTTTTAAAAAATAATATAGTAAAATATGTATTTTTTTCATATCGTTGTATAGGCAACCTTTTTATTTTTTTATCGTTCTATGGTATAGTTACAAAAGCAATGGTTTATTAGGCTTAAAGAGATATTAGGTTGGGAGAGAATTTAATAATGAAAAAGACAGTATTAACATTGACACTTGCGGCTTCAGTACTAGGTTTAGCTGCTTGTGGTAATTCAGGTGACGAGAAGGTAGTCACTTCTAAAGTTGGCGATGTAACACAAGAACAACTTTATAAAGAACTAAAAGAAACTGCGGGCGATCAAGCACTTCAATTAATCATGATTGAAAAAGTACTTGAAAACAAATACAAAGTATCTGATAAAGAAGTAGACACACGTTACAAAGAACAAAAGGAACAAATCGAAGCACAAGGCCAAGATTTAAAAACTTACTTAGCGTCTCAAGGTATGACAGAAGATAAATTCAAACGCTACCTTAAACTGAACCTTCTACAAGAGAAAGCACAAACAGACGGCATCAAAATCTCTGATAAAGAAGCGAAAGAATATTATGATCGCACAAAGAAAGAATTAAAAGCGAGCCATATCTTAGTAGCAGATGAAAAAGAAGCGAAGAAAATCGAAGCTGAATTAAAAAAAGATTCAAAGAAATTTGCTGAACTTGCAAAGAAAAACTCAACAGACCAAGGTACAGCATCTAAAGGCGGCGAACTTGGTTGGTTCGGTCCAGATCAAATGGTACAAGAATTCACTGATGCTGCTTATGTAATGAAAAAAGGTGAAATTTCTGAGCCAGTAAAATCAAGCTATGGCTACCATATCATTAAATTAGAAGATACACGTGTGAAAGAAGTAAGTAAATCATTTGATGATGAAAAAGATGCAATCAAACAAACACTTGCTCTTAAGAAAGCAAAAGCTGAAGATCCAAACTCTACAAAACTACAAGAAAAAATTGCTAAGTTAATGAAAGATGCTGATATTAAAATCAAAGATAAAGATTTAAAAGACGCTCTATCTTCATTCTTAGGTTCTTCTAAATAAGTAAAGAAAAAGCATGATGGAGAATTATGATTCTCCTCATGCTTTTTTATTTATTCAATTGTTGGTTTGTAGAAAGCACGATTATCAAGAGCAAACAGACGCTCTGTAAATTCCCCTGCTTCTGTTTTTGATAATGCGCGTTTTAACATATTCATCTTCGCATCAATATTATCAATATAATGTAAAATCTCCGCTTCTTGAATCATTGGTTTTTTCGGGCTACCCCACTCTTCTTTACCATGATGTGATAACACCATATGTTGAAGTAGCATTACTTCCTCCCCTTCAATCCCAAGTTCCTCTGCAATCACTTCAATTTCAGACACCATAATTGTAATATGTCCCAGTAAATTCCCCTTCACTGTATAAACAGTTGAAACAGGTCCTGATAGCTCTACTACTTTACCGATATCATGTAAAATAATCCCTGCATATAATAAATCTCGATTAATTGTTGGGTATAAATCTGCAATTGCCTTTCCTAGACGTAACATTGACGTTACGTGATCAATTAACCCCGATGCATAGTCGTGATGATTCTTTGTCGCAGCTGGATATGTCATAAACGCAATCTCATGCTTTTTCACTAATTGTCTTGTAATACGATTAATCGCTGGATTGTGAATATCGAATAAATAAGATTGTAACTCCTCATACAATTGTTCTTTTGGTGTATCAGAAGATTGAACAAGGTCCGACACCTGAATTGGTTCGCCTTCTTTTACAGGTCGTATTTGTTTAATGCGTAACTGTAACTTCCCTCTGTAATCTTGAATTTCTCCACTAATATGCACAATACCACCTGCTGGATACATTTGAACTTGTTCATCACCTGCATCCCATAATTTCGATTCAATACTGCCACTCTTATCTTGCAAAATAAGGGTCATAAATGGTTTCCCCATTGTTGTAACACCCTTCGTTGCTTGTTTGATTAATAAATATTGGTTGACGGCTTCGCCAACACGTAATGTTGCAATTCCTTCCATCTCTTAATCAATCTCCTTTCCTCTGAAGTATTTTAAAAAACGCTTCAATATGATACTTACATAACATTTATTGTACCACTTTGGTAAAAAAGAAAGTATTTTAAATCCATTCGATTTCATCATAGTACATACTTTTTTTATCTATTCCTTGAAAAGCATAGTTATCCCTAGAAAGTTTTTAGTATTTCATATTATAATGAATAAGTATTCATTATTTTAAAAAGGGGTGCTTTATAATGAAATTTCGCTTTACTGCTTTTCAACCAACTGGGGAAGTTATTTTAGATGAAGATTGGGAATTTGAAAACGATCATGAAGCCAAAACAGCGGGTGCTGAAAAAATCGCCTCACTTGAATTAAGTGAAGCTACACATCGCTTAGTCAATTCAGAAGGAAAACTCATCCTTTTCCATTCGTAAAAATAAAGACTAGGAAACCACAAATATGTGTGGTATTCCTACTCTTTTCTACTCCCCTTTAAAGTTTGGTTTACGCTTCTCTACAAATGCGCGAATACCTTCCATATGATCTTTTGTATCTCGCATTTTCTTCTGACCTTCTGTCTCTTTCAACAAAACCGATTCGAGCTCTGGTAAGCGGCGTTCATTTAGAACCTTTTTCGTCTCAATCATCGCTTTTAATGGCGCATGCGAAAAACGTTGCACCATAGATTGTACAAATTCATCCACAGCACCCTCTGCTACAATTTCATCCACAAGACCAATTTTCTGTGCTTTTGTACCGCTCATAACCTCTCCTACCCAAATAGCTTGCTTTGCTTTCACATTGCCTAAACGCTCCTGCATGAAGAAATGCCCACCACCATCTGGAATTAACCCAATACCAATGAAGTTCATCGCAATTTTAGCTGTTTCTTCAGCGATGACATAATCTGCTGCGAGCGCCGTACTCAATCCAAGCCCTGCTGCTGCCCCGTGGACTTGAGCAATGACAATCTTCGGTAATGTATATAATAAACGCGTATAACGCGCTACAAGCGTCATAGCTTCTTCCAAATCTAAATCACCTTGAATCATTCCTTTAATATCTCCACCTGATGAAAAGGCCTTTCCCTGTCCCTTTAAAATAACGACTTGAATTTCATGTTGATGATGAAGCTCCTCAAAACAATCGCCTAACTCTTTCATCATTTCTAAATTAATTGCATTCATCGACGTTGGTCGATTCAATGTAATCGTTGCAACACGCCCTACCTGTTCAAAAAGAATTGTTTTTTCTGTCATATGGACACCCCTTATATTATGAATGATCATTCATTATTAATATTCGTGAAAAATCTGAAAAGTCCTTTATTTCTTTTTGTTACGAACATTTATACGAATGAAAAAAACGTATTTTAACACTTTACTACACTAATGGATAAGAACTTTTAATGTTTACGGAAACCCCTAAACCTTACACCTTCAATATTGTAAGCGTTTTACTTTTACTCTCTGATACAATTTCAAAGCTTTCATTGTCCTCTCTAAAAGAACGAACATTTAAATGATTAATAATTAAAAATGTTCGTTTTAATTCTTTTTAAAGGTCTTAAAAAAGGTTATTTTTAATATTTTTTTAAATTATCGTTGACATTACTTAACATTAGCTTTAATATAGATTTAAATTCAAATCACGCACAAATATGATGACGAAGACATGCTTATGATTTTTGAAAATCCCACAGCGAGCTGATGGTCGGTGCAAATCAGCGATTTCATGCATAAGTTCCACTTCTGAATAGGTATTCTGAACATCCAAAAGTAGGTTTACCCGGCACATGCACGTTACGCATATAGATAAGACTGTCCTCTTTGTATGGACAGTAAATTAGGGTGGTACCGCGTTACTAAATGTATACATTTAGCCTTTCGTCCCTTGCAATTTTTTTGCAGGGATGGAAGGCTTTTTATTTTTTCAAAAACGAAAGGGGAAATTTCATTATGTTAACAGATTATCAATTATTACGTATTCCAGGACCAACACCAATCCCACCGAGTGTAGAGAGAGCGATGACAAAACCGATGATCGGGCACCGTGGTAACGAAACTAGTCAGATGATTCAAAATATTAAGCCAAAACTGAAAAAAGTATTCGGAACAGAGCAAGATGTCATGATGCTAACAGGTAGCGGTACTTCTTGTTTAGAAGCTGCAATCGTCAATGTTGTACATCCAGGTGACAAGGTACTTGTCGTTGCAACTGGTGTATTCGGAAACCGTTTCACAAAAATTTGTGAAGCATACCAAATCGACGTAGAAGAGTTCCACGTTGAATGGGGTACAGCACTTGACCCA
Source organism: Kurthia gibsonii (assembly GCF_006539985.1). Taxonomy (GTDB): domain Bacteria; phylum Bacillota; class Bacilli; order Bacillales_A; family Planococcaceae; genus Kurthia; species Kurthia gibsonii. Next base: position 44,205 of record NZ_BJOB01000004.1, on the reverse strand, counting down.
GAAGCTGTAAAAGCACATGTTCAAGCAAACCCAGAAATTAAAGCCGTATTTTCTACTTACTGTGAAACATCTACAGGTGTCTTGAATCCTGTTGGTCGTTTAGCACAGGCTGTACATGAAGTATCTGAAGCACTTGTCATCGTTGATGGCGTATCTTGTATGGCAGGCGTTGAAACGAAGATGGATGAGTGGGGATTAGATATTGTTGTAACAGGTGCTCAAAAAGCATTAATGTTACCAGCTGGTCTTGGCTTTATCGCTGCAAGCGAACGCGCTTGGAAAGTGATTGAATCAAATCCAAAACGCGGTTTCTACTTAGACTTAACAAAATATCGCGATAACTTAGCAAAAGATACGACACCATTTACACCTGCTCTATCTTTACTATTCGGCTTAGAGCAAGTTCTTGAAAACTTAGAAACAGAAGGTCTTGAAAATGTCTATGCACGTCACCGCTTAATGCGTGATATGACACGTGCTGCTTTCAAAGCACTAGATGTTCCGCTATTCACAAAAGATGAAGATGGTTCTCCAACTGTAACATCTTTAAAACCAACTGATTTCGATGCAGAAGCATTCCGTAAAGAAATCAAAGGAAGTTTCAATCTAACAGTTGCTGGTGGACAAGCTGAATTAAAGGGCAAAATTTTCCGCGTTGGTCACATGGGTTACTGCGCACCAACTGACGTACTTCAATATTTAGCTGCAATGGAAATTGCATTAGTAAAAGTAGGTAAGAAAATTCAGTTAGGTGCCGGTGTAGCTGCTGCACAGCAAGTATATCTTGAACAAACACAACAACGCGAACTAGAAGGAGCGAAATAATCATGGCAATTAATATTTTAATTAGCGATCCACTAAGCGAAGATGGGATTTACCCTCTTCGCCAAGAACAAGAATTAGATTTAAATATCGTTAGTAATACAGGTTTAGCACCTGAAGAACTAAAAGCAATCATCAAAGACTTCGACGTATTACTTGTTCGTTCTCAAACGAAAGTAACGCGCGAAATTATTAAAGCTGCCGACAATTTGAAATTAATTGGTCGTGCTGGTGTTGGTGTCGATAATATCGACTTAGAAGCTGCAACAGAAAAAGGGATTATCGTTGTCAACGCTCCAGATGGTAATACAAACTCTGCTGCTGAACATACAACAGCGATGATTATGGCGCTAGCTCGTCATATCCCACATGCTTACCAATCTTTAATGGAAGGTCGCTGGGATCGTAAAAAATTCGTTGGTGTTGAATTAAAGAATAAAACACTTGGTGTTGTCGGTTTTGGTCGTATTGGTCAAGAAGTGGCTCATCGCGCAAAAGGTAACCGTATGAACGTCATCGCTTATGACCCATTCTTAACAGCTGAAAAGGCAGAAAAAGCGGGTGTTGATTACGGTTCTGTAGAAGATGTCGCAAAAGTGGCTGACTTCATCACAGTCCACACACCATTACTTGATTCTACACGTCATATGATTAACGAAAATATTTTTAATATTATGAAAGATGGCGTACGTATCATCAACTGTGCACGCGGTGGAATCATTGATGAAGAAGCTCTTTATGCAGCAATCGAGTCTGGTAAAGTAGCTGGCGCAGCGCTTGACGTAATGGAAGAAGAACCTTTCGTAGGAAACAAATTATTAGACTTGCCACAAGTCATTGCAACTCCTCACTTAGGTGCTTCTACAATTGAAGCACAAGAGTCCGTTGCAGTAGATGTAAGTAACGATATTTTAAGTTACTTCAAACATGGTACAGTTTTAAATCCTGTGAACATGCCATCTGTTCCTAAAGATATGGTCGCAAAAGTAGAACCATTCTTCGAACTAGGCGATAAAATTGGTAAATTAGTTTCTCATTTAACAGACGAACCAATTAACGAAGTCAATATCTATTACTCTGGTGATTTAGCAAACTTCGATGTTCGTCCATTAACGAATAATACAGTAAAAGGAATTTTAACGCGTAACTTAGGTAATCACGTAAATAACGTAAATGCACGTTACCTAGCGGATCGTAATGATATTAAAATTAACGAGCATAAATCAACGCGTGCGAAAGCATTCTTAAACTCAATTACAGTTGAGTTAGTAACAAACAATACAACACATAAAGTAAAAGGTACGCTACTTGCTGGACTTGGCGCACGTATTGTACAAATTGATGACTATAATGTAGATATTAATCCAGAAGGACATATCTTATTCATTAAACATACAGATAAACCAGGTGCAATCGGTTTAGTTGGTACACTACTTGCAGATCAAAATATTAATATCGCAACGATGCAAGTTGGACGTGCAATTGAAGGTGGGGATGCCATCATGGTACTTTCAGTTGACCACGTAGTTGAACATGTTGACTTCTTAAAACAACAAAAAAATATTTTCGAAGTAAAAGCGATTACACTATAAATCATTTTCACAAAGGTAACAAGAGGAGGCGCGTTAATGCGTCTCCTCTTTTTTGCCATCATAAAGAGGATTACACATAAGCGTAATCCCCATCTTTTATTGTTTCATTTTATATAGACATACTGCAATTGTAAGTAACAACGACACAAAGACAATACGTTTCTTTTTACGACTTCGATTCATATTTCTTCCAATTCCTCCTCATGCCATTATAGAACGTGACACAAAAAAGAAAGTTTCCATTAAGCTTCAATAATTGCTTTTAATTCGCGCAAGTTCTGAATTTCATATGTAGGAATAACCGTCTCAGAAGGTGCTTTATGTTCGCGATTAATCCATACATTCTTCATACCAATACGTGATGAACCTAAAATATCAGTCATTAAATTATCACCAACCATAATTCCCTCACCTGCTGAAATATTGGCTTTTTCTAATACATATTCAAAAATAGAAGCATCTGGCTTTCCTTTACCAAAATCACCTGAAATAATAATATGATCGAAGTATGGCACTAACTCAGGTGTGATTTCTAATTTTGTATTTTGTAGACTTGGCGCACCATTTGTTAATAATACTAATTGGTATTTGCCTTTTAATTGCTCTAATACTTCAAACGTTTCCTCATATACAAAAGGACTTCTTTTACGCGCTTCAATAAAATATTCCCCTAACATTTCACCAAGCTGCGCATCTTCAATACCATATTCTTTTAATCCTTGTGTCCAAGCATCTTTACGATATTGCGGTACAATCGTCTTCATCTTTTGGAACGAAGGTGTTGGATCGTCGAATGTTCCCCACATTCCTTCGAAGGGATTGATACCAATCATTTGTGTGTAATCGTAGACTTCATAACTTGCGTATAATTTTCTCGCTGCCGCACGAACAGCCGCTTCTAACTCTTGAACATTCACTTCTCCATCCACATGTTTTGCTGCTTCTTCACATGTTAAACAAAAAGCTTCTGCAATACTTTTTTGATCCCATAATAGCGTATCATCTAAATCAAAAAGAACTGTTGTAATCGTCATATTAACGCCCCTATATCATTCATTTTTCTCTCTTTATTGTACTATATTTTACAATACAAACGACATGAATTCAGAAAATTACGATAGATCTTTATGAATAAAATTAAAAAAACGAACGAAAAACGTAACATTCAAACTAATGAATAATGTTTTCGTTCGTTTAGGCACTAATAATCAATAATACGTCCTTTTTCGGTCTCTGCTTTCCACACTTGAATTTGTTCGTCCGTTCCAAATACGTAGTGTCCTGGGTAAACTTCATGCGTCGTTTGAGTAGCACTTACACCTTCTGGTATATAAGGAATCCTTGTTCTTTTCGCTTCGGATATTGGATCTGGTAATGGGATTGCTGACAGTAAAGATTTTGTATAGGGGTGGATTGGGTGATTGTAAATGGCATTAGCATCGCCAAGTTCCACAATCTTTCCATGATGCATGACAGCGATTCTATCACTAATATATTTCACCATTGATAAATCATGCGCAATGAATAAGAAAGTTAAATTGCGTTCTTTTTGTAATTTTTTTAAGAGGTTTACGACTTGCGCTTGAATCGATACATCTAATGCTGAGATAGGTTCATCTGCAATAATAAAACTCGGATTTAAACTGAGTGCGCGCGCGATCCCAATACGCTGGCGCTGACCGCCTGAGAATTCATGTGCATAACGCCCTGCATGCTCACGATTCAAACCTACTGCTTCAAGCAATTGACTAATAACTTCTTTACGCTTCTTTTTATCTTTATGCATACCATGAATATCAAAACCTTCTGCGATAATCTCGCCGGCTGTCATACGTGGATTGAGTGATGCATAAGGGTCTTGGAAAATCATTTGCATCTCTTTATTAAACGTCATCTGTGATTGTCGATTTTTTCGCCCATGTACATTCTCATCGCGAAATCGTACTTCACCATCTGTAATATCATATAGACGAATAATTGAGCGCCCTGTTGTCGACTTTCCAGAACCCGACTCACCAACTAATCCTAGCGTCTCGCCTTCATACACTTCAAAACTAATATCATCGACTGCTTTAACTGTGCCGAAATATTGTTTTAAATTGCGTACCTCTAAAATTTTATTCGCCATCTACTGTTCTCCCTTCTGCAAGTATCCATCAATTCGTTTTTGTACTTCTTCTGGAATTGGAACGTTCGGCGCATCTGGATGAAGGAGCCATGTTTTTGCAAAATGAGTTGGCGTTACTTCAAACATCGGCGAATCTTTTTCGTAATCAATTGCCATCGCAAACTCATTACGTGCCGCAAAAGCATCTCCTTTTGGTGGATTAATCAAGTCGGGAGGCGATCCTGGAATCGTACGCAATAATTCGTCTGATTTATTATCTAAATCAGGCATTGAACCGAGTAAACCCCAAGTATAAGGGTGACGTGGATTATAAAAAATTTCATTTGCTGTACCATACTCGACAATTTGCCCTGCATACATCACTGCCACGTAATCAGCGACATTCGCCACAACACCTAAATCATGTGTAATGAAGATGATGGACGTATTACTATTACGCTGAATTTCTTTCATCAATTCAATAATTTGTGCTTGAATTGTTACATCAAGTGCTGTTGTTGGCTCATCTGCAATCAAAAGTTTTGGATTTGCTGCAAGTGCAATCGCAATTACAACACGTTGACGCATACCGCCTGAAAATTCATGCGGATATTGAGAAAAACGCTTTTCAGGATATGGAATTCCTACTTCATCTAGTAATTCAATCGCGCGCTTTTTAGCACCCTCTTTTGAGAAGTTCTTTTTATGTTTTAAAATTACTTCCATGATCTGTTTTCCAACTTTCATCGTTGGATTTAAAGCAGTCATAGGGTCCTGGAAAATCATCGCCATTTCATTGCCGCGTATTTTCGTCATCTCTTTTTCAGTTAACTTGACTAAGTCACGACCATCAAAGAGGATTTCTCCTTCTGCATAAATACCTGGAGGTTGCGGAATGAGCTTCATTAAAGCATTACTCGTTACAGACTTCCCAGAACCAGACTCGCCTACAATTGCTAAAGTTTTACCTTTTGCAATTGTAAAGTTCACACCACGTACAGCTTGTACTGTACCTGCATTCGTCTTAAAGTTAATCTTCAAATTTTTGACTTCTAAAATGATTTCATCCATATAAAACACTCCCTTATTTACGTAGTTTTGGATCGAGTGCATCACGCAGTCCATCACCAATGGCGTTAAAAGCAAAAATCGTTAGTGAAATAAAAATTGCTGGGAAAATCAGTCGCCAAGGTGCTGTATCAATCGCATTATTACCATCTGATGCCATCGTTCCCCAACTTGCTTGTGGTTGTGGTACACCTAGACCGATATAGCTTAAAAATGACTCTGTAAAAATAGCGTTTGGGATTGTTAATGTCATTGTTACGATAATCGCACCGAGAGCATTTGGAATAAGATGTCGCATAATGAGATGTCCTGTACTTGCGCCAAGTGTTCTCGCCGCGAGTACATACTCCTGATTTTTAATGGAGAGTACTTCTCCACGTACAATACGCGCCATATTCACCCACCCTGTAATGGAGAGGGCGATAATCATTGGTAACAAACCCGGTTGTAGTACAACAAGTAAGATAATGACAACTAATAAATACGGAACAGCTGTTAAAACATCTGCAATACGCATCATAATATCATCTACTCGACCACCTACAAGTCCTGAAATTGCACCCCAAGCAACACCGATAATTAAGTCAATGACTGCAGCGGCTAAACCGATAAATAAAGAAATACGTGCTCCGTACCAAATACGGGTAAATACGTCACGTCCTAAGTCATCTGTTCCAAACCAGTTTTTTGAGCTTGGTGGTTCATTAAACTTCCCTAAAATTTGGTCATATTTATAAGGAGATAGCATGGGTGCAAAAATCGCCATGAGTGCAATCAAGATAATTATAATTACCCCAATTACAGCCAATTTATTATGAGAAAAACGAATCCATACTTCTTTCCAAAAGGAAATGGATTTATCAGCTAATTGTTCATTTTTACGTTCGTCGACACCGACGATTTTAAATTTTTCAGGCGGGATTGGTTGCGTCATGATTTTTTCGCTCCTTTCAACTTGATACGAGGATCAATGAATCCGTATAAAATGTCAACGATGAGAACACCTAGGAGTAAAATAATCGAATAGAAAACGGTTGTACCCATGATAACTGTATAATCACGGTTTGTAATTGAGGTAACGAAATATTTACCAAGTCCAGGAATCGCAAAAATTTGTTCCACGATAAAACTGCCTGTAATAACTCCGGCAAAAAGAGGTCCTAAATAGGTGACAACTGGGAGAAGTGCATTACGGAGGGTGTGTTTGAAGACGGTTGTCCACTTTCCAATACCTTTGGCGCGAGCCATTTTAACATACTCAGAACTGTTTTGTTCTAACATGCTGGAACGTGTTAATTTTGCGATGAAGCCCATATGTGTAATCGCAATGGAGAGGGCGGGTAAGATGCTATAAGCAAAGCCATTCCAACCGCTGATGGGTAGCCAGCCTGCTTTGAGTCCAATAAAATATTGTAAAAGTCCTGCAAGAATAAATGACGGGACGGATATACCGAGTACAGCAATGATCGTACCTAAATAATCTGGGAATTTATTATGATAGAGGGCGGTGACGACACCGATTAATACGCCTAAACCAACTGCAAGTAACATGGCTTCAACGCCGAGTGTGAGTGATACTGGGAAACTTTCTGCAATCATATCATTCGTGGAGCGGTCTTTGTATTTCATGGATTGACCAAAATCAAATTGTGCAGTAGAGATGAGGTAATCTTTGTATTGAATGTACCAGGGATTATTGAGTCCATATTCTTCATTCATTGCTTTTTCAATTTCAGGTGGCAAACTTTTTTCGCTTGCGAAAGGACTACCAGGTGCGATACGCATTAGGAAGAATGTGATTGTTACAATAACAAATAGTGCAACAAGAATATAAGCAAACCTTTTTAAAATATATTGAAGCATCTTTCTACCTCCTTCTATTTTTGAATAAAACAAGAGGCTACACTTAATCGAATCCTCGACTAAGTGTAGCCCTCTTGTGTGAAGCCTAATAAGTGAGGTTCACTTATTATTTTTCAATTTTAACATCTTTTAAGCTGATTTCACCAAGGCGGTTAGGCGCCATGTCTTTAACGTAATCTTTTTCAACCCAAAGGTTTGTGTAGTAGTAGATTGGTGCTACTGGGAATTCAGTCATAAGAATTTTCTCAGCTTTTTTCATAAGCTCTTCACGTTTCGCTTCGTCAGTTTCTTTCGTAGCTTGCGTCATTAGAGATTTGTATTCTTTGTTTTCCCAACCAGTGTCGTTGTTACCGTTCTTAGCAGTGTCATAACGCTCTAAGAATGTGTAAGGGTCGTTGTAATCAGCAATCCATCCTAGACGACCTACATCATAATCTAATGAAGAAATCTTATCTAGATATACTTGCCACTCAGCGTTATCAATTTTAACGTTGATACCTAAGTTTTTAGTCCATCCTTCTTGAATGTACTGTGCGATTGCAGCATGTGCTTCAGAAGTGTTGATTGAGATACCGATTGTGATATCTTTTGCATCTTTAATACCTAATTCTTTCATACCTTCAGCAAGAGCTTTTTTAGCGCCTTCTACATCGTTATCTTTGATGTAACCGCGATCTGTTTCAAAGCCTTTGATTGCTTTTGGAACCATACCTAAAGCTGGTGTTTGCTCACCTTTTACAACGTTATCGATTAAACCTTGACGGTCAATTGATAATGTTAAAGCTTTACGGATGTTTTCGTTCTTAGTGAATTTACCTTTTGTATTGAATTTATACTCGTAAATAGCAGCATAGTCTTCAATTTTAAGTGATTTATCTTTTTTGTAACCATCGATTGCATCAAGTGGAACTGTTTGGAATGGAGAACCTAGGAAATCAATGTCACCGCTCTTGAACATACGGTTAGCAGTTGCTTCTGATTCAACCATCTTAATATCTACAGTACTTAGAGTTACGTTTTCTTTATCCCAGTAACTGTCGTTCTTTTTAAGAGTAATTGAGTCTGAATGTTTCCAATCTGATAAAGTGAATGGTCCGTTTGATACGTAACCTTTACCGCCTTCAGCTGACCATTTTGCATTTTTCTTAGCTTCTTTTTCATTTACTGGCATTGCCGTGTAGAATGCAGTAATTTCAGTGAAGTAAGGAGTTGGATTTTCTAACTTAACTACTAATGTTTTATCATCTTTTACAGTGATACCAACATCAGAATCTTTACCTTTACCTTCGTTGAATGCTTGAGCACCTTTGATTGGATATAGGATTGACGCATACTCAGAAGCGTTCTTTGGATCTAATGCATACATCCAAGCGTATTTGAAATCGCCTGCTGTTACAGTGTCACCATTTGACCATTTTGAATCACGTAATGTGAATGTGTAAGTTAATTTGTCATCGCTTACATCAATTTTCTCAGCAGCTGCTGGTTGCACATTACCATCTTTATCAACGCGAGTTAAACCTTCGAATACTGAACGTAAGATTGCGCCTGATGTACTGTCTGTTGCTTTTTGTGGATTTAAGCTTGGTGGTTCAGATGGAATAACTAAGTTTAGTTGTTCATTTGAATCCTTACCGTTGTCTGAGTCTTTGCCGCCGCTTTCATCTTTGTCTTTACCGCCAAAGCCGCAAGCTGCAAGGACTAGCATTACTGCTGATAATAATACAAGCAGTAGTGACTTTTTCTTCATAAATGAAGCCCCCTTTATTGAAATTATTCTTCCAAGTAGAAAAATAGCTACCTTGTATAGCTATTAATATAATATCAAAATGTATAGAAAATTAAAAACATTATCTTTTAATTTTTCAAAAAAATTAAAATAATTGTAAGTTTCTATTTTTTCTAACATCTATGACCAAATTGAAAACAAAAAAATATCATTATTTTGAATGTGCTTTTATCCTCAAAAGTAATAAAATACTTCATCACATTAAATAATTGATTCAATGAAACGAAAACAAAAACCATTATATACCATTTTTCAGTTATCTATTAACTAGTTAATTAAAAAAGCATGTTGGTAATTTATTTTCACATTCTAATGTTTCGCACAACAAAACTTCTCACTTATATTGTAATAATGAGAATATATAGTGAAGAAGTCACTTTTTTTAAAAGCGACTTCTTACTATTATATTGTTATATTTATGGACGCCATCTCTTCAATTGCTCTTCTGTTCCATAAACAAAATGACCTGGGAATACTTCATGTGTTTTTCCACCTTCGCCTACTTCCTCATGTTCATAAGGAATTCGTACACGTGTCGCTTCTGTTTTTGGATCTGGCAATGGAATAGCTGATAATAATGACTTTGTATATGGGTGTACAGGATGATAGTAAATATCTTCTGCTGTACCTAGTTCAACAATTTTACCACGGCGCATTACAGCGATACGATCACTGATGTATTTCACCATTGATAGATCATGCGCGATAAATAAATATGTTAAATCACGCTCTTTTTGTAATTGCTTTAGTAAGTTTACCACCTGTGCTTGAATTGAAACGTCTAATGCAGAAATTGGTTCATCTGCAATAATAAAGCTAGGGTCTAAGCTTAATGCGCGTGCAATACCGATACGTTGACGTTGACCACCTGAGAATTCATGTGCATAACGCCCAGCATGTTCACGATTTAAACCTACTGCCTCTAGTAATTCTCCAATAACTTCTTTACGCTTCTTTTTATCTTTGTGCATGCCATGGATATCAAAACCCTCTGCGATAATCTCGCCTGCTGTCATACGTGGATTTAATGATGCATAAGGGTCTTGGAAAATCATTTGCATTTCTTTATTGAATTGTTGTAATTCTTTTTTCGATTTTTTACCATGAATATTTTGACCTTTGAAGATAATTTCTCCACCTGTAATGTCATATAGACGGATAATCGAGCGACCTGTTGTTGATTTTCCACAACCTGATTCACCTACAAGACCGAGTGTTTCACCTTTATAAACATCGAAACTAATTCCATCGACTGCTCTAATCGAACCAAAATGTTGTTGTAAATTTTTAACTTCTAAAATTTTCTCAGACATATTGCTCGACCTCCTCACCTAAATAACCTTTAATGCGCTTTGCAACAGCTTCAGGTAATTCTACTTTTGGTGCATCTGGATGTAGTAACCATGTTTTCGCGAAGTGTGTTGGTGACACTTGGAACATTGGTGGCTCTTCTTCGTAATCAATTTGCATCGCAAACTCATTACGTGCTGCAAACGCATCACCTTTTGGTGGGTTTGTTAAGTCTGGTGGTGAGCCTGGAATCGTACGTAATAACTCATCTGCATTATTATCTAAATCAGGCATCGAACCAAGTAATCCCCATGTATAAGGATGTTTAGGATTATAGAAAATTTCATTCACTGTACCATATTCTACAATTTGTCCAGCGTACATAACCGCTACACGATCAGCTACATTCGCTACAACACCTAAATCATGCGTGATGAAGATGATTGATGTATTACGCTCTTTTTGAATTTTCTTCATTAATTCAATAATTTGCGCTTGAATTGTTACGTCTAGTGCTGTTGTTGGTTCGTCTGCAATAAGTAGTTTTGGTTCTGCTGCTAATGCAATAGCGATTACCACACGCTGACGCATACCACCAGAAAATTCATGTGGATATTGCGAGAAGCGCTGTTCTGGATAAGGAATCCCAACTTCATCTAATAATTCAATCGCACGTTTTTTTGCTTCTGCACGCGATGTATTTTTATTATGTTTCAAAATAACTTCTGTAATCTGCTTTCCAACTTTCATCGTTGGGTTTAGTGCTGTCATTGGATCTTGGAAAATCATTGCAATGTCATTTCCACGAATTTTTGACATTTGTTTTTCAGTCAGTGGAATTAAATCACGACCTTCAAACAAAATTTGACCATCTGCATAGATGCCTGGTGGTTGTGGAATCAGTTTCATCAATGCATTACTCGTTACAGATTTCCCTGAACCTGACTCACCTACAATGGCAAGTGTCTCACCTTGTTTCAAATCGAAGTTTACACCACGTACGGCATGTACAAGACCCGCATACGTTTTGAAATTTATTTTTAAATTTTTAACTTCTAAAATGGTTTCAGCCATTTTCCACACCTCCTATTTACGTAGTTTTGGATCGAGTGCATCACGCAAACCGTCACCGACTGCATTGAATGCAAAGATTGTTAATGAAATGAAAATTGCTGGGAAGATTAAACGCCAAGGTGCTGTATCAATCGCATTGTTCCCGTCTGATGCCATTGTTCCCCAACTTGCTTGTGGTTGTGGTACACCTAAACCGATATAACTCAAGAATGACTCTGTGAAGATGGCATTTGGAATTGTTAATGTCATCGTTACGATAATCGCACCAAGTGCATTTGGTACTAAGTGACGCATAATTAAATGCCCTGTACTTGCGCCAAGTGTGCGGGCAGCAAGAACATACTCTTGATTTTTAATAGATAATACTTCACCACGTACGATACGCGCCATGTTTACCCAACCTGTAATCGACAGTGCGATAATCATTGGTAGTAAACCTGGTTGTAAAACAACAAGTAAGATAATAACAACTAATAGATAAGGTACTGCTGTTAGTACATCTGCAATACGCATCATAATATCATCGACTTTTCCGCCTACAAGACCAGCGATTGAGCCCCATGCAACCCCGATAATTAAATCGATTACTGCTGCTGCCAGACCGATAAATAATGAAATACGTGCTCCGTACCAAATACGTGTAAATACATCACGACCTAAGTCATCTGTACCAAACCAGTTTTTTGCGCTAGGTGCTTCATTAAAGCGACCAAGAATTTCATCATATTTATAAGGTGATAACATCGGTGCAAAAATAGCCATTAAAGCAATAATCGCAATGACAATCATCCCTACTACTGCAAGCTTATTATGAGAGAAGCGAATCCATACTTCTTTCCAGAACGATACCGACTTATCGGCTAAGCGTTCACTTTTCTTTTCATCTACACCGACAATTTTGAATTTTTCTTTTGGAATTGGTTGTGTCATGATTTTTTCGCTCCTTTCAGCTTGATACGTGGATCGATGAATCCGTATAAAATATCAACAATTAATACACCAAGTAATAAGATGATTGAATAGAATACTGTCGTACCCATAATAACTGTGTAATCACGGTTTGTAATCGATGTTACGAAATACTTACCTAATCCTGGAATCGCAAAGATTTGTTCCACGATGAAACTACCAGTGATAACCCCTGCAAATAATGGTCCTAAGTACGTAACAACAGGTAATAATGCATTACGAAGTGTATGTTTGAATACTGTTGTCCATTTACCAAGCCCTTTTGCACGCGCCATTTTCACATATTCAGAATGATTTTGTTCTAACATACTAGAACGTGTTAATTTTGCGATGAAGCCCATATGCGTAATGGCAATTGAGAGGGCTGGTAATATACTATATGCAAAGCCATTCCATCCACTAATCGGTAACCAACCTGCTTTTAAACCGACAAAGTATTGTAAAAGGCCTGCCAAGATAAAGGATGGGACGGATATACCGAGTACGGCAATTGTCGTACCGAGGTAATCTGGGAATTTATTATGATAGAGTGCTGTGACAACCCCGATTAAGACACCAAGTCCTACTGCAAGTAACATCGCTTCTACTCCAAGTGTTAAAGATACTGGGAAACTTTCCGCGATCATATCGTTTGTTGAACGATCCTTATACTTCATTGATTGACCGAAGTCGAATTGTGCTGTTGAAATTAAATAATCTTTATATTGGATATACCATGGATTGTCTAAGCCGTATTCAGCATTCATTGCTTTTTCAATCTCAGGTGGTAAACTCTTCTCACTCGCAAACGGGCTACCCGGTGCGATACGCATTAAGAAGAATGTAATTGTTACAATTACGAATAATGCCACTAAAATATATCCAAGACGTTTTAAAATATACTTTAACATGTTATAGCCTCCCCTTATTTCTTAATTAAAAGATGGGCTGTTCAGAAGTTAACACTCCTAAGCAGCCCCAGTATGGTGTTCATCTGTCACCATACGCACTGACCTTACATTATGTCACTCACTTACAGACATAGCCCCTATTCCATGCCCCCATAAAACCTTTGTGTTATTACCATGATCAGCAGTTGTTATACACAATGAACAATGTATTCGCATCATTGCCACTCGATTCACCCCATGCGACCAACTTGATAATCAAAATTATTATCTTTGATTATTCACGTATGTTTACTACTCTCTTTTTTCTATACTTCTGTTGAAAATGTACTACGTTCATCTACGTTTCGTTTATGTAAAAAATATCCGTCTCTATAGATATGTAGAAGTTGTACAACTAACTTGTATAAAGTAAGTGAATAAAAAGAATAGAACCATTCGCAAATAGCATGTTATTACTATAGCAAAACAATTTTAAGAAAAAAAGAAGTTGAAAGAATATTTTCAACTTGCACATAATTATATCTTTTCTAAATTAACATACTTATTTATCCAATTCTAATTTCTCTTGCATTTTTATTAGAAAAAAGAGTTCAAAATCGTCAAATAAATAATAAATATACTATGAAATAATTATTTATAAATATTTAATTATTCAGACTAATGTTGTATGGATTAAAAATAGTTCGTACACTAATTCGTTAAAGTATTGATTTTTTAGTGTAATTTGTGTCTTTTTATCTATTTTTAAACTATAAGAATATTTTAAAAATTCGTATTTTCTTAAATAATTGATTTCTCGCACAATTTCTAAGAAAAATGCTTTTTTTAGCACATTTTATTCTTTTTATATGTTTTTTTAGTTTTTTCAATATAGTAAGACTTCGAAATATCAAAAAAACAAAAAAAGACTCTATACTTTTAATATAAAGTCTTTTTTAAAAAGTAAAAGATATTTTAGGTAAGCACTTTTTCACTTCAGCAAGCAAAAGTGGTTGGTTTTCACACAAATCGAGGCGAATATATAAACTCCGTAAAAGAGACTTGCAATTTTTATACAAATTCCAATAGTTTATATGTGTCATCTTTTCTTTTTGTCCTTCTAAAAATGCAGGTACTCTTTCTAAAAAATCAATGATTTTTTGCTCTGAAAAGTCTTTTTCTAACAGTAATTGAATAAAGTCTACTGTTATTTCTTCTTCATCATACTGATAGATTATCTGTGCTGTAAAAATCTTATTCATAACTGTTTGAAAAATCTGCGTATATTCTGCTGGATCTAGACGAGTATTTTGAACAATTGCATACAATGCTTCTAGACTAAAAAGAACACTATTCACCCATCCCATATCCTCCGTATAAAAACGATAATCTTGTTCAAGATTAGTGTAGAGAATCACTTCTCTTTTAAGCAAATCAAATGTGTCATGTGATAAAAAAACATCTTTTACATCTCTCTCTACTAATTCTTTAATAACATACATCGAAAATGCACGAGTCATTTTATAACGTGTAACAGTATCCCCAATTTCTTTATATAAATGTTCTTCATCGACACATTTTTTGGCTAATGCTTCTAAGGCCGATTCTGTTAGATGATATTGAACCATCTCTGACAAGAGGGGTTCTATTAACTTCTCTTTCAATTCAATATCGGTTGTTTGTATATGATCAAACATCTCTCGAACAACGTTATTAACATCTACTTCATTCCATTCAATATCTTGTTGTTGAATTTGGATTAAGTAAGATTTCAAACTTTCTTCTGTCATGCGCGATCCCTCCCACTTTTTCGTAGGATTCAAACTACGATTTGAGTCATAACACTTTATACCTTAATAAATATTGGATTAAACACCACGTTATGACATTCTATTGAAAAGAAATTTGTTGTAAACACTTTTGAAGTGATTTTTCCGGTCTATTTAAAGCTTCTTCTATTGTTATTTCTTTCGTGATAATTTCATGTATTTCATCAAAGTAAATAGCGAGCATATCTTTATTTTCAACTTTTCCAGAAATCAACATCGTCTTTTTATTTTGTAGCTTTGTTTGATATGCAATTTGAAAAGGAGCTTTACCTTCCAATGTTTGTCGATCTGTTTTTCCCTCTCCTGTAATGACCCAATCTGCTTGTTGAAGATGTTGCTTGAATTGCTGTTCCTTCAATACAATCTCTGCACCTGATACCATTGTTGTATTGAAGAAAGCTAATAACGCTGCCCCAATACCTCCTGCTGCACCTGCTCCTTGTTCATTCATGACACTTTTTTTCGTTTTACGTTCATATAAGCGACCCACATGATTCATATATGCATCATATTCTTCGAAATCTTCTTTTGATAATCCTTTTTGCTCCGAAAAAACATACGTTGCTCCTTGTTCACCACATAAAGGGTTGGTTACATCGGATGCAATCGTTACATGAAGCTCTGTTGGTACATGCATCTGGCTCGTATCAACTGTATCAATGTCATGTAGCTTAGGAATTTCCAAATTTTCACCTTGCGCGTTATAAAACTTTGCACCTAGTGCGGCAAGCATACCTGCTCCTCCATCATTTGTTGCACTCCCACCAATACCAATCACAATTTCGCTTAACCCCTTTTCAAGTGCTAAATGTATCAGTTGCCCAACACCATATGTCGTTGTGATTTTAGGATTTAATTGCGTGGCTGAAAGTAGCATTACACCTGCACACTGCGCCATCTCAATAATCATTTTTCCATCTTTTATGCCGTACATAACTTCTATTGGCTCGGCTATTGTATTCAGTACAGTATGGTGAAATCGTTCTTCCTCTGAAGTCATCGCTTCTAAAAAGCCTTCTCCTCCATCTGACATAATCATCTTTTTTACTTCATGTTGTGGATTTTGTTTTATAATCTCTTGTTCAATTATGTTAGCAACTTCTTGTGAACCCAACGTTCCTTTAAATGAATCAGGTACAACTAAATAATAGCTCATATCCATTCCCCCTATTTTGTCATATCTCTATCGTATCGAAAGAAGATTTAAAAAAGCAAAAATTAAAAAGAAGCCATAACATTTGTTATCACTTCTTTTCGATTCTATTTAATTTTCACACCATACATGTCATTTAAAAGTTCAATCTTCTTATTAATTGAATCTTCATACGTCATAATATAGGCGGCTGGCTCTTTTGGATTATGGTACTGTTCAATCTTACCTGTGTCAGCATGAACAAACTTGCTTGAAGCACCACAACCGAGACCAATGATAGTTTGAACCTCTTCCATAATGGCTATATTGTATATACTTTCTTCTCCAGGCTTAGAATAGCCTATATTTTCTAAGTTACCAACGATATTTTTTTGTCTATACAAATAGTATGGTACATAATTATTTTCAGCTGTCCATTCTTTTGCACGATTCATCATCTTCTCAGCTGTTTGACGATCTGCTACTTTGTAACGATCACGATTATGTGTCATTTCAGAAGCACGTTTGAATGATAGTGTATGAACAGTTAATGATTCTGGCTGCATTTTCGCTGTTTCTTCAATAGAATGTTCAAACTCCTCCATTCCCTCATTTGGTAATCCAATAATTAAATCCATATTAATATTACTCATTCCCTCTTTACGAGCTAACCAGAATTTATCAATCGTTTCTTGTACAGTATGATGGCGACCAATTGCTTTTAATGTTTCGTCTGTATAAGATTGTGGATTTACACTAATACGGTCAATTCCCCATTTGCGAAGTACAGCTAATTTTTCTTCCGTAATTGTATCTGGTCTACCTGCTTCAACAGTTATTTCACGAATTGTTTCAGGATTTGGGAATGAACGATACATCGTCTCATATAGCGCATCCATTTCTTCTGCTTCAATTGAAGTCGGTGTTCCGCCGCCCCAATAGACTGATGTAATCTTCATATTATTTTCAGTCAGCCACTGTCCCATTCGTTCAATCTCAATATGCAAACCATCTAAAAAAGTGGCTACGCGACCTTTTTTACGGTTACTTTGAATTGCATAAGCAGGGAATGTACAATAGGCACATTTTGTCGGGCAAAACGGAATACCAATATAGATACTCACTTCATTACCAATTGTATCTAAATCAGGAATTGTCACTAGTTGTCTTTCTACAATTTTTTCCATTAAATCTACTTTTTCATTTGATAATCTAAATTCTGTCGCTAGTTTGTTTCTTATTTCCTCTTTAGATAGACCATTTCTCCTAAATTTGTGATACAATTTGGTCGGACGCACCCCTGTAAGGATACCCCACTTCTGATAAATTTTTGTCATTTTTTCAAGGTTTTCTAATAAAACGTGCGAAACCGCTCGCTTCAAGCGGATATTCACACCACGTTTATCTGCATCTTCTTCATATTTTTGGGTGAATTCACTTACAAACTGTTTATTATCAACTACTAATATTGATGTTACAGAAACCGTGAAGTCCTCCGAAATATCATACATAAACGATACATGGACATCTGCTAATTCATTTTTTGTTGTTACTTTAGAATCCTCAAAGAATAAATTACAAATATGCGTAATAACACGAATCCAATCTTGTGGATACGTTTGATCTAGAGCAATCAATTTCATTTATTTTGCACTTCTTTCTTTTTAATTATTTACATACTTTTATTACACAAAAGGAGCTGATGATTCATGCCAAAATTCACAAGGAAATCAATCACACATCAACTAGAGGATTGTATGGCAAAAGAAACACCATATGTTCTTATCGCTTCAGATTTAAATCATTCAATTCAAACACAAATTCAAATGATTCAACTGACAGTCGATGACCTAGCTATTTTACGCGTTATGCGCCCTATCGTACAAGACAATATCGATTATATTGTAGCAAACTTTTATGATAATCTCGAAAAGGAACCTTCGCTAGGTAGAATCATACGTGATCATAGTACAATCACACGCTTACAACAAACATTAAAAAAGCATATTATCGAAATGTTTGATGGTGTTATTAACGAGAATTTTTTACAAAAGCGTTATCGAATTGCTACCGTACACTCGCACATTGGCTTGGAACCAAAATGGTATATGAGTACTTTCCAAGACTTATTAAATTATTTTTCAAATTTGGTACAAACAACATTGTACCCATCTGAAGAACAATTTAAAATGTTAATAGCTGTTTCTAAAATTTTAAACTTTGAACAACAAATAGTTTTAGAATCATATGAAATTCATCATCAAGAAGAATCAAGAAGAATTAAAACAAGAAAATAATCGTCAAGCTGAGATGATGAGCGCAATACGCGATAACTCCGTTTCATTAAGTGAAATGACACATCAAACTAATAACGATTTAATTCATATGATGACGGTACTAAGTCAACTTGAAGAACTTTCAAGTAATAACTCCGCACTAGCTGAAGAAGTGCGTGAAGCTGCTATTAAAGAGCAAGAACAATTGAAAGAAACAGAGCAAAATTCTGAGCAGCTACAAGAAACGATGCATACGATTCAAGAGAGTGTTAATCAACTTCACACATTGAATAAAAAAGTGTCGTCCATCGCACAAATGATTACACAAATTGCAAATCAAACAAATCTACTTGCATTGAATGCTTCTATTGAAGCAGCACGCGCTGGCGAACATGGGCGTGGATTTGCAGTTGTTGCTGAAGAAGTGAGAAAACTAGCTGAAAGTACAAAAGTGTCGCTTAGTGAGGTCGATCAAATTTTATCTGAATCCTACGACAAGACCGAAAATATTTCTGAAATTTCTAAAAAATTACAATCGTTAATTCATCAGTCGAGTGAAAAAGTAATGGCAACAGGTAGTTCATTCTGTAATATTGTCGATTATATGCATCAATTAACGGAACGAAACGATCACCTATTCCAAAGTGTTTCTGATTTAACGGCGAGCGTGAATTCCATTCAACAAAACTCTGAACGTATTCATCAATCTTCTGAAGATTTAGCTGGTATGTAATTTTAAAAATCAGGACAGGACACTTCCCATTTTAGCGTTCGCAACGAAAAACTGGAATCGCGCCACAGCGCGATTCCAGTTTTTCTTATACTCATATGGGATGAAGTTTTTACACGTATGACCCATCACGATTTCTATATTCATTATTCTGCGTCTGGAATACTGTCGTATAGAGCTTGTACAGGTTTAATAATAACGCTTGTAATTTCATTAATTACGGCACTTACTTCCATCTCAGCTAATAGCATTGCATTGATTTTTTCGTTTTGTTGTGCTAATTGAGCTGTTTTTTGAGCGTATTGTAATTCTTCTTCTGATAATTCTTCACCACTCGCTTGTTTTTCTTGTAATGTTAATTGCATTTTACGGAAGTTTGAGAATAGCGCTACTGCATCAGCATCTTTCTTCACTTCTTCAATTGTAAATTCAAGTGCTTTGAATTGTTCTGTTTTACGGAATGTTGCTTCTAATTTGTTTAAGTCGTCATAAATATTAACCATGTGTAAAAACTCCTTTGTATTTAAAATGCGACAGCGATAATCCCTTGCACGACACCAATGATTCCACCAAGTAAAAATCCTAGTACGGTAATCATTTTAAATTCGCGCTTTGAGATCCCAAGTACTAAATCTTCAAGTGTTTCTACCGGGAATTTATCGACTTGTTCTCTTACAACATTCTCTAAATCCATACGCGATAAAATATCTTCTAATTTATTTTCTACTTGTGTAAAGGTTGTCTCAACTAATTTTGGATATACATTGTCCTGTAACCATTTTGCACCATCTGGTAAGTAATGTACAAGCGGTAAGTCTAAACGATCTCGAATTGCTAATTGTTCACGTGCATATTTTTGAATGCGTTCCGTTGTAGAAGTGAAATCTAAATCACCTAATAATTGCGGAACTGTTTGAACTTGTAACTTATCCCACTCTTTTTGAAGTAAATTATTAAGCACATGGAATGTCGAATCCGAGCTTAAAAACTTCTTCACTTCTCTTTGAAGCATAGGCACAAGTGATGAACCATCACCAATAAACATCTGAATCATACCACCGAATGTTCCTTTTGAGCTTAGGAAACCGTCAATTAAGCCTTTAATTGCCTGTTCTCCCTCAACTGTATCAAAGTATTGATCGCCTTTATTCAAAATGTAACGTGAAATTTCTGGAATTTTTGATTCTGCACGTTCTTTCCAACTAGCTGGTAGTAACTGTTCAACTGTCTGTGTAGCTAATACATTTTGTACTTGATTTACTTGTTGAACGATTAAATCATCTAATTTTTTCTCAATCATTTCTGGTGCATGTGAAAGTCCTGCTTGATCTAACCACTGCTGCAGTGTTTTTTCTTCTGTGAAAATTTTCTCTGTCGTTTGTTGCCCTAACCATTCTAAAACTTTTTCGCGCATCGCCGCATTGAAAAACTTTGCTCGGAATGTGTCTGGCGTTAATAAATATTTTACAACTGTTTTTCCAAGTTGCTTCGCTAATTCATCTCGTCTACGTGGAATCAATCCAGGCGTAAATGGTAGTCGTTTTCCCCAGATATAAACTGGATTATGTGGACGAAACAACATTTTAATCGCTAAATGATTTGTCACACCACCGATTAATGAACCAATAACAACCATGAATAGAATTGTAATGACCGTATTCATGTAATCCACCCTTTTCTTTAAACTATCGTTATTATAACAGAGGATACTTTGTTCGGAAAATGAATCGTTTAGAAGTTTTAATTCGCTTTCCCTCCCTCATTCTGTTTATACTGAAAAAAAGGGGGATGAATGATGATTCAACATTTTACATTTGAACGATTATACGCAGGAGAAATGCCTGGTTGGCGTCTTTCTTTCTATTATAACAGAGAAAAGGTGACTGCTCTTTATCATGGAGATGGTGAAATTGAAATCGTGCAACCACAATCTTTTATCATTACTGAACAATTAAAAAAAGATATACATGAATTAATGGTCTTTCATGTATATGACCATTAAATAAAAAAGCAAACGAATCGATTTTCAACCGTTTCGTTTGCTTTTCGTTCATTATAAACTATGCTGTTTATTCCCAGACTGTAATTCATACATTTGACTATAGCGTCCGCCTAGTGCAAGTAATTCATCATGCTTTCCACGTTCTACAATCTCCCCTGCATCTAATACTAAAATTTGATCGGCATTTTTAATTGTTGAAAGACGGTGCGCAATGATGAATGTTGTACGACCTTTTTTCAAAACATCCATCGCATGTTGAATAATTTCCTCTGTTTCCGAGTCAATATTTGACGTTGCTTCATCTAAAATGAGAATGGCTGGGTCAAATGCAAGCGCACGTGCAAATGATACAAGTTGGCGCTGCCCAGCAGATAGTGTACTACCACGCTCGATTACAGGTTCATCTAAACCTTTTGGTAGATTTTTTAGTACACGTTCCCCACCAACCGCAACTAACGCATCTTCTATTTGTTTTCTTGTAATGCGTGCATCATTCAAACTAATATTGGATGCGATTGTTCCTGTAAATAAATACGGGTCTTGTAGTACGATCCCCATATGCTGACGAACGGTTTGTCTCGCATGATTTTCGATATTTTCACCATCAATTTTGATCGTTCCTTTTGAAGCATCATAATAACGGAATAAAAGATTGATAATCGACGACTTTCCCGAACCTGTATGTCCAACTAGAGCAACTGTTTCTCCTGGCTTAGCATCAATTGAAATGTCTTTTAATACATATTCTTCATTTTTATAAGCAAACCATACATGTTCGAACTGTACATGACCTTTATAACGTGCAATTTTCTCATCGCTAACCTCTTCACCACTATAGTCTAGTAATTCAAATACACGTGTCGCTGCAACATTCGCACGCTCTAATCGCGAGAATTGATCGACGATTTGCATGATTGGGTTCATTAAACGTGTAATGTACTCGACGAAGGCATATAAAATACCAACAGATGCAATCGATGTACCTGTTACTTCAAGTGAACCAAAGTACCAAACGAATGCAATGAGAATGATACTACGAACAACACCGACTAAATTGTGTGATGTAGCAGAATCTAAAAATAATAACTTATTATTGTAGCGAAAATGTTCATCATTAATTTGATTGAACTCATTCTTCATATTCTTCTCTTGCCCATATGCTTGAATAATCGTCATACCATTCATTGATTCATTCAACATACCATTTAAGTCAGATAGTCTTGAACGAATCGCATGATTATATTTCGAAGCATATTTACGGTACACAATCGACCATACAATGAGGATTGGGACAACGATTAATGCGAAGAAGCCCATCCATGTGTTTAAAGAGAACATGATAATAAAAATCCCGATTAATGTCATAAAACTTGCGGCAAATTGTGAGACAACAGTTACGAACAACTCACGAATTGCTTCAGTATCATTTGTAATACGCGACACAACTTTCCCAGCAGGTAGTCGGTCAAAATAGTTAATTGATAGACGTTGTAATTGACCATATACATCTTTACGCATTTTTTGGACAATGCGATTTGAACCGATTTGCAGCATATAAAACTGTGTATATCGGAAAATTGCAAAGATGACAATGGTTCCTAAATAAGCACCTAACATTAAATACAGTGGCTTTACTTCTAATCCAGATTCCGGCATGTTGGCAACGTAATTGTCTAAAATATATTTAATAATTAATGGACCTGATAAGTCAGCTCCAACTGATATAGCAAGTAGCACAAGTCCCCAAATCATCGGTTTCTTATAAAGTAGTGCATACTGCCATAATCGCTTACGAACGGGCATCTTATTCGCCCCCTTTTACTTGTTGTAATTTGAATTGTTCTTGGTACCAACCAGGTTGTCTAACCAATTCATCATGTGTACCATATTGAATAATTTCACCATCATCGACTACAATAATTTTTTCAGCATGTAAAATTGCTGATAATCGGTGGGTTACAATAATCGTTGTTTTATCTTTTCGTTCATTTTGAATATTGTCGATAATGCGACTCTCTGTTTTTGCATCCACTGCAGATAGTGAGTCATCTAAAATAAGAATTTCTGGATTACGAATAAATGCACGCGCAATCGAAATCCGTTGTTTTTGCCCACCTGATAACGAGATTCCTTTTTCTCCAACCATCGTATCTAAGCCTTCTGGCAGACGTTTTAAATCGTCTTCAAAGTTCGCCATACGAATTGCTCTAGCAATATCCTCTTCTGTTGCATCTGGCTTACCAAAGCGAATGTTATCACGAATTGTACGTGAGAATAGAATGTGACTTTGCGGTACATAGCCAATCCAATTCAGCACTTGCTCCTTATCTTGTAATTGAATCGCTTCATTCGCAATTTCTACGTCCCCTTCACCATGTGGATATTCACGCAATAACTGCTTCACAATCGTCGTTTTACCACTACCTGTCTTTCCGACAATACCAAGTGTTTCACCACGATTTAATTCAATGTTTACATTCTTTAAATTAAGCGATTTTGATAATGGATATTGGAAGCTTACATCGTTAAATCTAATTGTCGTTGGTGTTTGAACGACCTTCCTTTCTTTAGGATTCGGAACGTCTTCTTTTTCGTTCAATGTCTCACTCACACGATCCAATGAGGCATTCCCTTGTTGCATCGTATTGATTAATTCACCAATCGCCATCATTGGCCAAACAGCCATACCAAGATAGACGTTGAAAGCGACTAAACTTCCTACTGTAATATCGTTAATCGATACGAGATACGCACCGTATCCAAGTCCAATGACATAACTAAAGGCTGTAATGAATTTACTGACGGGCGCGAATAAACCATTTACACGAGATACACGTAAATTCTTTTCAACGACTTCTTCGGTCTTTTGTGCAAACTGCTTTTCCATTTCACGTTCTTGCACATAGGCACGAACAACTCGTACACCTTCGACTGCTTCTAGTACGCTATCATTTAATTCACCAAATGCGGCTTGAGAGATGGTATAACGTTTATGAATGAATTTGCCAATTTGTTGAAGTGCAATCGCCAATAATGGTAATGGTAATAATGCTGCAAGTGTTAATTTCCAAGAGGTAGTGACACCCATCATAATAATGATCGTTCCAAGATAAAGCGTAGAATCGAGTAACGTCATGATGCCAAAACCAGCTGTTTCAGATACAGCTTGTAAATCATTCGTCGAACGCGCCATTAAATCACCTGTTCGATTACGTTCGTAAAATGGTGGTCGCATCCTTAAGAAATGGTCCATTAATTTCATTCGTAAGTCTTTTTGTAATACATTTGCGCCACCAAATAATTGATACTGCCAAATAAAATTGACAATATATGCTGCAAATAATAAAGCAACAAGTGCCATGATATAATTCCATAACAATTCAGCTGTTAGTTCTTTTGTATGAATGGCATCAATCGTATTTCCAATAATTTTAGGTGGGATGACTTCGATGATATTCGCAATTGTTAATAAAATAACCGCGCTCGTGTACCTTCCCCAATTCTCTTTAAAAAACCATTTCAGTTTCGTAAATACAGAAAACATGTTTTCTCCTTCTTCCTTTTTACAAATTACCCCTTTAAAAAACAACAAAAAAAGGCGCACACCCTAAGGGCATGCGCCTATATTAGAGTATTGATGTGACACACCAATACAAATAAATACAAAATCGCTACATGTTGTCTTGTAAAGGTATGTGTCCATATGAATAGTTGTGTGTTACTGCAATTGTGTTTACTACTGTTAAGTTATTCATGTTTCATACCTCCGTTTTTTTATTTCACATTTCGTGTTTCTAAATACTAACATTTCGATTTCCGAATTGTCAACAATTTTTAGAAAAAAAGATTATTATCCTTTCTAGTCTTTACGTAAATATTATTTTTTTATGACGTTTTTTCTTTATACATACAACTTTCATCCCATAAAAGCAGTTTGATGGTTTGAATTTTTTCTAGTTCTATCTTATTATTAGAATACTGAACATTTTTAAACACACAGGAGGTGTACACTTTACTCTCCCCCTCATTTGGGCTAGGAGTAAAGGGATTCTTTGGAAATAGCCATACGGTTGACAGCATTCGCTGTCTTAATCGCCTGCTCTGCTTACTTTGTTGCAACGGAATTCTCCATTGTCAAAGTCAGAGCAACTCGAATTGATCAGCTAATCGCTGAAGGTAATAAAAAAGCTTTAAAAGCAAAAAAAGTTATATCTAGTTTAGATGAATATTTATCTGCATGTCAGTTAGGTATTACGATTACATCGCTTGGTTTAGGTTGGTTGGGTGAAGGTACAGTGAGCATGATTTTACGCCCTGTCTTTGATTTAATAAATCTAAATGGTAGTGTAACAACCATCGTATCCTTCATTGTGTCCTTCTCAATCGTCACATTTATTCACGTTGTAGTAGGTGAGCTTGCACCAAAGACACTTGCAATCCAAAAAGCAGAAGCTGTAGCTTTAACAACAGCACCATTTTTAATTCTATTCCATAATGTGATGTATCCATTTATTAAATTATTAAATTCATCTGCAAATGGTTTAGCTGCATTATTTGGTATTCGCAATTCAAATGATTCTGAAGTTGCTATGACGGAAGAAGAACTACGTATTATTTTATCTGACAGTTTAAAAGGTGGAGAAATTAATCAGTCCGAATATAAATATGTGGATAACATCTTCAACTTTGACGATCGTATCGCTAAAGAAGTTATGGTTCCACGTACTGAAATTGTTGGGATTGAAAAAGATCTAACACTAAAAGAAGTTTTTGAAGTAATGGGTGTCGAGCAATATACGCGTTACCCAATTATTGACGGCGATAAGGACCACGTCATCGGTCTTGTTAATATGAAACATCTATTAACAGCTTATATTCGAAATCCAAAAGAAAATGGAGCAAAACCTGTTACAGCATTCATGCGTCCTGTTATTCGCGTCTTTGAAACTGTTCCAATTAGTGATTTACTATTAAAAATCCAACGTGAACGTATTCATATGGCCATTTTAATGGACGAATATGGTGGAACATCAGGTCTTGTAACGATCGAAGATATCATCGAAGAAATTGTTGGTGATATTCGAGATGAGTTTGATGCAGATGAAATTTCAGAAATTCGTAAACTTGGGGATGGGCACTATATTGTAGATGCAAAAGTTTTATTAGAAGAAATTAATGACATTCTAAACATCGAAATTGAAGATGATGCTATCGATACAATCGGCGGTTGGTTTATGACTCGTCATTTTGATGCGAAGAAAGGCGACCGAGTCTCTGAACAAGGCTATGATTTTATCGTGCGTGAGTTAGAAGGTCACCACTTAATTTACTTAGAGATCATCAAACATCCTGAATTAGAAACAGAATCTGATTCAACACTACTTACACAAGAAATATAGTACGGGCGACGTTACATTAAAAAATGTAACGTCGCTTTCGTATCCCTAGATTTCTTTCAGGGAGGAAACATTGTGGACCCATATGAAAAGTTACGCAAAGGAGAAAAAGGGGCATGGCTTAGTATCATCACATATATCTTTCTCAGTTTCGCAAAATTAATTGTCGGTTACTTCGGTCATTCTGAAGCACTACAAGCAGATGGTCTGAATAACACGACCGATATTATTGCTTCTGTTGCTGTACTTATCGGCTTACGTATCTCACAAAAGCCACCAGATGCTGATCATGCTTACGGGCATATGCGCGCCGAAACCATTGCCTCACTCATTGCTTCATTTATTATGGCAGTTGTTGGTTTACAAGTATTATTTAATGCAATCAAAGGCTTTTTTGCTAATGAACATGAGCCACCCTCACTTTTAACAGCGATTGTGGCAATTATCTCAGGTGTTATCATGTGGGGCGTATACCTTTATAATATTCGACTGGCAAAAGAAATTAATAGCTCGGCCGTTAAAGCTGCTGCTTATGATAATCGTTCCGATGCATTTGTCAGCTTCGGTGCGGCAATTGGTATTTTTGCAGCGATTATTGGTTTCCCAATCATTGACTCGATTACTGCAGCCATTGTAGCTATAATTATTTTAAAAACAGCGTATGAGATTTTTGCTGAAAGTGTGTTAACGTTAACAGATGGATTTAATCAAACAGATATTGAGACGATTCGCACTACTGTTTCAGCAGTTGAAGGTGTTGTTGAATTGCGTGACGTTAAAGGACGTTATCATGGAAATATGGCTTTAATTGATGTAACTGTATCCGTTAATCCTTATTTAAATGTATGGGAAAGTCATGAAATTACGGAGAAAATTGAAGAAGCAATTCTTGAAATACTGCCTAGTTCTGTAGCGCTCGTTCATATCGAGCCTGAAGAATCTTTAAAAAGAAATTGACGAATTCTGTTAAAGTTGTTATGCTAGGTCTAACTTATAAAGGGAGCAGGTGAAGTATTATGATGAATAAATATGAGATTGCGACAACTTCGCACGTATTTGGTATGCATAAAACTTTTTCCTGCCATGTAGCGCTATAATTATGTTATAGCTCTCTTTCAATGTGCGGTTAGGTTTATTGCATCCATTACGGTGCAATAAACCTTTTTTTATTACCACATTATTGGAGGAAATTACATTGACACAACTACAACAATACGGCTTTAAAGAGCCTTTTACATCTGAAGCTACAGCACTTTTAACACAAGTAGGTCATGAAAATTACTTGATTGGGCGTATCACACTTGAACATAAGCATAGCTACCGCATTCGTACAGAACAAGGTGAACTGCTTGGGACGATCTCTGGTAAGTATGCCTACAACGCTTTTATGCGTAAAGATTATCCAGCAATCGGTGACTGGGTATTAGTTGAACAAATGCCGGGCGAACAGCGTTGTTTAATTCATCAACTTTTAACACGTACTTCGACATTCTCACGCAAAATGGCTGGTGTCGAAATTGATGAACAAATCGTTGCGACGAACGTCGATCTTGTGTTCATCGTTATGAGCTTAAATCACGACTTTAATGTTCGTCGACTTGAACGCTATGTACTAGCTGCTTGGGACTCCGGTGCATCTCCAGTCATTATCTTAACAAAAAAAGATCTATGCGAAGATATCAAGCCATTCATTGAACAAGCAGCACAAGTAGCGATTGGTGTGCCAATCTATGCAATCAGCACATTAACAGGAGAAGGAATTGAAGAGATACAAAATTTACTTCTACCACATAAAACAGCAGCATTAATGGGTTCTTCAGGGGTTGGAAAATCTACTCTTACAAATGCGCTCGTTGAAGAAGAAAAAATGACCGTTCAACACATTCGTGAAGATGACTCTAAAGGGCGTCATACAACGACACATCGCGAACTTTTTATCTTACCAAATGGCGGTATTCTCATCGACACACCTGGAATGCGCGAATTACAACTATGGTCAACAGAAGGTGCTTTAGAATCGAGTTTTTCTGATATTGAACAACTAGCTGACGCATGTCGTTTCCGTGATTGTTCACATAAAAATGAACCTGGTTGTGCCATTCAACAGGCTCTTTCAGATGGCTCATTGGAACAAGCACGCTATGCTAGCTATGTGAAGCTACAACGTGAAATTCGCTATCTTGAACAAAAGACGAATAAGCAAGCACAACTAGCAGAAACACGTAAATGGAAACAAGTATCTAAACAACTAAAAAACAAAAAGAAAAATCGTCTATAATATATAAAAAGGAGGCTGCGTACTTTTACGCAATGCCTCCTTTATTTTTCAGTTAAACCGTATTTCACAGCGTATAAAGCTGCCTGCGTACGATCTTGTACTTCTAATTTCGCAAAAATATTTGAGATATGAGTTTTCACCGTTTTCTCTGTAACAAATAATGAAGAAGCAATCTCTTTATTGCTCTTCCCTTTCGTTAATTCCGCTAAGACATCTTTTTCACGGCGAGTTAGTGGATTTTTCACATGCGGCAAATGTTGCGTTGATTCTTGGTTCTGATCGAGTTGATGCGTCACTTCAGGATGCATAATATTTTCGCCCGCAATGATTTTACGAATTGTTAAAACGAGTTCATCTGGTTCAATATCTTTTAATTGATAGCCCGCTGCTCCAGCTTCAATCGCTGGTAAAATATGATCTCGATCTGAAAAACTCGTCAACATCAAAATTTGAATATGTGGATACACAGATTTAATACGACGTGTCGCTTCAATCCCATCCATCTCTGGCATGACTAAATCCATTAATACAATATCCGGTTGATACACTGAAGCGAGTTCTACTGCTTCCTTACCATTTCGTGCTTCCCCCACTACCTCAATATCTTTTTGTGTTTTTAAAAAGAAAAGTAACCCTCTTCTTACAACATGATGATCGTCAGCAATCAATACTTTAATCATACAATCCCCTCCTTAATAAGGTAGTCGAATTAATATTTCCGTCCCTTTTCCAATATCACTCACCCAGTCAATCGTTCCTCCAAGTGCTTCTGTACGATCACGCATACTTTGTAAACCAAGCGACGGAAGTGCAATAGACGAATCTACTGAGAAACCACGACCATCATCTTTAATAACAAGTAAAATATCACTATGTGTCACACGAATAATGATTTGAGCTTGTTTTACACCTGCATGTTTTCGTACATTATTCAAAGCTTCTTGTGCAATCCGGAATAGTGCTTCCTCAATTTTAGAAGGGAACTGTAATACACCAGATACTTTTACATCAAGTGTGATACCAAGCATTTCAGCATAACCTTTTAGTGCTTCAAGTAACCCTGTTTCCAATCCTTTAGGACGCAGTTGCCAAATAAGTGCACGCATCTCTGTTAAAGCCTCTTGTGTAAGCGATTGAATTTCTGCAAATGTCTCTTTTACTAACGGTTCATCTGTCATTTCGATGCCTGCACGAGAAGTCAGTGTGACTGAAAAAAGTAGCTGATTAACTGAATCATGTAAGTCACGTGCTAGTCGATTTCGTTCCTGTGCAAGTGCAACGTCTTTTTCTTGTTTTGTAAGTAGAATACGCTTAATAGCTGAACCAATTTGGAATGCAATCGACTCTAATAATGCAAGATCATCATCTGAAAAACGTACTGTATTAGGTGATGCGACATTTAATAGTCCGAACTTTTCTGGACCTGATTGTAATGGAACCGTTGCATGATGGGTAATCGCATCGTGCGCTTCATTAGAATGCTTATTAGCTAATTCAATGCGCTGGCATTCTATAATATTCGACGCTTTTTCTAATTCATTGTTATGGTATTTCGATAAACACCAACAACCACCCTTACATAGATAGCGACACCCCTCTTGTTCTAAATTATTCGGTAAGTTCGCTTCAGCAATCAGTTCATGGCGGCGACGATCTTTAATAAGAAAGATCCATCCCGTTTCAAACTTCGTGCCTTCAAGTAACTTCTCTAGTGCTAATTGAAGCATTTGTTTCATTTCAGTTTCTTCATTTAATAATTCTGCAATTTCTTTCAATAATGCGATATTTGAATGGTCTGCTTTCGTCAAAGTACCACCCTCCGTTCTATACTACCTTCTATTGTACATGGAAATGCCCTTTTCTCCTATGCGAATCCTTTCATACTTTTGACGGGTATTATAAGAGTAAACCAACAAAAAAACTTTGAATTTGAGAGAATTCTATTTTACAATGTTTGTAAAAGCCTTTATACTCAAGTAGGAAAATAATGTAGAACTAGGAGAATTATAATGTCTAAAAAAATAGAATATAGTATGTTATTTATGTGGGTTGTATCACTTGTAGCGATGATGGGTTCTCTATTCTTCTCTGAAGTGATGAAATATGAGCCTTGTACATTTTGTTGGTACCAGCGTATTTTAATGTATCCACTCGTATTGATTATTGGAATTGCGTATATTCAGCGTAATGCACAGATTGCTGTTACTACACTTGTCTTTTCATGTATCGGTGCATTGGTAGCACTTTATCATTACGGTATGCAAAAAATACCGTTTTTACATGATAATGCAATAGCTTGTGGACGTGTACCATGTACAGGAGAATATATTAACTGGCTTGGTTTTATTACGATTCCTTTCTTGTCACTTACTGCATTTGTATTGATTTTCATCACAAGTATCTTTATCCTTAAACAAGGAAAGAAGGAGGAAATGTAATGGCAAAAAAGAAAACGAATGTCCCTAAGAAAAAAAATAATGCTGGAATTCTAATTATTATTGCTTTAATTATTGTAGCTATTTTTGCAGCTTTATTATTACTTAATAAAAGTTCAAATGATAAAAAAGAAGAAGGTTCTTCACTATACGGAGACCATAAAATTAAAACACAATCAACAATCGATCAATTAGATGATGAAAATTATCAAAATATCATCTTACCAGATGCCTTAAAAGAAAAAATTGATAGTGGTGAAGGAACTTACGCTTACTTCTTCTCACCTGAATGTGTACATTGTCAAAAAGTAACACCAGAGTTAATGCCTTTAGCAGATGAAGCAAAAGTAGATATTAACCAATATAATGTTTTAGAGTTTGAACAAGGTTGGCAAGATTATAACTTGGCAGCGACACCTACACTTGCTTATTTCAAAGACGGTAAGGAAGTTGGGCGTCTTGTCGGTGAACAACCAAAAGAAGCATTTGTGAAGTTTTTTGAGGATATGAAAAAACAATAGAATTCATTGGAGAGGAATCGCCTGTATATGCGGTTCCTTTTCTTCTGATATGCTATAAAAAGGGGTTATACATATGTTCGGAACGATTTTTAATTGTTGCATGATTTTGATTGGTAGTACTATCGGAAGCTTAATGAATAAAGGGCTAAAAGAACGCTATCAAACGATTTTGTTACAAGCGATGGGATTTGCTGCTGTCGCACTTGGTATTAATGCAGTAACACAATATTTACCGAAAAGTGAAGAACCAGTTCTCTTCATCGTTAGTTTAGCAATTGGTGCAGTAATTGGTGAAAAAATCGACATTGAAGTACGTTTCAATCGATTTGTTGAACGCTTTTCAGACGGGCCACTCGCAAAAGGTCTATCTACAGCTATTCTTTTATTCTGTATTGGTACATTATCCATTCTTGGTCCTATTAATAGTGCCTTACAAGGCGACCATACATACTTAATTACAAATGGTATTTTAGACGGTGTAACGTCGCTCGTACTCGCTTCTACATTCGGTTTCGGCATCGCATTATCCGCAGTGGTACTCTTTTTATGGCAGGGCTTCTTCTATGTGATGGCTTTATTTTTAAATGACTTTATGACGGAGTCTTTATTAACTGAAATCTCGATTATCGGAGGCATTCTTATTTTTGCGACTGGTTTGAGTATTTTAGGAATTAAAAACTTAAAAAGTCTGAATATGTTACCTGCCCTTTTAATACCACCAGTTTACTTAACTTTAAAACATTTTTTCTTATAAAAAAAGAAATGGAGCTGAGGCAAACATTTCACTTTCTTTTTTTGCGTTCGCAACGGAAAACTGGAATCGCACCACAGCGCGATTCCAGTTTTTCTTATACTCATGTAGAATTGCGTTTTTCATATCCAGCTTCATTTCTTTATTTTTTCAGGTGGAATGTATCTGGATGCGAGCCGTAACGTTCATCTCGATTTAACATATCAATCGCTTGCATATCTTCCGCAGTTAGTTTGAAATCAAAGACATCGGCGTTTTGTCGAATACGTACTTCTTTTACAGATTTCGGAATGACAATTAAGTCGTGTTGTAAATGCCATCGAATAATCACTTGTGCCGCTGATTTACCGTACTTTTCTCCAAGCTTCACAATTGCTTCATCTTCTAATACGCGACCGCGACCAAGTGGTGACCATGATGTAATCGCAATGTTATGTTGTTTTGCAAAATCACGATTTTTTTGTTGAATCAAATGAGGATGTAGCTCGATTTGATTCACCATTGGTTGTACATTCGCTGTCGCCAATAACTTCTCAAGATGATGCGGTTCGTGATTTGATACACCTGTAGCGCGAATTAATTTTTCATCGTATAAGCGTTCAATCGCACGATAAGTATCTGCATATAATTCAGGAACCGGCCAATGCGTTAAATATAAATCTAAATAATCCATATCTAATTTCTTTAGACTTGTCTCAAATGCTCGTAACGTTTGGTCGTATCCTTGATCGGTATTCCAAACTTTCGAGGTGATGAATAATTCCTCACGCTTCTTTTTTGAATCGCGCACAGCTTGTCCTACTTGTTCCTCGTTATCATATAAAGCAGCTGTATCAATCGCAATGTATCCTGCTTCAAGTGCATGTGACATGGCACTATATGCTTCATCTGGATTCGTCATTTTATATACACCTAAACCAAAACGTGGCATTTCAACACCATTTACTAACTTTTTCGTTGAATGTAGATTTAACAAATGCTTTCACTCCTTTCCTACAGTATACCTCTATTGTCACATTATTTCGAGAATACTTATTTTTTCAATACACCTTGCTTTTTCACCTCTTAGCGAATATTATAGACGTTGTCAAAAAAATCGTTCGGCTTTAAGGAGTTATTATTATGTTTAAATTAAAAGAAAATGGAACGTCCGTTAAAACAGAGCTTGTTGCTGGTGTTACAACGTTTTTAACAATGGTTTATATTATTATCGTCAATCCGACAATTTTAAGTGCAGCAGGTGTACCGAGCCAACAAGTGTTCATGGCGACAATCATTGCCGCAGTATTCGGTACACTGTGGATGGCTCTAGTTGCCAATTACCCCATTGCGATTGCACCAGGTATGGGTTTAAACGCTTTCTTCACGTATTCAGTTGTTCAAGCATCAAATGGTGAATTACATTATACAACTGCTTTTGCTTCTGTATTTATCGCCGGTATTTTATTCATTATTTTATCCTTAACACCTCTTCGCTCTAAATTAATTACAGCGATTCCGAATAATTTAAAATTAGCAATTACTGCTGGTATTGGTTTATTCATTTCGTTTTTAGGATTACGTATGGCGGGTGTCGTTGTAGACGACCCAACAAACTTAATTAAATTAGGTGATTTAACAAGTCCAAGTGTGCTATTAACACTTGGTGGTCTTATCATTACAGCGATTTTCATGGTACGTCGTGTACCAGGTGCTATTTTCATTGGGATGGTCATTACCGCCATCATCGCGTTCTTTACAGGGCAATTAAAAATTGATGAGCTTGTTACGATGCCTCATTTACCAGAAGGTATTATTGTGTGGAATCCAATTGATGCTTTAAAAGAAGTTATTGCACATAGTTTATACGGTGTTGTATTCTCATTCATCTTAGTAACACTATTCGATACAACAGGTACATTAGTTGGTGTAGCGCGCCAAGCTGGTTTAATGAAGGATGAGACACTACCTCGCGCACGTAAGGCTTTACTTGGTGACTCATTCGGTACAACAATCGGAGCAATGTTTGGTACATCACCAACAACAGCTTATGTAGAATCATCTGCAGGTGTTGCGGCTGGTGGTCGAACAGGCTTAACTGCTTTAACAGTTGCCGTTCTATTTATTATTGCTTCATTCTTCTCACCTTTAGTTGCTTCGGTGTCAGGTGTTTCTGCCATTACATCACCTGTTCTAGTCATTGTCGGGACATTGATGATTGCATCTGTTCGTCACATTGAATGGGATACATTTGATGAGGCACTTCCTGCATTTTTAGTGATGCTTATTATGCCACTCACTTCAAGTATTTCAACTGGGATTGCCTTCGGATTTATCGCATATCCGATTCTAAAAATTGTCAAAGGTGAAGCGAAAAAAGTACATCCATTACTTTATCTATTCGCTATTCTATTTATTATTCAACTTGTCTTTATCTAAAATAATAAAAAGCCAAAATCACAACACACATACGATTTTGGCTTTTCTTATGTTCAGATGAATCAATATACCATCTTCTTATATTTAAGTATTATTTCGCTTCTTCTTTCTTCTCATCTTCATCATCATATTGTACGGGATCTTGTGTATAACCATCTCGTTTTAGCTCTTGTTCGTCGCGTAGTTTTTCCATCTGTTTTCCTAATTCTACAACGTCACTGAAGTTATTCGTCATATGTCCACTCGACACATTATCTTTACCTTTTTTCATCTTTACCACGCCCCTTTTTAAACCTTTACTATGTGTACCCTTTTAAAAGACTTTTCAAACCTATTTATGCTATGCTATTTGAAAAATGGAGGCGATTGGCTCATGCGTATTTTATGGGACTTTGATGGAACCATTATGGATACCTATCCTGCTTATACCGATATTTTATACGATATATTGAACGGACAATTTACAAAAGAAGAAATCTATAGACAGCTAAAAGTTTCGCAATCACATGCGATGGACTATTTTCAATTAACCGATGAACAACGAAAAGAAATGATTGAAAAAAGTCGTGCGATTACGAATTACACACCATTCCCCTATGTTGAAAACGTTCTACAACAGGCTGAAGTAAATGTTATTATGACACATATGAACCGAGCTTCTGTTGAACGTATTTTACAAGAAACAGACTTAGCCAAATACTTCACAGAAATTGTCGCCGGTGATGATGGTTTTGCACGAAAGCCAGACCCTGCTGCTTATGTCTATTTACATGAACGCTATGAACTCGACTATGCGATTGGTGATCGTGAGCTCGACTTAATCCCTGCTAAAAAAGCTGGCTTTAAAACGATTATGTTCCAAAACGATTGTGACGTTGCTGATTATACCATTAATGACTATCATCATTTTTTCGATTTAATTCCTTAAATATCAAAAAGAAGAAATCGTACAATCACACGATTTCTTCTTTTTTTATTCTATAAAATTGGTTTAAAGCTTTGTTGACGTAGCGCTTCGTAAATAATAATCGCTGCTGTATTTGATAAATTTAATGAGCGTACGTGGTCGCTTTGTGGAATTTGTAGGCACATATGTTGTTTGTCTTCAATTAATTCACGTGGAATACCTGTTGTCTCTTTTCCAAACATAAAGAAGATATCTTCTTCTGTATTCGAATAATCGAACTCTGTATAATTTTTCGTCCCAAATGTTTCAATAAAATAAATTGTCGCCTGTTGATGCTTTTCAAAAAAAGCTTCTACATTGTCGTAATATGTGATATTCACACTTGACCAATAATCCAGCCCTGCTCTTTTTAACATCTTATCATCAGTTGAAAAACCTAATGGACGAATCAAATGTAGGTGTGTATTAGTCCCAGCGCAGGTTCTTGCAATGTTACCTGTATTTGCTGGGATTTCGGGTTGATATAGGACGATGTGTAACGTCATCTAAGGGCACTTCCTTCTATTTTGTAATAAATGATAATCCTTTTTCTATTTCCTCAAGTACTTCTTCATCTTGTTCATTTTGTAACGCTTGTTCTAATATTGCTTTTGACACTGGCGCATCAATTTTCCCAATCGCATAGGCCGCTGCACCGCGAATAACAGGTCGTATATCTTTTTGTAGCACTTCTGTTAGTGTCGGAATGGCTGATTCCTCTTTAAAATGTGCAAGTGCATAAATCGCATTTCGCTGCAATGGTTTCTTCCCTCGCCAAGAACCTGAAACATGACCAAAATCTTGTTTGAACTGTTTATTGGACATGGTTAGTAGTGGTTCAAGTAACGGTTTTGCAATTTCAGGATCTGGGAAAAACTCTTCATGAATTAAGTTATGCTTGCGCTTATTTTTTGGACAAACAGTTTGGCATGTATCACAGCCATAAATCCGATTCCCTAAATGTGTTCGAAACTCATCTGGTAATGTATCTTTTGTTTGTGTTAAAAAAGCAATACAGCGCTGAGCGTTTAGTTGTCCTGCTTGTACAATCGCACCTGTTGGGCAAACATCTATACATAGGCGACAATCTAAGCATTCATCTTCCACCGGCTCATCCGCTATAAATGGAATATCTGTAATAATCTCTCCTAAATAAACATAAGAACCGAACTCTGGCGTAATAATATTCGTATTTTTACCACTCCAACCGATTCCCGCTCTTTCTGCAACAGCTCGGTCGGATAACTCACCTGTATCGACCATCGACTTCGTTCGTGCATGTGGATGATGTGTATGAATAAATTCTTCAAGTAACGCTAATTTCTCACGTAAGACGGTATGATAATCGACGCCCCAAGAAGCACGACAAAAAATACCACGTCTCGCACCTTTCTTCCCTTGTGGTGCATTCAACATCTTAGACGGATAAGCTAATGCAATCGCAATGATACTTTTTGCGTCTTCTAATAACAAGGTAGGCTCCGTACGTAAAGTGACATCAGATTCTTCAAATCCAGACTGATAGTTTAACTGTTGTTGCTGAATAAGACGTGCTTTTAAATCAATAAACGGTGTAGCAGATGCGAAACCAATTTTATCGATTCCAATGGACTGAGCATATTCTCTAACTTGTTGTTGAAACGATAAAACATTCATTTGGTTTCATTCCTTTCTATATGATACAATTGGCAAAAATGAACAGATAGGTGATGTTTTATGCACATTCAACTAAATAAACAATTAACCAATCAAATAACAGATTTTAAAATCGGCACTGTCCATTATACCAAAATTATCGTAGAAGAATCGCCCCAAATGATTAAAGGACGTACACAATTATATCAAGAGAATCTATTTTTAGATTTGCAAGATACACCTGTCGTAGAACATAAAGCCATTCAAGAATGGCGACACATTTTTAAAACACTCGGTGCTGATCCAAGTCGCTACCGTCCATCTGCTGAAGCATTACTACGTCGCATTGCAAAACAACAATATTTACAACCCTTCCACTCTGCTGTCGACTTAAATAACTTCTTTTCACTACAATATGAGATTCCTGTAGGGATTTATGATACGCATGCTTTACAAGGCGCTATCGAAATAACTGTAGGAACAGAGATTAGTATGTATGAAGGATTAAATGGTCGTGATGTCAAGTTAGCTGGAATACCTATAAGCTGTGATGAACAAGGTCCATTCGGTAGTCCTTATGTTGATAGTAAGCGTAGTGCAGTGACCGAATCGATAACAGACGCACTTCAAATTTTCTATTTACCACCATCACTTTCTCATGAGTCATGTGAGCAGTTACTCGCTTCTGCCTCTAAGATGTTTACACAAATTCACGGGGGCGATGCAACATATGCCATTTTGAATAAAGAGCACTTACAGACGACTATTTAAAAAGTTCGGGCACGATATGTGTCCGAACTTTTTCTTTATTCCACTCCTGGCAAAAAGGCTAATACTTTTTCATCTGCATCTAAAATAACATCTACGCCTAAAGGAATTCCGACATTTAAATTTTCATGTCCAAATTTAAAGCCACTCACAACAGGCTTATTGAAGTCTTTAAAATAACTTGTAAATAGTGCATCTAAAGACGGTGAATCTTTATAATCACGTGGTTCTGCGTGTGTAAAGCTACCGATGACTACACCCGCACAATGTTCGAACTTTCGTGCCATGCGTAATTGATTCAGCTTCGCATCAATCTGTGCTGGCTCTAATCCAATATCTTCGATGAGTAACACTTTATTTGCTGTATCCACTTCAAATTTTGTTCCGAGTGATTCACACAGTAAGGTTAGATTACCGCCAACAATCGGCGCACGTACACGCCCTTTTGCGATTGTTTGAAGTGGTGAAATACGTTCATCATAGTAAATCTCTGCTGGATTAAATAACTGCTCAAACATTAAATACGTACGTTCTGGGATATCCTCTCTACCTAAAGAGGAAAGTGTTGGGCCGTGGAATGTTACCAAGTTACTCAACTCACCAATCGCTGTGTGTAAAAATGTAATATCTGAAAAACCCCAGAAGATTTTTGGATTCTCTTCAAATAGCATATAATCTAGTTGATCTGCAATACGCGCAGAACCATATCCACCACTTGCACAGAAAATAGCACGAATAGACGGATCTTCTACCATACGCTGTAAGTCACGTACACGTAATTCATCACTACCAGCTAAATAATGTTCTTTCGCTGTAACACTCTCACCCATTACATATTGAAGCCCTAACCCTTCAATAAAATCGAGTGATTTTTTTAATTGCTGTTGATTCGGCGGACTAGCAGGAGCGACAATCCCTACTGTGTCACCTTTTTGTAAACGCATCGGTCTTTGTTTCATATGTCAAACTCCTTTTTTATACTCTCCTCTATTATAGAGTGATTTGAATCATAAGTGTACACACTTCAATCACTAAACCGCAAATGACACCTACACAAATCGCTTTTTTCTTCATCTGAACCTCCGAATTTTTTTCTTTCATTATAAAAATCGAATATGTCAAACAGATGTCTGTTATAATAAGAACAAACATTCGTTTTTTGAAAGGGAGATGACAATGGAGAAAACACGTTGTGCATGGGCAAATGTTTCAGAGCTTGACCAACAGTATCATGATGAAGAATGGGGTGTACCGATTACTAAAGATTCGGATTGGTTTGAAACACTTATTTTAGAAAGTATGCAAGCTGGCTTAAGTTGGGCAACCATTTTAAAAAAGCGTGAAACGATGCGCGAAGCATTCGATTATTTTGATTATGAAAAAATTGCACAATATAATGAAGCTAAAATTGAGCGCTTACTACAAAACGAAGGAATTATTCGTCATCGTGGTAAATTAACAGCAATGGTTCACAATGCTACCTTATTCATGGAGATTCAAAAAGAATTCGGAAGCTTTAATGAATTCATTTGGGCTTACACAGGGGGTACATCAATTCAAAATCACTTCACACAATTATCTGAAGTGCCTGCGACTACAGAACTTTCCACACGCATTAGTAAAGATTTAAAAAAGCGTGGTTTTAAATTCTTAGGTCCGACAACGGTTTATGCTTTTATGCAAGCAAGTGGCCTTGTAAACGATCATATAACAACTTGTTTTTGCTATAAAAAAGGTCTGCATAGTGCTTAAAAGCATGCAGACCTTTTATTTAATACTTATCAACAAAATCCGAGAAGAATCCATGAACCCCCATTTGTTTATGTCTTTTCATCGTACTTCGATCATTCACAGTATAAGTATAAGAAACAATTTTTTTCTTTTTCAATGTTTGTACTAAAGGGGTATTTACAAATGTTTTATCAATACTCACTGCCCGAATACCTCGTTCATCACAAAATTCGGCTAATGACTGATTCGTATAACTTTCTCGACCAATCACATAGAGTACATCTTTAAAACCATAGTTTTTTAATAGTTGATAGTCTTGTTTGTAGAACATTTGAGGAATAAGACGTTTTTTATCACGTGGCTTTAAGTTTTTAGTATAGACATTAATTTTTTTATATAGCGTTCGTACTGCTTGAGGTGACTTTGTTTTACCATCTAAAATAATATAAACGTCATCATATTTCTTCAACAATTTAATAACTTGTTGAAAATCGATTGATTTATATTTGTCTTTATAAAGTCGATTCTTAAAAGTTTCATATGTTTGGTCTTTTGTATCTTTCCAATCATGTCGCGCTACTACTTTTCCATCACTTGTCATATTAATATCTAACTCAATGAGGCGATGACCTTTCTCATAACTATTTTGAAAAGCCTCAAGTGAATTCGTATATTTATCTCCCTCTATTCCACCACCTGCATGTGCAATGATGGTATTTTCAGTCCACTCATAGGACTGGGCAAATGTCATATAGCTCGTAATGACAGCAATTAAAAAAA
Organism: Kurthia gibsonii; assembly: GCF_006539985.1. Lineage (GTDB taxonomy): Bacteria > Bacillota > Bacilli > Bacillales_A > Planococcaceae > Kurthia > Kurthia gibsonii. The sequence goes on along the minus strand of NZ_BJOB01000004.1, from coordinate 3,134 downwards.
GTGCAGGAACAAAGATTGCAATAAAACGTTTCATTTGTACCCTCCTTTTTCTAAGACATCATATCTATCATACTATATGTAAAGGGAAATAGAAAAAATTTTTAAATAAGAAAATAGATTAACTAAAAGTATTTCATATACCTTTTAAAATTCAAAGAGGTTGTGACAAACAGTTCATTTCCTCTTTTAGAGTTCGCAACGAAAAAATGGAACCGTGCCACAGCACGATTCCGTTTTTTTCTTATACTTCATAATCATATTCATATAATTTTACTTATTGCTACCTTCACTAACTACCTTAAAAGCAATCGCTTCCTTTGGTTTAATCACATATAAGACAAATCCAATGAGACACCATACACCTAAAATTAGCCATTCCATAGGCCATACAAGTGCTGAAGGCATGCCTGGTAAATAGAATGTAATGAATAAAATACTCAATGCAATCGCTGCCACTCCTGTAAATTTCCAATATTTAATACGATATGGACGGTGTAATTCTGGTTCTACTTTTCGTAATTTCATAAACGCAAAAGATACTAATAAGTAACCTACGATAATACCGACCCCACCAGCATCTACAATCCATACAAGTGCTGGCCGCCCTAAGAAAGGTGCAACTGCTGCTAAAATACCTAAAAAGATAATCGCATTTGTTGGCGTTTTGTATTTCGGGTGCATATAGGCAAACCATTTTGGAATCATATGATGTTCTGCCATCGCATATAAAATACGACTCCCTCCGATAATGAAGGCATTCCAACTTGTAATAATTCCTGCAATACCACCAATCACTAGGACATATCCCCAAACAGGACTACCAAATAGTGCAACCATTGCGTCTGCTGTTGCTAATTGACTTGTTAAAAGTTGTTCATCTGGTAATGCTGCTGCTACACCAAAGACAACGAATAAATAGAAACATACCGCACTGACAATTGATACAATAATAATACGACCAATTGTTTTACCAGGTGCTTTAATTTCTGCTGCTACTTGTGGAATAACATCAAACCCTACAAATAAGAATGGAATCATAACAAGTACAGATAGTGTACCTCCGAATCCATCTGTAAACATCGGATCTAAATTTTTCATATCACCATTCGCAAAAGCCCCATATACCATAAGAGCTGCTACTAATACAATCGCAACTGTAAAAACATTTTGGAAAATAGCTGCTGGTTTAATTCCAAAGAAGTTTAGTGCTGTTAGTGCGACTGCACCTACAGAACCGATTAAAGCCCATGTAAGATACACTTCCCAACCACCTAATGTCCAAAGACTTACTTTATGTTCAACAGGCATTACGTAATCAATAACCGTTGGTAATGCAACTGCTTCAAATGTTACAACAGATACATAACCAAAAAGTACACCCCATGCTGCTACAAATGCACTCTTTTTACCAAATGCACGCTTAACGAATACTAATCCGCCACCTGTTTTAGGAATCGCTGCCGAAAGCTCCGCATACGTTAAACCGATAAAAATTACAAGTAATCCTCCTAATATAAATGCAATAATTGTTCCTAAAAAGCCTGCTCCTGTAATCCATTCTCCTGATAAAACAACCCATCCCCAACCAAGCATGGCGCCTAGTGATAGGAAAAGTACATCAACCTTTGACATCGACTTTGTAAATTCTTTGTTATTCTGATTCCCCATGTTATTTCCCCCTTCACGCTGTAGACTCTCGTTGCTTTCAAGCTTAAAAGCATGCTACACATTTTCAAAAAAAGCTAATACAACCCCATATATTCTGTATTAACTTATATAAATTCCCCTTTATTCCTTTCTTTATAGTGCTTACATAGATTATGAAGAATACCACTTTAAAATAAAAGAACCATCTTTTTCTTTTTTTGGAACCAGTTCATTAGCACAGTATTTACTTATATTTAAAAGACAGATACATACATTTTCATAATTTTTACAATTCAACTAGAACACATAAACAGAACAAAAAAAATCGACCTAATCAGTCGATTTTAATTTTTCACAATATGAAATTAAAAATTCCGCAAAATCAATTACTTGATTCATTGTTTCTACAGAAACGACTACTAACTCATTTTTCCTTATACGGATAGCTAGTTGAATAACTGGATGCCATTGTTTCGGTAAATGCTGTAATCCATATATACCAGCATCATATTTTGAAGTCACCCCCACCTCCTTTAACGTATAAAATTGACGAAGTAACCCTAATACAATCCATTCAATTTCTTCTTTTATCTCTTCATCAGAAATAGATAAATCTAATTGAACTTCTCGCTTCAACCTCTCGATATAAGGTTTCCAATACTGTTGCATATTCTGAAATACATAGTCTCGAAGTTGAGAACCTGTAGTCGTTGGAAAAGGAGGATCTTGATAATTTTGATGTAAAGTCCACCAAGTAACCAGATTAAAGTTAAAGTAATCACCATAACTTAGTGTTCCTTCATTATAGTAAAAATAAGTATTTAAAAATGGGGATTGGGATGATAGATCTGCTTTAGCTATATATACACAATCCATTGGTATGTTTTCTTGTTGTTCAAATTGCAAATGGAGTTGATTCAATATTTCTTTCTGGTCTAATGTTAGTTCTGGATTCGTTACAATAATACAATCGATATCACTTTTGTTTAATTCATATGTGTTTAAGCCAATAGAGCCATGTATAAAGAGCTCTAACTGATAATCAGGTAATAACTTATGGCTTAACGACATATAAGTATCTATAGCCTTCTTGACCGTTTCAGGAATAAACAATAGATTACCACCTTTCCAATTGAATTAACTTTAGTGTAAAAGAATAATAAAAAAAAGACTACTAGAATCTAGTAGTCTTTTATAGGATACCGGTGGTCGGGGTCGAACCGACACTCCAAAAGGAACACGATTTTGAGTCGTGCGCGTCTGCCAATTCCGCCACACCGGCATAATAATATGTAAAGTTTTAGAAATAAAAAAAAATGGAGGCGGCAACCGGATTTGAACCGGTGATAAAGGTGTTGCAGACCTGTGCCTTACCACTTGGCTATGCCGCCATCTCATTATGAAATAAATTATGGAGCGGAAGACGAGGTTCGAACTCGCGACCCCCACCTTGGCAAGGTGGTGTTCTACCACTGAACTACTTCCGC
>NZ_BJOB01000003.1 GCF_006539985.1 Kurthia gibsonii | reverse complement strand
AAAAGACATAAAAAGAGGTCTTGAAAATCCGTAGATTCTCAAGACCTTAGGATTCAAAGAGAAGCCTATTCTTCTTCTTTTAATTGCTCATCTAATGCATCTGCAAATAAGCCATACACATAGCGCTCTGGGTCAAATGGTTGTAAATCGTCCATCTTCTCACCAAGTCCTACGAATTTTACTGGAATATGCAGTTTATTACGAATAGCAATTACGATACCACCTTTAGCTGTACCATCTAATTTTGTTAAGACAATTCCTGTAACATTCGTTGCTTCTTTAAAAGTTTGCGCTTGAATTAATGCATTTTGTCCTGTTGTTGCATCAAGTGCTAATAACACTTCATGCGGTGCATTTGGCACTTCACGTGAGATGACGCGATGTACTTTTTCAAGCTCCTTCATTAAGTTTACTTTATTTTGTAGACGACCTGCTGTATCGCAAATTAATACGTCCACACCGCGGTTCTTCGCTGCATGTACAGCATCGTACATAACAGCCGCTGGGTCTGAACCTTCCGATTGCTTAATCACTTCAACACCGACACGATCGCCCCATACTTGTAATTGGTCGATTGCACCTGCACGGAATGTATCACCAGCAGCTAACATAACTGAACGTCCTTCTGATTTTAAACGGTGTGCTAATTTACCGATTGTCGTTGTTTTACCAACACCATTTACACCTACGAATAGAATCACCGTTAATTCGCCCTTTGGTTGTAAATTCAATTCAATATGGTCGTCTCCAGCTTTTTCATAAATCTCTACTAATTTTTCAGAGATTAATGCTTGGATTCCATCTGTTGATTTGATATTTTTCTTCTGTACTTCATAGCGTAGAATTTCTGTTAATTCCATAACTGTTTCAAAACCAACGTCGGCTTGTAAAAGTACTTCTTCTAATTCTTCAAAGAAATCTTCGTCTACCGTACGATAACGTGCAACTAAGTCATTTACTTTTGATGTAAATGAGTCGCGTGTTTTCGTTAATCCTGATTTGAACTTTTCAGTAATTGAGAAAGCTGAACGGAACCAACCTTTTGATTCTTTTTCTGCCTCTGGTTCGTCTTTTACTTCTTCAACAATGGCAACTTCTTGTTTTTCTTCTTGTACAGTTTCAACCGTTTCTTCTTCAACAGGTTTTGTTGTTTCTTCAACAGGTTTTGTCGTTTCTTCAACGACTTCCTGCTCTTTTACTTCTTCTACAACAGGTAATTCCGCTTTAGCCGGTTCTTCTATTTCAACAACTTCTTCTACCTGTTGTTCTGATTCTTTCACTTCTTCTTTTGATGGTCCACCCATCAATTTTTCTTTCATACGCTTTAAAAAGCTCATGTTTTATTCGCTCCTTTAGGACACTGTTTCTTGTTCTAACTTAACGGATACTAATTTAGATACACCTTGTTCTTGCATCGTGATACCATATAAGACATCCGCGCCTTCCATTGTTACCTTTTTATGTGTAATCACAATGAATTGTGTATCTTCACTGAATTTTTTCAAATATTGACTGTAGCGCGATACATTCGCTTCATCTAACGCTGCCTCTACTTCATCTAAAATACAGAATGGAACTGGGCGTGTGCGCAAGATGGCAAATAATAAAGCGATAGCTGTTAATGCACGTTCGCCACCTGAAAGTAAACCTAGATTTTGCAGTTTTTTCCCTGGTGGTTGTGCAACAATCTCAATACCTGATGTTAATAATTGATCTGGTTCTAGCAAAATTAAATCTGCTTTTCCCCCGCCAAATAATTCTTTGAACACTTCCTGGAAGTGCATGCGAATTTGTTTAAATGTTGTTCCAAAGCGTGTCGTCATCTCTTCATCCATCTCACGAATTGCTTCATACAATGTGTCTTTCGCTTCGAGTAAATCATTACGCTGTGATGTTAAAAATTCATAACGCTCTGCAACAGCCTCGTATTCTTCAATCGCAGAAATATTGACATCTCCTAGCTCCTTAATGGATTGAGATAGCATATTTACTTTACGTTTCGCTACTTCTAAATCCACTTCTAATGCCGGTTCTAGTTGCGCTTCTTCAAACGTTAAATCATAGTTTTGCTGTAATTGTTCAACAGCGTTTGCGCGCTTTACTTCTAGTTTTCCAAGTTGAATTTTCACTTGGTTTTGTTCATTGACAAATTGTTGGTGAATTCGCTGCATCTCTTTTAATGTAGTCGTTTCTTCATCAACGCGTTGCTGTAAGCTAGCACGTTTTTCAACGGATTGTTCAATCGCTGTTTCGAGTTGTTGCTTACGTTTTAATTGTTTTGCAATCTCTTGTTCGAACTGTTCTTCAGAAAGCCCCGTAGTTGCATCACCTTTTGTAACAAATTCGATTTCACGTCGAATTTTAGATACTTCTTCGGCTGCTTCATTAAAGTAACTTCTTGTTTCTTCTGTAGAAGTTTGAATACTTTCGAATTTACCCATTGCTTGTGCATGGTCTTCACGCTGATTCGCTAATTCATTTAATAATGTATCACGCGCTGTTTTCATTTGAACTTTCAATTCGTTCAAACGCTCAATTTCTTGTTCTAAGTGCTGAATTTCTTTCGCTGTTTGATCAAGTTGTTGTACTAAAGCTTCTTGCTTTGTTACAAGCATCGCATGGCGTGACGTTGTATCTTGTTGTTCAGAACCATAAATCGATAGGCTTTGTTGTAACATCTTCTCTTGCGTCACAGTCGCCTGATACGTAGCTTCTAATTCATTCTCTTGAACACGTAATTGCTCACCATGATCACGTTGTACGTCAAGTAGTGTTGCAGCAGATTGTGCTTTTTGTTGCCATTCAGCCACAACCTTTTCAGCTTGCTGAATGGTTGCTTCCATCTCGACTAAATTTGCTTGTAATGTTTCCAGTTCTGCTTTACGACTGAATACGGTATTTTGTTGCTTATTCGCACCGCCACCAGACATCGAACCACCCGCGTTCACAACATCACCATCTAATGTCACAACACGATAGCGATATTGTAAAAACTTCGCAATTTGCGTTGCACCATCTAAGTCTTTTACAACTAGAATATGCCCTAATAAGTTTTCTGCAATACTACGATAACGTTCATCAACTTGAACAAGTTCATCAGCTGTTTGAATAAATGAAGGGTGATCAAGGATTGGTTGTAGCGCTGCTTTTGATAGCTTACGCGATTTCATAATATTCATCGGTAAGAATGTCGCACGTCCTGCACGCACTTGTTTTAAATAACGAATGGCCCTTTTTGCATCTTCATCGGTTGCCGTTACAATATGCTGCATCGCTGCCCCAAGCGCTGTTTCAATCGCTTGTGTATAAGCTCCTTTTGCGTGAATCAATTCAGCAACTGCACCTTGTACACCTTGTAATTGGTTTTGTTCACGCGCCTTTAATACCGCTTTAACGCCTTGATAAAACCCTGCAAAATCAGCCTCTAGTTCAGCTAATGTATCGCGTCTTGAACGCAATTGTTGTACGTGATTATAACCTTCATAAAGCATTTTTTGCTTTTCAGCTAATTGGGTATTCGCTTTTTGTAATTCGGCTTGTGTCGCTTCATAGTCTTTTAAATGCTCTGCAATTTCTAATCGAATTGCATCTAACTTCGGCTCTACTTCTGCTAACGTTGCTTGTGCTTGTTGCAACTCAGCGGTTAATTCACTTGATTTTGATGTGATTTTTTCATCGGACTGACGCTGCTGTTGAATTTGTTGCTCGATACTTTTCAGTTCATTATTCGTTGCCGCTTGTTCATTTAAACGTTCGATATATGTACTTTTTTGATCTTCAATTTCTGCATCTAATTCATCTGTTGAGCGGTTTAAATCCGTTTCTAATTGTTTCACATGTTTTCGTAACTTGTGTACATGATTTTGCGCCTCTTTTAAAGCATGCTCTTTTTCAATAAGCGACTTCTGCCACTGATCTCTTTTAGACTGTGCTTGTTTTAAAGATTCTTTTAGCTTACTTAATTGTGCAGAAGCATTTTTTTGCTTTTCTGCAAATAGATTTTGTTCGCCCTGTAGTCGTGCGTAGTTTTCACTTACTTCTACAACTGTTTTTTGATCTGCATCTAGTTTTTGACCAACTTGAAGTAACTCGTCTTTCATTGACGCAATATGCTGCTCCAACTTTTGAATTTCGACAAGTTTTTCTTGTTGCGACGTATTCCACTGATGTTGGTCTTGTAATAACTTCGCAACGGTGTGATCGATTTGTTCAATATCATGAATTAATACACCAATATCAAATTGGCGGAGTGTGTCCTTCATCTCTAAGTAGTCTTTAGCAGTTGAAGCTTGTAATTGAAGTGGTTCAATTCGCTCATCTAATTCATGTAGAATATCAAGTACGCGATTCAAGTTATCATCTGTTTCAAACAATTTATGCTCTGCTTTTTTGCGGCGTTTTTTATACTTTAAAACACCTGCAGCCTCTTCAAAAATAGCGCGACGATCATCAGGTTTACTATTTAAAATTTCATCGACGCGACCTTGTGAAATAATCGAGAAAGCTTCTTTACCTAAACCAGAATCTAAAAATAAATCCGTAATGTCTTTTAAACGGCAAGTTTGCTTATTTAATAAATATTCACTTTCGCCTGAACGATAAACACGACGCGTTACACTAACTTCGTTATACGAAATTGGTAGACGCTCGTCTTCGTTATCAAGGATTAATGTAACTTCTGCAAAATTCAGTGCTTTTCGCGATTCACTTCCTGCGAAGATGATGTCTTCCATCTTGGCACCACGAAGTGATTTAGCTGATTGTTCACCTAATACCCAACGAATTGCATCGGTTACATTACTTTTCCCACTACCATTCGGACCAACTACCGCCGTCACACCTGGTACAAAATCAATCCCAATTCGTTCAGCAAATGACTTAAATCCAATCACTTCTAATCGTTTAAGATACACCGTAATTCACCTACCCTTTTGGGAACTGCTCTTTTAGCGCGCGCATCGCTGTTTGTGCGGCTTTTTGTTCAGCTTCCTTCTTCGATTTACCATTACCCTCTCCAAGCGTCTCACCGTTTAATGTAACACGTGAAATGAATGTACGATTATGGGCTGGTCCTTGCTCTTTAATAATCTCATAAGTCAACACACCCGAATTCGCTTGTTGAATCATTTCTTGTAGCTGACTTTTAAAATCTACAACATGAGAAAATGTGCCGAGCTCAACTTTTGGGAAAACAACTTTTTCCAAAAATGCAACAACTGTTTCTAAACCTTGGTCTAAATAAAGTGCACCAATGAATGCCTCAAAACAATCGGCTAATAATGCCGGACGTTCACGACCACCTGTCAGTTCCTCACCTTTTCCTAAAAGGACATAATGACCAAAGGATAACTCATTTGCAAAAGTTACTAATGATGGCTCACAGACAATCGCAGCACGCAATTTCGTTAGTTCACCCTCTGTCATCTTAGGAAACATTAGGAATAAAAACTTAGAAACAGTTAGCTCTAATACAGCATCTCCTAAAAACTCTAATCTTTCATTATCTTCAAATCCTTTACGTCGATGTTCGTTTACGTAAGATGAATGTGTGAAAGCATTATATAGTAGGTTTTTATTGTGAAAGCTGATTTTTAAATTCTTTTGTAATTCTTCAAACTTCTTTTTCGCATGCTCAGAAATCGCACTGTTTTTCTGAGATAATTCTTCTATTCTCATTTTATCAACCTCTTATTTTTTAGCTTTACGTACATAGTCAATTTTACTCGTTTATGCTCAATAGTGCAAAATTATTTAGCAATCTGCATAAAAAAAGCCCCCGTTCAGAAACGGGGACTTTATGATAAGTATACATACTTCTAAAGTATGTAAAATCGAATTAGCCAATTTTGCTTTCGATGAAGCTTACTGCTGATCCAACTGTAGAAATTTTTTCAGCATCCTCATCGTCGATTTGCATATCGAATTCTTCTTCAAGTTCCATTACTAGTTCAACAACATCTAGTGAGTCTGCACCTAGGTCCTCTTTGAAAGAAGCTTCTAATGTTACTTCGCTTTCGTCAACACCAAGACGGTCAACGACAACTTTTGTTACGCGTTCAAGTACTGTAGCCAAAATACTCACCTCCCCTCAATAAATTTGCATATTCATCACAACTGGTATGACCACTTTTTGTAGTATACCTTACTCTCTTGATTTTGAATATATTTTTTCGTGCATTTAATGCAAAAGTTACATTACCATACCGCCATCGACATGTAAAGTTTGACCTGTCATATAGCTTGCTTCATCTGATGCAAGGAAGGCAACAACATTTGCAATTTCTTTTGCTTGCCCTAATTTTGCAAGTGGAATTTGTGTTAACATTGTTCCTTTTACATCTTCTGGTAGTACATCTGTCATTTCTGTTTCGATGAATCCAGGCGCTACTGCATTTACACGAATATGACGCGCTGCAAATTCTTTTGCAGTTGTTTTAGTTAAACCAATTACACCTGCTTTAGATGCTACATAGTTCGCTTGACCTGCATTACCAGCCACACCTACGATAGATGCAACGTTTACAATACTACCTGAGCGTTGTTTCATCATTTGACGACTTACTGCTTTTGTACATAAGAATACTGATTTTAAGTTCGTATCAATTACTGCATCCCAATCTTCTTCTTTCATACGCATAATCAGGTTATCACGTGTAATACCAGCGTTATTCACTAAAATATCTACAGAGCCAAAAGCAGCCATTGTAGCATCAACTAAACCTTTTACTTCATCCGCATTGGCAACATTTGCTTGGTGTACGATTGCTTCGCCACCTTTTGCAATAATTTCTGCTGCTACTGCTTCTGCTTTTTCTTTTGAACCGCTATAGTTTACAACTACTTTAGCGCCTTCTTCTGCTAATTTAAGTGCGATTTCGCGTCCGATTCCACGCGATGCCCCTGTTACGATTGCTGCTTGTCCATTAAACTTCACTTGTATTCCACTCCTTCGCTGCTTCTACAACTTGTTGTAATGATGCTTCATCAAATACACAGTATGTTGTTAATTTACGATCTACTTTTTTCACTAATCCACTTAATACTTTACCTGGACCACATTCAATGAATGTATCCACACCTTCTGCTACGAGTTGACGTACTGTTTCTTCCCAACGAACAGGTGAGTATAGTTGTTCGACTAATAGTGAACGAATTTCTGTAGCATCCGTTACTGCTTTTGCTGTTACATTTGCGATAACAGGTGCTTTCGCATCATTCATCTGAATGTCAGCTAACATCTCTTGTAATTTCGAAGCTGCTGGACGCATTAATTCTGAATGGAATGGTCCACTCACAACTAATTGTAAAACACGGCGCGCACCTGCTTCTTTTGCTTTTTCACTTGCTACTTCTACTGCTTTCGCTGTACCCGAGATAACAATTTGTCCTGGGCAGTTTAAGTTTGCTAATTGTACAACTTCTCCCACTTCTTCTGAAGCAGCATCTGTTACAGTTTGTAATGCTTCTGCATCTAAACCAAGTACAGCTGCCATTGAACCTTGTCCTGCTGGAACTGCATCATTCATAAAAAGACCACGTTTATGTACGGCTACAACCGCATCTTCAAAACGCATAACGCCTGAAGCAACAAGTGCAGCGTATTCACCTAAACTGTGTCCCGCTGTGAAGTCTGGATGGACACCATGATCCATTAATTGCTGTGCAACCATTACACCTGTTGTTAATAAGGCTGGTTGCGCATGATATGTTAATGTTAATTCTTCTTGCGGTCCTTCTAACATTAATTTTGATAAGTCAAAACCTAATAATTGATCTGCTTCTGTGTAAAACGCTTTACTTGATGCATTCGCTTCGATTAATTCTGCACCCATTCCAACTGTTTGTGAACCTTGTCCTGGGAAAATAAACGCTACTTTTGTCATTATGCATTCTCCTTTGAAATCGTTTGGTCAATTGTTTGGCATACGCGGTGTTCGACCATAATATGCGTTTGACGAATCGCACTGTAGATGGCCTGTGCTTTCGATGAACCGTGCGCTTTAATAACAGGTGCTTTTAAACCGAATAATGGTGCGCCACCATATTCCGAGTAGTCCATCTTTGTTTTTAAATTCTTTAAATTATTTTTCATCATCATAGCTGCTACTTTTGTTTTTGTCGATGATAAAAACTCTTCTTTTAACATCGCAAAAATATTTCCTGCAACACCTTCGATTGTTTTTAATACCATGTTGCCCGTGAAGCCATCTGTTACAACGACATCTGCTGCGTGGTTTAATAATTCACGTGCTTCCACATTGCCGATAAAGTTGATGTCATTTTGTTCTTTTAATAATTTGAACGCTTGTTTTGTTAAGTCGTTCCCTTTTTTATCTTCTGTACCGATATTTAATAGACCAACTGTTGGTTGTTCAATACCGCGTACTTGTTTCGCATAAATACTCCCCATAATGGCATATTGTAAAATGTTTTCTGGTTTAGCATCGGCATTTGCACCTAAGTCGAGCATATCAAAACCTGCACCATCTAAAGTTGGTAGTGTCGTTGCTAGTGCCGGACGGTCAATGCCATCAATACGGTGGATAATGAATAATCCTGCTGCCATTAATGCACCTGTATTACCTGCTGATACACACGCATCTGCTTCGCCATCTGCTACAGCTTGTGCCATACGCACCATCGATGCATCTTTTTTACGACGAACTGCACGTACTGGTTCATCTGTTCCTTCAATTACTTCTGAACAATGGATGACTTTTACGCGTTCATGTTGTTTTAAATAAGGTGCCATTTTCACTTCGTCACCATATAGTAAGAACTCTACATCTTTAAAATCTTCTACTGCCTGAAACACACCTTCAACGATTTCCTTTGGTGCATGGTCGCCACCCATTGCATCAACTGCTATTTTCATTCGTTTCCACCCTTACCTTTCGTACGGAACATTTCAAAATTCCCGATAAATACCGTTTTTCCTTCAACTGTTGATGTCACAGTTACATACGTACGGTTCGTATCTGCATCCTGCTTCGTAACAACTGCTTTTGCTACAACACGGTTTCCAGCGTGTACAGGTTTTGTGTACGTTAAGTCTGATTTTACCGTTAAGGCTAAATCATCGTCAATGACCGCAACTGCTAGTGAGTTGGCTTGCGCAAAAAGATGATGTCCTCTCGCAATACCATTTCGTTGAAAAACATGTTCTTCCTTTACATCAAAAATCGAAATCGCTCGGTCATCTAAATCAATATCAATAATCTCACCAATGACTTCATCAATCGGCAATGTCTTGACTTCATTTTCAAAATTATGTGCTGCTACATCTTTAATCCGTTCGCGTAGCTCTGGGATGGATAATTCCATACGGTCCAAACGAATTGTCTGGACACTGACGTTAAATTTACTCGCCAATTGATCATCCGTAACGAATGGATTATCTTCAATGGTTTGCTTCAACAATTTTTGTCGCTCTTTTTTTGAATACTTCATTGTTTTTTCCGCCCCTTATTTTAGCACTTGGTACTAATATCAGTATATAAATATAAAAAAGAGAATGCAAGTGTTGTTTTTTAAACACCTAACATTCTCTCGCTTAATCAATTCGTTCGCCTTCTAAAATACCAGATGATTCAATCACTCGACGTAATGGTGCATAAGCTTCTTCTTGCCAAAAAGCTTCAGAAGCTACAAAGTTTGCTGCGTCTTGTCTTGCCGTTTCAAGCGCACGATAGTCATGTACCAAGTCTGCTACTTTGAATTCTGGTAAACCACTTTGTTTACGTCCGAAGAAATCCCCTGGTCCACGCAGTTCCAAATCTTTTTCAGCTAATCTAAAACCATCTGTCACTTCAACCATGGAAATCATACGTTCTTTACCCTCTTCGCTTTTTGGATCAGCAAGTAAAATACAATAGGATTGATGTTCTCCACGCCCTACACGTCCTCGCAACTGATGGAGTTGTGCTAAACCAAACCGTTCAGCATCGTAAATGACCATAAATGTTGCGTTTGGAACATTCACACCAACTTCGACAACGGTTGTAGAAACTAATACATTAAGTTTTCCTTCACTAAACTCACGCATAACAGCATCTTTTTCTTCTGATTTCAAACGCCCATGCATGAGCCCTACTTTGTATTGTCCATGGAATACCGTTGCAAGTTGTTGATAGACATCCATCGCATTTTGCACATCAAGCTTATCTGATTCTTCGATTAAGGGACAGATGACATATGCTTGTCTTCCCGCTCGTAATTCATGTGCCATCTTTTGTAGGACTTGATTAAATTGTTCATGCTTCACCCAATTGGTCTCAATTTGTTTTCGACCTGCTGGCAATTCATCAATAATCGATACATCCATCTCGCCAAAAGCAGTAATCGATAATGTACGTGGAATTGGTGTTGCTGTCATAAAGAGAACATCGGGATTGTCACCCTTCTCTTTTAAAATGCGACGCTGTTCCACACCAAAACGATGTTGCTCATCTGTAATGACTAAGCCGAGACGATTAAAAATAACAGTTGGTTGAATTAACGCATGCGTTCCCATAAGAATGTCAATTTCTCCATTTTCTAAACGACTTAAAATCTCACGACGCGCTTTCGCCTTAGTAGAGCCTGTCAATAATGCCAGTCTTACACCGAAAGGTTCCAGCCACACCGCTAAATTCTCTGCATGCTGTTCTGCCAAAATTTCAGTTGGAGCCATTAATGCACCCTGGAAACCTGCTGTAACAGCGGCATAGAGCATGGCTGCTGCTACGACTGTTTTACCCGAACCAACATCACCTTGAAGTAAACGATTCATTCGATGAGGTGCACGTAAGTCGGTACAAATCTCATTAACAACGCGTTTTTGTGCGCCTGTTAATTCATATGGTAGTGCATCAAAAAAATCACGTAATTTTTCTACATCATACGCAATAGCAATACCTTTTTCGTCTTCTTTACGCGTTTTACGAAGTGCTTGGATTTTCAATTGAAAATGAAGTAATTCCTCGTAAACAAAACGTCGTCTCGCTTGTTTTGTATCTTGGAGTTGTTTTGGAAAGTGAATACCTTCGAGTGCTTGTTGAATTGTTTGTAAACGATACTGTTCTAATAATTCAATAGGTAGTGTTTCTTCTATATAACAGCCATATTGGTCGAGTGCCTGTCGCATGAAATGTCTAAATTTCGTTTGCGATAATTTGCCCTTTACGCTATAAACGGGTTCAAAATCAGCTTGTTCATCTTTTGTACCGAATGTAATCTTTGTACCATTAATCACTTGGCGACCTCGGTCCCATTTTCCCGTTACAGTGACCATCATACCTGGCTCTAATTTGTTTTTCAAATAACCTTGATTGAAAAATACGACCTTAATTAAATGTCGCCCTGCTAACATTTGTACTTGTAGCCGCGATTTTTTATGACCTAAAAATAAGACAGTTGGGACGCTTTCAATACGCCCCTCTACTGTCACACGTTCATTATGCGGTGTTTCTGCTAGGTCTTTTAATCGAAAATCTTCATGACGATAAGGGAATGTCCAAATCAAATCTTCAATCGTATGAACATTCATTTGTTCTAGTTGTTCAGCTACTGCCTTTCCGACACCATTCAATTCAGTAACTGGTTGTGTTAATTCGTTAGCCACGACTCGCTGTTGCTGTTCCAAAAATACGTTTTTCTAACCATTTACCTGTTGGTGTCGCTGCTAATCCGCCCTGTGCTGTTTCACGTAAAGCGACAGGCATCGTTTGACCGATTTTATACATCGCATCAATGACTTCATCTGTTGGAATTCGACTTTCAACACCTGCTAAAGCCATATCGGCTGCGACCATCGCATTCGCTGCCCCCATCGCATTACGTTTAACACATGGTACTTCAACTAAACCTGCTACTGGGTCGCAAACAAGACCAAGCATATTTTTTAAAGAAATTGAAAATGCGTGTGCACTTTGTTGTGGTGTACCGCCAGCCATTTCCGTAATTGCTGCTGCTGCCATCGCTGCCGCTGAACCTACTTCAGCCTGACAACCACCTGCTGCACCTGAAATCATGGCATTATTGGCAACCACTTGACCGAATGCTCCTGCAGTAAATAAGAAGCGAATCATTTCTTCACGTGTTGGGTTTAATTTATTTTTTACCGCAAAAAGTGTACCTGGTACAACACCAGCTGATCCTGCTGTTGGTGTTGCACAAATTGTTCCCATTGCTGCATTTACTTCATTTGTTGCAACCGCTTTACTCACTGCATCTAATAAAAAATCACCTGAAAGTGCTTTACCTGTCTTCATGTAATTTTGAATTAAGACTGCATCATTTCCTGTTAAGCCTGTTACAGATTGAACACCTTTTAGTCCCCGTTCAACTGCAGCTTCCATAACTTCTAAATTACGGCTCATTTGTTCCATGATTTCTTCACGTGTACGTTCTGAGACAATTATTTCTTGCTCGATCATAATTTCAGAAATCAATTTATTTTCTTTTTCTGCGCGCTCAACTAAATCACGCACATTACGAAATAGTACTTCCATTATGAACGCCTCCTAATTTTTAATTCTCGTCACTTTTGTGATGTTTGGTAATAGTTCAATTTCAGCTAATATTTCTGGTGATACATTTTGGTCTACTTCAATGACCATTAAAGCCATATTGCCACGCTCTTTACGAGATACTTCCATATGTCCAATATTAATCGCATATTTTGCTAAACATACTGCAACATTTGCTACTGTACCTGCTCGGTCTTCATGTACAACTAAAATTGCAGCCATCCCGCCTGACATGCGTAATGGGAAACCATTCAGTTCAGCAATCTCAATCGAACCGCCACCAATAGATACACCGACCATACTCATTTCTTTTTCACCATCACCAATTTCGATGCGTGCTGTATTGGGATGTTCCACACTGCCTGTTTCAGGAATAAATTCAAACGTTAAACCTAAGCGCTCAGCTTCTTCAAATGATGTTTTAATGCGCTCATCATATGTATCATAGTCAAGCAAACCACCAATAATCGCAACATCTGTTCCATGTCCTTTGTATGTTTCAGCAAATGATCCATAAAGATGGATTTTTGCCCATGTTGGCTGTTTGCCAAATAAATCTCTTGCTACACGTCCTATGCGAGCTGCTCCTGCTGTGTGTGATGAGGACGGTCCAATCATAACGGGTCCGATTACGTCAAAAACCGATGTGAACTTCATAATTTTTCCTCCTTACATGTCTATTCTCTTACTCATATTACAACATATGCACTTAAAACCCAAACAATTTAGACAAACCCGATATTAAAAATCCGTTTTTTTCTATAGTTTTCGCTATTATGTGCAGTTTTTTTACTTTTTCAGATTATTCAGTCACAATTTTTAATTTTTAAATATAACTTATTTTTGCGCCGAATAAAGAATTCAAAGGAGGAATCGCACAATTGCACGATTCCCCCTCTGATTTCGTTCATTTTATTCTACTGAGAAAATAAATGGATAAAGTGGTTGTTTTCCATCATGTACTTCCACTTCAACATCTCCATAATTTTCTTCAATGTATGAAACAACTGCTTCTAGTTGTTCTTCATCTACATCTTCACCATGAATAACTGTAACGATTTCAGCATCTTCATCTACCATTGTATCAATGATATGTTGTGCTGCCTCTTGTAAAGAAGGTGTTGCTTTGACAATCTTACCTTCTTCCATAGCCATAAAGTCATCTTTATGGATTTCCACACCGTCAATTGATGTATCACGTACAGCAAATGTGATTTGACCTGTTTTTACTTCTTTCATTGCTTGAGACATTGTTTGTTGGTTATCTGCCACAGAAGCTTCTGGATTAAATGATAGTAACGCTGTTAATCCTTGTGGAATTGTTTTTGTTGGCACAACAGCAGCTTCAATCTCTAATAGCTCCGCCGCTTGTTCTGCTGCCATGACAATATTTTTATTGTTCGGTAAGATTAATACTTTTTCAGCACCAATCTCTTGAACTGCTTTTACGATATCTTCCGTTGAAGGGTTCATCGTTTGTCCGCCTTCAATTACATAAGAAGCACCCATACTTTCGAATAAAGCTTTAATTCCCTTACCCATCGCTACTGTTACAACAGCATAAGGCACTTTTTTAACGGCTTTATGTTCTTCGCCTACAATCGCTGTATGTTGTAAACGCATGTTATCTACTTTAATTTTTACAAGGCTACCGTATTGGTGACCATATGAAATGACTTCACCAGGTGTTTCAGAATGAATGTGAATTTTCACAACTTCATCATCTGCAATCACAAGTAAAGAGTCTCCGAAGTGACTCATATCTTCTCGGAATTTTGCTTCATCAAATGGTTTTTTATCATCTTCAAAACGAACCATGAATTCAGTGCAATAGCCATAAACGATTTCAGATGTATCCATGAAATCTTGTACTGTATGATGTTCTGCATTAATTAGGTCGTCCATTGACTTCATTTCTGTTTTAGCTGGTAGCGCTTCACCTTTTAAGCTTGCCAAAAAACCTTCATAAACGAATAGAAGACCTTGACCCCCACTATCAACTACGCCTACTTCTTTTAAAACAGGTAGTAATTCTGGTGTTTGGTTTAAAGCATCCTGTGCAGCTACAACGATTTCTTCCATTAACTGAATTAAATCATCTGTTTGTTCAGCAGATTTGACTGCTTGTTCGGCTGCTAAGCGTGCTACCGTTAAAATTGTACCTTCTACAGGCTTCATAACAGCTTTATATGCCGTATCTACACCCTGTTGGAATGCCTGTGCAAATTGTTTTGCATCTAGCACATCCTCTTGTTCTACTGCTTTACCGAATCCACGGAAAAGCTGTGATAAAATCACACCAGAGTTACCACGAGCGCCCATTAATAAGCCTTTTGATAATGCTTGTGCAGTTTTTCCAATACTTGCATTTACTTTTGCGGCTGTTTCTTTTGCACCAGATGTCATCGATAGGTTCATATTTGTACCTGTATCACCATCTGGTACTGGGAATACGTTTAGTGCATCTACATAGTCTGCATTTTGAGATAAGTGATGCGCGCCCATTTGTACCATTTCCGCAAATTTTATTCCGTCTAATGACTTCATTTGAATAAGTTCCTCCTCTTACACGTTCGCTACACGAACACCTTGCACATAAATATTAACTGAGCTTACTGACATACCAATTGTTTGATCGAGCGTATATTTTACTTTTGATTGCACTTGATATGCGACCTCAGAGATTTTTGTTCCATAACTAACAATGACATACATATCTACGTGTAGTTCTTCTCCTGATTGACGCACAACTACACCTCTAGCAAAATTCTCTTTACGCAAGATATCTGTTAAGCCATCACGTATTTGATGTTTACTAGCCATTCCTACAATTCCATAACACTCGATTGCTGCGCCGCCTGCAATTTGTGCCACAACGTCATTTGAGATCTCGATGTTACCGAATTCATTTTGTAATTCTACTGACATGATTTTGCCCCCTGAATTAAAAATTAATTAATGTTATTGTACCCTTTTTTTCAATCATTCAACAACTTCTAGACATACAGTGACTATTATACATCACTAAATACTATATATTAAGCTTATTCATACAGAACGTAAAGTAATTTCTAAAAAAACAAGACGTTCGTCACAATTTATGCTACAGAAAATGGATATTGCTTGGAAAAGGGAAGAAGTTTTGAATTTTTTTTAGGTGTAAAGGTTTTTTTCTTGAAAGGCTGCGAAAATCAGTTGCAATGTAATATCGTGTATGTTAAATTATTAAAGTATGTGAAATATCGAAGTGAAACATGAACTTTCAACTTCTTATAATAGGAGGGAAATAATATGCCAAAACAATGTGTAATTACTGGACGTAAAGCGCGTACTGGTAACAACCGTTCTCACGCTATGAACTCTAGCAAACGTACTTGGGGTGCTAACCTACAAAAAGTTCGTATCTTAGTTGATGGTAAACCGAAAAAAGTATGGGTTTCTGCTCGTGCTTTAAAATCTGGTAAAGTAGAACGCGTTTAATTCTATTTAAAAAAGGAAGTCACTCTGCTGAGCGACTTCCTTTTTTGTGGTCTTTTTAAGCATCTTTACTTTGAATCATCAAACAAGTCCCTTTTGTGAACGTTGCTGTCGCAAAGTCTGCTAAAATTTCGTTACTTGTAAAACGACTTGAACCAATCGGGATATCTAAATCTGTCGTTTCATACTTTACACCACGTAAAGTCATTTTTTCAACTGCTTCTCCAAATGGATAGAAAGATAAATAATCATATGATGCATCTTTTGTAATTTGATGTGTACCTGCAAATAAAAACTGTAAACGATTCGTTTTATTCATAATATAAATCGGCGTTTGTGGAAATTGTTTTTGCATACGATATACTGTGTGTAGATTCGATTCATAATGATCTAAACGTCCACCTGTCACACCTGTTACGTAAATACATGTTGGTGAAAATTCTAACGCTTTTAAGATGGCTAGTTCAGTATCTGTTTCATTCTTTTCAGCTTGAAAACCCTCTATCTCCTGAACACTCTCTTTTACAGTAAGCCACTCTTCTTTCGTCATCGAATCAAAATCCCCTACTGCTGCGTATGGCGTAATTCCTGCTTCTAATAAAGTGATGGCCCCATGGTCTGCACCGATGTATAATATATCTTCATGCGCAAAAAGGAAACCGTCTAAAACGATTTCCTCTGTTGGACCACCCGCTACAACATAGACAATGGTCATTTGATTGCGTCTTCTCCTGCTTTTAAAATTGATTGTAGCGCTGTTTGACGGTCTTCTTTACCGAAAATAGCCGAACCTGCTACAAAGATTGTTGCTCCCGCTTCTGCACATGGTACAATTGTTTCTGCAGTGATTCCACCATCAATTTCAATTTCTACATCTAAATTACGTTGTTTAATCATATATGATAATTCAGCAATTTTCGGAACAACTGAATCGATGAACTTTTGACCACCAAAACCTGGGTTTACAGTCATCAATAAAACAAGGTCAATATCTTCTAACACATGTTTAATTGTCTCAATTGGTGTATGTGGGTTTAAAACAACGCCTGGCTTTACGCCGTATGAACGAATTAATTGAATCGTACGGTGTAAATGACGACAAGCTTCTACGTGTACTGTAATATATTCTGCTCCTGCTTTTGCGAACTGCTCAATATATTGGTCTGGGTTCTCAATCATTAAATGTACATCTAATGGTAAGTTTGTATAAGGTTTGATTGCATCCATAACAAGCGAACCAAATGAAATATTCGGTACGAAATGTCCGTCCATTACATCAATGTGTAATAATGTTGCTCCTGCTGCTTCTACTTCTCTTACTTCTTCACCTAACTTCGCAAAGTCTGCTGCTAAAAGTGATGGGGCGATTTTAATCATCCTTAATACCTCGGCTTTCTATCGATAATTTCTTGTAAAAATTGAAGGTAATGCTCATAACGGCTTGCTTCAATTTCTCCAGATTCTACTGCGTCTTTTACAGCACATTTTGGTTCTTTTACGTGTAGACAACCTCTAAACTTACATGCTTCTGATGTACGTTGAATCTCAGGGAAGCATCCTGTTAACTCTTCCTTCTCAATTGTATCAAAATCGAATGAACTAAATCCAGGTGTATCCGCAACTAACCCACCAGCTACTTCAATTAACTCAACATGACGCGTTGTATGCTTACCACGTCCTAGATGTTCTGAGATAATCCCTGTCTTTAAATCCAACTCTGGCATAAGTGTATTTAATAACGTAGATTTTCCTACCCCCGACTGACCTGCTAAAACCGTTGTACGATTTGCTAGTAAAGGCGTAATCTTATCCAATAATGAAGAATCATCTTTAAATGTCGTCATCACATCATAACCAATAGCCTCATATTGTTTTTGATAACTTTGAATTGCAGCTATTTCATCTTCTTCTAATAAATCCATCTTTGTTAAAAGAATAACGGGTTGCACGTGGAAAGACTCAAGTACAACTAAAAAGCGATCTAATAAAATCGTATTGAAATTAGGTTCTTTAACCGAAAAAACAAGGATTGCTTGGTCGACATTCGAAATGGGCGGTCGTACAAGTTCATTTTTTCGTTCTTCAATTTCCATAATTACCCCGTCATTGTTACCTTCTACTTCGTATGTGACGAAGTCTCCAACAAGAGGAGTAATTCCACGCTTACGAAATACACCACGTCCTCTTGTTTGAATGACTTGTCCATCATCATACACATAATAAAAACCACTAAGTGCTTTTCGAATTTGGCCTGTTGCCATACAGCACCTCCCTATTTTTTATACATCATCATATTCAATTGTTTCTTCATATTCAACTTCACCGTCAATTAATACTTTATACGATGCATTTTTACCTTCTTCAATTTCAAGTGTAATGCGTTTTTCCATATCATCTTTAATACGGAATTCTTGCGCTACCTTATCTCCATTATGTGTACGATCTTGTAAATAGATTTGAACAACTTGATAACTCGCTTCCTGTCCGTTCGCATCTTCTTCAGGGTCAAAATCAAGATCGAGTTTCTTCATGTAAAGTTTTACTGGTTTTTCTTTTTGACCTTTCGAAAGTACTACATTGATTGTTGAACCTACTTTTAACGTCGTACCCGCTTCAATATTTTGCGACATCACTTTTCCAGCTTCTAGATTTTCTGAATAATCTTCACCAGTGATTTTAATATTAAAGCCTGATGAATTTGCATAGGTTTTAAGTGCCGCTTCATCAAATCCAATGAGATTCGATACAACATTTTGTTTTTCACCTTGACTAATTGTTAAAACAACATTTGTTGCACTTGGTACAATTTTTTTACCTGCTGCAGGTGTATGTTTAATAACGTCATCATATTCCTCTGTTGAATATGCTTTTTTAATCGTTACTTGTTTAAAGCCTTTTTTCTCTAGTAATGTTTTCACTTGATCTACATTTTTACCTGTATAATCTTGCATCGCTACTTTTTCTTTGCCCGAACTTACGATTAAATTAACCTCTGTGCCCTTTTTAAGCTTTGAACCTGCTTCTGGATCTGTTCCGACAATGTCACCCTCTTTGACAATATCAGAGGTTTGCGCTGTTTGTGTGCCAATTGTAAAACCAGCAGTTTGTAGTGAATCAATCGCTTCATCTAGTGTTGCATTGTGAACATCAGGTACTTCAACATTTTTACCTGTTATAATACTCGGATTCATGAATAAAACGAGTCCAATTGCAACAATAAGAGCAAAAATAGTTAATATAACATACAAACCTTTTTTCTTTTTCTTCTTTTTCAGAGGTACTTCTTGCGTTGGTTCAGGTGATACAGCGATTGTTTTTTCTAAATCTTCTTCTTGTGGAATAGGACGTTCTTTAATCGCAGGCATCGCACGTGTTGCATCATGATCTTCTGGAATCATGAATTTTGGTTCGTGTATACGCTCAGGTGATAAAACTGTTTCTAAATCTTCGTGCATCTTTTCCACTGTAAAATAGCGATGTTGTGCATCTTTAGCGGTTGCTTTTAAAACAACATTCTCTAAACTTTGTGGAATCGTCGGTACAATCGCTCGTACAGACGGTGTTTCAGACTGTAGATGTTTGAGTGCAATCGATACTGCTGACTCACCAGAGAACGGTAATTCACCTGTTAATAATTCATACAATACAATACCAAGTGAATAAATATCCGATTTCTTTGTTGCAATACCACCACGTGCTTGTTCAGGTGATAAGTAATGTACAGTTCCTAAAACTGAATTTGTCTTTGTAAAGGATGTAGCAGTTAATGCCATCGCAATACCAAAGTCAGTAATTTTCACATTACCTTCTTCATCCATCAAAATATTTTGCGGTTTAATATCACGATGAATAATTTGATTTTGATGTGCCATCGCAATTGCTGACGTCAATTGCTTCATAATTTCAACGCTGCGTGCTGGCTCTAACGGTGCATATTGTGTAATGTATTGCTTCAATGTCATTCCTTTAACATACTCCATCACAATATATTGAAGACCTTCTTCTTCACCCACATCATAAATACTAACAATATTTGGATGATTTAAGCTTGTAGCAGATAATGCTTCACGTTGAAAACGTCGATGTGCTTCTTCTTCATTACTAAAGTTATTATGTAGAATCTTAATTGCTACATCTCGATTTAAAATCATATCGTGTGCTAAATACACATTCGACATACCGCCGCCACCAATTACTTCTAGAAGTTTATAGCGACCATTAATTCTCTTACCTATCAGCAACTTCGGCACCTCCATCTCCTAGAGGCTGTGCAAGGATAACAGTAATATTATCTTCACCACCATGATCGTTTGCCAGCTGCACTAATTCTTTTCCTTTTTCGTCGATTGATTGCCAAGAGGTAATGACTTTATGTAATGCTTGCTGATTTACTTTATTCGTTAAGCCATCTGAACAAATGAGTAAATATTCATTTGGCTTAAATGTATATTCATAAAAATCAGGTTCAATTACATCTTCTGTTCCTAATGATTTAATAATATAGTTTTTTTTCGGATGCGTTTCAGCTTCTTCTTCACTAATTTCACCACTATCGACTAAAATATTCACATACGAGTGATCTCGCGTAATCATTTCAATCGTTTCGTCATCAATATGATAGGCACGACTATCGCCAACATGACAAATAGACGCTTCATTTCCTACAATTACAGCAGCAATTAGCGTCGTTCCCATACCTGTACAATTTTCATGTGTCATCGCATATTGATATACGTGACGGTTCAAATCAACAACTGTTTCAAAGAGCCAATCTTTACGATTTGCTGCGGTTGAAAATTCCTCGTCATCGACTTGTTCAAATCTTTCTTTAAAACCTTCTACAGTTAATGTACTGGCAACATCCCCAGCATTATGTCCACCCATTCCATCTGCTACGATGGCTAGGTGGATTTGATTATTGCTGCGGGAAATGACAGTTGCGCGATCTTCATTGACTGACCTTCTTTGCCCGATATCACTTTCAACGGTATACCTCACAACTTTCACCTCATTTAGTGTGCAGTTTCTTCTGTACGTTCTTGTGCACGTAATTGACCACAAGCAGCGGCAATGTCTGAACCTTGTTCACGACGAATTGTTACATTAATTCCACGATCTTTTAATGCCTTTTCAAAAGCAAAAATGCGATTACGCGATGTACGGATATAATCGCGTTCTGGCACGTAGTTAATTGGAATTAAGTTCACATGGCATTTTACATCTTGGATTAAATCTGCTAATTCATTCGCGATTTCAACTGAATCGTTTTGTTCGGACATTAAACCATACTCAAAACTTACACGACGACCTGTTTTTTGCGTGTAATATTTGACAGCTTTAATCAGTTCATCTAATTTATAAGCTTTTGCGATTGGCATTAATTTTTGACGTGCTTCTTGGTTTGGTGCGTGCAATGAAACTGCAAAATTAATTTGTAATTCTTCATCTGCAAATTCATAAATTTTTGGTACGATTCCTGAAGTTGATACAGTGATGTGACGCGCACCAATATTTAATGATTGCTTATGGTTAATAACACGTAGGAACTGCATCATATTATCGTAGTTATCAAACGGTTCACCAATACCCATAATAACGATACTTGATACGCGTTCATCTACTTCGTCTAATTGACGTTGTACTTTAACAACTTGTTCGATAATTTCACCAGCTAATAGATGACGTTTTAGTCCACCTAATGTTGACGCACAGAATGTACATCCAATACGACAACCTACTTGTGTTGTTACACAAATTGAATTTCCGTAATTATGGCGCATTAATACCGTCTCAATTGAATAACCATCTTGTAATTGGAATAGGAATTTAATCGTACCATCTGTTGATTCTTGCTTAACTAATGTCGTTAACGTACTTAATTCAAAGTTTGCAGTTAATTTATCACGTAGACCTTTTGATAAATTCGACATCTCTTCAAACGTACCGACACGCTTTACATACAACCAATCATAGATTTGTTTCGCACGGAATGCTTTTTCACCATTGGCTTTTAACCAGTCTTCTAATTGCTCTGGTAAAAGAGAGTAAATCGATTCACGTAAGACTGGTTTTTCTTTTTTTACACGTTTTGTTTCTGTTACTGGTTTTAAATTTTCTTGTTCCACTGTTGGAATCTCCTAACGTTTTGGCTTAGAGGTATTATAACCTGTTCAGCACTTCATTTATGCTTTTTTCTCAAAGGCTGCTACAAAAAATCCATCGCTATTAAAATCTTGTGGGAATACTTGCATCATACCTGTTTCACGTAATTCCGTTAAGGCTTCTGGTGCATTTACTACCGGCGCAAGTACAAGATCTGGATGCTTCTCTAAGAAAGCTTCTACCGTTCCATTGTTCTCTAGTTTATCTATTGTACATGTACTATAGACCATCTTACCGCCCACTTTTAATAGTTCATATGCTGATTCTAACAAATCAAGTTGAATCGCATGTAATGAAGCAAAATCCGCTTCACTTTTTGTATATTTAATATCTGGTTTGCGACGAATAACGCCTAAACCACTACATGGCGCATCGACTAAAATACGATCAAACGACTCTTTTTCAAAAGCTTCGGTCGATTTTCGTCCATCCATTACTTGCGTTTGAATGATTGATAAACCAAGACGATCTGCATTTTGCTGAATTAACTTCATCTTATGCTGATGTAAATCCGTCGCAATAAGTTCACCTTCGTTATTCATCTTCTCTGCAATATGCGTTGTTTTCCCACCAGGAGCTGAACACATATCATATACACGCATGCCGGGTTCGACATCTAGTGCATATGCTGGAATCATCGAACTCTCATCTTGGATTGTAATGACACCATCTTTAAATGCTTGTGATTTTGCCGGTTGTCCTTCTACAATGTGTAAACATTCTGGAATGGTTTGACTACGGCGCACGGCATATTTTTCTTCCCATAATGTTTCAAGACCTTTTGTCGTGTCTGCTTTTGTTGCATTGACACGTACAGTTTGTAATGGTGGGAAGTTGTTTTCGATTAATAAGTCTTCGGTCTTTTCTACACCGAATGCATCGATATAACGACGAACTAACCATTCCGGGTGGCTTGTTTCGATTGAAATACGTGTTGTCACATCTTCAATTTTTGTCGTATCTTGTACACCTTCACGTAAAATAGAGCGTAAAATACCATTCACTGTTGCACTGACACCGCGATGTCTCGCACGATGTTTAGCAATCTCAACCGCTTCATTTACAGCCGCATGGTCTGGAATTTTGTCTAAATACACAATTTGGTATAAAGAAAGACGTAATAACCAACGAACCCAGTCATCTAGTTTACCACGAACATACGGTTCAAGATAGTAATCAAGTGTCATTTTATATTGTAATGTACCGTAAGTTAGCTCGGTTAAAAGACCGCGATCTTTTGCATCAATTTTATATTTTTCAATTGTTTGGTGTAACAAAAGGTTACTATAGGCTTGACTTTGATCAACAGCGAGTAAAATTGTTAACGCTGCATCACGTACATTGCCATTCCAAATAGCTGACTTACCTTTTTTTGCTTGTGCGCCTTTATTTCCGTTGGCTGCTTGACGTGCACGCTTTTTTTCTGTTTTTGCTTTACTCATTCAAAGTGATCCCCAATCTCCAATTTCGACCCTACACCATTTAAATAATTGACTGCTGGCATCGCTTTTTTTCCTGCTGGTTGTAATTCTAAAATATCAATCGCTTGTCCTTCACCGGTTGCCACAGTGAAGAATTTTTTCGATTTTGAAATAACCGTACCTGGTTTTTCATTTGTTGTTTGATCTGAAGGCTTTGTTGCCCAAATTTTCACATTCTCACCATTTAATGTTGTATAAGCAACCGGCCATGAGTTTAATCCGCGTACTTGGTTGAAAATCGTACGCGCTGATTTTGTCCAATCGATGCGCTCTTGTTCACGTGAAATATTTGAAGCAAACGTCACTTGTGATTCATCTTGCACAATGCGTTCATTCGTACCTGCAATAATCGCTGGTAATGTTTCTTTTAATAAGTCGCGCCCAACCATACTTAATTTATCGAATAATTGCTCCGTTGTATGCGTATCGTGAATTGGAATTGCTTTTTGTGAAATGATATCACCTGCATCTAACTTTTCAGCCATATACATAATCGTTACGCCTGTTTCTTGTTCACCATCTAATACAGCTTGGTGAATGGGTGCGCCACCACGATATTTCGGTAGTAATGAGGCATGAACATTAATACAACCAAGCTTCGGTGCATCAAGCAATGCTTTCGGTAAAATTTGGCCAAATGCAGCTGTTACAACTAAGTCTGCACCTAAGTCAATAATCTGTTGTAATTCTTCTGAACCACGTAATTTTTCTGGTTGAATAACCGGTAAACCTAACTCAATTGCTGCTGCTTTTACAGGTGGTGGTGTTAACACACGTTTACGACCAACAGGACGATCTGGTTGTGTCACAACTGCTTTAATGTCATAACCTTCTGCATGGAGCATCTGCAAAATCGGCACAGAAAATTGAGGTGTTCCCATAAATACAATCGATGTCATACTTATTCTTCCTCCTCTTCATAAAGTGCTTCTAGTTCTTCTTTTGTCAAAATACGTGTAATTTTCGAGTCGAATAGTACACCGTTTAAATGATCAATCTCATGTTGTAAAACGCGTGCGTCATAGTCATATGCTTCGATTTCAAATAGATTACCATTACGATCTTGCGCTTCTACACGAATACCATTTGAACGTTCTACTTCGCCAAATAATCCTGGGAAGCTTAGGCATCCTTCTACATCAACATTTGTATCAACTGAGTATTCGATAATTTCAGGGTTGACGATTTCTAAAATCTCACGTTCTTCCCCAATCTCAAGTACAGCTGCTTTAATGCCTTCATTCACTTGTGGTGCGGCAATTCCTACGCCATCTGAATCAACCATTGTTTCATACATATTATCTAAAAGCGTCGCCAATTTTTCATCAAATTGTGTTACTTCTTTTGCAGGTGTTGTTAAAACATCTGCTGGATTTTTAATAATCGGTAAAATAGCCATTGTTTCCTCTTTTCTACTGCTAGATGGATGTCGGGTCTAAATCGACGGTCATTAGAACACCCTTTTTCATCCAATCTGTACGGTATATCTTAATTAATTGTTTTAATACATCATGTAATTGTGGTTCTCTTTTATATTTTATCAAACATTGATAACGATATCTATTTTGGATTCTGCTAATGGAAGCAGCGGTTGGTCCAATAATTTGTACTTGGTTCGATAGATGCTGCCCAATATATTCATGTACTAAGGAAGCATATTCTGCTGCGAGCATAACATCTTCATGGCTCACCTGAATTAAGACAACATAATAATATGGTGGATATGAAAAACGACGTCGAATACGCATCTCTTGTTCGTAAAAAGGTTCAAAAATTTGCTCTTTTGCTAATTCAATCGCATAGTGTTCTGGTTCATACGATTGAATGATCACCTCACCTTGCAATTCATGTCGACCTGCTCGTCCACTTACTTGTGTGAGTAATTGATACGTTTTTTCTGCTGCTCTGAAATCTGGTAAGCGAAGTGATGTATCTGCACTCATAACACCGACTAATGTAATACGCGGAAAATCCAAACCTTTTGCAATCATCTGCGTACCAAGTAAGATATCTGCCTTCCCTTCACCAAAATCATTCAACAAACGTTCATGCGCACCTTTTTGACGTGTCGTATCCACATCCATTCGAATAACGCGTGCCTCTGGAAAAACTTTATAAATCTCACTTTCAATCTTCTGTGTACCCGTTCCAAAGAAGCGAATATGTTCACTTTGACATTCTGGACATTCGGTCGGAACAGGCTTTTCATCTCCACAATAATGACATTTTAACTTTTCACTACTGCGGTGATATGTCATGGAGATATCGCAATTGTTACATTGAACAACTGTACCACAATCACGACATAAGACGAATGAAGAAAATCCACGTCGATTTAAGAATAAAACAATTTGTTCCTTTTTCTCTAATCGTTCTCGAATGGCATCTGCTAATGCTCTTGAGAACATCGAGCGATTCCCTGTATGCAATTCTTCACGCATATCTATGACCTGTACAGTCGGTAATGCTTGTGTTTTTGCACGTTGTTTTAATGTTAATAGATGATATACACCTTTTTGCGCGCGTGCAAAGCTCTCTAATGCAGGTGTTGCACTTCCTAAAATAACAGGACATTGATAATGCATACCACGCCAAATGGCTACATCGCGTGCATGATATCTCGGCGTATCTTCTTGTTTATATGTTGTTTCATGTTCTTCATCGAGTATAAGTAAACCGATATTCGTAAACGGTGCAAAAATTGCAGAACGAGCCCCTACTACTACTTTCACTTCACCACGTTGCATTTTTCGCCATTCATCGTATTTTTCGCCTTGTGATAAACCACTGTGCATGACTGCCACAAGTTCACCAAAACGCGCGCGAAATCGTTCTGTCATCATCGGTGTAAGTGAAATTTCAGGTACGAGCACAACCGCTTCTTTTCCTTGATCTAATGCATGTTGAATCGCACGCAAGTAGACTTCTGTCTTCCCACTACCTGTAATGCCATGTAATAAGAAGGTCTCTGGTTGCTGTTCATTCATTTTCTCTGTAATTACATCGAGCGCCACTTGCTGCTCATCCGTAAGTTGCAAAGCATAAGAAGGTGTAATCTCCTGCGTAAAAGGGTCTCGGTATAGCTCTTCTTCAACAAACTTTCCAACCCCTAGTTCCACAAGTGCTCTTTGAACAGAAGCGGATATAAAAATTTCATCTGCTAGATATTGTGGTAAAAAACGCTCACCCACATGTTCCATACACCATTCAATGGCTTGCTTTTGCTTGCGTGCGCGATTAGAAAGTTCCTCATGTTTTTGCTGTAAAAAAGTAAGATTTGCATGTACTTCAAACTTGCGAATTGATTTAATACGCCCTTGTTGCTTCACAACTGTCACAATTTGTACTTGTTTAGACTTCACTGCTTTTTTCAATTCAAGTAAGAGTGCTTCCGTTTCAAACAACTTATACGGAACACGCATCTTCTTCGCAAAATGAGCTTGTAAAGACGATGGTAGCATGGATACTTCTACTAAACATTCCACTTGTTTTTCATATTTCGCTCTCAGTGCAGATGGTAGCATCGCTTGTAGTGCGTCAATTTCATAGCAAAGTGTCTGCTTTGTCATCCACTTCGCCATCTCTAACATTTCCTCTGTTAAAACAGGTTCTAAATCAAGTAATGTGGAAATCGACTTCACCTTATTCGATGCGATCTCTGTCTCCTCTGTTACAGAAATGACAAAGCCAAGTACATCGCGATGCCCAAAAGGTACTTTCACACGACTACCTGGCTCAATTAATGATTCCATCTGTTTTGGCACTTCATAATCAAATGGTCGGTCGACTGGATACGCCGCAACATCGACAATGACTTGTGCAATCATTTCATCTGACCTTCTCGTTCTAAAATATGCAAGAGGAGTTGTTTTGCTAATGCTTCTTTTTGAAGAGACGGGAAGCTTTTTACATAACCACCATGTCCAACAAGTGTCACCGTATTTTCATCTGTTCCAAAACCGCGGTCAGTTTGTGATACATCATTCGCTACGATATAGTCTGCATTTTTCTTTTGTAGTTTACCTTGTGCATAGTGAAGGACATCATTCGTTTCAGCCGCAAAACCAATCAATAATTGATGCGTCTTTTTCTCGCCTAATGTTTTTAAAATATCGGTTGTTCGCTCAAGCTCAATGACCGAGTCGCCTTCTTGCTTCTTCATCTTTTGATTCATCGCATTTTTCGGACGATAGTCTGCCACTGCAGCTGTTTTAATCGCTAAATCACTTTGTTCATAGACAGATAATACCGCTTGTAGCATATCTTCTGCACTCTCCACTTGAACAACGGTCATACCTGTTGGTTCAGATAAATCTACAGGCCCTGAAACAAGCGTTACTTCTGCTCCTAAATCACGCGCTGCTGTCGCCATTGCATAGCCCATCTTACCTGATGAAAAATTCGTTAAGTAGCGCACAGGGTCAATTCGTTCACGTGTTGGTCCTGCTGTTACGACAACTTTTTTACCTTTTAGTGGCTGTTCTTTTGGTTCGAAAAATTTTGACACAAGTGCTGTAATTTTTTCAGGCTCTTCTAAGCGTCCTTTTCCAATATAACCACATGCAAGATATCCTTCAGATGGTTCAATAAATGAATAGCCATCTTGTGCTAAACGGTCGATATTACGTAGTACAGCTGGATGATCATACATGTGAACATTCATCGCTGGTGCAATCCATACAGGTGCAGTTGTTGCTAGTAATGTCGTCGTAATCATTTGGTCCGCAATACCATTTGCTAACTTCCCAATCATGTTCGCCGTTGCTGGTGCAACCAACACTAAATCAGGCCAATCTGCTAAATCAATATGTGCAATGACAGATGAGTCTTTTTCGTCAAATGTATCATAAAAAACATCATTTTTACTCATGACTTGAAAACTAAGTGGTTGTACAAATTCCATTGCGGATTCTGACATGATGACTTTCACTTCTGCTCCAGCTTGCGTCAGTTTACTAACAAGTGCGACTGCTTTATAAACAGCAATACCACCTGTTACACAGAGCAAAATCTTTTTATTCGTTAACATATGCTTATCTCTCCTCTATGCACAATCTATCCTAAAAAAGAAGCTCCCAAAGAATAAATCTCTCTGGAAGCTTTGGGAAGAAAATTATACTTCGTCTTCGTAAATAGCTGACTCGTCTTGTTTTTCTTTCGTTAAAACGCCAGCAGCTACTTCTTCAAGAGCTTTCCCTACGTTTTTCACTGATTTATAAGAAGATAGACGCTCTTCTTTACCTTCTTGCATTGCGCGTGCACGCTTTGCAGCTAAACTTACTAAAGAATATTTTGAATCAATTTTTGTTTTTAATACATCTACTGATGGATATAACATGTAGATTATTCTCCCTTCAACATTGCTAAATATTGTTTTTCTACGCGTTCGCGGCGACAATGCTCCGCAACGACAATTGAATTAATACGGTCACAAGCTAATGTAACTTCATCGTTTTCAACGACATAATCATATAAGTTCATCATTTCAAGCTCTTTATTTGCCGCTTCAATACGGTTTGCAATAACTTCCTCCGTCTCCGTTCCACGACCGACTAAACGGTTTTGCAGTTCAGATAAACTTGGAGGCGCTAAGAAAATAAATAGACCATCTGGAACTTTTTCACGAATTTGTGTAGCACCCTGTACTTCAATTTCTAAAAATACGTCGCGTCCTGCATCAAGTGTTTGGTTGACATAGTCAATCGGTGTTCCATAATAATTCCCTACATATTGAGCATACTCAAGTAACTTACCTTGCTCAATTAATGCTTCGAAATCTTCTTTTTCTTTAAAGAAGTAATCAACACCGTCCACTTCGCCTTCGCGCGGTTTGCGTGTTGTCATCGAAATTGAATACTCATAATTCGTATCTGGCTGCGAAAATAGTTCCTTTCGTACAGTGCCTTTTCCGACACCCGAAGGACCTGATAAAACAATCAATAATCCACGTTCTTTTCTCATTTTGTCTCCTTCATCGTTACAAATAATTAATGATACTACTAAAAAAACAATTATTCAATATTTTGAACCTGTTCTCTCATTTTTTCAAGTACCGATTTTGCTTGAACTACTGCAATTGATGCGACAGACGATTGATTTTTAGAACCAATCGTATTAATTTCACGATGTATTTCTTGTAAGAGAAACTCTAATTTACGCCCAATTGGTTGATTGTCTCGTAATGTTTCATCGAGTTGCTCAAAATGACTCGACAATCGATCGAGTTCTTCCGCAATATCGACTCTTTCTGCAAACACTGCAACTTCCGTTAAAATACGGTTCTCCACTTCTTCGGCAGAAGTGATATCTTGTAGTCTTTGCAGGAGTTTTTCGCGATATTTTTCAACTGCTTGAGAAGATACGCTGCGAATCTGTTCAATCTCTTGCATCAGTTCTTGTTTGAAGCCTTGTAATGCTTCATATAATTCCTGACCCTCTCGCTCTCTCATTTGAATAAGCGCTGTTGCAGCTTCAGTTACCGCTTCACTTACTGCTTGTAAAAGTGTTTCATGGGGGATTTCATCTGATTCTACTAAAAAAGCATCTTGCAACCCTAAAATTTCTTGCATCGACCATTCCGCTTCCACAGGCAATACTTGACTTACCTGTTCTCTCGCTTCTTTATAAGCTAGAAGAACGGGAATGTTGACATTAATTTTCGGCGCTTGCTGCTCTTCTTTTTTCAAATTCACTAAAACATCTAGCTTACCTCGTGATAGTAAAGTTGATAGGAGCTTTTTTGTATGAATTTCTGCTTCCATCCATTCTTTCGGGAACTTCGTCGATACTTCTAAAAAACGATGATTCACCGAGCGAATTTCGACGGTTAATCTAAAATGTTCCGTCGTTGTGACACCCCTGCCAAATCCAGTCATACTTCGCACCAAGGTCAGTCACACCCTTCTTTGCATAATAGATTAATTATAGCATAGGTCTGTTTTATTTTGCTTGTAGTTTTATGAAGGAACGTAAAATTCTTAAACAACTAAGCATCTAAAAAAAGAAACCCTGAATTTCCGTTATTTATCATGACAGAAATTCAGAGTGGATACTACATCGCTTCTAATTGTTTACGCAGTGCTTGTACTGCTTTTACTTCTTGTTCATTTGTTTTCTTTAACAATTGTTGTTGCGTTTGAATTGCAGCATCAATTGCTTGGATTTCTTTTGCGAAGTTGGCACCATCTTTTTTAGCTTGTAATGATGCAATGACATCATATAAATCTTCATGTCCCATCACGCGTCCTGCACCCCATTTTAAACGGTCTGCTGGTTGGTCTGTTACATAGTTTGTAAAGTAGTCATATACTTCACGGTCATAATCATATGCATACCAGTTATTATCTACTTTATACAATGATTCATCTAATGCTTTTGAAGCCTTCCCTTTTTCTAATGCTTGTTTAGCTTGTTGAAGTGCTTCGATATTATTTTGTGCATGTTCATGTGGGAAAATTACTTCGTCTTCCCAAGTAAGACGTACAAAATCATCTTGTGCTGATTTAAATGCTGCAAGTAATGCGTCATTTAATTGTTCATTCTCTTTATAAATACGCTCAGCTTCTTTCATATCACCTGCTGCATGAGCTTTTTCATATGAAGCATTCACTTCATCTACTTTGGCATTCAGTTCTTTCGCCACTTTTTTCGTTTCTGCTAATTCATTCAATAATGTTTTAGCGTCGACATCGCTCATCGTATAAATTTTTTCTTTCACGCTTTTTTCCATTTCATCTAGACGTGTTGTAAAGTGAAGTGGTGTCACAGCTTGTTTATCATACGCCATCGCTAACGTACCGTACATATTCATATGATATTTCATTACCTTTTTATTGTACGTGTCATTATTATCATATTGTGAATGATAATGCGTATGCATGAACTGACTATCTTGGAAGTCATTTCGGATTGCTGGAATACCGGCAATCGAGAATGAGAAGTCATCTGACCAAGTTTGTAATGGTGTTACGATGCGAATACCATCTTTATAAATTCCATCAATTGCTGGAACTGTTGGAATGAAATCTGTTAAGAAATCTTTAAATTCATATACCGAGCGAATTTCATTCGTATCCATATGTTCAAATGCAGGTAATTCAAAGTTAATGTTCGCAAAAGTTTGTTTTGCCCATTCTGGATGCACTTTGAAAATTTGATTGTATGCACCTGTAGACCAGTCGTAACGTGAGTTCGATACGCCCCATTCCTCTGCTGCTAATGCATTGAAGATGATGGTCTTATCTGGTTGATATCCACTGTCTTTCATCGCTTTCGCAATTCCTAACATTAAACCAATTGCCGAGTTATCATCTTGGAAACCGTCAAAGTATGAATCATAATGTCCTGATAATAGAATGTATTCATCTTTATGCTTTCCTTCGATTTTCCCGTAGTAGTTATATGTTTTTTGATTCATTTTCACCGTTGACTTCGCATCAAAATCAACCGTCATTTTATTGTTATTCTTCTTCAACGCTTTTTTTAATTCTTTTGCATCTTTTTGTGACATTGAAAATGCAGGTGCATCTTCTGGACCACAAATATCTTGTGCATTCAGTGCTGATTCATCTACTTCACCATATCCACCATTTTGTACGGCAATAACCGCTGCCGCACCTTTTAAATGCGCTTGATATGTTGGGTAGTTAATCCACCATTCTTCACGTTGATTAATATCTATTAACACAAGTTTACCTTTTACATCCAACTTCTCTAAATCATCCGCTGTTCCGCGATTTGCATACACGACTTCATACGACTTTTTACCATTTGTATTAAAGTTCGTTTGATAGCCACCTAAAACAGCTAACTGTTCTTTTCCAGATGTTGTTTTAAAAGATAAATCTGCTTTTTCAAATGTCCAAGAATCTACAGTAATCTCGTCTTTTGTTACTTCTTGTAAACCAAGTGATTTCATCTCTTTCTCAATATGCTCACCTGTTTGTAACTCTGCTTCTGAGCCTGCAGTTCTGTAACCCAACTTTTCATTCGTTTTAAATTGCTCGAGACCTTTCGCAAAGTCATAGGCGTAATTTTCATCTACTTTACTCAGGAATTGTTGTTCTGTTACAACCTCTGTACTTTTTTTCTTGTCGTGTTCAGTCTCGTCTTTTTTATCGGCTGCTGTACATGCTACCAACGACGACGTAACAAGCATTCCCAGCGCTAAAACTCCAAAAAACCTTTTCATCAATCACATTCCTTTTCTATTCAAAATTTTCAAAACAAAATAATTAAACAGTATATGTCAGGAATCGTCAATCTTTTTTGAAAATTAATTTTTAAAATCCTTTAAAAAAACATTTGTTTGCAATACGTGGTACACTAGATTTAACTATATGGAGTGTTGACAAACTCTAGAACGAAAGAGGATTTGACTATGGCTTATGATGGTTTATTTACAATCGCAATGACAAAAGAATTACAACAACTCGTTACAGGTAGAATCGCTAAAGTGCATCAACCAAATGCACAAGAAGTCATCTTTACGATTCGTGCAAATGGAGCAAATAAAAAGTTATTATTCTCAATTCATCCAACATATGCACGTGTACACATGACGGAACAAACAATTGAAAATCCGCCTGAACCACCGATGTTTTGCTCTTTATTGCGTAAACATGTGGAAGGTGGTTTCATCGAGACAATCGAACAACTCGATGCAGACCGTATTTTAAAATTGACGATTTTGAGTAAAAACGAGATTGGTGATCCGATTACACGTTATATTTATGCTGAGATTATGGGACGTCATAGTAACTTAATTATGGTCGATGCAGCGTCTGAAAAAATTGTGGATAGTTTGAAACACTTACCACCTGCTATGAATAGTTATCGTACGGTTCTCCCTGGCTCTATCTATATTGCACCGCCAAAACAAGATAAGTGGAATCCTGTTACAGTAACAGATGAACAACTAGCAGAATTCTTCACTGAAATTCGTGACGCAAAGGAAATCATGCAACAATTCATCGGTTTTTCGCCCCTTCACGCGAATGAATTATTATTTCGCGCGCAAGAACAACAAGTGCCAACGGTTTCCATCTTCCGCGATTTCGTGAATGAATTTGTAGTTGGTGGAACAAAACCAACGTATTTAGAACAAGGAAGAAAAGTGATTTTCTCACCAATTGATTTGCATAGCTTTGAAGAACCAAAAACCTATTACAATACATTGAGTGAATTACTCGATCGTGTATTCTTTGCACGTGCAGAACGTGATCGTGTAAAACAACAAGCAGGCGATTTAGAAAACTGGTTGCAAGCTGAGATTAATAAATTGAAACTGAAACTAAAAAAATTAGATCAAGATTTAAAACGCGCTCAAAACTTAGATCAGTATCAATTATTTGGTGAATTATTAATGGCAAACCTTTATCAATTCGAAAAAGGTGCGAAGTCTGTTACGGTTGAAAATTACTATAGCGAAACAGGTGATAAGATTACGATTCCACTGAGTGAACGTAAAACACCGATTGAAAATGCACAGAGCTATTATGCAAAATACAATAAGTTTAAGCATGCACTTGTCAAAGTGGAAGAACAAATTCAAATTGCGACAGCAGATATTGAATACTTCGAATTGCTTGCACAACAAGTTCAACAAGCGTCTCCTGCTGATATTGAAGAAATTCGCGAGGAATTAGCAGAACAAGGATATATGCGCTTAAAAAAATCGAAACGTCGTAAAAAACCAGTGAAACCAACACCAGAAAAATATGTATCTTCTACAGGTGTGCCGATTTCGGTTGGGAAAAATAATAAACAAAATGATTATTTAACCTTTAAAATTGCACGTAAATGGGAAACATGGTTACATACGAAAGATATTCCTGGTTCACATGTAGTCATTCACTCAGATGATCCGGATGAACAAACGATTTTAGAAGCAGCAACACTCGCTGCATATTTCAGTAAGGCGCGTGAATCTTCGTCTGTACCCGTTGACTATACAGAGGTAAAACAAGTGAAAAAGCCAAGTGGTGCAAAACCTGGTTTTGTTATTTACTTTGAACAAAAAACAGTATTTGTAACACCAGATGAAGCACTTGTGATGCAATTACAAGCAAATACTTAAATCTGAAAAAAGCCTGAGACAAAATCGTCTCAGGCTTTTTGCTTCATTATTTTGATTTCATACCAATACCTCTTTGTTCAAGAATATTTAAGATGTATTGCTTCGTGGCTTCACATTCTTCTGAGTAGTTATAATTATAAGATTCTGCTAATGGTTTTGCATAGCGTTCAAATAAGGTAATCATCGTTTGGAGAGCATCTTTTTGTGCTGTACTACTGCCTATTGCATACGTCGTTCGTAATTCTTCAAAATCCTGTTCATCCATATATTCATGTAAATATTTATAAGCATTGCCTAAATTGACACGCTCTAAATGTAGTTCACTAATCGACCAAGCTATCATACGTAAAAGTTCTTCTCGTATAATTTCAAGGTGTTTCGCTGCATACATAAATTGATGACGCAATATTCCCTTTGCTACATATGTAGCTACCCAGAAAAATTCATTCGTACATTCAAAAAAATCTTGCTCTGATGGTTTTTGAATAATAAAACTCTGTTCATTCGGAATGGGTTGAACTTGTAGACGATGATCTAAATCCATGACAATTTGAACAGTAGACTCCCAATTCAAGTACGCTTCAAATGCATATACGGATGCCATCTTTAAATCGATACGGCTCCCATCTTCAAATAACATTAAAAAAGGATATAACACAAAATCATTTTCTAACTGAATTGGTTCAGGTGTTTGCATAATAATACGTGATCCAAAAGAATCTAACCACGATGATTGTTCCAGCTAGTTAGGTAGATGTGTTGTAAACAGCGTAACATCTAAATCTGAATAGAGATCCTGTCGACCTGTTGCGACGAATCCTTCACGCTCCTTAAAAAAATACTCATTCATGTTCGCCCATGAATGAGTATAATTAGATGTAGAATTACATGTCGATTGTTTACATACGCTTCTTTTTCCACTATCTATAACGGAAAGAAATTCATGTATCCAATACAAAAAATCATTTTATAAATATGGTCACATCATTAAACCATTATTAACCTATTCCACTTTATAGCGATGGCGATCTATCAACCTAAATAGATCAACTATGAAAAATATGCACTGCCATTTTCAAATGATTTATCACTGTAAAAAATTTAAACGGTACAAGCGATTATTTTTCTCGCCTAGTGGCTATTTCACCTCCCCCTCATTTTACCTTCCTACATACGTTACCCCATAAATCCTAATTAATAACTTTTTATCCTTTCATCTCATAAAAAGTATTGAAATCACCTTTATTCTATGATTATGGAAATTCTAGTCCTTTAGTTATGAATATAAAAAGTAAATCTACTACATAATTTCTTTCACTTTTAACAAAATAACGTTCCCACTTGGATCTTTTACAAAAAATCCATTTGTTGCTTCTTGCATTAAAATAAATTGTTTTATATGGTCTTTTGCCTTTTGAAGTGCCTCTTCTGTTGGTAATGCCAACACAATATGATGAAGTCCTGTATGCATAGCTACCGGGTGTGTAATATCTGAACCCGACCAAATATTCCCTGCTAATTGATGATGGTAATCACTTGATGATACGAAAAAGACATGTTCCTCTAATTCCTTCAACTCAAAACCTAAAATATCTGTGTAAAAATCAACACATTCTTCCATACGATCTAATCGCAAGTGGACATGCCCAATTACTGTGCCTAAAGGTAATTCACCATCTGTTGTAAAATCTGCTAATGGTGCAAGCTCTTTAAAATTTAAAGGGTGATTCACGCCTCTTTCATGATTGCCCCACTGTATTTGCGGACGATCTGCATAAATTTCAATTCCATTCCCTTCTAAATCATGGATATAAAAAGATTCATTATAACCATGATCACTGGCACTATCTAAACGTGAGATTGGTATTATTTTGTCAAAATACGGCAAAAATTTCACTTGTTCCTCGGGACTATCAATCGCTTCTTTATTTTGTAGTATATGAAACAATTTAGTGGCGAAAGCTTCTCTACTTGGTAAGAGTAAAGCAAAGTGAAAGAGCCCTGTTCCTTTTGATGGTTGTTCTTTTTCAGCTACTTTTCGCATCTCGATTAAAATATGATTGTCAATTCCTAAAAACGCTTCTTCTTGTGTGCGCTTAATACATTTTAATCCTACTACTCGTTCATAAAATGCAATTTGACGCGTTAAGTCTTTTACTTTTAATACAACACGTTCAATGATTGTCTGTTCATCTAGTTTGAATGTTTCCATACTACCTCACCCTTTAAGCCGACTTTATTCGTTGACTTTATCTTCTATCGAATCTCTTTCTTTTGTCAAATAAAAAATCATTTTTCCATTACGTCTTATACGCAAAAGAAAAATGATTTTTGACTAATCCTCTTGATCATAGCCACCATTTAAAATAAATGCATTCTCAAGATCAACTAATTTATTTAAACGAATACCTTCGATAATCCAAACAATTCCTAGAATTATGAATACGTATAAACCAACTGCTAAGAATGACAAAATAAATGTAAAGAAGCCAAGTGACATAATTGCTAAACCACTACCCATACGATTTAAATAAATGCGATGTGCACCGAAAAATAAACCTAAAAATAACCATAAAACCCAAGCAACTTTTTTACTTTTTAAAGCTGGAGCTGTATCTGTCATTATGTAACCTCCCTTGAACATACATAGTCCCTTTCATCTTAATCCTTTTTTATAAAAAAAGATATGGATTCTCCTCGTCGTTCACAAGAATTACGAATTTTGTCACGTTCTTTTACGAAAAAAGGGTGAAGTACTTTATAAGCACTCCCCCTCTACTATTCGATTATTTTAAGTTACCTGCTTTTAAATCTTTATACCAAGTAAGTAAGCCCGGGATATCTTCTTTTTGAATTGCACCTGTTTCTTCTGCTGCTTCTACAAGTGCTTCAAAATCAGATAAGCTATAGTATGGTACGCCTGCTTTTTCGAAGTTCTCAATCGCTGCTGGTAATAAATAAGAGTACACTGATACAACACCTAGTACTTCTGCACCTTCACGATTTAATGCTTCAACTGCATTAATTGAAGAACCGCCTGTTGATACGATGTCTTCGATTACAACAACTTTTGCACCTTCTTGGAACTTACCTTCTGTTTGCTTTCCGCGACCATGACCTTTTGGTTTTGAACGAACATATACCATTGGTTGTTCCAAAATATCCGCCACCCATGCAGCGTGTGGAATACCTGCTGTTGCTGTACCTGCCACTACTTCACATGTTGGGAATTTTTCTTGAATTAATGCTGCTAATCCTTGCGCGATTGTTTTACGCACTGTTGGATATGAAATTGTTAGACGTGTATCACAGTAGATTGGTGATTTAATACCTGATGCCCATGTGAATAAATCATGTGGACGTAATTCTACTGCTCCTGCCTCTAACATGCCTTTTGCTACTTCGTGTTGAATTGCCATTATGCATTGCCTCCCCATAGTTGCTGTACTGTATGATATGCTTCGACTGGATTTTCAGCCTTTGTAATTGCACGACCTACAACGATTTGTGTAGAACCTTCTGATTTTGCGAAGTCTGGTGTTGCTACACGTTTTTGATCGTGTGATTCGCCGCCCGCTAAACGAATTCCTGGTGTTACTTTAAAGAATGTTTTGCCACAAGCTTCTTCAATTCCTTTTGCTTCTAATACAGAACATACAACGCCATCTAATCCTGCTTCTTTTGCTAATACGGCATAGTTAATCACCGACGCATCTAAGCTTGTTAAAATATTTTGTTCTTTTTGCATTTGTTCTTCTGTTGTAGAAGTTAACTGTGTTACCGCAATAAGTGCTGGACGTTCTTGACCAGCTGGCGTGCCTTCAATCAGACCTTCCATTGCTGCTTGCATCATGTGTGAACCACCTGCTGCATGAACGTTTACAAGATCTACACCTAGCTTTGCTAAACCTTTCATTGCGGACTTCACTGTGTTTGGAATATCATGTAGTTTTAAATCAAGGAAGATGTCATGTCCCATCTCTTTAATTGTTTCGATGATAGCAGGGCCTTCTTGATAATATAACTCCATGCCTACTTTGACAAAAAGTTTTTCATTAAATTCTTCTAGAAATTCGATTACTTCCACTTTACTTGATAAATCAAGTGCGATAATTGGATTTGTATTCATTAACGGTGACTCCTTCCGATTACTTCTGAAATGTGTGCATAACCTAGCTCGTCTAGCTTAGCTGGTAATTGCTCAATGATGTTTGGACAAACAAAATGATCAACAAAGTTTGCTGTCCCTACTGCGACTGCGCTTGCACCTGCTGATAAGAAGTCAATGACATCTTGTGCATCAGCAACGCCGCCCATACCGATAATCGGAATATTTACTGCTTGGCTTACTTCATATACCATACGAATCGCTACTGGTTTGACTGCTGGGCCTGATAAACCACCTGTTCCATTTGCAATAACAGGTTTTCCTGTTTTTTCATGTAGACGCATACCTACTAATGTATTAATCATCGTGATACCGTCTGCACCGCCTGCTTCTACTGCTTTCGCAATATCTACAACACTCGTTACATTTGGTGATAATTTCACATAGACCGGTACACTTGACACTGCTTTGACTGCTGCTGTTAATTCTTTTGCTGTTTGAGGATCTGTACCAAATTGAATCCCGCCACATTTAACGTTTGGACAAGAGATGTTCAATTCAAGCGCATGTACATTCGGCGCTTGTGAGATGCGCTTTGCCACCTCTACATAATCTTCTGTTTCTGTACCAGCTACATTTGCAATAATTGGCACATCATATTTTTCTAACCATGGTAGTTCATGTTCTAACACATGTTCTAAACCTGGATTTTGTAGACCGATGGCATTCAACATACCTGCTGAAGTTTCAGCTACACGTGGTGTTGGATTCCCACGACGTGTTTCAAGTGTTGTTGCCTTAATCATAATGGCACCTAGCTTTGATAGATCGTATAACTGCGCATACTCTTGACCGAAGCCGAAGCAACCTGAAGCTGGCATAATTGGGTTTTTAAGCGACAACCCTGGTAATTCGATATTTAAACGATTGCTCACAGTGCGACAACTCCTTTCGGGAATACAGGTCCATCTGAACATACTTTTTTGTAATCACCGTCTGTTGTGTCGCAAATACAAGCGTAGCAAGCACCGATACCACAGCCCATACGTTCTTCAAATGATAGGAAACCTTTTTTCTCTGGATAGAATTTTTCTAAAGCACTTAACATTGGTAATGGTCCACAGCTATAAAATACATCGAACTCTGGTTTTACCTCTGCTAATAAATCCGTTACAAAACCTTTTGTGCCTTGTGTACCGTCAGCTGTCACGATATATGTATCGCCTAGCGCTTGGAACTGTTGTTCATAGAATACATTCGCTGCTGATTGGAAACCAAGTACATGGATGGTTTTAACGCCACGTTCATTTAATCTCTTTGATAGCTCATAGAGAGGAGGTACACCAATACCCCCACCTACTAATAGAGCTGTGTCACCAGGTGCAGCTTCTTCGATTGGAAAACCATTTCCTAACGGTCCAAGAACATCCACTTCATCTCCGGCTTTTTTCGTAGACAATATTTTCGTTCCTTTTCCGCCTGCACGGTAAATCATTTTAAATTGCATTGCATCGTGATCAATTTCCGCGATACTGATAGGTCTTCTTAAAGAAGGCTCGTAGTGGTCTTCTACACGGATATGAACAAATTGTCCAGGCTCTTTCATTTCAAGTGTGAGTTGACCAATTAAAGTCAGCTCAAAAATATCATCTGCTATCTGCTTTTGACGAACTACTTTCATACGTTCTTGTTGGATCATGGTTTCGTGCACCTCCGCTTTTTTTACATTTGTTCTGCTGT
Organism: Kurthia gibsonii; assembly: GCF_006539985.1. Lineage (GTDB taxonomy): Bacteria > Bacillota > Bacilli > Bacillales_A > Planococcaceae > Kurthia > Kurthia gibsonii. The sequence goes on along the minus strand of NZ_BJOB01000003.1, from coordinate 71,272 downwards.
GAATGTCATTGATTCAATTACTCGTAAGATTGCTTCTGCTGTATCAAGTGAAGTTAAGCAAGCTACACCGTTTTCTACTGATTCACGACGAATTCGGAATCCGTCACGTGCTGGTTGCTTCCCTTTTGTTAATGTGTTGATAACAAGCTGTGCGTTACCTTTTTGAATCACATCTAATAATGTTGGGCCGTTTGAGCCGATTTTATCAACTACTTGTACTTGTACACCTGCTTCTTCAAGTGCTGCCGCAGTACCTGGTGTTGCTAAAATGCTATAACCGATATTAACAAAACGTTTTGCTAGTTCTGTTGCTTCTTCTTTGTCTTTATCTGATACAGTCATTAATACTGAACCATGATCTTCAATCTTCATACCTGCTGCAACGAAACCTTTGTATAATGCTTTTTCAAGTGTTGAGTCTTTACCCATAACTTCACCCGTTGATTTCATTTCAGGTCCTAATGTTGTATCAACACGACGAAGTTTTGCAAAGCTGAATACTGGAACTTTTACAAATACGCCGTCTTTAATAGGCGCTAAACCTACTGGATATCCCTGTTCTACAATTGATTGACCTAAGATTGATTTTGTCGCAACATTTGCCATTGGAATGTTTGTGATCTTACTTAAGAATGGCACTGTACGTGAAGCACGTGGGTTGACTTCGATTACGTAAACAACGTCATCTGAGATAACATATTGGATGTTCATTAATCCTTTAATGTTTAAACCTTTTGCTAAACGTGTTGTGTAGTCTACTAATGTGTCGATATGTTTTTGTGATAAATCTTGTGTTGGATACACAGCGATTGAGTCACCTGAGTGAACACCTGCGCGCTCAATGTGTTCCATGATACCAGGGATACATACATTTTCGCCGTCACAGATTGCATCGACTTCAATCTCTTTACCTGTTAAGTAACGGTCGATTAATACTGGATGTTCTGGTGAAGCTTCTACTGCTGTCGCCATGTAGTGCTCAAGTTCTGGCGTATTATAAACAATCTCCATCGCACGTCCACCTAATACATATGAAGGACGAACAAGTACAGGGTAACCGATTTCCTCAGCAATTGCTACAGCGTCTGGTGTGTTTGTAGCTGTTTTACCAAGTGGTTGTGGAATACCAATTTCGTGTAATGCTGCTTCAAAACGGTCACGTGATTCTGCACGGTCGATATCATCTAATGATGTACCTAAGATTTTAACGCCGCGTGCTTCTAGTTTATCTGCTAAGTTGATTGCTGTTTGACCACCGAATTGAACAACAACGCCTTTTGGTTGTTCTAAATCAACGATGTGCATAACATCTTCAATTGTTAATGGTTCAAAGTATAGTTTATCTGAGATTGAGAAGTCTGTAGATACAGTTTCAGGGTTTGAGTTGATGATGATTGCCTCATATCCTGCTTCTTGAATCGCCCATACAGAGTGTACTGTCGCATAGTCAAATTCTACACCTTGTCCGATACGAATTGGACCTGAACCAAGTACGATTACAGATTCACGATCTGTTTTGATTGATTCGTTTTCGTCGCCATATGTTCCGTAGAAGTATGGTGTTTCTGATTCGAATTCAGCTGCACATGTATCAACCATTTTATAAACTGGAATGATACCATGTTCTTTACGGAAGTCATATACTTCTTCTTCTTTCATGCCCCATAATTTTGCGATTGTTTCGTCTGCAAAACCAATTTTCTTCGCATGACGTAATGTTTCGACGTCTTTTACATTGTTACGAAGTACTTCTTCATAATCTACAATGTTTTTAAATTTATTTAAGAAGAATAAATCAATTTGTGACCATTCATGAATTTGCTCGATTGTAACACCGCGGCGTAATGCTTCTCCTAGGAAGAATAAGCGCTCATCGCCTGCTTTTGTAATACGTTTTTGAATCCACTCGTCTGTTAATTCTTCTGCATGCTTCATTTCAAGATGCTTGTGTCCTGTTTCAAGTGAACGAACTGCTTTTAACATCGCTTCTTCAAAGTTACGACCAATTGCCATAACTTCACCTGTTGCTTTCATCTGTGTTCCAAGATTACGTTTTGCACCTTCGAACTTATCAAATGGCCAGCGTGGAATTTTCGCTACAATGTAGTCAAGTGCTGGTTCGAAACAAGCATATGTTTTACCTGTTACTGGGTTAATCATCTCGTCTAATGTTAAACCTACCGCAATTTTCGCTGCTAATTTTGCAATTGGGTAACCTGTTGCTTTTGAAGCAAGTGCTGATGAACGTGATACACGTGGGTTTACTTCGATAATGTAGTAGTTGAAGCTATGTGGATCAAGTGCTAACTGTACGTTACATCCACCTTCAATACCTAATGCACGAATGATTTTTAATGATACATTACGTAACATTTGGTATTCGCGGTCTGATAATGTTTGAGACGGTGCAACTACGATTGAGTCACCTGTGTGAATCCCTACAGGGTCAACGTTCTCCATGTTACATACAACGATTGCATTATCTTTTGAATCACGCATTACTTCATACTCAATCTCTTTATAACCTGCGATTGACTTTTCAAGTAGACATTGTGTTACAGGTGAGTATTTTAAACCAGAAGCAACGATTTCGTGAAGTTCTTGTTCGTTTTCACAAATACCGCCGCCTGTTCCACCAAGTGTAAATGCTGGACGAACGATTACAGGGTAACCAACTTGGTCTACGAAAGCTTGTGCTTCTTCCACTGTGTGAATGATTTCTGATTCTGGTGTTGGTACATCTAGTTCATACATTAAGTTACGGAATAAATCACGGTCTTCGGCTTGGTGAATCGCATCTAATTTTGTTCCTAAGATTTCGATATTTAGTTCATCAAGAATTCCTGAATTATGTAGCTCGATTGCCATATTCAGACCTGTTTGACCACCTAATGTTGGTAGGATTGCATCTGGACGTTCTTTACGAAGAATACGTGATACAAACTCTAAGCTGATTGGTTCGATGTAAACTTTATCAGCAATTTCTGTATCTGTCATAATTGTTGCTGGATTTGAGTTAATTAGAATAACACGGTAACCTTCTTCTTTAAGAGATAAACAAGCTTGTGTACCTGCGTAGTCAAATTCTGCGGCTTGTCCAATAACAATTGGACCTGAACCGATTACTAAAATGGATTGAATGTCTTGGCGTTTAGGCATGTTGTGATTGCTCCTTCCCAGCGTGTGTATTCATTAATTCGATAAATTCGTCAAATAAGTGATTTGAATCTTCTGGTCCCGGTGATGCTTCTGGGTGATATTGCACTGTGAATACAGGATGTACTTTATGGCGTATTCCTTCAACTGTACCGTCATTTAGTGCAACATGTGTAATTTCTAAATCTGTTCCTTCTAATGAATCTGGGTCAACTGCGTAACCATGGTTTTGAGACGTTAATTCTGTACGACCTGTTTTTAAGTCTTTAACTGGATGGTTTGCACCGCGGTGACCGAATTTTAGTTTGAATGAGTCTGCGCCACTTGCTAAAGCAAATAGTTGGTGACCTAAGCAAATACCGAAGATTGGCAATTGTCCGATTAGTGCTTTGATTGTTTCAACTGCTTCTGGTACATCTTTTGGATCCCCAGGTCCATTCGATAACATAATACCGTCTGGATTATATGATAGAATTTCTTCTGCTGTTGTATTGTAAGGTACAACGACTACATCACAGTCACGTTTATTTAATTCGCGTAAGATACCATGTTTCATACCGAAGTCCATTAAGACTACTTTTTTACCGCGACCTGGTGATGGATAAGCTGATTTTGTCGATACTTGCTCAACTTGGTTTGTTGGGAATGTTGTATTTTGTAGGCGTGTTACTACTTCTTCCACATTTACTTCTTCGCCAACAGCTGTAATATAACCCTTTACAGAACCTTCTGTACGAATCATACGTGTTAATTTACGCGTATCAATTCCTTCAATTCCAGGGATATTTTTTTGTTTACAGAATTCATCAACTGTACGCTCTGAACGGAAGTTTGATGGTGTTTTTGCTAGTTCTTGTACAACGAAACCTTTAATTGCTGGAGCAATTGTTTCAAAGTCATCACGGTTCATGCCGTAGTTCCCGATTAATGGGTATGTCATGGTTACAATTTGACCGCAGAATGATGGGTCTGTCATTGTTTCTTGGTAACCTGTCATTCCTGTTGTGAATACTACTTCACCATCTGATCCATTCTCGCTACCAAATGCTGTTCCTTCAAATACTTCACCATTTTCTAAAATTAATTTTCTCGTTTTCATTGTGCATCCTCCCAAACGATTTGTCCGTTATAAATTGTCATCACTGGCCAACCTTGTGCTGTCCAGCCATTGAACGGTGTGTTGCGACCCATTGATACAAAGCCTTCTGCATCAATTTGTTGCTCTTTTTCTAAGTCAATTAAGACTAAATCTGCTGAAGCGCCAACTTCAATTTTACCGTATGGCAATTTGAAGATTTCTGCTGGTTTTGTTGCCATCCACTCAATTAATTGTTGTAGTGTCCACTTACCTGTTTTTACAAAGTGTGTGTACAGTAATGGGAAGGCTGTTTCAAAACCAACGATACCGAATGGTGCACCAACCATACCACAGCATTTTTCTTCTACTGTATGTGGCGCGTGATCTGTTGCGATACAATCGATTGTACCGTCAAGTAATGCTGCATGTAATGAATCCTTATCTTCAATTGCACGTAAAGGAGGGTTCATCTTCCAGTTTGCATCATCTGATGGAATATCCATCTCTTCTAATAGTAAGTGATGTGGACAAACTTCTGCTGTTACATGAATGCCTGCTGCTTTTGCATCGCGTACAGCACGTACGGATTCTTTTGTTGATACGTGACATACGTGATAGTGAGCGCCTGCTGCTTCCGCAAGAAGTACGTCGCGTGCAATTTGTACAGATTCACAGATTGAAGGAATACCTGGTAAACCTAATTCTTTATTACGTGTTCCTTCATGCATAACACCGTCATAGATTAATGAGTTATCTTCACAATGTGCGACAACTGTCATACCGATTGCAGCTGCATCTTTCATTTGTTCATACATTGTTGCTGCTTCTTGTACGCCAACGCCGTCATCTGAAAATGCGACTGCACCATGTGCTTTTAATGCTGCTAGATCGGTACGCTCATCACCTGACTGTGCCACTGTTAATGAACCGTATGGTAGCACGCGAATCACTGCGCGTTCTTCGATTAATTGATTAATCATGTCTAAATGCTCTACTGAATCAGGTACTGGGTTTGTATTTGGCATCGCGCAAATTGTTGTGAAACCACCCTTTGCTGCCGATGCCGAACCTGTTGCGATTGTTTCTTTATGCTCATAACCTGGTTCGCGTAGATGTGTATGTACATCGACAAAACCTGGAGATACGACAAGTCCTTTACCATCAATTACTTCTGCACCTTCTACCGTAATCGTCGATTGGATGTCTGCTACTTTTCCATCTTCCATTAAGATATCCACTTGCTGTAATTCGCCTTGCTCGTTTAACATTTGTACATTTTTTAATAGTTTTGTCATGTTAATCTCTCCCCTTTAAAATTTGCTCCATGATCGCCATACGAATGTATAAACCATTTTTCATTTGTGCGAAGATTCTTGAGCGCTCACACTCTACTAATGATGAATCGATTTCTACACCGCGATTAATTGGTGCAGGGTGCATGATGATTGCACCGTCCTTCATTTGCTTTTCACGTTCAACCGTTAAACCGTATTGTGCATGATAACTCTCTGTTGTGAACCCTTCATATGCTGCATCACGTTCATGTTGTACGCGCAGTAACATAATCACGTCGCTCGTTTCGATTTGTTGATCCCACTCATGTTGTGCGTTAAACTCACCTTGCCATTCTGGTGGGCATACAAAGTGCACATCTGCGCCCAACTTTTCAAGTGCAATCGCATCTGACTTCGCTACACGACTATGTGAAATATCACCTGCAATCGTTACTTGTACGCCTTCAAATCGTCCGAACTCTTTATAAATCGTATATAAATCAAGTAGTGATTGTGATGGATGTTGTCCTGCTCCGTCTCCTGCATTGACAATCGCTACGTCTAACCCTTCTAGTAACTCTTCATAATACGCATCTTGTTTATGTCGAATAACAACTGCGTCAATTCCGCTCTGCTGAATTGTTTTTACTGTGTCGTATAAAGTTTCTCCCTTTAATACACTTGAAAAGCCTGTATCAAATGGAATGACTGTCGCTCCTACACGACGCTCTGCCACTTCAAATGATGTTTTCGTACGTGTACTTGGCTCAAAAAAGAGGTTTGCAACAAAGTATTCTTTCTCTAGTTGTGGTTGTGCGCCCGCCTCGAATTCAGCCGCTCTGTTTAAAATCGTCATAATTTCTTCTGTTGATACTTCATCCATTGACAGTAAATTTTTCATTTCTGCAGATCCTCCTCATTTTTCATAAGAAAAGCCTCCCTAAATTTGGTTAGGGAGGCTTAAGATGGGTATGACAAGGTAGAGAGGTAGTGTATAGACTACTTCCGTACAAATCACAGCACCCTTCTTTGCCTCTCTGGGCAATCTTTAAAAGGTTATTTATTATTTATTTTTCAAGTTGTTTTTCACGTTCTTCTTCTGCTTGTAACTCAATATCTGGCTGTGCTTTACCTGGTAAGATGACATTTAAAATCACACCGACGATTGCTGCTAAAGCCATACCTTCGATTGCAAAGTTGTAACCTTCAATACCAAATGCATTTTGCCATAAAATCTTACCGCCACCGATTCCTAAAATTAAGATTACAGAAGCGATTACTAAGTTACGTTTATGATCAAAGTCGATTTTGTTTTCGACTAACATGCGTAGACCAGATGAAGCGATAATACCGAATAATAGGATCGATACACCACCAAGTACTGGTGTTGGGATTGTACTTACAAGTGCCATTAACTTCCCTGAGAATGATAGTAACATGGCGAATACTGCCGCACCGCCGATGACCCATACGCTGAATACACGTGTTAATACTAATACACCAATGTTTTCGCCATATGTTGTTTTAGGAGGTCCTCCGACTAATGCTGAAAGGAGTGTACCTAGCCCATCACCTAGTAATGAACGATTTAGCCCAGGATTTTTAATATAGTTGCGTTTTACAATTTTACCCAATACTAATTGGTGACCAATATGTTCTGAAATCGTTACGATAACAATCGGCACCATCGCAAGAATGATCGTTGGTGTGAAGTGAATCGCATAGTCTACACCAGGAATTAAGAAGTTTGGTGCTGCAACCCATGGCGCATCAACTACTTTTGAAAAGTCGATAAAGTTTGTACCTGCAATTTTGTCTGAAATTAATGCTGCTACATAACCTGCAATTAAGCCAAGTAAGATTGGCATTGTACTTACTACACCTTTAATGAAGTTGTTCACTAAGATGGCTGCTGCTAATGTAATCAGCGCAATGATGAAATACGATGCATGATACACTTTTGTACCGTTTTGTAATGTTTCATTCATTGACATATCTACAGCGGTTGCTGCTAAACCTAAACCGATAACCATAATAACAGGTGCTACAACGATTGGCGGTAATAAACGCATTAACCATTTATAACCTGTTTTCCAAATCACTAGTGCGACTATACCGTATGTCACACCGACTAGCATGGCGCCTAGCATGGCTCCACCTGGTCCGCCAAATGACTGTGTTGCAACAATCATTGGTGCGATAAATGCAAATGATGATCCTAAGTACGCTGGAACTTGAAAGCGTGTAATTAATAAGAAGAATAGTGTTGCAACGCCACTTGTTAAAAGGGCGATTGCTGGTGATAAACCTGTTAATGTTGGAACAAGAATTGTCGAACCAAACATCGCAAACATATGTTGTAAACTAAGTGTCAAAAGTTGGCTCGTTTTCGGCTTGTCGTTAATATCTAATACTGCATTTGTCATATCTATAATGTCCTCACATTCTATCTTGCTTATTCGTAAATGGCTACTTGGTCTGTGTCGTCTACTTCTACCATGCTTACAACAATACGTTCATGACTTGCTGTTGGAATGTTTTTCCCTACGAAGTCTGCACGAATTGGTAGTTCACGATGTCCTCTGTCAACTAGAACGGCTAGTTGAATTTGTGAAGGCCTACCGACATCCATTACAGCGTCCATTGCTGCGCGTACCGTACGTCCTGTGTACAATACATCATCTACGAGTACAACTTTTTGATTCGTTACATCATCTGTAATATCTACTTGTTGTACGAGTGCTTCTCCGTTATTCGTCTTTGTTGATAAATCATCACGATAAAGTGAGATGTCTAATTCTCCTGAACGAATTTCTTTTTTCTCAATCGTATTGATTTTTTGTGCTAAACGTTTCGCTAAGTATGCACCGCGTGTTTTGATTCCAACTAAAATCACTTCATCAATACCTTCATTGCGTTCGATGATTTCATGTGCAATTCGTGTTAAAGCACGATTCATACTTGCTTGATCAAGAATTTCCGCTTTTTTTGTCACGGTTATTACCTCCCTATTTCGTGGCATAAAAAAACTCCCGAGCGTTATGCCCGAGAGGTTATAGGTATACTTATAGATATGTCAAATACACTGTACGCATACAGTAATCCCACATTCTTCGCATCCTTTTCAGCCTCTCTGGACTGTCTTTAAAGGTGAATATTAGCTTTTCACTGTTATCAGTATATGCTCTATGACTTAAAGTGTCAATTGCTTTTTTATTTTTTATCGTATGAAGATTTTAGTTCGTTCAATAATGCGTCAAACTCTTGTGGCATTGGTGCTTCAAACTCTAAATATTCATTCGTACGTGGATGAACAAAACCAAGCACACCTGCGTGTAATGCCTGACCACCAATATCCATTGTCTTTTTCGGTCCATATTTCGGATCGCCTACTAATGGATAGCCGATGTAGTTCATATGCACACGAATTTGGTGTGTACGACCTGTTTCAAGACGACATTGTACTAATGTATAGTCTACACCAAAGCGACCAATCACTTGGAAATGTGTTACAGCGTTCTTACCTTCATCTACAACGCCCATTTTTTGACGATCTTTTTTGTCACGTCCGATTGGTGCATCAATTGTACCTTTATCATGTGGAATATGCCCATGAACTAATGCAATGTATCGGCGAGTAACCGACTTATCAACTAGTTGTTGTACAAGCGACTCATGTGCTAAATCATTTTTAGCAACCATTAATAAACCTGATGTATCTTTATCAATACGGTGAACAATTCCTGGACGCATCACACCATTAATACCTGATAAATCTGTTACTTGATGCATTAAACCATTCACTAATGTACCGGTTGTATGACCAGGCGCTGGATGAACAACCATACCTTTTGGCTTATTCACAACTAATACATCTGCATCTTCATAAACGATTTCTAAGTTTAAATCTTCTGCTAAAATTTCAAGCGGCTCTGGTTCTGGTGGATTCACGACAATTTCATCGTTCTCTTTTAGTTTATATGTTTTTTTTACTTTTTCTCCATTTACTAATAAATGACCTTCATCAATAAATGTTTGAATCTGACCACGCGACCATTCTTCTTGTAAAGCTCCTAAGACTTTATCAAGACGTTGACCTTTTTGTTCTGCTGTAATTAAAAATGTTTCTGACATTACTTCACCTTTTTCTTTACTTTTCGATCTTCGAAAAGAATATATATAATTAACATAATAACGCCGAGCGTTAACGCTGCATCTGCAATATTAAAAATCGGGAATTGATAATTGATTCCTGGTATTAATACACTGACAAAATCGACAACTTCTCCACGAAATACTCGGTCGATAAAGTTACCAATTGCACCACCTAAAAGCATCATTAAACTCGCCTGTAATAACGGTTTTCTTTTTGCTTCTTTATGGTAAAAATAGATAATCCCTACGACCACGACTACTGTAATGATGGCGAATAACCAGAATTGATCTTGTAGAATTCCCCACGCAGCGCCGCGATTTCGATGCGAATAAATAGATAAATATGGGTCAAATACCGACACTTCTTGTCCAAGTTCCATATTGTCTACTACAAACCACTTCGTTACTTGGTCTAACACAATAACAAATAATGCAATAAGATAATATTTAAACACCTTGTTTCCTCCGTCTATACAATATGTTACTCATTTTACCATACCCATTCACTTTTTGAGAAATAACCGAAAGATTTTTTTATTCATGTTCTACTTCTTTCACGAATTGCACACAAAGAAAAACATCTTCCCAAACCGAATGAACGATTATAGGAAGATGTTTAAATTCTTATTATTCAGCCTCTACGTAATAAGCTTCTACTACTTCTGCACAATGTGCGCAAAGTGTTGGGTGTTGTTCATTTGAGCCAACTGTTTCTGAAATTGTCCAGCAACGCTCACATTTTTCACCTTCAGCTTTTTCTACTGTTACCGCAATACCATCTTGCTCTATAGCGCTATCAGGTGCTTCGCTTGTTAAGCCACCTACTACAAATTGAGAAACGATGCTTAATTGCGCATAGTTAACTGTAGGGTCTTGTAGCAATGCTGTTGTTTGCTCATCACAGTAAACTGTTACTTTCGCTTCAAGTGATTTACCGATAACTTTATGGTTACGCGCTTGTTCAAGTGCTTTCAACACAACACTACGAATTTCCATAATACGTGACCATTTTTCATCTAATGCTTCGAAATTGGCTTTTTCAACCGCATCTGGCATGTCTGTTAATTGAACAGAAGGTACATCTGTTTCTTCTAAATACGACCACATTTCATCCGCTGTATGTGGAATGATTGGTGATAATAGTTTTAGTAATGCATCTAATGTATCCGCAATAACAGATTGCATCGCACGACGAGCTGGTTGATCATAACCTTCAATATAGACAACATCTTTCGCAAGATCTAAGTAGAATGAACTTAAATCAGATGAGATGAAGTTGTTCATCGCTTTATACACTGTTGCAAATTCATATGCATCATATGCTTCACGAACTGTTTTGATGAACTGTTGTAACTTCATATACATGTATTGATCTACTTCACGTAAATCTTCATATGCTACATAGTCTGTTTCACGATTGAAGTCGTGTAAGTTACCATGTAAGAATTTAAGCGTATTACGTACTTTACGATATACTTCCGAAACTTGCTTTAACATATCCATTGAGATACGAACGTCTGCTGTATAGTCAACAGAAGCAACCCATAGACGTAGGATATCTGCACCGTATTGATTCATTACTTTAGATGGCGCGATGATGTTACCAAGTGATTTAGACATCTTACGACCATCACCATCTAGTACGAAACCATGTGATAGTAAACCTTTATAAGGTGCGTGACCATTAATTGCAACCGATGTGATTAATGACGAGTTGAACCAACCACGATATTGGTCAGAACCCTCTAAGTATAAATCAGCTGGGTAGCGTAATTCTGGACGCTCATCTAATACACCTTGATGTGTTGAACCTGAATCAAACCATACATCCATGATGTCATTTTCTTTTGTAAACTCACCATTTGGTGAACCAGGATGTGTGAAGCCTTCTGGTAATAACTCTTTTGCTGTTTTTTGGAACCAAATATTTGAACCGTGTTCACGGAATAAGTTTTGTACGTGTTCAATTGTTTCTTTTGTAATAATTTCTTCACCGTTCTCAGCATAGAATACAGGAATTGGAACACCCCATGTACGTTGACGAGAAATACACCAGTCACCACGATCACGAATCATATTATACAGACGTGTTTCGCCCCATACAGGTGTGAAGTTTGTCTCACGAATCGCTTGTAATAATTCGCCGCGGAAACTTTCAATTGATGCAAACCATTGTGGTGTTGCACGGAAAATAACTGGTTTTTTTGTACGCCAGTCATGTGGGTACGAGTGCTCGAAGAATGTTTTGCTTAATAAAGCACCTACTTCTTCTAACTTATCACAGATTGGTCCATTTGCTTTTTCATAGAATAAACCAGCAAATTCACCTGCATCTTCTGTCATCATACCTTTGTTATCAACGATTGATAATGTTTCAAGACCATAACGTTTACCAACTTGATAGTCATCTTCACCATGGCCTGTTGCTGTATGAACACACCCTGTACCAGCTTCTGCTGTTACGTGGTCACCTAACATCACTAATGATGTGCGGTCAAATAAAGGATGTTTCGCTGTTACGTTTTCTAAATCTGCACCTGAGATTTCACGATCAATCTCCACATTTTCAAAACCTAGTTTTTGTGCAACGTCCTCTAATAAATCTTTTGCTACGATATATTTTTGATCGTTTGCTTTCACTACAACATATGTGAATTCAGGATTTACTGAAATACCTAAGTTCGCTGGGATTGTCCATGGTGTTGTTGTCCAGATGATGAACTTTTCATCTTGGTTCACAACGCCTTTTCCATCTTCTACAGCGAATGCTACATAAATTGATGGTGATGTTACATTAGCATATTCGATTTCAGCTTCTGCTAATGCTGACTCACTTGAAGGTGACCAGTAAACAGGTTTTAAACCTTTATAGATATAACCCTTTTCAGCCATACGACCAAATACACCAATTTGACGAGCTTCAAACTCAGGGTTTAATGTGATATATGGGTTTTCCCAATCACCACGAACACCAATACGACGGAATTGTTCACGTTGGTTATTTACTTGTTCATATGCATATTGCATACATAACTCACGGAATTCTGCTACCGACATTTTTTTGCGGTCATGTCCTTTTTTAGTTAATGCTTGTTCAATTGGTAAACCATGCGTATCCCAACCAGGAACGTACGGTACAAAATAACCTGTCATTGAGCGGTGACGGTTAATCATATCTTTTAATACTTTGTTTAAAGCATGACCCATGTGTAAATCGCCGTTCGCATACGGAGGTCCATCATGTAAGATAAATGGTGTACGATCTTTTGTACGTTCAAGAACAAGTTTATTAATATCCATCTCGTTCCATTTATCTTGGATTTTTGGTTCGTTGTTTGGTAAATTTCCACGCATCGGGAAATCAGTTTTTGGCATCAATAGTGTATTTTTATAATCCATATTGAAGTTCCTCCTCTAATTCATCTCATATTTTCCCTAGGAAATTTCCCAGGAAATAAAAAAACTCCCCATCCCAAAGGGACGAGGAGGAGTATTCTCGCGGTACCACCCTAGTTGCAAACTAATTCTACTTAATTTGCCTCTTAGAACACAGTAACGGTGTGCGCCCGAGATTGCTTACTAAATCTGTTCAGCAATCTAGTTCAAGAGTGATTTTCTCTTATGATTACGTTGTCCGAGCTTACACTATCCTCGAATCGCTTTACTGCTCTCATAAAATACTGTCTCTATCAATACTTTTATACATATAATGCGATTATAAAAAAACGTTTCGCATTCGTCAAGTAGTACTCAACTATTCTTGTGGTAAATTTAAATGTTCTAGCTCTGATGTATCTGCTTCATATTCCATCAAATGATCCCAATCATCATTCTCGATTAAGTCCAATTGTGCTTCTACAATCATTTTAAAGCGATTGCGGAATACTTTTGATTGTTTTTTCAGTTCTTCAATTTCCATCGCAATGCGACGCGCTTTTGAAAGTGCTTCGTTCACAATGCGATCGGCATTTTTCTCTGCTTCTTTCACAATTAACTTCGCTTCTTTTTGTGAATTACGACGCACTTCTTCAGCCGCTTCTTGTGCCACAATAATCGACTTTTGAAGTGTATCTTCTAAAGAGTTATAATGACCAATTTGCTCATTCATCGATACCAGACGGTTTTCCAATTCCTTTTTTTCGTCTAAAATGACTTTCAAATCTTCCATGACTTGTTCTAAAAACTCATTAACCTCATCTTCATTATATCCACGAAACGCGCGGTTGAATTCCTTATTATGTATATCGATTGGTGATATTGGCATATTTTTCTCCCCTTTTTCCTGTCAATATAGATAGGTTTATTATACCCCTCATTAGGTATAACTTCATCTACTATTATTATTTTTTATAATTTTTATCTTTTTCTTTCTAATTTCCCAAATACAATACGAATTTTATCTTTTTTTGTACGTCCTTCGATTGAACGAATCATAGAGCGACCAAACCCCCGAATTGAGATTAAATCTTGTTCTTCTAACTCCATTGTTCCTTGCTCTTGTTGCTGATGATTCACTTTTACTTTTCCAGCTTGAATCAATTGGGATGCCTTTTGACGTGATATTTTATAAACAGATGCAATTACTGTATCTAAACGTAACGAAGATACCGTATCATATTGTTCCGTCCATTGATCTTGTGGCAAAAGATAATGAGCTTCTTCTGTCACTTCCATTAAATGAACCTTCGCTTTATGAATGGACTCTAAATTAACCATAATAAAGGATGCAAATGCTTTTTGTATAACAAATTGGATTTTTTCTCCATCTATTCTAATATCCCCAAACTTACCACGATCTAAACCTGTCGCCATTAACGCACCTAAAACATCACCGTGTTTTAATTGTAAGAATTTTGCAGGGTAACGTAATTCATATACCACTAACTCGAAATCATTCTTTTCTGGCTCAAAGTAATCTGGGTATAGCAGTACACGTTGTCTTTCTGCTTCTACAAAACCACCAGATGTTTGAATCTTTACATCACCATTTTGACCTACTAAAGATGTAATAATAGCAATTTGGCGTGGATCTAAAAAAGCGGTTAGTTTCGGTGTATATCTTAATGCCACATCTGCAATCCATTCTTTCGCTTGAATAACAAAAGGCTGCTCATCTTCTCGAAAGTGTTGTAAAATTTCTTCCATGTTTTCACCTCAAAAAAATGACCTTCTCTCAGTATAGTGACTTACGAACGATACTGTGAAAAGGTCACCCTTCAACATTCTATTTAATACATTAGATAAAACAATACTTTGATTACACCAAGTTGAATAAAATTCAGTGCGATGATTGCAACAATTGGTGAAATATCAATCATACCAATCGGTGGAATAATCTTTCTGAAAATTTCCAAATAAGGTTCAACAATCTTGCCAATCACTTGACCAAAAGTAGACTCTTGTAATGCCGGTAACCATGACATCAATACATAAGCAATAATGACATAAAAATAAATTTCAAACGCGATATTAATTACGTTTATTAACATGTAATATCTCCTCTAATCATCAAAATGATAATTTGAAATAGTCCCATCTACTTCAACATTATCAGGTGTGCATAAAAATATATTTGAACCGACTTGTTTAATATCACCATTTAAAGCGAAAATGACACCACTTAGAAAATCAATCATACGACTTCCTTGTACTTTATCAATACGCTGTAAATTTACAACTGCTGCTCGTTTATTTTTTAAACAGTCTCCGATATTTTCTACTTCTGTATAAGAAAATGGTTCAAATAAAATCACTTTTGATGTTTTTTGTGTAAAACTCACCACGTTATGAATCGAGCCTACCTGCTCATTTTCAATAACAGTTGGTACTGCTGTCGGCTTTTTTGACTTATTCGGACGTGGTCGATTTGGAATCGCCATTGCATTCTTTGATACTTCTTGAACAGGTGGTTGTGCTTCTGGTTGTTGTTTTGATTTTACTTGTGTCGATGTTGTTTCCTCTTCTTCATAGAATTCTTCATCATCTAGTCTAAAAAAGTTTTTAACGACATTTTTCATTTTCACTCTGAAACACTTCCTTCACTTCCAACTAAAGCCGTACCAATTCTCACAAAGGTTGCACCTTCTTCAATTGCAATTGCATAATCATTCGACATACCCATCGAAAGTTCTGAACATGGCGCATACGGGATTTGTAAATCTACGACTTGTTGTTGTAATTTTTTTAAACCCTTAAATGTGTAGCGAATAATTTCTTCGTCCTCTGTATTTGGTGCCATCGTCATTAAGCCTACAATTTGAATTTTAGAATACGCTGCTAAATCTTTAATAAATGGAATCGTTTCTTCTACACTTAAACCATGCTTAGCTTCTTCTTCTGAAACATTGACCTGTACGAAACACTTTACTACTTGATTTGCTCTTTTTTCAATTTCTTCTGCTAAGCTAAGACGATCTAATGAATGTAAATAATCAATTTGATTAATTACTTTACGCACTTTTCTAGTTTGTAAAGAACCAATATAATGCCAGATTGCTTGTTTACCAATTACTTCTTCTTTAGCAATCAATCCTTCAGGGCGATTTTCACCTAAATGTCGCAAACCATTGCTAATTGCTTCTTGCGCGCGTTCAATTGATACTTGTTTTGTAACTGCAATAATTTGAACATCCTCGGTATTACGCTGTGCTTTTTCAGCTGCGTCTATTATATGTTGTTGAATATTTTTTAGATTCTCTGTAATTGTTTTCATATTCTTCCCAACTTTTCAAAGTTACTTATAGTCTCATTGTATCAAGCATATAAAGAGATTTCAATGAATAGCACCCTACATGTCTACACTGTTATGTGCTTGTAATAAAAGCCAACAAATGTTAGTGTGCAACACTTGTTGGCTCAAAATGATACTCACCTATATTATTTTATCGGCGATTTTTACGATTTCTTAAGAATGCCGGGATTTCATACGTATCTTCAGACATCGTATTATTTGAAGTTGTTGCTGTCTCTTCTTGAACCGGTTGTTGTACTGGTTGAGGGGACTGTTGTACTTGTTGTGGGCGCGCAGTCTGATTCAGACCCGGACGCATCATTTGGCGTGGATCTGGCACAACAGCTGCTTCATTAAAATCTGTTGCAATAACTGTCACAACAATCTCATCTTTTAAGTCATCATTAATAACAGAACCGAAGATAATATTAACATCTTCGTCTGATGCAGACGCAACGATTGCTGCCGCTTCCTGTACTTCAAACAGACTTAAACTTGCTCCACCCGTAATATTCATTAGAACACCTTTTGCACCTGTAATGGATGTTTCAAGTAACGGACTTGAGATAGCTTTTTTCGCCGCTTCTACAGCGCGTGTTTCACCCGAGGCTACACCGATACCCATTAATGCTGAGCCCTTATTAGACATAATCGTTTTTACGTCTGCAAAGTCTAAGTTAATTAAACCTGGTACAGCGATTAAATCCGAAATACCTTGAACCCCTTGACGAAGTACATTATCAGCTTCGCGGAATGCTTCAAGCATTGGTGTACTCTTATCAACAATTTCTAATAAGCGATCATTTGGAATAACGATTAATGTATCTACCGCTTCTTTCATTGCTTGTGTACCAGCTAATGCTTGTGATTGGCGTTTACGACCTTCGAATGTAAATGGACGTGTAACAACACCTACTGTTAAAGCGCCTAAATCGCGAGCGATTTGTGCAATAACAGGTGCCGCACCAGTACCTGTACCACCGCCCATTCCAGCAGTAACAAATACCATATCTGCTCCAGCTAATGCTTCTTCTAATTGTTCTTTACTTTCTTCCGCTGCTTTTTTACCAACTTCTGGGTTAGCACCTGCACCTAATCCACGTGTTGATTTAGCACCGATTTGTAATTTTATTTCAGCACTTGATAGCTTTAATGCTTGTGCATCTGTATTAACAGCAATAAATTCTACACCTTGAACACCATGCTCAATCATACGATTTACAGCATTATTACCACCACCGCCAACACCAATTACTTTAATTACGGCTAGTGCATCATCATTTGTATCAAATTCTAACATGCCATTTCCTCCTCTTTTGCTTATCTTTGTAGAAATATTCAGTTCGTTTCTCTATCTTTACTCGATTAGATTATTTACAAGTCGCTTCAATTTACCAACAATACCTTCTTTAGGTGGTGCTTCTTCGTCATCATACTCTTTAGCTTTGCGTTCTTTACGTGGTTCTTCTGGTTCTGGAACCTCGATTGACATTTCTTCAGAGTAATCATTATAAAATTCACTATCTTTATAAGCATAACGAATCAAACTAACTGCTCCCGATAGCTCAGGATCGCGCGCACCAATTTGAGTTGGTGTATATAATCGAACGCTTGATTGTAATTTCTCTGTTGCTAACTCTTGTAAGCCTTCTAGCTTTGCCACACCACCAGTAATAACGACACCACCTGGTAAATCTTCTACTTGCTGTGCATATAGTTCGTCTAAAATTAAGTCAAAAATTTCTTCTACACGAGCTCCAATAATCTCTGAAATAAATCGTTGGCTATACTGCTCTTTAGAATCTGTTCCAATGATTGGCACTGTAAACATTTCATGGTCAGAAGCTGTATCGTAAAACGCATGACCATAATCTTTTTTGATTTTCTCTGCTTGTTCCATTGATGTTTTTAAAATAATTGACAAATCTTTTGTAATATTTTCGCCACCAATTGGAATCATCGCAACATTCGTAAAGCGACTGTCTTTATAAACACCGATTGTTGTTGTATCTGCACCCATATCAATAAATAATGTGCCACGTGACTTTTCATCTTCTGTCAATGCATAATAACCTGATACATGTGGCTGTAAATAAATTTGTTGGATTTCAACTCCAGTTCTTTCTACACATCGTACGATATTATGTAAATACGTATCTGGAGATGTTGCAACTGTAGCATCCATCTCTAAACGAATTCCTAACATACCACGTGGGTCGCTAATCTCTGGCAAATTATCAACAATAAACTGCTCTGGAATAAGCTCCACTCTTGTATGACCATGTGCTCCTACCATTGACTCTGCAGATTCCATTACTCGATCTAAATCTTCATCTGTAATTTCACGATTATCGTTACTAATCGCAACGACACCTTTTACTTTTTGAAGTGCTACTTGATTTGCTGGAATACCTACTACAACTTTTTTAACGCTAATACCTAGCATGCGTTCGGCTTGGTTAATGGCTTTTCGAATCGATTGACCTGCTGCATCAATATCGACGATACTTCCTTTTTTAATTCCAGAAGATTTCTCTTTACCTACACCAATCATATGGATAGTTGTATGGTCTACAACTTCACCAATGATACATTTCACAGAACTTGAACCAATGTCTAATGAAACAAACAATTCTGACTGACTCAATGAATAGCACCTCCTCTTATTTCTCTTTAGTTTATATTTTATTGTATATTGCTATATTTGTCTAAATAACTTTAGGATTTTTTACCACATTATTAGGGTTTTTGTCGATTAAACAAATAAAAACAAATACGACTTAAACCCTAGCACTAACTTATGCTGAAGATTGTACTTTATATCTAACACATACATTAAGACAAAGCACCACTACTCTGTACCCTAAAAAACTCTTTTATACATACTTATAGAAAAATAATTTTTAGGTTACTCATATTATTCCATAGATTTTTAAAAAAAGATATTCTGGATAGGTAGTCTATTTATATTCTAATTTAAAAGAATTATAATAGCCACCAATCTCCAAATGAATAACACCTTTTTTATTTTGATTTAATTGCGCAATAATTGAAGGATAGTACTTCATTTTTGATGCAATCTTTGGAATATCAATTCGCACTTCAAATCCATCATTCATATACATCTTTAATAATTCTGGATTTGATTTTGTAGGTGCTGGTTCAATTTGAGAAATCATTTGCAATAAATCTGGCGACAATTGCATTAATTGTTTCGCTAGTTCTTTGCGTTGCTTTTCATCATGTAAATTTAAGAAAATAGGCAACTCATAACTTTTCGGTTTAATTCTACCAGGTAACAGTTCACCGTTTTCAAGTACATAATATTGTGCATTACTCGTTCTTAGAATAGCTACTCGTCGATTCTCTTTTATTTTAATCGCTACGCTATTTAACCATTTTCTTTCGACTGTTACTTGTTTTACAAAATCTAGCTTTTCTAAATTTTGTACTACTTGATCTTTTTTAAATCCCCACAATGAATCTCCAACAGTTAATCCACTTTTTTCTATGTAATATTGATTTGTTTCAAAATGATTCCCTTTTATAGTTACTTTTGAAATATGACTTAATGGTGATTGCACATACACTAAAATAAGTAAGACAATGCCGAGAATAATGAATAGTGTGATTATATTACGTTTTTTCTGTTTTTTTCTTCGCTCAATAATCGCACTTTGATGCTCTTTTAATTCAATTATTTTTTGCATTGTCTCACTTCCTTAATTTACTTTTAATTTTTTTACCGCTTCAACAAAACGTTCGCCGCGATTTTCAAAACTTGGATACTGATCCCAACTCGCACATGAGGGAGATAATAAAATGGTATCTCCTTCTTCAGATAACGCGTATGCTTTTGGCACAGCATCTTCCATAATTTCAGCTGTTTCAATTACCGATACACCACAAGAGTTTGCAAATTCAGCAAATCGCTCTTTTGTTTCACCGGATACAACTACAGCCTTTACATTATTCATATATGGTCGTAGGGCTTCGAATGAATGCCCTCGATCCAGTCCGCCTGCTAGAAGAATGATTGGTGTATGGAAAGCTGAAAGGGCACTTTTTGTTGCTAATGTATTCGTTGCTTTGGAATCATTATAAAATTTCCGTCCATTATACATACCAACAAATTGTGTGCGATGCTCTACACCTGCAAAAGTTTGCAGCACGTGTGTTAATGCTTCTTTTGGACACGCCATTAAAATAGCTGTTGCTACTACACAAAGTACGTTCTCTAAATTATGTTTACCTGGTAATGCAATTACAGAGCGTTCTAAATAAGGTTCACCCATCCAATAAATCATTTCATCATCTGCACTAATACCATCTTTTAAAATACGGGTAGATGAAAATGGAATTTTTGTAGCTTTAGAAGCCATTACTTCATTTACAACAATCTCTTGATCCGCATTATAAATCAGGTAGTCACTTTCGTCT
Organism: Kurthia gibsonii; assembly: GCF_006539985.1. GTDB lineage: Bacteria > Bacillota > Bacilli > Bacillales_A > Planococcaceae > Kurthia > Kurthia gibsonii. Next base: position 50,439 of record NZ_BJOB01000003.1, on the reverse strand, counting down.
TGATTACGCGTTACATTAAATTTTGCTTTTGCATAGTCTTCCATCGTACCGTGGTAATCAATATGTGCTTCAAATAAATTTGTCCAAATAGCGATTTTCGGCTTGAATTGCTCTGTACCCATTAATTGAAAAGAAGATAATTCTGTTACAACCACTTCATCTTTTGTCGCTTCTGCTGTAACACCACAAGCAACTGTACCAATATTCCCAGCAATTAATGGATGTAAATTCCCTTCTTTTAATACTTCAAATAATAAAGAAGTGGTTGTTGTTTTGCCATTTGAGCCAGTAATACCAATCATAGGCGCCTCGCTTATACGATAAGCGAGCTCAACCTCTGTCCAAACAGGTAATTTACGCATTAATGCATCTTCTATGATTGGGTTTGTATATGGGATACCTGGATTTTTAACGACTAATTCAAAACCATCATCAAGTATGTCCTTTGGGTGATGTCCACAAATAACTGTAATACCATGTTGCAATAATAATTGCGCATCTTGATTTTCTTCAAAAGGCTTTGCGTCATTTACTGTTACAAAAGCACCTAACTTGTGAAGAAGTTTCGCAGCGGCTACCCCACTTTTAGCAAGGCCAAGTACAAGTACTTTTTTATCTTTCATCGATTCAACCATTTTCATGCTATAAAACCTCCGGTAGCACTGCAATTAACGCACAAATGATTCCGACAACCCAGAATGTCACAACAACACGCTGTTCTGACCAACCTGATAATTCAAAGTGATGATGAATTGGAGCCATTTTGAAAATACGTTTTTTACGAATTTTAAAACTTCCAACTTGTAACATAACAGAGGCTGTTTCAACTACAAACACTAAACCAATTAATAAAAGTAATAACTCTTGATGAGTTAAAATCGATACAATTCCAAGCGCACCACCAAGTGCCAGTGAACCTGTATCCCCCATAAATACTTTGGCAGGGTTTTTATTAAATATTAGAAATCCTAACAACGCTCCCGCCACTGCAAAAGAGAAGATCGATAAGTCTGTTTGGTCTTGTACATAAGCAATTACACCAAAAGCTGCAAAGGCTATTGCACCTGTACCTGCTACCAAACCATCTAATCCGTCTGTTAGATTCACAGCATTTGAGAATCCAACTAACCAAAATACCATAAATAAAATATAAAACGTACCAAAGTTTAATACGATCTCTGTATAAGGTACTGATAATTCATTTGCAAAGCCAGTTCCTTTTAATAAGAAATAGGCTAATACTGAAATAACGATTTGAGCGATTAACTTTTGAAGTGATGTTAAACCTAAATTTCTTTTAAAAATAATTTTCAATCCATCGTCTAAAAATCCAACAATACCAAAACCAAGTAATACGATTAGTAGCACAACGGATTGTACGGTAAATTCGCCATAATAAATACTTACACCAAATGTTGAGATTACAATTGAAAATAGGAAGATAACGCCTCCCATAGTTGGTGTTCCTTGCTTCTTCATATGAGATTGCGGACCTTCTTCACGAATACTTTGTCCGAACTTCATACGTCTTAAAAACGGGATTGCTAATGGTCCAATAATTGCAGAGAATAAAAAACCTGCAAATAAAGTAATTAGCATGATTGAAATTGTCATTCTAATTCTCCTTTAATTACGTTTAAGTACATGTTCTATCATAGTAGTTTCACATTGAAATTTAAAGGTCAAATGGCTTAAAACCTTGTTTTTTTCATGTGTTTTGCAGAATTCATTTGACGAAAAGTGATTCCTTTTAGCTTCTACATTATTTTGTTTTCTTATATTGCTCTTGAGGGGTCTTTAACTGAACTTTAATTTTTTGTTTTGGTTTTACTACCGTTCCTGCGGGCACGCTTTGTTTCTGTACATAACCACTTCCACTAATTTCAATGTTAAGACCACTTAGTTCTTTGAAAGTAAGGAGATCTCGAAGTGACCATCCTTTAAAGTCTGGTAGCGTTACATCTCCATATGTTTTCAAGAATATTTTGTTACCTTTTAAAAGTGGCGTATTTTTTTGTGGATATTGTTCTGCTACAGCTAAACCATCTCCAATAACAACCGGGACAAACCCTTCTTTTGTAATAGCTGATGTTGCTGCGTTTGTTTCTTGTTGTGCATAATCTGCTATTTTTACAGAATCATTTTTTTTCTGTTTCGTTGTACCTACATTTAAATATTTTAAGCTACTTTCCATAACTGCATTGAAAATTTTAGAAGTTGGTTCTGATCCCCCTTCTGTTACCTTCAATTTTGGCTTCTTCACTGCTACATACATGACCAATTTCGGGTCTTTCGCAGGTGCCATACCTAAGAAAGAATATAAAAATTGATTTTTCCCCCATGAATAGCCTCCAGAGGAGTTAGCTACTTGTGCTGTCCCTGTCTTCCCAGAAACTTCATAATCAGTACTTGCAAACTTCTGCGCTGTTCCTTTTTCTGAAGTTATAGTCGTCGCTAAGATACGTCTCACTTCTTTCGCTGTATCTGCTGATACAGGTGAGCTTTTTACTTTAGGCTTGTTTTCTTTCACAACTTTTTTTGTGGTTGGATTTACAATTTTTTGAATAACATATGGTTGCATCATTTTACCGTCATTTGCAATCGCAGATACTGCTTGGATTAGTTGAATTGGTGTAACAGTCGAGCCTTGACCATACGTGGTCGTTACTTTATTAATTTTATATTGATCTAAAATTTGACCAGTTGCCTCTTTCGGTAAATCAATTCCTGTTTTTTCGCCAAAACCAAATTTATGAATCGATTTAAGGAAATAGTCTTCACCAATTAAATTCAATAAATTAGCCATCCCTACATTCGAAGATCGTTGAATCCCCTCTAAATAACTAATACGCCCCCAACCAACTTGATTTGCATCACGAATAACGCGATCTCCTACACGATACTGTCCTGACATGAAAGTTGCATTCTCGTTCCATACGCCCTTTTCAATTGCAGTTGCTAACGTAAATATTTTCATTGTAGAACCAGGTTCAATTGTAATTTGCGTTAATTGATTTAACCAACTTGAGTTAATTCCTTCACCTGTTTGCGGATTATATGTTGGACGTTGAGTAGACGCTAAAATCTCACCTGTTTTAGGGTTTGCAACCACTGCTACAATTGATTCAGGTTTGTACTCTGCATCTACACGTGATACTTCATTGTCTAAAATACTTTGAATCGTTTGATCAATCGTTAAATAAATTTCATCCCCATCTTTTGCTGGTGTCACTAATTTATCAGTTCCAGGAAGTAAATACCCCCATCGATCAATTTCAAAGTTAGCAGTACCATCTTTTCCGGCTAACTCCTGATTGTACGTTTTTTCAAGACCTGCTTGTCCCACTTCTATGTACTTAAGTTTTCTCTCATCCCATACTTTTTGTGTAAAGCCAATAATATTAGATGCGAAAACTCCTTTTGGATAATAGCGTTTCATTGTTTCTTCAAACTCAATGCCAGGTAATTTTTCTTTTTCAATCTGCTGTTTAATATCGTAAGGTAAGTCACGTCCTGCAGATTTAAATTCAACTTGGTAAGGTGTTTCGCCTTTTGCTGTTTTACGCATTAAAATATTCAATATTTCAGTTTCTTTCAAGTCTAAATAACGCGCTAAAACTTTTGCTGTTTTTTCTTTATCATGTACATGACGATATTGTCCTTCCGGCATACCTTTAGATGCTTTAGGAGTAAGTACAGCCGTAACATTATAACTTACTACATTCGTCGCAATTACCGAACCATTACGGTCTAAAATCTCGCCTCGTTTTGCTTTTTGTACCGTTTCAATATCATGACGATTTTTAGCTTCTGAAACTAAATCATGTCCATCAACTTTTCCAACCACCTGAATATAAAATACTCTCAAAAACATAAGCAAAAATAAGAAGCCAAAAATGACTAGCATTAAAAAGGCTCCTTTTCGTCCAAATCGTCTATTATTATTCATTCTTTTGTCACTGCCTTAACATTGTCAGAGTTTGGTGTTAAACCTAATTCCTTCGCTTTTTGTAAGAAATGTTCATATGTAGACTTTTTAGCGATTTTATTTTCAAGTACTTCATTTTCTTTTTGCAATGTTTTAATTTCTCGGTCAACTTCAACATTTTTAATCGTTGTTTGGCTAATTGAAGATTGCAAATTCAAACTAACTAATGATGTCGCAACAACAACGATAATCATCATCACTGTTAATATTTTTTCACCCTTCGTCCATTTTCGTCGTCGTGGTCGATGGCTCGGCTTCGGTATCTGTTTTTGCGGTTGTTGTGGTTGAACTCTCGGTTGAACAGGTGCTGTCTGTGTATAATCTCTTTGTGGTCTAAACTGTGGTGCTGCCATCGTCTCACTCCTCATCTTTTATGATTTGATTTTTTCAATTACACGTAATTTTGCTGATCTCGAACGATTATTTACAGCAAGTTCTTCTTCAGTTGGAAGAATTGGTTTACGGTTTACTAGCTTATATTTAGGTTGCAAGTGGTCTGGAATAATCGGCAGACCTGGTGGTAATTCTGGAACAGATGATACTTCTTTAAAAATTGTTTTTGTTAAACGATCTTCTAAAGAATGGAATGTGATAACACTTACACGTCCACCTACATCAATGACATCCAGTGCTTGTTGAAGGGATTCTTCCGCTGCACCTAATTCATCATTTACAGCAATTCGAATTGCTTGGAAAATTCGTTTCGCAGGGTGCCCACCTTTACGTCGTGCTGCTGCTGGAATACCTGCTTTAATTAATTCAACAAGTTGTCCTGTTGTTTCAATCGGTGATTTTTCACGTGCTTCTTCGATTTTACGTGCTACTTGTTTTGAGAACTTCTCTTCTCCATAACGATAAAAGATACGAACAAGTTCCGCATATGACCATTCGTTCACTACTTCAAAAGCTGTTAGCGGAGCTGTTTGATCCATCCGCATATCAAGTGCTGCATCTTGATGATAACTAAATCCACGCTCTGCATTATCTAATTGCGGGGAAGATACACCCAAATCATACAAAACACCATCTACTTTTGAAATCCCTAAATTCGCAAGCTCTTGTTGTAAATAACGAAAATTAGAATGAACAAATGTTACACGGTCTATGTATGGCGCTAATTTTATTTTTGCATTTTCAATTGCTGTTGTATCTTGATCAAAACAAATCAAGCGTCCTTGTTCAGAAAGTTGTTGTACAAGGTATTCACTATGACCTGCTCCACCAAGTGTACAATCTACATAAATTCCATCCGGACGAACGTTCAATTCATCGACTGTTTCCTTTAATAATACTGTTGTGTGATTGAACATGTTCAAATCCTCCATATTTCTTAAATCTTTTATTTATTCGTAAAACCCTTTAACTATATCGGTTTTTATTCAAATAATTTTATCATACACAAGTAAATAAAGTCCTATGTATGAAATTAATGTACCACATTCCTTGCTTTTCCACCACCATATACGGTAGTTTAACTAAATTTCACATCAACATATAAATTTAGCATGGGTAAATTCAGTGTTATTCAGTTGTTTTTATATTTTTCTATTATTTTCCAGTAATATACTATACTCTTTTACCTGAAAGTACAACTATATACTTAAAAGTTTTTCAGTTCTTTAGACTCAACATTATTCCATATAAAAATTGCACACTTATTATTTACCCATTCTTTTACATAAAAAACATAAAAAATAGGTTTTAGCATTTTTTGAGCTAAAACCTACTTTACGCTTATAAATAAATAATTTGATGCAACTTAGATGTTTTTAGAGATAATGTGAATAAATCACGAATAAATAGTTTTCCATATTGATTTAAGTAAGGGAACGGCGTGTAAACACGTTCTTGGAATCCCCCCATCGGAAGTAATTCCTGTTCCACTTGTTCAAAACGACGATAAGCAACATCATGTTTTAAACGGACATCTTTTTCAATTTGTTTCATTAAGAAGTCAAACTGTTCTTTATGAAAAGCAAGATTCTTTTTCACAACACGCTCTACATGTAAATCATGTTCTTCAATATGACGTTGAATTATTTCGTATTGTTCAGCTAGCAATCGCTTCGCACGTTCAATCGCTTCTTTCGCTTCACGATCATATACTTTAGCATCAAATGCTTCTTTTTTCGAAGAAATACCACCTTCAATTGCTTCTTTCGCAGTGAGACCGATTAATTCTAAATTAGAAGCTGTCTCTCTCGTTACATAAGTAAAGTTCATACGTGGTGTGAAGATTGGCACACGTAAGCCTAGTACTTCAAAACCATCTTTCAAAGTAGCCCAGTATGCAAGCTCACCTGCGCCGCCTACGAATGATAAAACAGGTAATACCATTTCTTGCATCATTGGACGCGTCACAACATTATTACTTAAACAGACTTCTTCATCTACTAACTGCATTAATTGTTCTTTCGTAAAGCGAACATTAGCAGATTGATTCATAAAATACCCATCATGTCGTGTTAATAAATAACGCTCTCCATCACGTACATAGAATAGATTCGCTGCATTTTCTGTCGCACCAATCGGCGAACCGTATCCTGCTTCTTCTAAATCTCTCTCACGCTTCGTCACAACTGTAGCAATCTCTGCCGCATGCTCAATTAAACGTTTAAAATAAGGCGCTTCATATTGACGCAGTGCTGGATCTGCAGCATCTAAATATAGTAACCCCTGCTCTTTAAATAAGTCATTCATTAATTTCACGAAGAAATCTGTATATGTATGACTTGTTTGAGCAACTTCTAAAACATATGCTAATAATTCTTTTGTATAAGCTGTTTCACCGAATTGCTTAAATAGCTGCTTAATCCATTTCTCTACCTCATCTAGACGAAGCTTCGTTGCAGAAGCCATCGTTTTAACACGACCTTCTTCTACATATGTGTGTTTTAATAAACGATTACCTGCTGCATAGAATGTATGGTTAATCTCATCTAAATCATGATCTTCTCCTGCCACCCAAAAAATCGGCACAACAGGTACACCCAATTGTTCGCGTTGTTCTTTCGCTAACAACAATACAGAGATTGCTTTATTAACCGAATAAAGTGGCCCTGTTAAAAGACCTGCTTGTTGGCCACCAACAACTGCTACTGCATCTTGTTCTAATTCTTTTAAATGTTGCTCGATTTTTTCAGATGTTGCAAATTTTTGCATATATTGACGCATCACACTGACTAATTCTTTTCGACGAATCGGGTGTTGCTTTAATTCTTGTAAACGCGCTTCAAAAGCGGATTGTTCATTTTTGAAATGAAAAAAACGACAAATTGCTTCTTGCTGATTTTGATAATCTTGAAGTAATTGGTTTGTATTTTCCACTTGTACTTGTTCCAATTTCATTATTACGTTCTCCTCTTCAAACAGTGAATATGAAAAGTATAGCACTATCTAGGTCGTTGTAGAAAAAAACTGCTCACTGTCTTTAAAATAATTCAATAGATTTTAAAATAGCATAGACGAGTAACATAGTTAAATAGATACTTGATAATACTAAAAAAAGAATCCGCCAAAATTTTTTAAAGATTTTCGCTACTTGTACTTCTGGATTCTTGTACCATTTGCGAAGTACAATCGCCATAAAAGTAAGCGTAACAAGAATCTGAATGAGAACACCTAAATCATAGCCATATACTGTTTGACAAAGCGCTTGAATTGAAAATAGTAATATACATGTTGTGACATCCATCGCTCGATGCATCGCATTTCCTTTTGTACGTTTGAATCTTTTCAATAAGAAAAAAAGAAAAAAGAACACTAAAAAAGGATAGAGTACGATGAGATGAAGGACGCTAAATAATACACTCACTTGATTACACATCCGTTCTGTTTATTCTTACATCAGTATAATAAGTGCATTTCTAGATTTCAATGTTATCCTTATTTCGATTTTGCTAAAAATCGTTCTACTGCTTCTAAATGCGCATCTGCTTCCCATAATTTCGCACATTGCGCCACTTCTTCCATTACACGTTGTTTTAAATTTTTCTCCGTCCACTTACGTATTTCAATCTCTTTATAAGCACGATGTACGCCAGGATTAATTTTACGCATATACTCAATAAATTGATCTAATGCTACAAATTTATCCCCATCATAAATCTTTGTCGCAAAGCCCACTTCTTCTAATTGTGCACTATCATAAACTTGTGCATCGACTAACATTTTTAATGCGCGGTCATGACGGAGTCCACGTTCAAATAAATATGTTGCACCGCCCCAACCAGAAGTGATTGCTAATGTACCTTGGATAAAACCACACTTCGCTTCACGTGCAATGATACGGAAGTCGCAAGCAGTGGCAATTTCACAACCACCACCAACTGCTGCACCATTAATTAAGGCAATTGTCGGAATAGGTAGCGTTGCCCATTCATATAAGATTTCTGCCATCTTACTGAGCATTGAAAAAGCCTGTTCTTCTGTCACAAGCGAATGGAACTCTGCTAAATCTCCCCCTGAACAAAAAGCTTTTTCACCACTCCCTGTAATCACTAAAAAACGCACCGTATCATGTGTATGTACGTAATGAATCACTTCTTTAAATCCTTCCATCAACTCATCATTAATCGCATTGCGGCGTTTTGGTCGATTTAATGTAAATAATAGTACGCCTTCTTTTTCTTCGATTGTATAACTCATACAAACACCCCTTTTTATGAATAATGGTTCATTATTACCTAGTAATAGCGTAGCGTTTTTTTGAAATGAGCGCAATATTTTTAATTTTTACATAAAAAAACATATAAAGTGATCATTCACCTTATATGTCTCTATTTAAACTAAAATCATACCTGGTTCTACTATAACTACACGTTTCAACAACTTTATAATATTAATTGTCCTAATAATAATATTTAAAAACTTTAGATTAAACTTCTTTCAATTAATGATTTTCATTTTCTATACTACTACTTTTTTCAATTTCTTTCTTTTTTTGCAATGTTTTCGCTAAATCTGAATCAATATTGCCATCTAACTTCTCTAATAATTCTTCAAATCTAACTTCTAATTCACAAATATTTTTCGCTAAAGAGCCATGTGCCTTATTTTGTGTTTTTTCATAATAATTCCCTTTACTCAGCTTATTTAAAATTTGTTTAATATTAGATATTTCATAAGAATATTTGCGAGTATATTTTCCATGCATTTTCTCACCTCATATATTATATTATTAGTTTTGGAGCATCTTGAGAATAAACTTGTAACTAAATTCCCCTTATTGAACATACTATTTAATTATTTTCTAATTTAAATTCTTCTACGAGATCCAAAATATAATTGTACTTGGTAGCAAGCGTTTTATAATCGTCTTTATAAATCCTTAAATACGTAGAATCATTTTTCGAGCAGTATTCTATTAAATAATTATAAGAAACACTTCTATGAGTTATAGCTTCCGAAATAAATCCATAAAGTTCTTGATCTGCCTCTGTTACTGGAATAAGTTTTATGCTGTTTAAATTTCTTTTTCCTTCTTGTACGAGTTTCAAAAGTTTTGCAAGGTTTTCTTCGTCAGAAAGATAATTTGAATCATTTTGAATTTCTCTTATCATCTCATTAATCTCTCCTGTAGAAGTTATAAATTCTGTATCAATATAATTTTTAACTCCGTCATAAAAAGCTGGAGATATCGTTCCATCTTGTACACCTTCTGGATATTCTGATAAATTAGCTTGCGAAGAAACCGAAATAGAACCAACATAACTTTCTGAATCATTAGATTCTTTATCCGAACCACATGCTACTAAAAATAAAGACACAATTAAAACGGATAACGAATAAATACTTTTTTTCACATTTAATCTCCTAATATGCATTTTTAGTAAATAATAACATATAATACTTATTAAGTTAAGTTTATTTTAGTTTTAAATTACAAATTTGATTAAATTTGATTTTCTATTTAGATTATTCAACGTATTTATTAACTGCCCCACTATATATCAATCGGATAAACATCTCCTTACAAAAACTTTGAATTATAAACTTCGTATTTTAATGAGAATAGAAAATAATAAAGACACGATTTTCTAAAAAGAGAATACAATGCGTGAACGCTGAGAAAACGACTCCTACTGAAAGTGGCATGAACTGAAAACTCCACAGGATCGAAGCGACGAGGAGCTTAAAGCTATGTACACAGAAAACGTTTTTCGAAGAGAAAAGTGATGATTAGTTTTTCTAAAAACAAAAAGAAAAAGACCGTTAAAGAGCCATGGTCTCTTTAACGGTCTTTGTAAGTGCAAATACTGTAATTATTTGCTTACTACTTCTTTACCTTTGTATTGTCCACATGCTTTACATACGTGGTGAGCTAATTTTAGTTCGCCACAGTTAGAGCAAGCTACCATACCTGGTACAGCAAGTTTGAAATGCGTACGACGTTGACGTTTCGCAGTTTTAGAAGTTCTTCTAAATGGTACAGCCATTGATGATGGCACCTCCTTACAGATATTTATTCATCTGTTTGATCAAAATACTTAGCTAAATCAGCCAGTCTTGGATCCACTTTTTTTTCGTCTTTTTCAGACTGTTGAGCAAGTTCTTCGTCCGTAGTATATGACCAAGCGTCATTTTTCGGTTGAATGATTTGCGCGTCTTCCTTGTACACTTGCATTGGAATCTCTAATAGAATTAGTTCTTCTAATACAGGTGTGACATCGATAACATCTCCCTCTACAGGATGAACATTATCCTGTTCGTCTTCACCAGCAATTTCGCCCCATCTGAAAATTTCATCTGATTCGAAATCAAGCGGGAACACGACATCTTCCCATGTACGAGAACAAGGAAGCGTTAATTCACCAGTTACATGAAAATGACAGTTCATTTGCTCTGCACCAAAGGTACAAAAGCCTTTTACATGAACAGGTGTAATATGGCGAATATCTTTATTACGAGACATTACACCATCCAGTTGAACAATTTGATCAACCGGCATCCCGTTTTGGCGATATTTAGATAATTGTGGGATTGCCCATTTCATATTTTATCACCTCAAGACAACAGAATTGATTATATAATGTGAAATAATAGATGTCAAGATATTTTCTTGTCACTACTATATAACTCTGTTTATAATCATAATTACTATTATAAAGGAGGAACGCCAATGATTGCAACAGGAGTTATTGTGGAATATAATCCCTTTCACAACGGGCATCATTATCAAGTGAAAACAGCACGAAAAGAGACGCAAGCTGATGTCTTAGTTGCTGTGATGAGTGGGCATTTTTTACAGCGCGGTGAACCTGCTTTATTAAACAAATGGCAACGAGCGAAAATGGGGCTTCAAAATGGTGTAGACCTCGTCATTGAGCTTCCCTATGCTTTTGCAACTGGTCATGCAACGGACTTTGCATATGGTGGTGTTACGTTATTAGAAGCATTAAATTGTCAGTCAATCTCTTTTGGTAGCGAGAGTGGGCAAATTGAGCTATTTAAAAGCACATATGACGCTTTTGAGCAACATCACGAGCAAACTCAACAAATCATTCAAGAAGCAGTTAAAAAAGGTTTAAGCTATCCTCAAGCGCTTCAAACTGCACATAAACAGATTCAGTCACAAACTGAACATAAATTACTTGATTTAGCACAGCCTAATAATATACTCGGATATCATTATTATGAACAAATACAAAAACATCAATATCGTCTACAATCAACCACTGTAAAGAGAAAAGGTGCAGGCTATCATGACGATGTAGATGACCGTAAAACGATTGCAAGTGCCACAGGAATTCGAAAGGCTCTTTTTGAAACCAAGCAATTAGAGACACTCGAAAAATTTATGCCGTCTACAGCATATGACATATTAAAAGGAGCGCAAAACTACGCAAGTTGGGCACATTTTTATCCATTCTTTCGTTTCACAGTATTACGCATGAAGCCTGAGACTTTGCGTCAGTATGTCGATGTGTCAGAAGGAATTGAATTCTTATTTTTAGAAGCTGCAAAAGAGCATGCAACATTTGAAGGCTTTATGAAACATGTAAAATCAAAACGATATACATGGACGCGTCTGCAACGTATGATGACGCATATACTTGTCGGCTATACAAAAGAACATCGAGCAATATTTCAAACACCGTCGTATATTCGTGTACTCGGCATGACAGAAAAAGGCCAACAATATTTATCACAAGAAAAGAAAAGACTAACATTACCTTTAATCAGTCGCATTCCTAAAAAACATGATGACATGTTGGCGCTAGATTTGCGTGCAACTGACTTATACATGATTGGAACAGGTGCCAATACCACACGCCTCGACTTCCAAACACCACCAATTCGCTTATAAAAATAACCTCCAACGCTGAAGTGTAGCATTGGAGGTTATTTTTTATTTTTGTTTTAATTCATTTAAATAAGTCATCGCATCATCTAATGTTTTCACAGGAACGATTTCCATTTTACTATCAATTTTTTTTGCTGTTTCTTTTGCAAGTTCATAGTTTGATTGAATATCTGGAACTGCTTTTTTCATTTCAGGTGTAATTTCATCATCTGGCGCAAAGAAAATTTCGATGCCTTGGTTGTTTGCGGCAATGACTTTTTTATCAATACCACCAATTCTTCCGACTTTACCATTCTCCAACATCTCACCTGTTCCAGCAATTTTATAACCTTTTGCTAAATTGCCTGTTGTTAATTGATCGATAATTTCAAGCGTGAACATCAAACCAGCTGAAGGTCCACCAATTTCATCTGAATCAATCTTCACTTCTGGTGTAGTTGAAATCGATTTACTGTCTGAGAATGTAATACCTAGACCAACCTTACCTTTTGCACCTGGTATTGGTTTTAACGTGACATCTTTTGTATAAACTTTGTCATCACGTTTAAATGTTAAGCTTACACGCTCGCCATCTTTTTTGTCTGCTAAGTAATCAACTAATTGTTGGTGTGTTTTAATTTTCTCACCATCAATTGCTTTTACTTCATCTCCTGCTTTTAAAACATTTGAGGCGGCCGCATTTTCTAACACATAAATCACATAAACACCTTTGTAGTCTACTTTATATGGTCTTCCTAGCGTTTTAAAGGCCATATATTTCGCATTAAACTGCGAGTCGGTCATGAGCTTCAATTGTCGTAAATTATACTCTGTATCGGACTCTTCTGGTGCACGTACTTCTTCTTCTTTTAAAATATCTTTTTCATCTGAGAACTTCGCCAATACATATGTAAAAGGCGTTGCCCCACTTACAGCTACAGTCATCATACTGAGCGATCCATCTGTCGGCGTTTTCGCATCCTCTACCTTTACATACTTCGTTAAATCATACGCCGCTCCTGGAGACATAATGTAATAGTTTAAAGGATAGACAAAAAACGTCACAACCATAGCTAAAATGACTAAAAATAAGGCAAACTTCTTTTTCGACACCCTCATGCACCTCCTCTTTCGATATAAATGGACGTTTTGATGAATATTTTGATTCCACTTCTTTTTTATTCTATCATTTTTTTCTGTTTTGTAGATAGTTTTCCGCAAAAAAAGAAACGTTTGTTCTCATTGTTTTTCAAAAAAAAAAAAAACAGCCACCAACTTAGGTAAGTTGTTATGACTGTTCTTTTACCCTTATCTTACGCTTTAAACTTCTCTTTTAAAGCTTTATTCACAATCGCAGGCACAAGGCTCTCGATATCGCCTCCGTACTGTGATACTTCTTTTACAATACTTGAGCTTAAAAATGAATGTTGATTCTTCGTCATAATGAAAAACGTCTCAATATGATGATCTAAATAACGGTTCATTGATGTAATTTGCATTTCGTATTCAAAATCCGAAACAGCACGTAATCCACGAACAATGACATGCGCATTTTTTTCTTTCGCATAATGAATTAATAAACCTGAAGACGACTCTACTTTTACGTTTGGCATATCTTTTGTTACTTGTTGGATTAAATCGATTCTTTCTTCTACGTTAAACAATGGTTTTTTTGCTGAATTGTTCATAACGGCTACATAGACCACATCAAAAATGTCTGCTGCACGTTGAATGATGTCTAAATGACCATTTGTAATCGGGTCAAAGCTACCTGGAACGACTGCAATCTTATCCATGTTCATCCCCCTCTTCCTCCATCAGTCGATAGAACGATATAATCGTACTACCATACTTTTCTTCACGATATTTTGTAAAGTTTTCGACTTGCTCAGGTAGCTGTAATTCAAAATCATGTTCACAAACAATCACGCCATCTGGATGAATGATATTATGTGTAATTAATTCTTTTACTAAATCATAATAAACATGCTTTTTATATGGTGGATCTAAAAAGATTAAATCCGCTTGAAATTCTCTTTTAATGAGGTGCTTCAACGCTCTTGTTGCATCATTACGATAAATTTCTGCACGATCTTCATAGCGACATTTCTGGATATTTTCTTTTAAATTTTGAAATGCACGACTATCTTTTTCAATGAATACGCCTTTTTCCATCCCTCTACTTAGCGCTTCAATACCAAGTCCACCACTACCTGCAAATAAATCTAACACAGTTCCTCCATGAAAAAAAGGACCTAATATATTAAATAGTGATTCTTTCACTTTATCTGTAGTAGGTCTTGTCGTTACACCATTTACTGCTTTCAGTGGCATTCCTTTTCGTTCGCCAGAAATTACTCTCATTTTGTCACCAAGCCTTTATAAAATAATAATCAGTGAGGACGGCCCCACTGACTATTATTGTACATTATTTTTGTTCGTTTAGTTCAATACGATCTTCTTTTTTCTCAGGTATTGTACGGAATAGCTTGATTAACCAACCTTCTTCCACATAATAGGTTCCTGCTATTTTAATAAGCGGCTGAACACCTGGAACGTCCTGTCGTAAATCATTATAAACATAAAAATCATATGGCTCTCCTGGGAATCGGAACGAGCGTGAAGCATTCTTCACATAATATCCATTCTCTCCAATTCGTGCATCATATCCTAATTGTTTTAATAATGGGTTTGCTGTATAGAGTATCATATCATCTTTTAATATAATTTTGACATTATCCACTTTTTGTCCATTCACATAAATCGGACGTTTTTCTTCAAACATTAGTGGCACAACTGCTTTTGCATTCGCTTCATTCATTTGGAAATAAGACGTTTTTAACTGTAAAATATCGCTCAGCAGTCTGTCCAATACAGAAGATGTCACTTTCTTACCTTCTAATTCTTGTAAACCATCTTTCCATTGTGTTCGTTGATTCGAACTAAAATAATCATTTAATGTTTTAACCATTGTTCGGGCTTTTGAATTCCCAATCAGTGTATTCGTTTCAAATGATGCTAATATACTCGATAGCACTTGATCTTGTTGATTAATTTGGTATTTCCTCTTTACTTGCGTTACTGCTACACGTTCTTGCAGTGCTGATTTTTCAAGCGTATTCGTAAATAAAATACGGCTACCGCTTTTTTGATTAGAAGGTGTTTCGATAATATCCATATGGTTACTATTCAATAACTCTAATTTTGATAAAGCTTTTGTTAAGTTAGCAGGCTGTGTTCGCGTTGAATAAACGGTTAATTCGTCACTCTCGAACGCTTTCTTCACTTTATTTTTCGACCAATACAGCTCATACACCCCGCCGTTACCTGTGAAGTAAGCATAGTCTACTAAATTAAGTGACTGTTCTCCGATTTTCGGAAGTCCAGTAAACCATTGACCACCTTTACGGTTTTCATCAATAATTTGCAACTTCGTGTTCAAAACAATCCCTTGTTTCAACGTAAGGAACATCTCGTCATATAACTTCCCTGACTCAAGACCACCTTTAGGGAGTGGTATACGATATGAGATAGACTGTGTAGTCTCGGTTCCTTCTTTAAAACCATTCACATTACTTTTAAAACGTGAACAGTTCTTTTTATCTTCTTTACCTTCTGCATCTTTTGGACAAGCCTTTTGCTTTGCAGCTTCCGGCCATAGAATTGTCATTTCTTGTTCAGGTAAATTTTTAAATGTATGCTTTACGTAAAAAGCATTTCCTTTATGCTTGATTTCAATATCTTGTGTATAAGAAAAGGCTTTTTCTGTATCAGCTGGATTTGTCGAAAAGACATGGTACTGAAAGGACAGAAGAATACCATTGATGAATAACAAGATTGAAAATAAGATGGCTGCAAATTTCATGTGCGAATCCTCCTGCATCATGATACTATATTTTAGGAAAGGAAGTGTTATAAAAATGATTCAAAGATTTATCGAGCTAGGACAAGGCTATGGTGATTTATTCGAGCTTTGTGAGCTAATGAAAACAAATCACAATCGAATTCATCATACCTTCGTCTTCGTCTCAGAAAAAGACGGTAATAAAGTTGCTTCAGTTGCAGTTGCACTAAAGCCTGTTGGCGAAAGCAAATTCATGCCAATTTATATTTGTCGCGAAGGGATTCCATATAATCCTGAAAAACAATCTAAACGTTTTGAGATTTTCGAAAACGCTGTAAAAGAGCGCGATCAATTACTGATTACGTTAGAAGTAAAGCATTCATCTATTTATGTAGATCCAACGCTTTATTATCAATACCTAATTGGTGTTCTTCGACTTTATCACTATATCCCTTATCTTCATTAGGCTACACGACCTTACGTAAACATAGCCAAATATGACTATTTTCTATTTGTATCGTCCGTAGAAGTAAAAGTTTTAGAGTCCAGTTTTATAATCGTACTCTTTTGCTTTATCTGGTTTTGCATTTTCAAATTCTGTATTTACAAATCGACGATAGGATGGCACAACCGATTTAACATAGGGTAAACGAGATACCTTATTCATTGTAGCTTCAATCTCATCATAGTCACAGTAAATGACAACATACTTCATCTTACGTGATATATAGTGTACATGACCATAACGACGTAAAGATTTCGCTTGCTTCAAGTGGTGTACATAGACAATTAATCCTTGGCGCTCTTTCATTAGTAGGCTACCCCCATTTCTATGTTTCAAGAATACCATAGCGAAGAATTTAGAATCAACCAGCGTTTAAATGACAGATGGGTCTCCTTTCCGTTATAATATGAAAGAGAAGTCTGCAATTAGAGGAGGACGAATATGGGAAAGAAAACAAAAGTAGCCATTGCAATCGCTGCGGCTAGTGCAGCAGCATGGGCTGGTTCAAAAGCACTTTCTAATCCACAAAAACGTGAAAACAAAACAGCACTCACATATGAGCATCCAATTATACTTGCTCACCGTGGTGGTTCGTTGCTAGCTCCAGAATGTACAATGGAAGCATTCGAAATAGCTGCGGGCCTAGGTGTACATGGCTTTGAAATTGATATCCGACTAACAAAAGATGAAGAAATTGTCGTATTCCATGATGAATACGTCGATCGTGTGAGTGAAGGTAGCGGACGTATTGCAGATATGACATTAGCAGAATTAAAAGAATTAAATTTTGGTTATCATTTTGCAGATTTAGACGGTTATTTAAAATACCGCGAAGACCCTGCACGTATTATTACATTACGTGAACTATTAGAACGCTATCCAAATAAGTTAATTAATATTGATATGAAGGATGCACCAAACACATACGAGGGAGGCTTAATGCCTTCTAAACTATGGCGTTTAATCGAAGAATTAGGTGCTGAAGATCAAGTTGTCATTACAAGTTTCCATGACGAACAAATTGATCGCTTTAATTTATACGCTCAAAACCGAGTAGCTTTAGGTGCTGGTGTTGGTGAAGTTCGTAAAGCTTATACTGCATTTACAAGTCAATTCGGTCATCTTTATAGTCCAAAAGTAGATGTATTCCAAATCCCTACAAAATATGGCGTATTACCATTAGATACACCTGGATTCATTCAATTTTTAAATAACTTGAATGTACCTGTTCATTATTGGACAATTAACGATGTAAATGAGATGAAACGTCTAATTGAAAGTGGCGCAAAAGGTATTGTGACAGACCGTCCAGACCTTGCTATGCAAGCTTTACTTGATATTGTAGAGTAAAAATAAAAAAGAGCTTTGGCATTTTCAAAATGCTAAA
This sequence comes from Kurthia gibsonii, assembly GCF_006539985.1. GTDB lineage: Bacteria > Bacillota > Bacilli > Bacillales_A > Planococcaceae > Kurthia > Kurthia gibsonii. The sequence continues at coordinate 32,431 of NZ_BJOB01000003.1, read as the reverse complement.
GCTCTTTTTGTATTTTTATGGCTTTGTTTCTTTTTTTATCAAATAAGGTAAAGAAGTATAGAGTTTTTATACAAATTTTTCACGTAAAGGAGTTGAAATAGATGAAAAAACTCGATATTGTTTCCGCAGTCATCTTCTTCGCAGCCGCTATTTTTTATTTTGTTTTTACATTCATTACTAAAGAAATGATACCTAGCACGTTAATGATTAATACGATGATTATCGTATCAATTATCGGATTAATTCTTGCCTTATTATCAAAAGGTCGATTAAAAACAATTAGTATTATCGGTAATTTACTTGTTTTATTATTAATCGGTGTCTTACCAATAATTATTATGAACACAAGATAGTTTGAATGATTCGCGCAATTTCTTTTGGTTTTTCAGCAATTATTTCATGGGATCCCTCGACTTCAATCTGTTGCAGTTGAGGGGTTTTTTGTTTTAACTTTTCGATTGCTGCAATTCGAATATTTGTTAATTCTTTTGGTTGCGTTACAGTGATTAAAAAAATAGGCACACAGAGGATTTTTTCATCATCCTCATAAAAAATTTCACTATAAGCAGCTGCTACTTCTAGCTGGATTCGTAATGACCCGCTCCCATCTTTCTCGATTTTATACCGCGCGCGAATCGATTCAGCAATTTCCTCAGTAAAGCGTCCGAGTTCTTTTTGTTCATCTAAAACAACTTGTTCAACAGAACTTACTCGAGATTGGTCGACGAACATTTTTGTTTGTTCAATGACTTCTTCAATAGATTGTCCAAAATCCTTTGGTGAAAAATAACCACCATCAATGAATATTAATTTTTCAACAAGATGTGGATATGTATAGGCAAAATCAATTAGAATGTGACAACTAATAGAATAGCCAATAAAACTAGTCGGCTCTTTCACATATTTCGTAAGCCATTCAATTAAGCTTTCCTTTGTAAAATATTCTAGAGTTGGCTGTTTTCCATGACCAGGTAAGTCAATGGCTGTTATGTTAAAAGACGCTAACTCATTTTGCACTTCTAAATACACTTCTTTTGTTCCGCCCAAACCATGCAATGCTATAATTGATTCCATTAATCCCCTTCTCCTTCTATAAAAAAATGCTGTACGCTTTTACACGTACAACATGTTTATTTTATGCTGAGCATGAACAGCCGCCACCTGTTCCACAACTTCCACCGCATCCCGTATCCGTTTGGAAAAATGGATTGCTTACTGGCACTTTTACAGCTTCTGAAATGGTCTTTCCTATAATGATACCTATTTCATCAAGTAAATCTTGAAACTCATTTTCGGCAACCTTTAAAGCTGAAATTGTTTCGTCCATATCTAATTCGCGCTTTTGTGTACGAATTAATTTCATAATTTGTGTATAATCTGGATGATATTTACCAAAACGCTGTACATCTTCATATAAATCTTTTGTTTTGTTAAATTCCGTAATTTTTTGAACTAGTGACGGGTTTGAGTACACAGCTTCTGTCGCGTCAACTAGTTGACGATGTACGTCTGAATTAAGGATTAAATCATTTAATTGATCGACTTCATCCAAAATCATGACCCATTCTGATGTCATTTTCATAAAAAGCCCCCGTTTCTTTACTATCATATCAAAAACAGGGCCAGTTGTATGTTATTTTGAGTCACTTTCTGGTTTTTGTTCAATAAAAATTTGCGCAAAATTATTTTCAAAAGAAGCCGTTCCCAAATGGTTATATGTTGCATTGAGTAAATCTTGGCGATGTTTTTCAGAATTTAAAATACCACTAATTGCATCTGCTGCATCAGCATAATCTTCCGCAATATTTTCAGCAGTTTCTTCAAAGTCTACATCATTTTCTTTTAATAAAGATTGCAAATCCGTATCAGGTGCGTCTGATTTCGCTAATCGTTCCATTACAAGTCCTTTTAGTTGTGTACTTGTCACTTCACTTAATTTCCCATCTTTTTCAAGAGCAGGTAAATCATTTATTTCACGATATACATTAGATAATTCAAATAACTGTTGCGCATTTTCTTGATTGATTTTTTCTTGTTCAAAAGAAGAAGGCTTTTTCGTTTCGATGACTTCGCCCACATAGGTCATGTCATATGGCTTCTGTTTAACAAGCGTCTCGCCATCAATATATCGAACTGCCATTAGTTTTTTCGTTGCAGAATCAAAATACAATTGAGCTAAAACACCATTATACATAATCAATAAACGTGATTGTAAATCTTCTTCGCTCAATACCATCGTATAGATATTTTGCTGAATTTTAATATTAACTTCCATATCTGTAATCGTTGTACGATATAATTCATCGAGTGTTTGTCCCATTTTAAATGGCGCAAAGTCGACTCTCGTACCTGTAACATAGACCTGGTTAATTTTATCCTTTTCTACCCCTACAAGCATATATTGATTTTCGTCGCCATATACCCACCATGTAAACCCATAAGCTGAAGGGCCTTTGCGAATTGGTTGCCCCATTTTCTTTTCAAATGTAGAAATATCTTTTCCAACATATGTAGACCAGCCTGTTTTAGGGCGTTGCTGTACATCTCCTGATAGCTGAGGCGCAGTTGTATTCGGCACTGTTTTTGTGGGACCTTTAAGAGGCTCGTTTTCTTTTACAGGTTGATCGAAGTAGAAAAATCCGATTAATAAAATGACAAATAGTACTAAAAATCGTAATAGTGCCTTCAACATTCTGTCTCCTTCTTTTTAAAATTCTTATTTATTATTATAACACTCTTTCATACATCTTATAAAATAGTAAAAGATCTTTTATAATCCATCTACTCGAATACGGTTTAACCTCTTATTTTAAAACACAAAGAAAAAACCGCGCTACCGCACGATTTTTTCTCACTTACATTCATTTTATATGTTGTTCAATTATTTCAATATGTAAACCAACATACTTAAGGATTAATAATCGCTTTGATTACAGACGTTGTTTCTCCACCTTTATAAAATACATAAAGTAATAAGTATACTGCTACACCTGTAATTGCTACAAAAAACCATATAACGGATGTGATTGGTGCAATTTTACGGTGACGTACAAGATTGTTCGTGTAACCTGCAATTAATGTCACGATTCCAAATACCGCTCCTGTTGTTGCTAAAATAATATGGAATACAAGGAATGTTGTGTAATATACTTTTAAATCTTCAGGTCCGCCAAATGCTGTGTTTCCAATAAATATCGTACGAGAAGCATAAATGATAAAGAATGTTAATGCAGAAATTGCTGCTGCTGTCATTGTCTTTTTATGCGCTTCAATTTTTCTATTCTTTACTTGAATCCAGCCGATTGCGATAAGCACTGCACTTAATACAATAAAAAATGTACTAATCGTTGGTAAAATAGGTAACATACGTTTTTGCTCCTTATATCAAATTTTAATCATCACAATGTTGTGATGTGCTGAATGTGCGACTTTTTTGATTCCATCGCATTGCAATTAGTATTATACCAAAAATAATGGTTTGTATAACTTGGATTAGCTTACTGCCTAATTGTTGATCTTGTTTTGGTGTCATATTTGTGAACAATGATGGTCCTGAAAAAGCGCTTAATTGATTCAGCGTATCAGCTGGAACGCATAAGGCCATTGCTTGTATCCACATTGCACCATCTGTATATGTCTTATACAAATCTACCGGACTAAAAAAGACGATGGACGCAACTAATGTCATCATAATATACATGAGTAGGAGCGGCTTCCAAACCAAGTTGAATCGTTTTCCTTTCATTGACCACATGAAAATAAAAGAACACATAAACAATAAAATCGTATAGATGCTCTCTGCTGTTTCATGTAGACGTAAGTAATCAAACACAATCGGAATTTGTCTACACACAAATAGAATACTCCACACCACACTCAAATAAATGGGCGAACATAATAAAGTTGATACAAAGGGTGTAGAACGAATATAGGCGAGTAAATAGTTCGGTATTCCTCTCACCACTAAAAAAGGAACGAGAACAAATAAAATCACTGTCTGAATAGTATAGGCTGTATAAATAAGATAGGTCATTATTTGAATAGGCGCACCTTTTACAGCATATAAAAATAGTAGTGCCAGAATGAAAGAGAAAGCTTCTGAAATACTTAAAGGCGTACTGTTTTTAAAATCTTTTCGCCACTTAATTGTCATCAGTAGATAAATACTGAGGATAAAAAGACAAACAATCATCATTCCTGGACTCCATAATTCGCGAAAACCAAATAGCGATAAAAACATCTTACACCTCCTATTCTTTCTACATGTTATTATACACAAAAAGGCACTTATAACATCTTATGTCATAAGCGCCTTTTTATTTTGTGTCTAAAGTGTGAACTGTAATTTAACATAAATTACTGTTCAATAACAGCGTTTTAAGGTGCAATTAGTCTTCCAATTCGATTAATAAGTCACCTGTCGAAATTGCTTCGCCTTCTTTAACGAAGATTTCTTTTACAATACCGTCACGCGGTGCTTGTACAGTTGTTTCCATCTTCATCGCTTCTGTGATTAATAAATGCTCACCACGACGTACGCGACTACCTGGTGATACAACTACTTTTAATGTTGTACCTGGCATTGTTGCACCAATTTGATTTGGATTTGATGGATTTGCTTTTGGTTTTTTCTCACCAGAAACTTCAACATTTAAATCTTGAACAACGATTTCACGTGGTTGTCCGTTTAATTCGAAGTAAATAACGCGTGTTCCATCATGTTGTGGTTCACCAATCGATACTAATTTAATAATTAGTGTTTTACCTTTTTCGATTGTTACTTCAATTTCTTCGCCTAGACGTAAACCATGTAAGAATGTAGGTGTATCTAATACAGACACATTGCCAAATTGATCATATGTTGTCATATATTGTTCAAATACTTTTGGATATAGCACATATGCAAGTACATCTTGATGTGTCATATCACGATTATATTTTTCATCTAATTCTTTTTTAATTGCATCAAAATCGACTGCTTCTAATAATTCGCCTGGACGTACTGTAATTGCTTCACGCTCTTTTAAAATCACCTTTTGTAATTCTTCAGGGAATCCACCTACTGGTTGACCTAAGTATCCTTGGAAGAATTCAATAACTGAATCTGGGAAGTCAATTGTTTGTCCTTTTTCAATTACATTTTCATCTGTTAAATCATTTTGTACCATGAATAATGCCATGTCGCCTACTACTTTTGAAGACGGTGTTACTTTTACAACATCACCGAATAGTAAGTTCACATCTGAGTACATCTTCTTCACTTCATCCCAACGATCACCAAGGCCTACACCTTTTGCTTGTTGTTGTAAGTTTGAATATTGTCCACCTGGCATTTCGTGCACATAAACTTCTGAATGCGGGCTGTTCATGCCACTTTCGAAATCCTTGTAGTATTTACGGATATCTTCCCAGTAGTACGATAATTTTTCGATTCCTTCAATATCAGCACGTACTTGACGTTTGCTACCCTTCATTGCATAGTATAACGAGTTCGCACTTGGTTGAGATGTTAAGCCTGCCATCGAACCGATTGCTGTATCGATAATATCTACACCTGCTTCAATCGCTTTCGCATATAAGTAAATACCGTTACCACTTGTATCATGCGTGTGTAAGTGAATTGGTAAATCTGTTGATTCTTTTAGCTCTGTAATCAATTGGTATGCTGCTTCTGGTTTTAATAAACCTGCCATATCTTTAATTGCGATGATATGTGCACCTGCTGATTCTAAATCTTTTGCTAATTGTTTGTAGTAATTTACTGTGTATTTTGTACGTGTATCATCTAAGATATCACCTGTATAACACATTGTTGCTTCTGCTACTTTACCGCTATCACGTACCGCATCAATTGCTGTTTGCATACCTGGTAACCAGTTTAAGCTATCGAATACGCGGAATACATCGATTCCTTCTTTAGCTGATTCTTTAATGAATTCACGAATGACGTTGTCTGGATAGTTTTTATATCCAACTGCATTCGCACCACGAAGTAACATTTGGAATAATACGTTTGGCATTTTTTCTCTTAATACACGTAATCTTTCCCATGGATTTTCTTTTAGGAAACGATAAGCTACATCAAATGTCGCGCCGCCCCACATTTCTAATGAGAAGAAGTTATGCATAATTTGTGCAGTGTAATCTGCAATTTCGTATAAGTCTTTTGAACGTACACGTGTTGCAAGTAATGATTGGTGTGCATCACGCATCGTCGTATCTGTTAATAACACATCATTTTGTTCTTTAATCCACTGAACTAAGCCTTCTGGACCTTTTTCGTCTAGAATTTGTTTTGTACCTGTTGGAATCTCATTTAATAGTTGAATTTTTGGCTTATGCGGTTGTGGTAGGATTGGTTTTTGACTATCTGCAATCCCCGGGAAACCGTTTACTGTAACATTGCCAATGTAACTCAATAACTTATTACCACGGTCACGCGCTGACTTATAGTTTAATAATTCTGGTGTTGTATCAATAAAGCTCGTATTGAAATCTCCATTGATAAAGTTTTCATGACGTACTACATTTTCAAGGAATGGAATATTCGTTTTTACACCACGAATACGGAACTCTTGTAAGTTACGATCCATTTTCTCTGCTGCTTCTTTAAATGTGTTACCCCACGTTGATAATTTTACAAGTAATGAATCATAATGTGGTGAGATGACTGCACCTTGGAAACCATTACCTGCATCTAAACGAACACCAAAACCGCCACTTGAACGATATACAGTTAATTTTCCTGTATCTGGCATAAAGTTATTTTGTGGATCTTCCGTTGTAATACGTGATTGAATTGCATAACCAAATAAAGGAATATCTTTTTGCGCTGGAATTTGTAATACATCGTCATGTAAATCATGACCATCTGCAATTAAAATTTGCGCATGTACAATATCAATTCCTGTTACCATCTCCGTAATCGTATGCTCTACTTGCACACGTGGATTTACTTCGATGAAGTAAAACTTGTCGCCCGATACTAAAAATTCTACTGTTCCTGCATTTAAGTAATCGACATTTTTCATTAACTTCACAGCTGCGTTACAAATATCCTGACGTAATTCATCTGATAATGAGTTTGAAGGCGCAATTTCAACTACTTTTTGATGACGACGTTGAATTGAACAATCACGCTCATATAAATGTACGATATTTCCGTTTTTATCACCTAGAATTTGAACTTCAATGTGTTTTGGACGGTCAACGTACTTCTCAACATATACTTCATCAGAACCGAATGCTGCTTTTGCTTCTGACTTAGCACGGTCATAGGCTTCTTGCGCTTCATCTGCACTATGTACAACACGCATACCACGACCGCCACCGCCAAGTGCCGCTTTAATCATAATCGGATATTCATGCTTTTCACCAAAAGCAAGAACATCATTAATTGAATCCACAGGACCACCTGAACCTGGAATAACTGGAATATCAGCTAAAACAGCTTGTTCACGTGCTTTTACTTTGTCCCCAAACATATCAAGATGTTTTGAAGTTGGGCCAATGAAAATGATACCTTCTTCTTCACAACGTTTTGCAAATTCTAAGTTTTCAGATAAAAAACCGTAGCCTGGGTGAATCGCATCTACACCAGACTCTTTTGCAATGTCTAAAATTCCTTCGATATCTAAATAAGCATCAATTGGCTTTTTGCCGTCCCCAACAAGATAAGCTTCATCTGCTTTATAACGATGATATGAACCGCTATCCTCTCGAGAATAAATTGCGACTGTACGAATTTTCATTTCTGTACATGCGCGGAACACACGAATCGCGATTTCGCCACGATTCGCTACAAGAATTTTTTGAATTGCCATTAAAACACTACCCCCTATAAAGTCTTCTATCTTTTGTTTTGGTCTCTTTTAACGTACATCGTAATGTTCATTAAAATACCGAGTGCGAAAGAAAGGATCACGAGAGAGGTACCTCCATAACTAATGAATGGAAGTGTGACACCTGTTAACGGGATAATGCCCGATAAACCACCTATATTCAAAAATGTTTGGAAGCCAATCCAAGAACCAATCCCTACCGCCATCATACGGATCATTGGATCTTTCGCTCTTAAAGCTGTGACAAATGCTCGCATAACGATAAAGCCCAATCCCCCAACTACTATAAGTAAACCAAGAGTCCCCAACTCTTCAATAATAATTGCTAGAATGAAATCTGTGTGTGGTTCGGGTATATACCCTAACTTTTGAACAGACTCACCCAACCCTGAACCTGAAACTCCTCCAAGCGCAATCGCATAATAACCATTGATTATTTGCAGTCCTTCTTCTTTCACAAAAGCATAAGGATCCCATGTCGCTTGAATACGATTCGCCATCTTTTCAGTTAATATTTTACTAAGTAGCTTATCTCTATATATATACACAATTGATAATAAAAGTACAATTCCAATCCAGAATACCTTATTTGTTTTTTTGAATATACGTTTAAAAGACATGCCACTAGCTAAGATAATTGTTGACATAATCGCTGTAATTAAAGCAATTGCGCCATTATCTGGTTCTTTATACAAAAAGATTAAGGGTATAATTATAATTATACTTATAGGTATTAAAGATTCCTTTATCGAATCTATTGTACCATTAGAATACTTCTTGGCAAGTACCGCTGAGACATAAATTATCAATGAAATTTTCAACAATTCAGACGGTTGAAAATTAAATCCTCCAATACGTAACCAAGACTGTGCACCTGACCCTGGTGGGCTATAACCTACTACTAATACCAATGTTAATAAAACGATATTTACAACTGCTATTAATTTCAACATCCATTTTTCACGATAACGTTTGTATGGAATCAACATTCCAAGAACGAAAGCGCCAAAACCAACGATAACAGCAAGTAGTTGTTTCTTATAAAAATTGTCTGCTGGTGCGTTATAACGATTAACTGATACCATAGCACTTGCGCTATATACCATCACAACCCCGAATACGCAGAGTAAAAAATATGTAACAAACAGCAAGTAGTCGAACTCTTTTAAAAATTTCTTCAATTCATTACTCCTAACTACAAAAAAACTCAAACATCGGTAGGTGTTTGAGTTTTTTTATCATTTTTTCGTGAATGCATCGTGCAATGCTGATAATTCTTTCTCAAGGGAATCTAAAATTTCACGACCTTTATCGCGATTTAATAGGCCTAGCTTAACAGCAAAATCGATTTCACGTGAAAGACCAAACATTTGTGTATCTAAAACTTCTTCATACAATGGACATTGTGGCATTGTTAAGTTTTCCATTTGCACTCTAATTAATTGAGCAATTTTGTCAGCATCAGCAAATAGGAGTTCCAATGCCTTTTCCTGATACGAATTTTGAGATGTAGTATCCATGAGGACGCCCCCATTACCTGATATTTCTTGAGTTCTATCATTCTAAATTTTAGCTTTTCATATAGAAAAATGCAAGTATCTATACGTCATTCTTCTAACTTAAGTCATTTTGTTTTCTCAAATGTCTTAAAAGACGTTATACTATAGGAGTGAAACATCTATATCTAGGAGGAATGAATGATGGATTCTATTATTCAAATTAAAGGTGCTGTTAACTTTAACATCACACTCGATCCAACAATCTGGATCTTTGATGACCGTAAAGTAGACTTAGATACATACTTTACGTCAGACAAAGTGGCAGTCGATCAAGATGAAGTGTATCTAGAAGATGCAGGGAAATTCTGGTCTCGTGAAATCATGGAGGGTGCTGCTTACCCACCAACTTTAGAAACAGAAAAGAAATTTGATCGCCAAAAGATGCAGACTGGTACATTTGGTATGGTTTTAGAACCTTTCATCAACAACGCATCTCCAGCACCAGAAGCAACACAAGTAACATTTATCGATCGTGAGAATAACGAATATACGTACTCAATGGAAGAAGCAAAAACACTTTTATTCCAATTCAGTGTTGAAGGTAAAATGTTAACTGATGGTGGTCCTGTGTATTTATTACATGCAGATGGTTCAAATTACAAAAATCCAATTAAAAATATTGTAGGTATTAAAATTAGCTAGGAGGACCTCCTCATGAAAGTAAAATGCGTAATTTGTGAAACAGTCAATGATATTCCAGACTTTTCACCATTAGCTAAACGTCTTCGAAACCGTCCGATTCATACATATATGTGTGATTCATGTGATGAGCGAATCGCAACGAAAACATATGCGCGCTTAGCAACAGGTGAGTTTCGTTTTTTCAAAGGTCATACAACAGAAGATGAAGAATTTTAATACGACGCTTTTATTTATTGTAAAAGGAGAATGGGTTTTTCCATTCTCCTTTTTGTATACAAAAAGAGGCCACATTTACATGTGACTTCTTTTTTTACATTATCTATTATTGTTCAGCACTACGTGATTTTTTTGCTGCTTTTTCACGTTCGTTTTTGTTTAAGATTTGTTTACGTAAACGAATTGACTCAGGTGTTACTTCTAAGTACTCATCTTCATCTAAGAATTCTAATGCTTCTTCAAGCGTTAAAATTTTAGGTGCTTTGATTACGTTTGTTTGGTCTTTGTTTGCTGAACGTACGTTTGTTTTAGCTTTCATTTTTGTGATGTTTACAGTAATATCTGCATCACGGTTGTTTTGACCAACAACCATACCTTCGTAAATTTCAACACCTGGTTCTAAGAATAGAACACCACGGTCTTCAATTTGCATCATACCGTAAGTAGTTGCTTTACCTGTTTCCATAGAAACTAAAGCACCGTTACGACGACCACCTACACGACCTGATACTGCTGGTTTGTAAGAATCGAATGTGTGGTTAATAATACCGAAACCTTTTGTTAATGACATGAATTCAGTAGTGTAACCGATTAAGCCACGTGCTGGAACCATGAAAATTAAACGGATTTGACCAGTACCATCATTGATCATATCAACCATTTCACCTTTACGTTCATTTAATGATTCGATGATTGAACCTAAAGATTCTTCAGGAACGTCGATTTGAACACGTTCTACTGGCTCACATTTAACACCATCGATTTCGCGGATGATTACTTTTGGTTTTGATACTTGTAACTCATAGCCTTCACGACGCATGTTTTCAACTAAGATTGATAAGTGCAGCTCACCACGACCAGATACAGTCCATGCATCTGGAGAATCTGTTGGATCTACACGTAATGATACGTCAGTTTGTAATTGTGCAAGTAAGCGTTCTTCAATTTTACGAGAAGTTACCCATTTACCTTCGCGACCTGCGAAAGGTGAGTTGTTTACTAAGAATGTCATTTGTAATGTTGGTTCATCGATACGCATTGGTGGTAGTGGATCGATGTTATCTTGTGGACAAACTGTCTCACCAACATTGATTTCTTCCATACCAGAAACAGCGATTAAGTCGCCTGAGTATGCTTCTTGAATTTCTTCACGTTTTAAACCGAAGAAACCGAAGATTTTTGTTACACGGAAGTTTTTCACAGTACCATCTAATTTAGAAAGTGCTACTGATTGGCCTACGTGGATTTTACCGCGGAATACACGTCCAATACCGATACGACCTAAGAAGTCATTATAGTCAAGTAATGCTACTTGGAATTGTAATGGCTCATCGCGTGTATCTGCTGGTGCTGGAATATGTTCGATAATTTTTTCGAATAAACATTTCATGTTTTCTTCTTGTTTTGATGGGTCTGGGTCTAATGAAGCTGTACCGTTTACACCTGAAGCATATACAACAGGGAAATCAAGTTGTTCTTCATCTGCACCAAGTTCGATTAATAAGTCTAATACTTCATCTACAACTTCTTCAGGACGTGCTGAATCTTTGTCGACTTTGTTCACGACTACGATTGGTGTTAAACCTTGTTCTAAAGCTTTTTTCAGTACGAAACGAGTTTGTGGCATACAACCTTCGTATGCATCGACAACTAATAATACACCGTCGACCATTTTTAAAATACGTTCTACTTCTCCACCAAAATCGGCGTGTCCAGGTGTATCTAAAATGTTGATGCGTGTACCTTCGTAATTTACTGCTGTATTTTTCGCTAAAATCGTGATACCACGTTCGCGTTCAATATCGTTAGAGTCCATTGCGCGTTCTTCAACTTGTTCGTTTGAACGGAATGTACCTGATTGTTTTAATAATTGGTCAACCAATGTTGTTTTACCATGGTCAACGTGGGCAATAATTGCAATGTTTCTTAAATCTTCACGTAAGTTCGTCATTGTTCCACTCCACTTTTCTTATTTCGAGTCCATAACTGTGTTATTATAGCACAATTTTCTTCAAAAAGATATTTTTTTCGTACTCGATGTTCTTTTTCAAAAATTGGCAAGTAAAAACCCTTGCGAAAAAATGCGTTTCGCATGACAATAGAGGATGTAAAACCACTAATGGAGGTTTCGATTGATTATGAATATAGCAAAAGTTGTTATGGCAATCATGGCTTTAGCTGGCATTTTAGCAATGTGCTCAATTGGCTATGCAATTGCAGTTGGTAATGTTTTAGGGATTTTAGGTGGAATTGTATTAGTCATCGCCGTTTTTGGATACGCGTTCACAATGAAGCGTAAATTCCGCGAGCGAGGACTTCTCTAATCCTTCGATAAAAAGATTGCTCATTCTTCGGAATGGGTAATTTTTTTATCGTAAAATCCACTAAAAACACTTTTTTCACTTTATTCATCATCTCTTGCACAAAATTCATAGTATCACTGATTGTCTTTGAAACACAATATTTTTATTTGCAAATAATCGAAGAATTTGTCTCAAAAAGAAAAAAGAAGAATTCACAATTGTGTAAATTCCTCTCCTAATCTTAGATTAATTCAATATATTCGCTAATTAATTGTTCATGAATCGAAGGATTGGCAATAATAAATGTATCTTGCGCTAATAAATTCATCGGTTCTCCTTTTAGCGTTGTACATTTCGCTCCAACCTCGTGTGCAATAACAGCTCCAGCTGCAATGTCCCATGGAGATAGGCGCATCGACATATACGACTCCAAGCGACCTGTTGCAACATACATCATTTCAATTGTCGCAGAACCATATGAGCGTGTACCACGAACAGTATGAATCAATTTTGCAATTTTTTCGGTATTTAAACGATTATTTTTCGCCACCCACGAAGCATTAATTCCGATAATTGCTTTATTTAATTCAATTGGTTCAAGTGGCTGAATACGTTTTTCATTTACATAAGCACCTTGTCCCGCAATTGCATAATATAGTTCATCACGCGCTACATCATAAATGTAGCCTAACTTCCCTATACCATCTTCATAAATCGCAATTGAAATTGTAAAGTTGCGTTGTTGGCGAATAAAATTCATCGTCCCATCTATTGGATCTACAATCCATACGACACCTTTTAAATCAGCAAACTGTTCTTCACTCATACCTTCTTCACCAAAAATTCGATGTGACGCGTCGTATGCTTGAATTTTTTCTACAATAAATTTTTCTGTTTCTTTATCTATATTCGTTACAAGGTCATTAGCGTTCGCTTTCGTTTCAATTTCCATTTTCTCTGTAAAAGATTGACGAATACGCGTAGCTGCTTCTTGTATCATCTCCATCGTGTATTCATGTATTGAAATTACATCCACATTTTATTCCCCCATTCCCCATTATCTACTTATTTGTACTAGTATAACAAATATCACAAAAAAACACTTGCTACTCGTATGGATTAGCAAGTGTTTCTTCAAAGTTTTTTTAAATCCTTATGAGAATACATGGAATGCCTCCAGTTCCATATGGATTTCTTTTAGTCTGCGTTTACTAGCTTCAATTTGTTGCTCGTCATTTGTATTTAAAGCATCATATAATGTCGCTAATTCGTAGTCTAATTCTAGCTGCAATCCTTTAATGTATTGCTTCTCAAATTCAACTTTTTGAAGGATATGGACAACCTGTTTCATTCCAATCAACTCCTCTAAAAGGTATTTAGATGAATGAACTTTGCTATGTTATGATTAGCTTATCATTTCATCTATGTTAAAAGATTTTTTCCCTTATATCGAAATGAATAAACCTAATAATCATTATTTGGAGGATGTAAATTATGACTAACTTAACATGGGCCAATCAAGATTTTGATGTTTTTACAATTGATGGATTAGAACCACGTATGGATGCTTTAAAAGAGCGAATCCGTCCTAAATTTGAAGAACTTGGTGCGATTTTCTCGAATTATTTCACAACACAATTAGGTGAAGAATTTTTCCCACATGTTGCTAAACATGCACGTCGAAAAACAAACCCGCCAAATGATAGTTGGGTTGCTTTTGCTCCTTATAAACGCGGCTATAAAGCGATGCCACATTTTCAAATTGGCTTATTCGAATCACATTTATTTATTAACTTAGCAGTTATTTATGAAGCACCGAATAAGATTGCGATTGCTAATCATTTGTTAAAGCATGAAGATTTAATTACTGCATTACCTTCTTCTTTCTATATTTCTGGTGATCATATGTCACCGAAAACAGATGAAATTTCAGTTGAATCAGCTGAAAAAATTTTAACGCGCTTTCGTGATGTTAAAAAAGGTGAAGTATTAATCGGCGTCAAAGTATTGCGTGATGATGCGATTCAATTGTCTGAAAAAGAATTGTTAGCATTAATTGAACAAACATTTGAAACATTACTTCCTATTTATCGTGCAATGGTTAGTGTACCAAAATAAACAAGACTGGGACAAAACATGTTATCTCCCTTTTTTAGGGCTCTAAACGAAAAACTGGAACCGTGCCACAGCGCGATTCCAGTTTTTCTTATGCTCATGTGGGATGTGTTTTTTGCACTTATGTCCCAGCTTCTGTTTATTTTTTTCTTCGTTCATTTTTACTTGCTTTAATGACCTCACCATTCGCTGCTTTCTTCGCATCACGAATAACAGGGAAGCTTGCATAACCACTTACTTCTTCAAACTCTTTAAAGTATGTCTTTTCTTCTGATTTCGCTGGAACAATCTCATTAAAGCGACGATACGTTGTCAGTACATCTTCTCGCTTCACGCCTGTTTCATAAGCTTTTTCAATCATTTGAAAAAATGCAATGACATCGACAATTTCAGTTGTTGACCAATCGGGTGAGAACGGGTATGAATAATCCATTTTTATAACCTGCCTTTATTAGTTGCTGCTCTTATTCTAATGAATGATTGATATCGTTGCAAACATTCTAGAAAAATAAATAAATGACAACTGGGCAAAGGAATGACCCTAAAATCGCACTCAATGTCATCGCTACTGAACCGATAGACAGAGTTAGCTCACCGTATTCAGTTAACTTACTCACACCAATACCATGTGCGGCACTTCCCATCGCTACACCCTTGCTAACAGGTGTATCAATTTTTAATAATCGATAAATTCCTGGTCCTCCAATCGCACCTGTAATACCTGCGATAATAACGAATAGTACGGTCATCTGAGGAATTCCGCCAATCGCGTCACTAATTTGGATGGCAACCGGTGATGTAATCGACTTTGGTAAAAATGAACGTAACATTTGCTCATCTAACTGAAAGAGTAACCCTAAAGCGATGACACTAGTCATACCTGCAAGCATCGCCACTATCACACTGGAGAGAATGGTCTTTTTAAAACGCATAATGACATCCCACTGCGTATATAAAGGATAAGCCATACCTACAACAGCTGGTCCTAAGAAGAAATTAATCACACGCCCACCTTGCATATATGTATCATATGGAATTTTAGCAAAGATTAAAATAAGTAAGAGAACGATTGTTGATGTTAGGATTGGAAATAAAAAAGAGATTCCTGTTCTCTTGTATAGCCACGTCATAAAGAAGAAAATGACAATTGTTAAAAGCATATAACTAATCGTTTGGAGCATAGACTTCTACCTCCTCTTTCTGTCGTTCTGTTTGCTCTAGCTTTTGTGCGAATTTTGCAGTCACCCCTAAAGAAAAAATCGTACTAATGATTGTAATAATTAAAAGTGATACGCCTAACCATGATAATAATTCCGGATAATTCATGACACCTACAGTAGCTGGAATAAAGAGTAGCGTTAAAATCGGCAGTAAAAAGCCAGCTCCGTCTGCTACATATTCTTTCTTTACAATCTTCATATGAAGTAATAGTAATAAAATAATTAAACCTATGATACTGCCCGGAAGTGGTACATGTAAAAATTCGACAATGATGCCACCAAGTAAGGACAATACATAAAGAAAAGCAATTTGAAGTGTTATGTTTAATAGCTTCACTAGTTTTCGCATCCCCGTTTCCCCCTTGTTGTTTTTTACATTGTAACTCTTTTTAGATAATTCTGTCTATTTAAAGAAAACAATTTTTCCCATATGAAAAGGACATACTCATATAGTACGAGCATGTCCTTCCTATTAATTAAGATTCGCGATCTTCATGTGCACGATCTTTTTTCAATACTTTTGATAAGAATTCATAAACAAGTGGTACGACAACGAGCGTTAAAGCAGTTGAACTAATTAAACCACCAATTACGGTAATTCCTAAACCTTTCGAAATTAGACCGCCACCTTCAGCGCCAATGGCAAGTGGAATTAGTGCACCAATTGTTGCGATAGCTGTCATTAGAATTGGGCGTAAACGTGTTGCACCTGCTTCTAAAATTGCTTCACGCATTGGTAACCCATCATGTTCCATATGAATGATTCGGTCAACCAATACAATCGCATTCGTGACAACAATGCCGACGAGCATCAGTACCCCAATGAGCGAAGATACGGAAATTGTTTCGCCACCAATCCATAGTGCAACAAGTGCACCAATAACTGTGAATGGTAGTGAGAATAAAATTGAGAATGGTGCAAGACCTTCTCCAAATGTAACAACAAGTGTGAAGTATACAATCGCAATTGCTGCTACAATAGCAAGCGCTAATTTCGTGAATGAATCACGAATATCTTCTGTTACACCGCCTGTTTTAATTTCTACGTTATTTGGAAGATCTAATTTATCAATTTTTTCTTGTGCTACAGATGAAGCTTTTGTGACGTCTTTACTTGTTACAGTTGCTGTAACTGTTGCATAGTACTTACCTTCACTACGGCTAATTTGTGTCTGTGCACGATCTTCTTTTACAGTAACAAGATTTTTCAGTTTCACTTCTTGTCCTGTAGGTGTTTTAATTTTTTGCTCTAATACACGATCAAATGTATCTGGTTCTTTTACAGAAGAATACACTTCTACGTTGATTTCTTTTCCTTCATCCATAACCGTTGTTAAAACTGTTGCTGGGATGTTTGGATTAATCATTAAAGCTACTTGGTTCGTTGTTAAACCATATTTATTCAACTCATCTTCTTTTACAACTAAGTTTTTCTCATCGAATGCTTCTTGTAATGAAGATTTTGCATCTTTTACATTTTTGTTATCTTGTAAGATTTTTTCGACTTTTGCTACAACAGGGCGGATATCTTCGATTGTATTACCATAGACTGAATATGATAATTCATTATTTGAAGCACCACCAGCGAAGTTTTGTTGTTTCCATTCACCTGGTTGTTTAATTGCGCGCACGTCTTTTACAAGCTTTTCGCTCTTCGTTGCGAAGTCTTTTGTATCTGGGTCATAAATAATAAACATTAAAGCACTATTTGATGAACCAGGGTTTAAAGGATTTTGCCCACCAATTGATGTCTGGATGGTTTCAACTTCTTTATTTTTTGAAACAATTTGCTCGATTTCATCTACGTTTTCAACTACTTGATCACGTGTTTGACCAGCTTTTGGTGTGTACGTTAAATACACTAGTTTTTGTTCGTCATCTGGTAAGAAACTGAACCCTACGACAGGTGCTAAGAATAGACTAGCTACAAGCACAACAATTGAGCCACCAAATGTTACAAGCTTATGGTTTAACACCCAATTTAATAGCTTTTTATAGCCTGTTGCTACTTTACCATGATGTTCTTTTTTAACAATCTTATCTCCATAAATCTTCTTTTTAAAGAGTGTATGGGCAAGTGCTGGAACAATTGTAATCGCAATGACAAGTGACGCAATTAATGCGACAGCCATTGTAATACCAAATGGTAAGAATAGCTCACCTACAAGTCCTCCAACTAATCCTACAGGTAAGAATACGGCAATTGTTACGACTGTAGAAGATAGAATTGGTCGGAACATTTCAAGTGTTGCTGAACTAATTAAAGCACGTCCGCGTAACTTTTCATTTTCTAAATGAATTCGGCGATAAATATTTTCGACGACGACAATGGAGTCATCAATTACACGTCCAATCGCAACTGTCATCGCACCAAGTGTCATAACATTCAGTGAGATATCTAAGTATCGTAAGACAATGACTGCAATTAATAATGACATTGGAATCGAAATGATTGAAATGATTGTAGAACGAATATCACGTAAGAATAACATGATGATAATAACAGCAAAAATAGCACCGAATAATGCTTTATCTAACATCGTGCTTACTGAATCTTCAATCGGTTTTCCTTGATCAAGTGTGACATCAATTGCCATACCTTTATTATCTTTTTCAAACTGATCTGCTGTTTTCTTTACGTCATTAACCACATCCACTGTATTTGCTTCTTGTGATTTCACAACTTGAACAGCGATTGCATCTTTACCATTTGTACGTGAAATGGATTCCACTTCACCTTTTAATTGAATTTTTGCTAACTCTTTCAATTTAACAACTGACTTTGTTTGTTGCTGTTGTGCCGCTGCTGCTGCAGCTGGATTTGCTGCTAATGCAGCTTGTTGCTGTGCTGATGCCTGATTTTGAACAGGAATCTCTAAATTTTCTAATTGTTTTAATGATGTTAATTTACCATCTACTAATACAACTTGTTCTGAATTTTTAAATTGGAAAATACCTAGTGGCGATTCGACATCCATATCTTGAACGAATTGTTTAATAGAATCTTCTGTTAAGCTATATTCTTTTAGCTTATCGTTGTTGTATGTAACGAGTACTTTCTTAACTTGTTGACCTGATACAGATACAGAAGAAACACCATCTACACCTTCAACCTTTGGAACAAAGTAATCTTCGACTGTTTTTGTTAATTGATCAATTGTTTGGTCTTTGTCACTTACACTAAGTGCTAAAACAGGGAAAGTATTGATACTTACGCGATCGATAACAGGTGTTGTCGCAGCGTCAGGTAATTTTACCTTTTCAATTGCTTCTTTGATATCTGCACGTGCTTCTTTCATATCTGTGCCATATTTAAACTCGATTTGAATACTTGAGGCATTTTCATATGAATTTGAATAAACATTTTCAACGTTTTTTAAATTTTGAACTGCTTTTTCAAACGGGGTGGATACTTTTTCTTCGACTTGTTGTGGACTCGCTCCTGGATATGCTGTATTCATTGTAATAATTGGTACAGAAATATCAGGAATTGTCTCCATCTTCATTTTTAATCCTGAATATACACCAGCAGCAGCTAATATTAAGGTCATGAGCCAAACTGCTAATTTGTTTTTCAGAACAAATTGAATAAACTTTTTCACACTTGCACCGCCTTTTGACTTTTTCTTTAAACTTTACTTATAATACTGACTGATGGACATTCTTTTAGCAAGTTTTGACTAAACAGTCATTAATGTTAATATTAAGTGACTATTTGGTCACATGTCAAATAAAAGGAGGCGATTTACGTTGACTAAAAAAGAAATAATTATTGAAAAAGCTATCGAACTCTTCTCAAAAAATTCAATCGCCAATACTTCCATTCAAGATATTACTAATGCTTGTGGCATTTCAAAAGGTGCGTTTTATTTATCTTTTCGTTCTAAAGATGACTTGTTGATTGAAATTATCGATCAATTTATTAAAGAACTAACAGTTTCTTTTGAACTCTTAATGAATGACCCACGTCCGCCGAGACAAAAATTAGAAAAGTTTTGTGATTCTACTTTACGCGTTTTTAATGAACGCTTCCCTTTACTTGAAATGCTTATTACAGAGAGTAGTAAAAGCTTAAAAACAGAATTGCTTGAACGTATTCAAATTTTTAATCGTAGCCTTAATGATATTACTCTTTTCTTACTCGAAAATACGTATGGTGCAAAAATTAAAAAAAATAAATATGACTTACAATTATGCTTTAAAGGTATTGTGCAAAGTTATATTGATTTTATTATTCATCATAAAAACGACTTAGAATTCAAAAAAATTTCGCATATGATTATGCAGTATATGGATGCACTTGTTGAACAACAGTTCGAACCAACATTAGACGCGTCTGTTTTCGCCTCACAGTTTTCATGTGCACCAGAACCTCAAGCAGTTCAGCAAATTATTTCAACTGAAATTGAACGTTGTAAAAAATTATATAGTGCGGATCATTTTTATGGACAGACTATTCTTGCAATCGAAAAAGAAATGATTAAAGATAATCCACAGCTTGTTATTTTAAATGCACTTGCTACAAATCTTATGTCTGAAAAAGAGTTGCGTTGGCTAGCTACTTTAGTAAGAAGGTTGTACCCAAAACCCACTACTTGATTTTCAAAAATAGAACCAAAAAACGAGAAATCATTTGATTTCTCGTTTGATATTTAAACTATTTCAAATATATTTACATATCTTCGTTACGCTTCTTTTTTTTACTAAAGAACCAAGTAAATAGAAGAGCGAAGAAGAAGATTGGAATCGCTACCCCTTGCCCTGCTAAGACTCTTGCTATAACACCCTCATCCGAGTGGCGGTTAATCAGTCCCATAGCAAACAGCCCAACTGCGATTACATATAGAGCAATAGGTATCCATAATAATTTCATCATATTAATTCCTCCCTGTACCCAATATTTATCCTACTCACATAAGAATAAACATCATAACCTAAAAACAGGAAATTTGTTTTATTTGTATGGATATAATTACTATAAAAGAATTATTTTAACAGGTATATAATCGTAATGTTATAAAACTGGTGAGCTACCTCCATCAATATTCAAAGATGTTCCCGTTATATACGATGCCGCATCAGATAATAAAAATAGAATCGCTTTTGCAGCTTCTTCTGCTTCTCCAATTCGACCAAGAGGAATGTCACGCCCTATCTCATTACTATATTCTTCCCACGTTAAATTCGGTGCTTCTTTCTTCCATTTTCTTTCTACTTGCGCACTACGTATTAATCCAATGCATACCGTATTTACACGAATACCATATTCACCTAAATCTTTACTCATTGTATTTGTTAAAGCCAGTCCTGCAGCTCGACTAACAGATGTAGGCATCGAATGTTTCCAACCTGCTTTTCCAGAAATCGCTGTCACATTGACAATTGCTCCTACACCTCTTTCTTTCATATGTGGAACTGCTGCTTGAGAACAATTGATGGCACCAAATAGTTTTAAATTTAAGTCTTGCTCCCACTGTTCTGCAGAAATATCCATAAAGGCATTCGTAGATGAAATGCCTGCGTTATTTACTAATAAATCAATGCGCTTAAATTTAGTTACAGCACTCATTATTAATTTTTCACAGTCAGACTTTCTTGTAACATCAGCCACAATCGCGAGGACTCGCTGACCCGTTTCTTTTTCAATCTTATTTGCAGCTTCCATTAATGTATCTTCTTGACGACCACAAATGACAACATTTGCACCTTCGATTACAAGTTGCTTAGCTGTTGCAAAACCGATTCCTCTCGACCCTCCAGTTACAATTGCGGTCTTTCCAAGTAATCCTAAATTCATATGTATGAACCTCCCAATTCTAAAACGCAACAAACTCTTTACTCATTATTTTACATAATTACTTTAAATAGACAACAGTTTATTAAAATAACGAAAAAAACACTCACCTTTACCTAAATAAAAGTGAGTGTTTTAACATACATATTTTTTTAGAAATAAGATGTTCTATTTATTTTTTAGCTACCATGTGAATAGGAGTTCCTAAAGCAACTTCTGCAGCTTCCATGATAATTTCGCCTAATGTTGGGTGAGCATGAATTGTCATTGCTACGTCTTCTAATGTCATACCGCCTTCGATTGCTAATGCAAGTTCAGCGATTGTATCAGAAGCACCAACACCTACGATTTGACCCCCAAGGATTAAACCGTCTTCTTTACGAGCAACAATTTTAACAAAACCGTCTGTTTCGTTAAGAGCTAATGCACGACCATTTGCACCAAATGCAAATTTACCTACTGATACTTCATAACCTTCAGCTTTTGCTTGTTCTTCGTTAAGACCTACAGAAGCCATTTCTGGATCTGTGAAGCATACTGCTGGAATTGCAAGGTAATCAACGATTGACGCTTCACCTGCGATTGCTTCAGCCGCTACTTTACCTTCGTAAGAAGCTTTGTGTGCTAATTGTAAACCTGGTACAACGTCACCAATTGCATAGATGTTCGATACGCTTGTACGGCATTGTTTATCAACTTTGATTAGACCACGTTCTGCAAATTCGATACCTACAGATTCAAGACCCATTTCGTCTGTATTTGGACGACGGCCTACTGTTACTAATACGTAATCAGCTTCAACTGTTTTTGTTTCGCCTTTTACTTCATAAGTAACTTTAACGCCCTCTTCTGATTCTTCAACACCTTGTGCTAAAGCTTCAACTTCTACAGTAACGCCTTTTTTCTTAAGACCTTTTTTAACAATTTGTGTCATTTGTTTTTCGAAACCAGCAAGAATATCTTTACCGCCTTCAAGAATTGTTACTTCAGAACCTAAATTTGCGTAAGCAGAACCTAATTCAGTACCGATGTATCCACCGCCGATTACAACTAATTTCTTAGGTAATTCAGTTAGGTTTAGAGCACCTGTTGAGTTGATTACACGCTTTGTAAATTTGAAGCTTGGAATCTCAACTGGACGTGAACCAGTAGCGATAATTAAGTTTTTGAAGTTGTAGTGTTGAGAACCTGATTCAGTTGCAACAGTTAAAGAATTTGTGTCGTTTAGGTATGCTTCACCCATAACCACTTCAATGCCGTTACCTTTTAATAAACCAGAAACACCGCCAGTTAATTTTTTAACAACGCTTTCTTTGAATGCTTGCGCTTTAGCGAAGTCTAATTTAACTTCTGAAGCGATTACACCCATGTCATCAGATTCTTTTGCTTGAACAAAACGATGACCTACAGAGATCATAGCTTTTGATGGAATACAACCAACGTTTAGACAAACGCCGCCTACGTATTCTTTTTCGATTACTGTTACTTTTTGTCCTAATTGTGCTGCACGAATTGCTGCAACGTATCCACCAGGGCCTGCTCCAATTACTATTGTATCTGTCTCGATTGGGAAATCTCCTACTACCATGATATTACGCCTCCATTAATAATAATTCTGGCTCACTTAACAAACGTTTTAAATGATTCATAGCGTTTTGCGCAGTGGCACCATCGATCATACGATGATCAAAGCTCAATGATAATGCTAACACAGGTGCGGCTACAATTTCACCATTTTTTATTACAGGTTTTTCTGCAATACGTCCAATACCTAAAATTGCAACCTCTGGATGATTAATAACAGGTGTAAACCATTGACCACCAGCTGAACCAATATTTGAGATTGAACATGAAGCACCTTGCATCTCATTAGGTGCTAGTTTACCATCTCTCGCTTTTTCTGCAAGTGTATTTATTTCATCCGAAATCGCAAACACTGATTTACGATCAGCATGTTTAATTACAGGAACTAGCAATCCGCGTTCTGTATCTGCTGCAATTCCAATGTTGTAATAATGTTTTTGAATGATTTCGTTTGTTGCGTCATCCAACGAACGATTGAATTCTTTGAATTTGCGTAGGGTACTTACTAGAGCTTTTACCACGTATGGTAAATATGTTAGCTTAATACCGTCTTCAGCTGCAATATTTTTGAACTTTTTACGATGTGCAACAAGATTCGTAACATCTACTTCATCCATCAATGTTACATGCGGCGCAGTATGTTTTGAATTTACCATTGCTTTTGCAATCGCACGACGAATTCCAGACATTTTTTCACGTGTTTCTGGGAATTCACCTTCTAAGTTTACAGGAGTTGAAGCTACTTCAGGTGCTTCAGTAGTTTCTTCTGTATTTTCAGAAGCGACAGTTGTTTCTACTGGTTGTTTACCATGATTTAGAATATCTTCTTTTGTTACGCGTCCGTTCTTACCTGTTCCCTCTACTACAGAGATATCTACACCTTGTTCACGCGCAAACTTACGAACAGATGGTAAAGCAATGACACGTTTCGAAGTATTTGAAGGTTCAACAATCTCTGATGCTTTTGAAGTTTCTACAGTTTCTTCTTTTACTGGAGCTTCTTCTTTTGCTGGTGTTTCTTCTTCTTCCTCTTCTTCATCATGATGACCTTTTAATTGAAGATCTTCATATCCAGGTGCATCAATTTTCAGTAGAACCGTACCTACAGTTGTTAATGTACCTTCTTCTACTAAAACTTCTAAAATCGTACCGTCCACAGGAGATGGAATTTCAACAACCGCTTTATCATTTTGAACCTCTGCTAAAATATCGTCTTCTTTTACTTCTTGACCTGGTTTAACAAACCACTGAACGATTTCCCCTTCGTGGATTCCCTCTCCAATATCTGGTAATCGGAATTCAAATGCCATGTTGCTTCACCCTTCCTTTTTTATGATTAGAATGTTAAAACTTTTTTCGCTGTTGCCATAACATCTTTATAATTTGGTAACCAAGCTGCTTCTGCTTGCGGATAAGAATAAATTGTATCTGGTGCTGTTACACGTAATACAGGTGCTTCTAAACTTAGAATTGCACGTTCTGTAATTTCAGTTACAACGTTCGCTGCAATACCTGCTTGTTTTTGTGCTTCTTGTACAACGATTGCACGATTTGTTTTCTCAACAGATGCAATAATTGTTTCAATATCAAGTGGTTGAACTGTACGTAAGTCTACTACTTCTACTGAGTAACCATCTTTTTCTAATGCTTCAGCTGCTTTTAATGATTCTTGAACCATTGCACCATATGCAAAGATTGATAAATCTGTACCTTCACGTTTTACATCCGCTTTTCCAAGTGGAATTGTGTATGACTCTTCTGGAACTTCTTCACGGAATGAGCGGTATAATTTTAAATGCTCTAAGAAAATAACAGGGTCATTATCACGAATAGATGAGATTAATAATCCTTTTGCATCGTATGGTGTTGAAGGAATAACTACTTTTAAACCTGGTTGTGAAGTCATTAAACCTTCTAAACTATCTGAGTGCATTTCAGGTGTGTGTACACCACCGCCGAATGGCGAACGAATTGTTACAGGTGCATTTAATGTGCCGCCTGAACGGTAGCTCATACGTGCTAATTGACCTGAAATTGAATCCATTACTTCATATACAAAGCCGAAGAATTGAATCTCTGGCACTGGTCGGAAACCTTGAAGTGCTAAACCGATTGCTAAACCACCGATTCCTGATTCTGCAAGTGGTGTATCGAATACGCGATCGACACCGAATTCTTTTTGAAGACCTTCAGTGGCACGGAATACCCCACCGTTTACACCAACGTCCTCACCAAAAACGAGCACGTTTTCATTGTCTTTTAACTCACATCTTAAAGCGTCTGTAATTGCTTGAACCATTGTCATTTGTGCCATCGGTTATTTCGACTCCTTCTCTTTGTAGATTTCATATTGCTCTTTTAAGTTATATGGAAGTTCATCTTTATGCATGATTGAAATTAAATCTGTTACTTTTTGTTTTTGCACACCGTCTGCTTGTTTAATCGCTGCTTTGATTTCTTCTTTTGCTTTTTCGATTACTTCAGTTTCTTTTTCTTCGCTCCAAATACCTTTTGCTTCAAGGTATTTACGGAAACGAACAACAGGATCTTTTTTCTCCCACTCGCTATCTGTTTCTGATGAACGGTAACGTGTTGGATCATCACCAGCCATTGTATGTGGACCATAACGATAACATACTGTTTCGATGAATGATGGTCCTTCTCCAGCTACTGCACGTTCACGCGCATCACGTGTTGCTACATATACTGCTAATGGGTCCATACCATCTACTTGAATACTTGGAATACCAGCTGCTACACCTTTTTGTGCAATTGTTGTTGCAGATGTTTGTAAAGCACGTGGTGTTGAAATCGCGAATTGGTTATTTTGTACGATGAAAATTGCAGGTGACTTGAATGCACCAGCAAAGTTAATTCCTTCGTAAAAATCACCTTGTGAAGAACCGCCATCACCAGTGTATGTGACAGCAACTGATTTTTTACCGCGTTTTTGCATACCAAGTGCTACACCAGCCGTTTGAATGTATTGTGCACCGATAATAATTTGTGGTGGTAATACGTTTACGTCCTCAGGAATTTGACCACCTACGAAATGACCACGTGACCATAGGAACGCTTTCCATAAAGGTAAACCATGTAATATGATTTGTGGTACATCACGGTAACCTGGGAGAATATAATCTTCTTTTTCAAGTGCAAAGTGTGATGCAATTTGTGATGCCTCTTGTCCAGCTGTAGGTGCATAGAAACCTAAGCGTCCTTGTCTATTTAAAGAGATTGAACGTTGATCTAAGATACGTGTAAATACCATACGTGACATTAATTCAACTAACTCTTCATCTGATAATTTAGGATCTAAAGCGTCATTTACGATTTCGCCGTTTTCATTTAAAATTTGAACCATTTCAAACTTCTCTTCAATTTCTTGTAAGTTTTTTACTGGATCAAAAAGGTTATTGTTTGAAGTCATCCTCTTACATCTCCTTTGTAACTGTATTATTTAAAATTCCAAAATCATTAGTACAACTATATCTATCTTCAGTATACTGAATTCGTTTTCATACGTCAATCACTTAATTCACTGTTTTGTCATATTATTTTCTTTTAGGTGCTGTATTATATATTTTAATATACCTGTATTATAATACAGATGGTTTTTTCTTGTTTTAATGTAGCACAGACACAAGCCTATACGTTTGATTATTCCCACCCCACATACGAGTGAAACAATGGAGAATATTGGATTGTCGGTCTTTTTTTATTGCTGAATTGACTTATTGTTATATACTTATGAATAGATATTGTTTGGAAAGGGAGATTACCATGATTTTAATGAAAGATATTATTCGCGAAGGGCATGAAACACTTCGCATGAAAGCAGAGGAAGTACCATTTCCTCTAACAGACGAATTACGCAAATTCGGTGAAGAATTACTTGAATTCTTAATCAATAGCCAAGACCCTGAAATAGCTGAAAAGTATGAGCTGCGTTCAGGAATCGGCATTGCAGCGCCACAAGTAAATCGTTCAATTCGCATGTTTGCCCTACATGTACCAAAAGACAACGGTGAGATGTTAAGTGAAATCATTATCAACCCGAAAATTGTCAGTCATTCTGTAGAAGAAACATATCTTCCAGGCGGCGAAGGTTGTCTATCAGTTGATCGTGATGTACCTGGATACGTTCCACGCCCACAACGCATTACCGTAAAATATAAAGACTTAGATGGCGTAGAGAAAAAAGTACGTTTGAAAAATCTTCCTGCAATTGCTTTCCAACATGAGCTAGACCACTTAAATGGTGTTATGTTCTATGATCGAATCAATAAGGAAAATCCTTTTTACGAGGCACCTAACTCACATCCTTTAGAGGAAGCATAATTACAAAGAAGAGGAATCGCTCGTTTCAATCGTGCGATTCCTCTTTTCTTCATTATTCGCAAAGACCTAAACGGCGCATAGCCTTTGATAAGCCATCTTCATCTACATGTTCTGTTACAATGCTCGCTGCTTCTTTTACACGCTCAGGGCTATTCCCCATTGCAACACTCGTACCATTTTTTGCAACAAGTTCAAGCATTTCAATATCATTTAACCCATCGCCAAAGACCATTGTATCTGCTAATGTAAAATCAGTATGTTGAATAAATTGTTCAATGCCATATGCTTTAGACACATCATGATTGATCACATCATCTGAATACTTATGCCAACGAATAAATGCTAACTCTGGAAAAGCCTTTAAATAACGTGGTTTTTCTTCTTCTGGAACATACAAAAGCGCTTGATAAATATCCGCTTCTTTCCAGTGATTCAAATCGTACTCAGGCATTGGGTAGAATAATGAATCCATACTTGCTTTTACGTGGTCATCATATTCTGTTGTCGATGTCATACGTTGCTCGTCTAAATAAACAACAGGATAACCATCTTTTTCTGCTTCTATTGCAAGTCGTTCAAGTACATCTGCTGGGATTGGACGTTTAGAAATTGTTTTCCCTTGATAAACGACAAATTGACCATTAAAACTAACGTAGCTGTCAATGTCTAGCTCTTCACTTACTTCTTTTAAAAAGAACGGAGAGCGCCCTGTTGCGATGGCTACTTCATGACCATTTGCTCTCGCCTCTTCAATTGCTCTCTTTGTTGCTTCAGGAATTTTTTTTGATGTGTTATAGAGTGTACCGTCTATATCAAAAAACAATAACTTTTTCTTCAATTCCTAAACTCCTCTCTAACTGCTCATACTTTTATATGTTCTTAATTCTAACACACTCTAAACTTTTTTGTTGTTCTCACTCTTTCTTCCTTATTATATGTCAAGTTAAATAACTTTACTCTCATGTCGTTATCACTTATACTATACCTAGGGAGTGATACGCCATGTTTAAACGTCTTAAAAAACGACTGTTGAAAAGGCTTCGTGGCTTACTCGAAAAGAAAACGGTAGCTTAGTGATGAAGAGAGGTGGGACTTGATGTACTTCGAGTCTGATCTCTCTTCCTTTTGACATCCAAACCTGAAATGCAATTTTTATCGGGGTTTTCTTTATTTTATATTGGTGTCATGATAATATATAAGAAATGCAACATATTTTGAACGTGTTAAAGGAGAGCAAATAAAATGATTTACAAAGTTTATTATCAAGAAAGCCAGCTTCAAGTTCCAGTTCGCGAAAATACTAAAAGCCTATATCTTGAAGCAGCAGATCCACGTGAAGTACGTGCACTGTTAGCTGATCGTGGCTACAACATCGAATTAATTCAATTGCTTGAGGGTAATTACCTAGAGTATGAACAAGCAAGCGAAAACTTCCACTTGGAGCAATTCTAAGTAGATGAAATTCGTCAAAAATGACCAAACAGCTGTTTTCGCACTTGGCGGACTGGGCGAAATCGGCAAAAATACGTATGCGGTTCAATTTCAGGATGAAATCATTCTGATTGACGCAGGAATTAAGTTTCCAGAAGATGACCTACTAGGCATCGACTATGTAATCCCTGATTACACTTATCTTGTTAGAAATGTTGATAAAATTAAAGGTCTCTTTATTACGCATGGTCACGAAGATCATATTGGCGGTATTCCTTACTTATTACGCCAAATTAATGTTCCTGTCTATGGTGGTAAACTAGCACTTGGTTTATTACGTAATAAATTAGACGAACATGGTTTACTACGCACAACAAAATTAATCGAAATTAAAGAAGAAGATGTTATCAAATTCAGAAAAACATCTGTTAGTTTCTTTAGAACAACTCACAGTATTCCAGATGCTTTAGGTGTAGTCGTTAAAACACCTCCTGGTAATATCGTGCATACAGGTGACTTCAAATTTGATTTCACACCTGTTGGAGAACCAGCCAACTTAACAAAAATGGCTGAAATCGGTAAAGAAGGCGTACTATGCCTACTATCTGATAGTACAAATGCTGAGGTTCCTAACTTTACAATGTCTGAACGTAAAGTCGGCGAAAGCATTGACGAAATCATGCGTAAAGTAGATGGTCGTATTATTTTTGCAACATTTGCATCAAATATTCACCGTTTACAACAAGTAACAGATGCTGCGGCTAAATTCGGTCGTAAAGTAGCTGTATTCGGACGCAGTATGGATAATGCCATCACGATTGGTCGTGAACTCGGCTACATTACAGCTCCAAAAGAAACATTTGTTGACACACAAACTTTAAATCGCCTTCCAGCGAATGAAGTGATGATTTTATGTACGGGTTCTCAAGGTGAACCAATGGCAGCACTTTCTCGTATTGCAAATGGTACACATCGTCAAATTCAAATTCAACCTGACGATACAGTGATTTTCTCTTCTTCACCAATTCCAGGTAACACAGCGAGCGTGAATAAGATTATCAACTTATTATATCGTGCAGGTGCAGATGTTATTCACGGTTCATTGAATAACATTCACACATCTGGTCATGGTTCTCAGCAAGAACAAAAATTAATGTTACGTTTAATGAAGCCTAAATTTTTCATGCCAATTCACGGTGAATACCGTATGCTTCGTATGCATGCAAGTCTTGCTGTTGATTGTGACGTACCTGAAGAGAATATCTTCATCATGGAAAACGGTGATGTTCTTGCATTAAGTTCTGATGAGGCACATGTTGCTGGTCGCATTCCTTCTGGTGATGTGTACATCGATGGTAACGGAATCGGTGATATCGGTAACATCGTATTACGCGATCGTCGTATTCTTTCAGAAGAAGGTCTTGTGATTGTTGTTGTAAGTGTTGATATGGAAAACCAACGTATCGTATCAGGTCCAGATATCATTTCACGTGGCTTCGTTTACATGCGTGAGTCAGGTATGATGATTAATGAAGCACAACAAATGCTAAATCGTCATCTACAAGAATCAGTTAAGGAAAAAACAACACAGTGGTCAGATTTGAAAAATGAAATTACTGATGTGTTAACACCTTATCTATACGAAAAAACAAAACGTCGTCCAATGGTTTTACCAATCATTATGGAAGTCTAAATAGAAAAAGGAGTCGCAGTTGCGGCTCCTTTTTTATATTTTCATCTATATACTATAAAAGTTTCACCAACTCATCGCATATTTACCTTAAGTTGATTACTATCCAGTAAAAATACACGATGAGTTGCATGTATTCAAATTACTGTAGCCATAAAATTTGAAACAGAATTACCAAAAGCTAATAACAATGTACTCATTAAAAATTAAATTTAACAAGATCTCGCTTTTCTTTTTGCCACATACCAATCGGTAGTGCTAAATAAAATGGACCTTTTGAATGAACCACTTCTTTTGGAACAATGAAATTTAACGTATAGTTCCCGTTATTTTTAGTTTGTATTAATGAATTGTCTGCATACCTTATAAAAGCTCCTTTATTTAGTTGAAACTGTCCTATTACAAGCTTTTCATCCGTCTTACTAATCTTTTTCACCGTTAGATTAACAGAAAGAACGGTATCAGATGTTTCGATAAATAAGGTTGGATTTGCTTTTTTTTGTTTGTTAACTTCAGCTTCCGACATTTCATAAACTTTTTTCACTTTAAATGAATAACCTTTACTTTTAAATTGGTCATTTAGTGAATGAATGGTATCTTTATACGTGAACGCAGAGACATTTACTTGATAAATTCTTACACTGACTATGGCAACAACAATAAGTAGAACAAATAAATAGAGCCACTTTTTATTCATATATAGCCTCTACTTTCTTCGATAAAATCCCACTTTCCATTTCATAAATTTCATCGGATAAATAATTAATTTCATTCTCATTATGGCTGGCAATTAAAATTGTTTTTCCTTGTCCTTTTAATTGCATCATTAGATTTTTAAACATTTGGCTGCCCTCTTTATCTAATGCATTAGTTGGTTCATCAAAGATAAGTAAGTCTTGATCTTCCATGATTGCTTGAGCAATACCGAGACGCTGTTTCATACCTAAAGAATATTTCTTAGTCTTAATATGAGCACGATCTTTTAATCCGACAACTTCAAGTGCTTCCCATATTTTTGATTGTGGAATTTTATTGTCAATTGCAGCTAAATAAGCTAGATTTTTAAATCCACTATATTGTGGAATAAAACCAGGATTTTCTATGATAACACCTGCATTTCTAGGAAACGAAATATCTTTCCCAATAACTTCTCCATTAATGATGATTTGACCTGAAGTTAATTTAATGAAACCACAAATAGCTCGGAATAACATTGTTTTACCAGAACCATTATGACCAATAAAACCATAAATGTGACCCTTTTCTAAATTTAATTGGATATTATTTAACACCGTTGTCTTATTAATTACTTTTGAAGCTGCTTTTATTTCAAGATAACTCATCTATAAAACCTCCCTAATTTCGATAAAGTAAATCGACACGCTTGTAGTAAAATTGTCCAACGAAAATTACTAATAACATCCATAATAGTTGAAGGACTACCCCTAGAGTAAACGACTGTTCACCATTGAAGACAGAATAAGCAAAAACATCGACTATATTCCCAGGGATAATAGATAACTCCAAAACCATGTTGACTACAAGCAGTATAATCGATAGCACAATTCCGAAAATAGGAGTTACGAGCATCGATAAAACGGATTGAAGGAGTACAAGTGTGAAGCTACCTAATAAAAATGCAAGAAAAATAGTAAGAACATCGACAAAGGTTAGATAACTTTCAAACAACATTGG
>NZ_BJOB01000002.1 GCF_006539985.1 Kurthia gibsonii | reverse complement strand
TTTTATTTTGGTTTATGTAAATTCAAAAGGAGGGTTTTATAATGACAACTGTATCAAGTACAACGATTGGGTATCCATATATTGGTGAAAATCGCGAATGGAAAAGAACCGTAGAACAATTTTGGAATCAACAACTTTCAGAAAGTCAATTTGAAAAAGAATTAAAAAATCAACGCATAGCAAATTTACTAAAACAACAAGATAAAGGAATTGAACAAATAACAGTCGGTGACTTTACTTATTATGATCGTATGTTAGATTTAGCTTTTATGTTCCGCCTAATTCCCGAGAGATATCATACATTAGAATCAGAACCTTCATTGAAAACATATTATGCAATGGCACGTGGTTCAGACACAACCATTGCGTGCGAAATGACGAAATGGTTTAATACGAACTATCATTACATCGTTCCAGAATACGAACAACAAAAACTATCATTAGGACACAACTACTTACTTGATTTATTCAATGAAGCAAAATCTGTTTTATCAACAAATCCAAAACCAACATTTATTGGTCCATACTCTTTTATTCAGCTAACAAAAGGCTATTGTGAAAAAACAGTCGCGTCTTTTATTTTGCAACTATTACCACTTTACGAACAAGTAATTCAACAACTTGTAGATGCAGGAGCTGAATGGATTCAACTTGAAGAACCAATGTTCACGCAAGAGTTAGACGAAGAACAACTACAATTAATTGATGTGATCTATCAACAATTAGCTGATCATGTACCAAGTGCGAATTTAATGATTTCCACTTATTTTGAAGCAATTCCACAATATGAAAGAATTGTACAACTACCTGTAGCAGGTATTGGATTGGATTTTGTTCATGGATACAAAGATAATTTAAAAGCAATCAAGCAATACAGTTTCCCAGGAAATAAAGTGTTAGCTGCTGGTATTATTAATGGTCGTGATATTTGGGTCAGCTCTTTAAAAGAGGTCACACAAAAAGTTGAAGCTATCTTACAATTAGTTTCGCCAAAAGTATTGTGGCTACAACCTTCTTGTAATTTACAACATTCACCTGTCACAACTGCTGCTGAAAAAGCATTGCCAACTGTCTTATATAATGCACTTGCATTTGCAGATGAAAAATTAGATGAATTGCGTCATATCACTTATTATATTCGTAATCAATCTTTTGAAACCCCATCTATAATAAAAGAAAATTTAATGGTTATTGAAAAACTAGCTACCGATGTATCTCGGAATAACTCGACTGTTGCACAAGAAATCAAACAACTTAACAAGAAAGATTTTAATCGTTCACAGCTTTTCGAAGAACGTATTATTACACAAAAAAATAGATTACGCTTACCTGATTTTCCAACAACAACTATTGGAAGCTTTCCACAATCAGAAAAAATCAAAAAAATACGTTCGCAATGGCGTAAAAAAGAAATTTCAACAGAGCTTTATGAAACTCAATTACGTGCAGAAACAAATCGCTGGATTAAAATTCAAGAAGATTTAGATTTAGATGTATTAGTTCATGGTGAATTTGAACGAACAGATATGGTGGAATATTTCGGAGAAAAACTAGCTGGGTTTGCATTTACTAAAAAAGCTTGGGTTGTATCTTACGGTTCGCGTTGTGTAAAACCCCCTATTATTTATGGCGATATTGAATGGCTTGAACCGATGACTGTTAAAGAAACAACCGATGCTCAAGAACAAACAGATCGTTTAGTCAAAGGAATGTTAACGGGACCTGTCACCATTTTAAATTGGTCATTTGTACGTGATGACATCGAACGTAGTAAAGTCGCTATCCAAATTGCACTTGCACTTAAAAAAGAGATTCTTGCACTCGAAAAAAGTGGTATCCAAATCATTCAAGTCGATGAACCTGCCTTACGAGAAGGTTTACCATTACGACAGTCGCGTCAACAAGATTACCTAGATTGGTCAATCAATGCATTTAAATTAGCTACAGCTGCCGTTCAACCAAGTACGCAAATTCATACACACATGTGCTATTGTGAATTTAATGATTTTATTGAACCGATTGTTGCACTAGATGCAGATGTTATTTCATTAGAAACTTCACGTAGTCACGGTGAACTAATTCACTCATTACAGCATACACCTTATCCTTATGGTATTGGTTTAGGTGTATATGATATTCATAGTCCACGGGTACCGAGTGTAGAAGAAATGTATACGATTTTAGAAGATAGTTTGAATATCATTCCAAAAGAAAGATTTTGGATTAATCCAGACTGCGGACTTAAAACACGTCGCGAAAAAGAAACCGTTGACGCACTAAAAAATATGGTAAGTGCTGCAAAGCAATTAAGAAGCCAGATTAAAAAACAACCTATTTCACTTTAACTCACCTCAAATTTTCAACATAAAATAATTTAAATCTAAAGAATCCTTAGAATGATTGAATTATATATTATTCTAAGGATTTTTACTTTTTATGCTTATAAATCTTTTGCATGCATCAAATTCTATCAATTTCGTAAAGTAATATATACTATGCTAATCATTTTATTTGTACACTTTTTGTTTTATTTTAATTAGTGAAAATTGAACCGAAAGTATTAACTTCTTTAATATAAAGTGGTATGGTTATGTATATTATTATTCCACGAGACAAGGGAGATTCAATGAAATATTTGTCATTAAAATCCAAAAGTATTTTATTTGCATCGATTATTACGATTTTAGTCTCTTTAATCATTACTTCCATTAACTACTATATGAATATGAATGCAACAGTGAGTCGTCTCTCTACAGATTCAGAACGTACGATGAAAGCATGGTCAAAAGAAGTATTAACATCGGATGTCGAAAAGCTTGTTGCAACACATGATGAAGAACTACAAAAAAAAATGATTGCAAAATTTGATAAATTAGCCAATTACCAACCGCAAGTTGCTCAAGGCTATTTATTTGGTGTCGAGTTGCGTAACGGGAGTCAAACAAGTGTCATCTCAGGCCCAACATTCCTTATGGACGCCTTTGAAAAATCGGGCTTGTTAATTGGCGACTTTTATACACAACCACAAGTCATTGCGGATGCAATTGCAGATATGAAAGTAACGAAAAAACAAACATACTCTAAAATTTATACCGATCGTTTTGGTACATGGATTACGGTCTTAAAGCCTTTATTTAATAAAGATGGTGAAATGTTCGCCTATTACGGAATAGATTTTGATGCTAACGCATATCTTTTAGGAGAATATAATAAAATTAAAACAACGATTATTATTTTAGTTGTTCTTTTACTTGTTGTTTGTTTAATACAGCTTTTCTTTATGAATCGTCTATTTAGTCCCATTACGATTATGCAAAAGAAAATCGCTCGTTTAAATAAAGGAGATTATTCTGTTCGTTTAGAAGAAAGTGAAGATGAGTTAGGTAAGTTATCCAAACAGCTAAACATCTTATTAACACAACTCGACGAACAACAGAAAAAGCCTGTAAATTTATATGGTATGGAGCCAACGAACCTTGGTCAACTATCAAAACAATCTATGTTATTATCTATGGATATTCATTCTTTCTTAGAAAATGAAAAAGATTTAAATCCATATATTAGACGAGTACTATTACAAGAAGAACAACATCAAAAAATCGCTAAATTAGCTAACCCATATATGATTCTATCACTCTCTACATGGTTAAATAGCATGAATTTAAGAGGACGGATGAATACTACAGAAAAAGAAATTCTATCCGAATTGATTCATATAGAAAAACCAAACCAAGATGTTCTATACAAGGGTATTATTGCAATTATTCATAACCCAGTACTCTCTCAAAAAATTTATACAGCGATTTATAAAAACTTTTTTGAAATATCTAATCAACTATCTTAAAATATTAATTTTTCACTTACAGAACTTTGACTCATTAATTAGAGGAAAGTTCTTTTTTTGTGTTTTTTTAACTAAAAAAATCATTTTATTTACTTACGTTAAAAAATTTTCATTGTTTTTTTATTGTTTTAATGGATTTTTCTTCCTCGTTTTATATTAAAAAATACTTATTTTTACATTAAAAAGATAATTATAACGCTTTTTAAAGCCATTAAATTATACAAATACCATTTTTTATTTTTTTTTGAATTTTTAGAATGAGTATAAAGTATTAACTTTTAATGACCGTAATGTTATATTAGTACTATAATAAAATGTATGTAAAAAAGGAGTAAACATGAAAAAATTATCTTTAAAAATGAAAAATATTTTATTCGCTTCAATTATTACGATTTTAGTAGCTATTATTTTGACAACTATTAACTATTTTATGAGTATGAATGCGACTGTCGATCGACTGACAAATGTATCAAAAGATACAGTGAAAGCTTGGTCACAAGATATTAAAACAGAAGATGTAGAAAAATTAGTTCAAACTAAAGACGAAAATATTCAAAAAGAAATAGTAGCTCACTTTGATCGTCTAGCTCAATATCAACCTCAAGTTGCACAAGGTTATATCTTTGGAGTGGAATTGGAGAATGGAACGGGTACTAGTGTTATATCTGGCCCCACCTTCTTAATGGATGATTTCGATAAGTCAGATTTACATATTGGCGATATCTATACACAACCAAAAGTGATTGCAGACGCAATTGCTGACATGAAAAAAACAAAACAACAAACAATTTCAGATATTTATTCTGATAATTTTGGTACATGGTTGACGGTTTTAAAGCCACTTTTTGATGAGAATGGTGAAATGTTTGCGTATTACGGGGTCGATTTTGATGCAAGTTCTTATTTAAATGGTGAATATAAAAAAATCAAAACAACCATTTTCATTTTAATTGGACTACTATTACTCGTATGTGCTATTCAATACGCATTTATGAGCAAGCTATTCCGTCCTATTACAGAGATGAAAGAAAGTATGGCTCTTGTAAGTGAAGGTAACTATTCTGTTCGTTTAAAAGAAGGAGATGATGAATTAGGACAATTATCGAAGCAATTCAATACAATGAGTGAAACAATTGGTGGTATGTTAGATTCCATTCGTTCATCGTCAACTGCTTCTAGTATTCAAGCAAATCGACTTTATAAAGAAGCTGATGAAGTGAATCAAACATTAGAAGAAATTACAAACTATACAGATAAAATTACAGGTCGATTACAAGATCAAAATGAATCCACTACTGAAGTTCTGACTTCGATTCAAGAACTTTCTCGTTCTGTAGACTCCATTACAAATAATGTTATGAACGTAACAGAGTTATCTCTCACAACAGAAGACCATGCAAAAGCAGGCACAGAGGCAATTAATGTATTGAAAAATCAAATGGTGAAACTAAAAGATTCTTCTCAACATTCTGAGAATAATGTTTCATCACTTAAAAATCGTTCATTAGAAATTAGTAGTATTGTTCAATTAATTACAGATATTGCAGATCAAACGAATTTATTATCATTAAATGCTGCAATTGAAGCTGCACGTGCCGGTGAACATGGTAAGGGGTTTGCTGTAGTGGCAGACGAAGTCCGTAAATTAGCTGAACAATCTTCAAAATCAGCTAAACAAATTGAGACACTCATCCAAGATGTACAAGTAGAAACAGAAAAAGCTGTACAATCATTCCGTACAGAAGCTGCTCTTGTTTCTGAAAGTTCATTATTAGTTGGAAATATGGGTGCCATTTTCCAAGATATTCTGTCACAAACATCACATGTTTCAAGTAGTATCCAGGAAGTATCAGCCGCAATTGAAGAAATCGCTGCTGAAAACGAGGAAGTAGCTGTAATTTTTGAACAACTTGCACATACATCAACTGAAAATAGTGATGCAAGTCAAAAAATCAAACACAACATTCGTAATCAACAAGTTTCATTTAGTAAAATTGTTGAGTCAACAAAAACAATGAATGATATCGTATCTGAATTAGAACAATTAGTTTCTGATGTGAAAAGCTAACAAAACATGGTGAGAGATTGAAAGATCTCTCACCCTTTTTCACAATATAACTGTATGAATTATGAAAAATTGGAGGTTTATTAACTTGGTTACTTTACAACAAGATTTGAAAATCACGCAAAATTCTCTATTCCCTATTGATACATCTTTTCGTTCAGATGTCTCGACGTATCAATCTGCTAAAAAAAATTTAGATTATTCAATCCAATGGCATATTACGGCATTTGGTATTTGGATGCACCGCTTAACAAATGAAGACTCTATTGAACTTGCAATTGAATTAGAGCAAAAACAATCTGTGGTTCATATGGCTTTTTCTCAAGATTCAACAGCTGATGAAATTTATAAACAAGTTGTTTTAGAATCTACTGAATATCTGTCAAACGACTTAAAATTGGTCTTTTCTTCAAATAATTATCATTTTGAAAGTTACACATGCTTTTTAAACGAAAAAAATTTCAAACGTTATGAACAGTATTACACTATTATTTTGGCAGCGATTTTAGAGAATCCGAATATTAAAATTGCTCAAATCAATCTTATGACTGCATGGGAACATCAGCTTTATCAAAAATTAAACGAGACAGAACGAGATACACCAATCGATCAAACAATGCACGATGTATTTGATCAGACGGCACAAAAGTATCCACAAAAAGTTGCTTTACAAGATGCCACAAAAACACTTACTTTTTCAGAGATTCAAATACAAGCAGATAGTATTGCTCAACTATTAATAGAGAAAGGGATTCAAGTAGGTGATTATGTTGCAGTTTATATGCAACGCAGCATGGAAGCGATTATTTCTATGTTAGGCGTAATGAAAGCTGGAGCCATTTATGTACCACTTAGTCCTGATAATCCTGACGAACGAAATGAGTATATCTTAAAAGACACACAAGCAAAATTCGTATTAACAGATGTGATTACTACTGAAAAAGTAATTACTTGGGATGAACAAATTCCAATGGCACTGTATACTCAAATCGAAGAAAAAGCACTTGTGAAAAAGCCAACGGTCAAACCAACTGATCTCGCCTATATTATCTACACTTCTGGCTCTACCGGTAGACCAAAGGGTGTGAAAATACCACATAAAAGTATCGCAACATTTGCTTATGCTGAAAAAGAAACCTATGGATTTTCAGAGCATCATATTTTAACTCAATTTTATACACTCACATTTGATGCATCTTTACTTGAATTATGTCCAATGATTTTCCATGGGAATACACTGTATATGCTATCTAAAGAAGAGCGACTTGATATTTCTTTATTTGCAAAAGCAATTCATGAACATGGTATTGACTATGTCATGATGGTTCCAATGAGTGCTTTAAAACAGTACCTTTTATTTGCGACAGAAGAAGATATCGAAAAATTACAACGTCTACAATGTTTTGGTGTAGGTGGCGAAACACTTCCTTTAGATACGGTTCGACTTTTCCAAGAAAAATTCGGTCTTATTCCTTTAAAAAATGTATATGGCCCTACAGAATGTTCTGTTTTAACGACGACTTATACAATCGACACACTGTTACCAAAGGATCTGATGACAATCCCAATTGGAACGCCTTTACCGAATTATCGTGTACATGTCTTAAATGATGGGATGGCTTATTGTCCAATAGGCGTTACAGGTGAACTATATATTGAGACAACTGCTCTAGCTGAAGGCTACTTACATCTTCCTGAAAAAACAGATGAAGTATTTGTAATGACACCTCATAGTGAAAATAGAATGTATCGAAGTGGCGATTTAGTACGTTTACTACCGAATGGTCAAATTGAATTTGTTGGACGAAAAGATACGCAAGTTAAAATACGTGGATATCGTGTTGAACTGGGAGAAATCGAAGAACATCTTCTTGCAATACCTGAAATTACAGATGGTGCAATAATCGCAAAAGAGATTCAAGGTGATCTATCCATCGTGGCATACTATCAAGTAAAAGATGGGGTTACTTATTCAACTGAACAGGTAGTAGATGCTTTAAAACAACAAGTTCCAGCATATATGTTGCCTGCTTATGTGATTGAGCTTGAAGAATTCCCTCTATTACCAAGTGGAAAAATTAATCGTACTGCTTTAAAAGAGCGTGAATTAGATGTGCAAGTTCAATTGAAGCATACAGAGAATCAATTAGCCCCAGTAAATGACGAAGAAGCTATCATTTTAAAAGCATGGCAAGATGTATTATTACAACAAGACATTGGCACAAATGAAGATTTCTTTGAAATTGGTGGTCATTCATTAAAAGTGTTAGCAATCTTAACACAATTGAAAAAGCAATTCCCTATGTTAAAAATTAATGATTTCTTTGAATATCGTACAGTTCAAGCACTTGCTAATTATGTACGTACTGCTGAAGCTCAAGAAGAAGTTGTAAAAGAGACGAAACAAAAAGAACTGTTTGAGCATCCAAAATCATTACACAGCACGACTGTTTTCAAACCGATTACACAGCAATCGGTCTTATTAACAGGTGCTACAGGCTATCTAGGTGCACACTTACTAATCGACCTATTAAAACATCCTGAGGTTACGGAAGTTTCCGTACTTGTGCGTGCAACATCAAAAGAGCATGGTTTAGAACGTATTCTTGAGCAGTTACGCTATTATGAACCAAGCCAACCAGTGGAAGAACTTTTACGAAATACTTCTTTACGTATTATTTTAGGTGACTTCACACAACCTAACTTAGGCGCAAGTTCTGAAGATTTTATGTGGTTACAAACAAATGTACAAGCACTTATTCACTGTGGAGCAGACGTACGTCACTTTGGTGATGCAGAGCACTTTAAAAAGACAAATATTGATAGCACTGCCTATTTAATTGATTTCGCAAAACAATGTACAGAGATTCGCTTCCATTATGTTTCGACATTAGGTATTCAAGAAGATTTAGCATCTGAAGGTAAATGGGACGATTTCTTAACAAAAGACTCCATTTTAGATGCACCAGATGTTGAAAGTCTTTATACAAATAGTAAGTTAGCATCTGAAAAATTGTTACAACAAGCTCATACTGAAGGTCTTCCTGTAACAATTTATCGTCCTGGTAATATTTCTTGCCAATCAACTACAGGAATATTCCAAAAAAATATTGATTCAAATGCTGTATATCGTATGTTTAAATCATTTATTTTATTAGAAAAAGCACCGAATGTTAACTTCATGATGGACTTTACAATGGTTGATTACGCAAGTTCTTTAATTACAAATATCGCTCTTTCAAACGATACAATCGGTGGAATTTACAACATTTGCAATACAACGCTGATTTCATTCAAAGATGTTTTACAACACTTTAGAAAATTCGGTTATACAATCGAACTTGTAGATGAACAAGAGTTTATTAACTTCTTATATGATGATTCTAAAAAAGATGCTGAAGGTCTTGCTCTGGCTATGGCTGGCTTAGAAGGCGATGGAGCAAAAAATTCATCTCTATTATATGCATGTCCACAATCCGAATTGTTTATGACACAGAACCAATTAACGTGCCCTAAACCTAATGAAGCATTCTTTGAACAGATGATTCAACAAGCAATTCAGCAACACTATTTTCCGGAGATAAAAAATGAAAATATTACTAACCCCTATTTCATACAATAAATCGATTTTCAGAAGTTTTTTTCCATTATTAACGGCTGATGAACGTTCTTATGTGCGTAAGTTTACTTCTTTTAAGCGTGCATATGAATCTTTGATTGCACGTATTATGATTAAAAAATATCTAGGTGTCGATGGTATTCGACAAAC
Organism: Kurthia gibsonii; assembly: GCF_006539985.1. Taxonomy (GTDB): domain Bacteria; phylum Bacillota; class Bacilli; order Bacillales_A; family Planococcaceae; genus Kurthia; species Kurthia gibsonii. Next base: position 122,033 of record NZ_BJOB01000002.1, on the reverse strand, counting down.
GAAAGATGGGCAACCTTACTTACCTGACAGTCCTTATTATGTCAGTATTTCACATTGCGAAGGATATGTGATGGTTGCCTACGCTAATTGTAAAATCGGGGTAGATTTAGAGTTACAACAACCTCTTTTAGAAGGAACTGAGTACTTTATGAGTTCATACGAACAAAAAATGTTCAAACAAGAAGCTCAACAACTTTGGTTAATTAAAGAGGCTTATTCTAAATGGCGTTCAATAGGATTTCGTGGAATTGATCCACAAAAAATTCAATGCGAAAAAAAGAATAGTCATTGGACAATTCAAAAAGAGCGCTGTTTTGTGAAAACAGAAAAATACGGTGAATTATCGTATGCATTTGTTTCTTCTCAAGAAAAAATAAGTAAATTAATTTTGATAGAAGAAAAGTATTTGTAATATAAAACAGGCTAGAATACAACATTTCACTTCTCTTTTTAGCGCTCGCAACAAAAAACTGGAACCGCGCTGTGGCGCAGTTCCAGTTTTTTGTTGCTCATATGAGAAGTGCTTTTTACTCTTATGTCCAGCCTATTTTCTAATGCTTAACTATGGAAAAGTATTATACTTCTACTAACTCTTCTGTATGACGAATTAGGTAATCAAATGCACTCAATGCCGCTGTTGCACCTGCACCAATTGAGATAACGATTTGTTTATAGGCACTATTTGCACAGTCACCTGCTGCAAACACACCTGCGATATCTGTTGCTCCATTACGATCTGTAACAATCTCTCCACGTTCATTCAATTGAACAGAACCTTCTAGGAATTCTGTATTTGGTAATAAACCAATTTGAATGAATACACCATCAAGTGCTACATGATGTTTTTCTTTCGTTACAGCATCGATATATTCAATACCATTCACTGTACGATCACCTGTAATTTCAGATGTTAAAGCATTCGTGATAATTGTTACATTTGGTAAACTACGTAAACGTTCTTGTAGAACTGTATCTGCAATTAACTCACCTGTGTTTTGTAGAAGTGTTACATGATTCACAATTCCAGCTAAATCGATTGCTGCTTCAACACCTGAGTTACCGCCACCTACTACTGCTACATCTTTACCTTTGAATAATGGGCCATCGCAGTGTGGACAATATGCTACGCCTTTATTTTTAAATTCTTGCTCACCCTTTACGCCTAATTGACGGTAGCGAGCACCTGTTGAGAGAATAACAGTTTTACTTTTTAAAACTGCACCATTTTCTAATTCAACTTCGATTAATTGTTTCTTCTCAATATTTTTCACACGTTGTGCTTTCATCACATCAACTGGATAATCTAATACATGTGCTTCAAGACTTGCAACAAATTTTGGACCTTCTGTTGCTTTTATACCGATAATATTTTCAATCGACATTGTATCGTTTACTTGTCCACCGAAGCGTTCTGCAACAATTCCCGTACGCACACCTTTACGCGCTGCATAAACTGCTGCACTTGCACCTGCTGGACCTCCACCTACTACTAACACGTCAAATGGTTCTTTATCATTGAATTCGGCAGCATCAACTGTAGAACCTAATTTATCTAGAATATCATCTAATGTCATGCGACCACCTTCAAAGAAATCCTTATCACGGTAAACTGCTGGTACAGCCATGATTTCTTTTTCTTCTACTTCTGATTTGAAAGCGCCGCCTTCAATCATTGTATGTGTAATATTTGGATTTAATACAGACATAATATTTAATGCTTGTACAACGTCAGGACAGTTATGACATGTTAAGCTAACATATGTTTCAAAGTTCATTGGCTCTTTAATCGCTTGAATACGTTTTACTGTTGATTCATCAATTTTTGGTGCACGACCACTTACTTGTAATAACGCAAGTACAAGCGATGTGAACTCATGACCAAGTGGTAAACCTGCAAAAATAACACCTGTATCTTCACCTACGCGATTAACGCTGAAACTTGGTGTACGTTCTAATTCTGCATGTTCAATTGTAATACGTGGTGACATATCATCTAATGTTTGGACAAGCTCTAACATATTTTTTGATGTTTCATCTTCACCCACATGTACTTTTAAAACTAAGTCGCCTTCTAACATGGCAAGGTATTGCTTTAGTTGTGTTTTAATTTGATCGTCTAATAACATAATTGAAACTGCTGCTTTTTCACTTCTAATTATATGTTTCCATCATTTTTTCGCAAAAAAACGATGGAACTATATATGTTGAATGCCCTCTTTCACAGCAGTATTTTCACCTCTTCATTTCGTTTCAGGTAGGTAAGAGAGTGACGCCAAACCATAAAACGATTCATTTTTCCGTACATTTATGCAATTTTGCTAAAAACAGAGCGACAAATACCAATCTGTAGACTGATGTTTGTCGCTTGTCTAGTGCCCCATATGACTACAGTGGCGTTAAATTAGATTTTACCTACTAGGTCTAGGCTAGGCGTTAATGTTTCTTCGCCTTCTTTCCATTTTGCTGGGCATACTTCACCTGGGTGGTTACGTACGTAGTTAGCTGCTTTAATCTTGTCGATTAATTGAGAAGCGTTACGACCGATACCATCATTGTTGATTTCCATAGTTTGTACTACACCGTCTGGATCGATTAAGAACGTAGCGCGTTGTGCAAGACCTGTTTCTTCGTCTAATACGTCGAAGTTGCGAGAAATTGTATGCGTTGGGTCACCAATCATTGTATATTCGATTTTAGAAATCGCTTCTGAATGATCGTGCCAAGCTTTATGTGTGAAGTGTGTATCAGTTGATACAGAATATACTTCAGCACCTAGAGATTTTAATTCGCCATATACAGCTTGTAAATCTTCTAGTTCAGTTGGGCAAACGAATGTAAAGTCAGCTGGGTAGAAGCATACTACAGCCCATTTACCTTTTAAAGTTTCTTCTGATACTGTTTTGAATTCACCGTTTTGGAATGCTTGTGCAGTGAATGGTGCGATTTCTTTGTTTACTAATGACATATTCAATTCCTCCTAGATATATAATCAATTATTAATAATAAATCCTTAATTAGAATTATTATTGTTTACATTAAAATTATCATACAAAAGACTTTCAATGTCAACCCTTATACATATATCTTAACAAATTTATTCATTCATTGTCCAAGAATATAGTAAAACCAAGTGTTTACAGTCATTTTCCACTCTGAATAACTTTGTGAGACTTTTCACGTAAGCTACTAGTGAAATAGTGAACATACTTGATTTTACGCATTTTCCAAAATTTTATATACAACTTCCATATCCTTATAAATTGTCATATTTTAGACGTATTTTACACATTCTCATTCACTAAACAATCTAACCTCTATTTTATATATTTTTGCAAACTTTCATCTCAATTAAAAGCTTTTACTCGTTTAATTGAGAATAAAAAAATGTCATAATTAAAGTTACTGCTATTTCATAAGTACTTTGACTATAATAGAATATGACATGTATAGAATTTAAACATAGAGGAGATCTATGATGGCTGAATTAACATTACAAAATATTTATAAAATTTACGATAAGAAGATAACGGCTGTGACGGACTTTAACTTAGCAATTCAGGATAAAGAGTTCATTGTTTTTGTTGGGCCATCTGGCTGTGGAAAATCGACAACACTTCGCATGATTGCAGGATTAGAAGAAATTTCAAGAGGCAATTTTTACATTGATGGGGAACGTGTAAATGATTTACCGTCGAAAGATCGTGATATTGCGATGGTATTCCAAAACTATGCGCTCTATCCGCATATGACGGTTTATGAAAATATGGCATTTGGCTTAAAACTGCGCAAACTATCAAAAGAAGAAATTAAACGTCGCGTATCTGAAGCTACAAAGATTTTAGGGTTAGAAGAATATTTAGAACGAAAACCAAAAGCATTATCAGGAGGTCAGCGTCAACGTGTGGCACTTGGTCGTGCGATTGTACGCGATGCAAAAGTATTTTTAATGGATGAGCCTTTATCGAACTTAGATGCAAAACTTCGTGTACAAATGCGTGCAGAAATTATTAAGTTACATCAGCGTTTACAAACCACTACAATTTATGTAACACATGACCAAACAGAAGCGATGACGATGGCGACACGTCTTGTTGTAATGAAAGACGGTCTCATTCAACAAGTGGGTTCACCAAAAGAAGTATATGAAAAACCTGTGAATATCTTTGTTGCTGGCTTTATTGGCTCACCAGCTATGAACTTTTTCAAAGCGCGTATTCAAGGTGATTTTGTACAAGTGGGCACATTACAGCTACCACTGACTACAGACCAACGTACTTTACTACACAACAAAGGTTATAACAAAAAGGAAATTATTTTAGGAATTCGTCCAGAAGGTTTTCATAATGAAGAGAGTATGTTAAAGCAATTACCTGAGCATACAGTTCAAGTGAAAATTGATGTAGCCGAATTAACGGGTGCAGAATTTATGATTTATGCGCAACTAGAGGAACAAAACTTTATCGCACGCATTGATGCAAATGAACAGGTGTCATCTGGACAAATATTATCACTTGCGATTCAAATACAAAAAGCACACTTTTTTGATACGACAACAGAAATGCGCATTACAGCTGAATAATTTTCTAACAACCTGAGACAAAACATTTCACTTCTCTTTTTAAAGTTCGTAACGAAAAAACTGGAACCGCGTCATAACACGGTTCCAGTTTTTTTATGCCCAGTCTTTTTCTTATTTTACTTCATTTGTGCAATGATTTTATTATAAATCGGTAGCATATGTTCTTCCCTACAATATGTATTCAATTCATCAAATGGAATCCATGCCACATCACTATTTTCTTCTTCACACACAACGAGTGCCGCTTGGTCATCTGCTTCAACTAGATACGTGACGTTCATATGTAGATGCTCTGATACATATTGCCCTTTTTTCACATGCCCTAAAACCGTTAGTTGCTCAATCGAAATAGGCTCTTGTTGAACAGGTTTTGCTTCTACCCCTGTTTCTTCTTGCACTTCTCTTAATGCAACAGCTAAAAAATCTGATTCACCATCCGCATGTCCTCCTGCCCATGCCCATGACTGATAAATATTATGATAGACCATTAATACATGTGTGCGTGCTTGATTCACGACAAAAGCTGAAACTGTCATATGTGCAATTGGGTTTTGACGCGTTAAAACATCTGGAAAATGTGTGAATGCATAGCGAAATGATACTAAGTCTTGCTGCTCTTGTTCATTTACAGGCTGGTATTGTAATAGCTTTTCTTGCCAGTTCATTATTTGACTTCCTTTCATAAAAAAAGAAGGAGGTGTGGCAGCTGAACTACCCCTCCTTTTTTTTAAATTTCATATTCAATATTTACAGATTGGTTAATACTTGGCGAAGGTTGTGAATGGTATACGCGCGAATGCGGCACAACAGAATGTGTTAACCAAATATTACTGCCTAGTACGGTATCATGACCAATTTTTGTTTTGCCACCTAAAATCGTTGCACCCGCATAAATCACGACATTATCTTCAATGTCAGGATGACGTTTGATGCCTTTAATTGGATTGCCTTCATCGTCTAACGGGAAGCTAAGCGCACCTAATGTTACACCTTGATAAATTTTAACATTGTTACCTATTGTACATGTTTCACCAATTACAACACCTGTACCATGGTCGATGAAGAATGAATCGCCAATGGATGCGCCTGGATGAATATCGATTCCTGTTAATTCATGTGCATACTCTGACATAATACGTGGAATGATTTTCACATCTAATTTATATAATTCATGCGCAATGCGGTGAATACAAATCGCTTGAATAGATGGATAACTCAGTAGAATTTCTTCTGTTGATGTTGCAGCAGGGTCGCCATTATAAGCTGCTTGAATATCTGTCTGTAATGTACGACGAATTTTCGGGAACTTGTTCATCAACTGAATAACAATTTGATCTGCTCGCTCACGTGCAACGTTTTCACATACATCTTCATCTTCTTTATTATAAAATAGCGCTTTTTCTAAAATATCACGTAAATCAAGCGCTGCTTTTCGTAAATTATTACTAATTGCGACATTCAGACGCACTTCATCAATCGGTTTTTGATCATAGATTCCTGGGAATAACGCAATGCGGAAACTTTCAATGACACGATAAATGCGATCGCGTCCTTTAAAACCAATTGAATTTTCTAAATCAAAATAATCTTGATTAATTTCAATCAAGTCATTTGAAATTTCAGGTACCTTTGTATTTAACCAATCATTTAATTCCATAATACAAAATCCTCCTCATCTACTCTAAAGCGTATTCATTACGCTCGCTCATCTTTGTTCTATTTTAACGCACAATGTACAGTGTTCCAACTAAATTGTTTTTTATTTTTATAGCATACTTTAATTCTCAAAAGAAAAAGCTCATATGACTTAACATCACATGAGCTTTCATCTTCTATTATGGATAAATACGGTTTAATAAACGTGGGAATGGAATGGTTTCACGTACGTGTTCAGCACCTGTTACCCAAGATACTGTACGTTCTAGCCCTAGACCGAAACCTGAGTGTGGTACAGAACCGTATTTACGAAGTTCTAAATACCAGTTGTATGCTTCTTCATCTAAGCCATGTTCTTGGATACGTTGTTTTAATAAATCATAGTCCCAAATACGCTCAGAACCACCGATAATTTCACCATAACCTTCTGGAGCGATTAAATCGGCACATAGCACGACATCATCGCGGTCTGGATGTGGTTGCATGTAGAATGGTTTAATATCTTTTGGATAGCATGTAATGAAAACAGGTAAATCAAAGTGATTTGCAATCGCTGTTTCATGTGGTGCTCCGAAATCATCGCCCCATTTAATATCATCAAAGCCTTCTTTATGAAGAAATTCAATGGCTTCATCGTATGAAATACGTGGGAATGGTGCTTTTACTTTTTCTAATTTTGAAAGGTCGCGACCTAAAATTTCTAATTCTAGTTTGCAGTTTTTTAATACAGATTGCACGATATACGATACAAATTGTTCTTGTACTTCTAAGCTCTCATCATGTTCCACAAACGCCATTTCTGGTTCAATCATCCAGAACTCGATTAGGTGACGACGTGTTTTTGATTTCTCAGCACGGAATGTTGGACCGAAAGAAAATACTTTTCCTAATGCCATTGCTGATGCTTCTGCATATAATTGTCCTGATTGTGATAAGAATGCATCTTCATCAAAGTATTTTGTATGGAATAACTCTGATGTACCTTCAGGCGCTGAAGCTGTTAAAATTGGGGGGTCCATTTTAACGAAGCCATTGTCATTAAAGAATTCGTATGTTGCACGAATTAATTCGTTACGCACTTTCATTTTTGCATGTTGTTTTTTTGAACGTAACCATAAGTGACGGTTGTCCATTAAGAACTCTGTACCATGCTCTTTTGGTGTGATTGGGTAGTCGTGTGATTCTGAAATCACTTCGATGTCCTTCACTTGTAATTCATAACCGAATGATGAACGTGTATCTTCTGTTACTTCACCGATTACATATAATGAAGTTTCTTGATGAAGACCTTTTGCTGTTGCAAACATGTCTTCAGAAACTTCTGCTTTTACAACAACGCCTTGTACAAATCCTGTACCATCACGTAATTGTAAGAAAGCAATCTTACCGCTTGAACGCTTATTTGCAAGCCAAGCGCCAATTTTTACTGTTTCGCCAACATGTTTTGGCATTTCTTGAATTGTAATTTTTTTCATAGGAATCCTCCATCACATCTGGGATTAAGTAAATAGTCTCCTATCTACTTCTTGATTTATTCTCTTTTATTATATACAAAAAACGAGAGCATTTCTATTTTCGAAATATTATAAATTCGTGATTTTTTTCCACCATTGACCTGTTTCAAATACCACATAGACATAATTGAGCTCATCTCGGTTATTTTTGAATGCTACTTCCCAAACGGGACCTGGCTTTTCAATACCTAAATGGACATGAAGCACTTTTTTCACTTTTTGTCCTTCAGTAGCTATCTTAACAGCTTCTTTTTCTGTAATGCCTTTTGAAAGTTCAATGACTTCTTTTTTAGCTTTCGGTTGATCTTGATTTACAATCACTGCTGTTGATTGATTCTTATCATTTTTACCGATAACGGTAACATAATGGTTTGTACTGTTATATACGTAAGATTCATCTACTGTTTTTAATAATCGTTCCTTCAACACAACATCTTTCGCTTCTTGTGTAGCACTATGATAAGGCGCATAGGCTTTAATCGTTACAAGTACTGTTAATACGACTGCTAACATGACGAAGAAGATGGCGAAGAATTTAATCCAACTTTTCATTCCATCACCTGAACTTTTGATTGATTTTGCTTATTTATTATACCAATCTTCCAAATCGAAGACTAGTTCACTTAGCGATACATGGCGAACTTCTACATTCGGTAATGCGCGTAAAAAGTCTGGTCCATATGATTTTGTTTCGATTCGACGATCTAACACGATAAATGCACCTTTATCCTGAGATGAGCGAATTAAACGGCCAAAACCTTGTTTAAAACGTAAGATTGCTTCTGGCAAAGATAGTTTATAAAAGGCATTTAAACCTTGTTGCTGCATTTTATCTGCTTTTGCTTTAAAAAGAGGTTCTTCTGGTGCTGAAAATGGTAAACGAACGACGATGACAGCTGATAATGCGTCACCTGGAACATCGACACCTTCCCAAAAACTATTCGTTCCAAATAAAACTGAGCGCTCAAAACGCTGGAACATCTTTAATAAGCGCATACGACTCCCTGTTGAAATACCCTGTGCAAAAATCATGTAATCCTCTAATGCACCAATTTCTTGAATTAAATCGACCGTTTTACGAAGCATGTCTTGCGATGTGAAAAGAACGAAACAACGTCCTTCCGTAGCAAGTACAGCTTGCGTCACTGCTTCTGCTACTGCCTCAATATAAGCAGATTGTGGTACTTGTTGAATATCTGGCATGTCATCCACAATATACAGGTTAGCACCTTTATAATAATGTGCTGGCGCTTGGAATTGATAAAGAGCTACTTCTCTTGATAATCCTAGCTGATCCGCAATAAAGCGTGGATTTCCTGGTACAGTTAGCGTACCGGATGCCCAGACAATCCCGTCTCTTCCTCTAAATTGATCGAAAGCTTGCGTAATATGATCGGCAATTTGAATCGGACGATCGTAAATTTGAATGCTGTTTGGCAAACTTCTACGGTCTGCTTCAATCCAAGACGTTCGATTTTGTTCATGTACATAGAAAATCGCACGCCATTGTTCGAGTAATTGTTGTAAGTCGCGTAGCCAATATTCCCAATCTGTCAGCCATACACGTTTAGAAGCTTCTAAATCATCTTGATAACTTTTGAAAATACGTGTGACCTCATGCGCTAACTGTAACCACTGCTCCATCATATGACCGACTTCTTCTAATAAAGGTTGCTTCAATGTGAGCGTATTTAAAAGAATTGTCTTTTTTTGTGCTCCACTATGAGACGCAGATAAGTTCATACGACTTACGAGATGGTTCATCGCATGCTCGAAAACATCAATCATCTCAAAGAATTGATTTTCAAGCTTGGATAAGTAGCGAAGTGGCACACGATCTGCTTGTTGCAATAAGCGATAAAACGCATGATGTAGCGCACGATCTTCGAAATGACCAATCTGACCAAAGCAATATTTGAAACGACGATATGCAAAGACTTTTTCCTCTCGCATGGTCGCTGCTTGAATCATCTGATGTCCTTCATCTAAAATAAAGCCACCAACTTGCTGAACAAGTGGTGTTTCACGTTCTAAATCAGCCAATAACATCGCATGATTTGTAATGATTAGTTCAGCTTCTTCACATGATTTCATTGCTTCTAAATAAAAGTCAAATGCATTTTGTTGCTTTGTTTCTGCAGTTGTACTTGTACGACGAATTCGGTCGAGTACAGTACGTCCTCCACCCGAAACATTCACTTCATTCAAATCACCTGTTGAAGAGATAGCGAGCCAAACAAGCACTTGCATTTTCACAAAATTCTCATCATAACTATCTTCTGTAATCACAAGCGATTCAATAAAACGGTCGAGATCAATATAATGTTCCATACCTTTTAAAACAGCAATTCGAACATCACAACCTAATAATTCTTTCGCTTTTGGTAGTTCCTCTTGAATGAGTTGATCGAGTAAATGAGATGTGTACGTACTAATAACAACAGGGTGTTTTTGTTGCTTTGCAAAAACAATACTTGGAATCAAATATGCTAATGTTTTACCGATACCAGTAGATGCTTCTGTTAAAATCTCGGTACGATGTTGTAGGCTATTCCACACAGCATCCATCATATTAAATTGACCTTCTCTCACTTCAAAGTGAGTCATCACTTTTGAAAAAAGCTGTGTCTTTGCTTCTGTACTTGCTGGATAAATTACAGGCTCCGCATTAATTTTTTGTTGTTGAGGTTGTAAAATCGGAACCCCACGATATAAGAAATGGTGCTGTAATTGAGAAGATTTCGTTCTTTTTATTTGCAGTGCCTCAAAAAATAAATGTGCTAAACCTGATTTCAATTTAAACGAACGCGTATGTAGTTGCTGAATCGTTTCAAGTGGTAAAGACATTAACTGTTCAAAACACTTCTTTAATAATCGCGCTGTTGCCATCGCATCATCATCTGCGCGATGCGCGTTCTCTAAACCAATATTTAATTCAAGAGCAATTTCTGAAAGTTTATAACTATAAGCCGTTGGATAGAGTATTTTTGCCAACTCTACTGTATCCATACTTTTACCAAACCATTTTGGTAAACCACAGCGCTTAAATTCTTCTTGTAAAAATGGTAAATCGAAGTCGATATTGTGTGCGACAAACACACAATCCTGGAGCATGTCATATACTTCATGGGCAATCGCTTCAAAAGGTTGTGCATGCTTAACATCTTCTTCTTTTATATGCGTTAATTCTTGAATGAAATGTGGTATTTTTCGTTTAGGATTGACGAAAGAGGTATAGGTCTTTTCAATTTGCCAATCTCTCATAAATACAATGGCGATTTGGATAATACGATCGCCTTGCTTTGATGAATGCCCAGTCGTTTCTAAATCAACAACTGCATACATTTGACTCTCCATGTTCTTCACGTCTTTCAAATCATTTTATTATAGACATCTTTCAATAGTACGTCCTTTATTTCATACAGACGATTTTATCATACTTAAGATAGCTGTGGGTAAGTAGAACCTTTATTTTCTATTGCGAACTTCATAGAAAAAGGCTCTCACATTCATTTGCGAGAACCCTTTGTCTATTCTGTTAGTCAAATAATTCATTATCAATCAAACGGACATTTGAAAAGCGAATCGCTGCCATTAAAATTTTTCGTTCATCAGCTTTAGGAGCTCGTTGCAAATCTGGGTAGGCAAGATATTCGAGATACTCTACTTTTGCAGAAGTTTCTTCGATTTTTTTACGTGCTTGCTCTAAGACAATCGCTGCTTCTTCACCATCTTGTAAGCGTGCCTTTGCAAGTGTTAGTGCTTGCGATAAGACAACCGCTTCTTGACGTTCTTCTGGCGTTAAAAAAACATTACGTGAGCTTTTAGCTAGCCCATCTTCTTCACGCACAATTGGAACAGGTACAATTTCGAGCGGGAAGTAATAATCACGTACGAGCGTTTCAATCAATGCGAGTTGTTGCGCATCTTTTTGACCAAAATAGGCACGTGTCGGTTGAACGAGCATGAATAATTTTGAAACAATTTGTAGAACACCATTAAAGTGACCTGGTCGACTTGCACCACATAAAATACGTGAAGCAGGACCTGCATCATATGTAATGCCGCCATGACTTCCATAAATTTCTTCGACGGAAGGCGCAAAGATAAAATCTACTTGCCAATCTTCACACTTCTTAGCGTCTCCATCTAAATCACGTGGATAGCGATCGAAATCTTCATTTGGACCAAATTGCGTAGGGTTTACAAAAATACTTACGACTACGACATCATTTTCTTGTCGCGCTTGTTGAATCAACGTAGCATGCCCTTCATGCAAAGCCCCCATCGTTGGTACTAATCCAATGGAATGAATTGCAAAAGGTTGAAGTACTTCTTTTAGTTCCGCTACGGTTTCAATAATTTTCATCCTTTTTTGCCTCCATATAATGAAATCGATTGGTTTTCTTTCAAATGAAAACTTTGCTCATCACTTGGAAAAACACCTGTTTTTACTGCTTTTTTATACTTGGCAATACCTAGCTCAATTTCAGCACCGACATCTGCAAATTGTTGTACAAATTTAGGAATATGATGGTGCCCATAATGTAGTGCATCATGGAATACGAGCACTTGACCATCCGCTTCATTTCCTGCACCGATTCCAATCGTCGGTACATGTAGCTGCTGATTAATTTCAAACATCATTTGCTTCGGAATACATTCAAATACAATCGCACAGACACCTATTTCTTCGAGCGCTTTTGCATCACGCAAAATTTTTTCTGCATCTTCTTGTGTTTTCCCCTGTACTTTATAACCGCCCAATACAGCTGCTTGTTGCGGTTGTAGCCCTAAATGTCCTACAACTGGAATGCCTGCTTCAATCATTAACTGAATCGTTGGCAGTAGATTCCCTGCACCCTCGACTTTTAAAGCGTTCGCACCTGTTTCTTGGAAAACACGTACAGCTACTTTTAACGCCTCGTACGGATCGCCATGATAGCTACCAAATGGTAAATCAACAACCATAAATGTATCTTTAGCACCTCGGCGAACTGCTTTACCATGATGAATCATATCTTCTACTGTCACTTGAACAGTCGAGTCATATCCTAAAACAACCATTCCTAAAGAATCACCTACTAAAATCATATCGACTTCTTGCTCTTCGGCTAATTTAGCCGATGGGTAGTCGTAGGCTGTAATCATCACAATCTTGTCCTGTTTTTCTTTCATTTTTGGAAAATCTGCAACGCTTTTCATTGTTACCCTCCTAAATGTGTTGAACGATGACACTGTAACTTACATTAATCTTTTTTTAATTCAATATCAGCTGAATACACACTTTTCGTTTCACCGTCTGGTAATTGTACTTTTAATACACCATCATTCGTAATTGCAACAGCCTTACCATAGAAGACTTCTGTCAATGTTGTTACTTTAATCGTTTGACCAATGGTACAAGAATAGCTTTCCCATTCTTTTTTAATTGGTAGGAACCCTTCTTTAACGTATTGATTCGAATAATACTCTAAATAATATAAAATACGTGCAATTAATACAGCACGGTCGATTTCTTGTCCTGTTTGTAATTTTAAAGAAGTCGCAATACCATGAATTTCTTCTGGGAAATCATCCATTGTGTGGTTGACATTAATACCAATCCCCATGATTAATGCATTCACACGGTCAGGGTCTGCCTGTAACTCCGTTAAAATCCCTGTAATTTTAAAACCATCGATTAATAAATCATTCGGCCACTTAATTTGAGGACGAATACCTGCTACATCTTCAATCCCTTTTGCGATTGCTACAGCAGCTACTAATGTAAATTGTGGTGCCTCATAAGGTGGCACATCTGGACGTAAAATGACACTCATCCAAATTCCTTTTCCTTTTTGAGATTGCCACGGTCTTTGCATACGTCCACGACCGAGTGTTTGTTCCTCACAGATGACAACGGTTCCTGCTTTAGCGCCTTCCTGTGCCAACTGATGTGCTACTGGCTGTGTAGAAGGAAGTGTTTCTTCAAAAATAATTGTTTCACCAAACGTAGTTGTTTCAAGTGCCGCTTTAATTTTTGTTGGATCGATGCTATTCGGTTGCGACGTCAAAATATAACCTTTTTTTCGAATGGTCTCAAACATATAACCCTCTTCTTCTAATTGTTTAATGTACTTCCAAATGGCTGTACGCGATAAACCGAAATCATCTGCAAGTTGTTGACCTGAAACAGGAGATGGAGTGGACTGTTGTAATTTTTTTAGAATTTTATATTTATACGAACCATTCATTTTGCAACCATTCCTTTATTGTTTGTTCATTATTTTCTAACTGACCGTTCACAACACGCTTCACAATCTCATCTAATACTTCACGTAACCATGGGCCGCCTTTTTGGTTCATCCAGGTCATGAGATGTTTTCCCGTAACAGCAATCTCCTGTACATGTTGAATCGGTAAATCTTGCTTTTCTTTTACTAATTCTGGATAACTTATAACTTTTGTTACATTTTGCAACGCAAGAAGCTCACATGCACATTCCCAATACTTCAAATCATATTGAAAAAGCTCAAACTTAGTTGGTCGGTGTTGAAACAAAATATCGTAGCAAGCTTTCGCTTGTTTCACAAATGACTTTTCATCATTTGAACAACGATACTGTTGAAGTAAGGTAAAGTCATTCGTTAAAATGCACCAATATGTCCAGCCCCATTTTGCATCTTTTGCAGCATAGTTCTGCCATTTACTATAGGCTTCAAAAGTACCTGGAATCGCTTCACCAAGATTATATTCTTGCATATAGTACATCGCTCTTTCCGTTGCACGACTCACAAAAATTTTATCCCATTCAGCTTTCACACGTTCAATAGCAATCTCACCTAAATAATGCGACGTTTTTTGCATAGCGATAAGTGTCTCTTGTTCCAATGTAAAGCCTAATTGAGCTACAAAACGTACACCTCGAATAATGCGCAATGCATCTTCTGAAAAACGGGCATACGGTTCGCCCACTGCACGAATAATTTTCTTTTGTAAATCTTCTTGACCTTGGTATAAGTCTACTAGCTCTCCAGAACGTCTAAGTGCCATTGCATTAATCGTAAAATCACGTCTTTTTAAATCTTCTGCTAATGAACGAACGAACGTTACTTCATCTGGTCGACGACGGTCTGTATAGGTTCCTTCCGTACGAAACGTTGTTACCTCAATAGGTTCTTCAAAACCTAACACAAGAATCGTACCATGTGCAATCCCTACATCTACTGTTTTTTCAAATAATGCCTTTACTTCAAGCGGCATTGCACTCGTTGCTACATCTACATCATTCGCTGGTTTATCTAATAAATAATCCCTTACAGCACCGCCTACAATAACCGCTTCATGTCCATGCTGTTCTAATATTTCCATGACGTCATGTGCCGACTGCCATGCAGGATGTTTCATCACTTTTGAACCACCTTTTCATATAGCGCTTCGTATTGCTCAACAATTTTCTCCGAGTGAAATCGATTTTGTACACTTTGAATTGCTCGTTTTCTAAACAACTGTAATTTCTCATCATCTAATAATAAGCTAATCGCATGGTGAGCAGCTTGATCTGTATCACCTAGTTCAACAATATAGCCATTTTTTTCATGACAGATGACTTCTGGAATTCCACCAATACGTGTACCGATTCCTGGAACACCACAAGCCATTGCTTCTAATAACACTAATCCGAACGCTTCTTTTTCAGACATAAGTAGTTTTAAGTCAGCCATTGCATATAATTCTGCTAAATTCTCTTGCTTTCCTAAAAATAAAATATCCTCACCATATGGTGTTTGTTTTGCGAGTTGCATCGCCTCATGTTTTTCAGGACCATCACCAATTAATAATAATTTTGATTTTACATATTTACGTGTTTTGATGAATGTCTCAATCACATCTGGCACGTGCTTCACCTTACGGAAATTCGATACATGCACCAAAACTTTTTCATCTGGCTCAATACCAAATGCTTCACGTAATTCACGCCCGTCTCGTGGATAATATTCACGTTCATCCACAAAATTATAAACCGTTTCAATCGTTTGATTCGGCTGGATTAATTCCAATGTTTGATTTTTTAAAGATGTCGATACAGCTGTCACAACATCCGATTTTTCAATACCATAACGGATTGCCGTTGTTAGTAGTGCATCGTCACCTAGAACTGTAATATCCGTTCCATGAAGTGTCGTCACAATTCCTACACGCTTCCCTGCTTGTCCCGCCATATCGCGTCCAAGAACTGCACAAACAGCATGTGGAATCGCATAATGTACATGTAATACATCTAAATGCTCTTCACGAATAACATCGGCCATACGACTTGCTAGAGCAATATCATATGGTGGATATTGAAAAACAGAATAATTATTAACTTCTACTTCATGGAAGAAAATATTTGGATACACTTTGTTTAAACGAAAGGGCATGCTTGACGTAATAAAATGAATTTCATGACCACGTTCTGCAAGCATCTTACCTAACTCCGTTGCCATAACGCCTGATCCACCTACTGTTGGGTAGCATGTAATCCCAATTTTTAACTTTTTCATAATAAGCACATCACTTTCTTTATTTAGAACGTCTTTCAGCTAATAACCGGAAATCAATAAAACCGTGTTCCAATCCTTTTAATAGCACTTCTGCTGTCCCCATGTTTGTCGCAAGTGGCACATGATATACATCACTTAAGCGCATCAAAGCTGAAATATCTGGTTCATGTGGCTGGGCTGTAAGTGGATCGCGGAAAAAAATAACCATATCCATATCATTATTCGCAATCATTGCGCCGATTTGTTGATCTCCACCGAGTGGCCCCGAACGAAAACGCGTAACAGATAAAGAAGTAGCATCGATAATCCGTTGCCCTGTTGTACCTGTTGCGAATAATTCATGCTGTTCTAAAATGGGCTTATATGCGATTGCAAACTCTACCATATCTTCTTTCTTTTGATCGTGTGCAATTAATGCGATTTTCATGTCAATCTCTCCTTACAAAATGTTTTCTAAACCATATACAAGATGATCTAATGTCATCACTTTTTCAACACATAACTTTACACCTGACATAAATGAAGCGCGATTATATGAATCATGACGAATTGTTAGCATTTGACCTTCGCCACCAAATAATACTTCTTGATGCGCTACAAGACCCGGTAAACGAATACTGTGGATACGCATACCATCAAAATCTGCACCACGAGCTCCTGGAATCGTCTCTTTTTCGTCTAGATGTCCTTGCTTATGTGAAGGACGATTCTCTTGAATCAATTGAGCCGTTTTAATTGCTGTACCCGATGGTGCATCTAATTTTTGGTCATGATGTAGCTCGATAATCTCAACATCTGGCATATACTGAGCTGCCATCGCTGCAAATTTCATCATCAATACAGCACCTACTGCGAAGTTTGGTGCAATAATAGCTCCAATTCCATGCTGTTTTGCATAATCTGTTAATTCTTGTAACTGCTCATCTGTAAAGCCCGTCGTACCAATTACAGGTCGTACACCATGTGTTAAAGCTAATTTTGTATGTTCATAAACAGCTTCTGGTGTTGTTAAATCAATTAATACATCTGGTTTTACTTCATTACATAATGTCTGTAAATCCATAAATACGGGTACATCATATGTATCTGGAAATTGTGGATATTGTTGTAGATTTTCTGCAATTTCTTTATGATCGAGCACCCCTACTAATTGAAAATCTTCTCTGCTCATAACGGTATGTACCGCTTCTTTTCCCATGCGCCCTCTTGGTCCTGCTATTGCTACTGTAATCATGTGTGTTATTCCTCCCTTATTTTGTAACCCCTGTAGTATCTTTATCTTTTTATTGTAAAAATAGTTAAAATACATGATAATGTAAGTCTATCCATCCATTTATTGTTTGAATTGATTTCATCTCTATTACACATTATACAATATGCGAAATAAATAGTAAGATAGAAAACTTCATTTTCGCGTATTTCATTCGATTGGAGGTCTTTTTTTTGGGTTTAGTTAAAGTAAAAAATACGCTGTTTATTTTACTTGGTGCAGCAATCTTTAGTTTTGGTCTTGTAAATTTCACATTAGAAAACAAGCTAGGTGAAGGTGGTTTTACAGGGATTACATTGATTCTTTACTTTCTATTTAAATGGGACCCTGCACTCATGAACTTAGTATTGAACATCCCCATGTTCTTTATTGGTTGGAAAATTCTTGGTAAGCGTGCATTCGCCTATACGATTATTGGTACAGTCAGTGTATCTGTCTTCATTAAAGTATTCCAAATTGTCAATGTTCATATTCCATTAAACGATGATTTATTACTTGTTTCTTTATTTGCAGGTGTATTTTTAGGTGGAGGGCTTGGCATTATCTTCCGCTTCGGAGGTACAACAGGTGGTTCTGATATCATCGCACGTCTTGCGGATAAATATTTTGGTTGGCCAATGGGTAAGACGATGTTCTTACTTGATGCGCTCGTTATTGCGATTTCTGCATTAACATTCTTAGACATTCGTACAACCATGTACACATTAGTAGCTGTTTTCATTGCAGCACGCGTGATTGACTTTGTACAAGAAGGGATGTATGCAGCACGCGGCGCGCTTATTATCTCAGACCATTATGAAGAAGTAGCTTCAAAAATCACAACACAGATGGAACGTGGTGTAACATATTTAGAAGGTGAAGGTTTTTATACGAAAGAGCAACGTAAAATTGTATATTGTGTCGTATCTAAAAATGAATTATTCAAATTAAAAAGTCTCGTCAATTCGGTCGATCCATATGCATTCGTATCTATATCCGAAGTGCATGAAGTGTCTGGAATGGGCTTCACATTAGACGACGAACGCAATCCACTCCATCATTAAAAACAAAAAGAGAACTCTTGCTACTATAGCGAAGTTCTCTTTTTTTGTGTGTAATGAATGGGACTATATGTTAGGTGATGTCGGTTCTTTACACTGATTTGTTTTTTGGCATGTATGAACCCACTTCTGAATCGAGTGAATCACTTCTTTAAAAGCTTGACCATTTTCGGTTAAACGATATTTTGTTTTTTTTACAGAATCATTAATATATTCTTTTTCAATCATATCGGCATCGACTAATTCGTTTAAACGCTGTGTTAATAAACGATCCGAAATGCCTTCGATTCGCGCATGAATTTCATTGTAGCGTAATGGACCATCAACTAAACTATATAAAATTGCCCCAATCCATTTCTTACCGATAAATTCAATTGCTTGATGATAATTTTGACAAACTTGCTCTGAATAGATAGGCTGTGTCATATCGAATCGCTCCTTTACATTTATTATTGTACCACAAATGAAATAATGATTGACATAAAAACTAACTTAAAGTAAGATGTTTTATATATCCATTAACTTACTTTAAGTTAGTTAAATATAGGAGGAATTTTTATTATGTCAACAACAACAAAATCAGCTGTAATTGAAAACATGTATGCACGTAAATCGATTCGTAAATACGATACTGAATATAAATTAACAAAAGAAGAAATTTCAGAGCTATTAACAGATGCAATGACTGCACCTTCTTCTTCAAACCAACAACCTTGGCGCTTCATCGTTATTACAGATGAACAAAAGAAAAAAGAATTACGTACGATGGCATTCAATCAAGAACAAGTTGAAACAGCTCCAGCAATCATCGCGGTTTTAGGTGATACTGACTTCCATAAAAATGCACGTAAAATTCACCAACTAAGTGTAGATGCTGGCGTTATGGATCCAGAAGTGGCTGAAAAACTAACAGAAAATGCTGAAACACTTTACAGCGGTATTCCTGTAGCTGCACGTCATTCAGTAGCTATGTACGATGCTGGATTAGTGTCAATGCAACTTTTATTAGCTGCAAAAGATCGTGGACTAGATACAGTTGTAATGGGTGGATTCAATAAAGATGAATTTGCAAAATCATATAACTTACCAGAAAATGAATTCCCAATCGTTCTAATCGCAATTGGTAAAGGAACAGGCCCAGCACGTGGTACTTCTCGTTTATCTGTTGAAGATGTAGTACGCTTTGTATAATCATTAAATTAAGAGACTGTAGTGCTATTTTAGACACTACAGTCTTTTTATATACCATACAAAAAGGCTTGATTCACATAAAAGCGAATCAAGCCTTTTTTATTGAAACTCCTTACTTATATGAAAATAGTTTCTCACATATGTAATTCATCTATTTAATTTAAATTAACGTGTTGTACCATAGCTTACTACACGTTGATTCCAGTAACCGCTTAATGATTGGAATTTCACACTATTACCAGCTGCGTGTAATACTTGATTGTTACCTGCGTAAATTCCTACATGTGATATATATGAGCCACCTGGAGTTGCTGAGAAGAAGATTAAGTCTCCTACTTTTGGCGAACTTACACGTTTAACAGAAGCTTTTTGTGCTCTACTTGTACGTGGTAATGATTTCATACCTGCTTGTTTATATACATAAGATGTGAAACCAGAGCAGTCAAATCCACCTGGACGTGATCCACCCCATACATATGGTGTACCTACATATTTACGACCTGCATTAATAATCGCATTACCAGAAGCTGCAGATGCTTTTTTCACTGTTTTCTTTGCTTTTTTTGAAGAAAGATATTTACCTGACACCCAGCCTACTTTACCATTGTATTTTACTTTATACCAAGTACCTGAAACAGTTTTACGTTGGTATGCATATACTTTTTTACCTTTTGGAATAGTTAAAACACGTTTTGCTTTTGTTGTTGGACCTGTACGCATATTTAAAGCTGCTTTTGTATAGTAATTTTTAGAAACTTTTGTTGTTTTTGATGAAGCTGCAGATGCTTGTTGTTCAGTGGCTACCCCTGTAAAACCTACTGTTAAAGCCAATGCACCTGTTAAGATTGATGTCAGTAATTTATGTTTCTTCATGAATTTATGAACACTCCCATGTTTTTAATTTGATTGATTTATATGTCGCTTGTTATATGTCATTTGTTATTATGTACGAACTTTTTAACTGAGACTAACTTTACACGAATTAGCTTACAGTCTAGCGTCAACTAAGTTACAGATATATTACAAATTATTACGAGCTTGACTTATATTTAGCAGAATCTTATTAAATCAATGGTTGAATGCTTATTATTTTCTGGCTTTTTTCTTGTAAAATAATTTCATCCTCTTATTTTTCTTCTTTTTTTAAAAAAAATGACATAAAAAAACACCTCGTATATTACGTCAATGTAACAATACAAGGTGTTTTTGTGTTATTAATCTTCGCGGTTTCCCATACCTGTATAAATTAATACAAGTCGTGCAAGTTCCATGACCGCTGTTGCTGCTGCTGCAACATATGTTAATGCTGCTGCTGTTAATACTTTTTTCGCTTTTGGATATTCTTCATTGTTAATGATGCCCAATTGATCAATTTGACGCATCGCACGCTTAGAAGCATCAAACTCAACTGGTAATGTTACTACTTGGAAAAGTACACCAATGGCTAATAAGATAATACCTACTAACATTAATGGTTTAAATGTTGCAATCATACCAATCATAATGAAAATCCATGAGGCGTTTGACGAAATATTCGCTGCTGGGACTAATTTTGAGCGCCATGTTAAGAATGAATATGCTTCCGCATCTTGAATAGCGTGACCACATTCATGGGCTGCAACTGCTGTACCTGCAATCGATGTTTCATAGAAGTTATGCGTTGATAAACGCACTACTTTTGTAGATGGATCGTAATGATCTGACAAAAAGCCATCGACTGGCTCAACTTTTACATTCCCTAATCCATTTTGGTCTAAAATTTTACGAGCGACTTCGGCACCCGTCATTCCTGATGTTGAATATTCTTGTGAATAGCGTGTATATGTTTTCTTTACTTTACGTTGTGCATACAGTGGTAATAACATCAAAACAGCAAAGTAGATGACATACATCATAATTGACAATCTAACCATCCTCCTAGTTCGTTCATAGTTTTATTTTAAGGTCAAACAAAATTTGGGGCAACTGAAAACCTCTTTTTCATTGCAAAGATTGCAATGATTAGACACACAATTGACAACCAAAATGTAAAGTACCCAATTCCTGTCATATATTGATTTAACATATGGTACCAAGGCATATACTTAAAGACATAGTCAATCACAACATCATGTAATGTCCAAATTGCTGTGATGATGATATGAACACTTTTAAAGTCATACATCGGCATATAAAGCAAACCTTGGACAGCCATTAAACCATGACTAACTACAAGCATCCAACCACCAAATCCAAGTGAACCTAACTCGTTTAAGACCATTAAATTCATGACCACAGCCCATACACCGTATTTTACAAGCGTCACAAGCGCTAACGCTTCAAATAAGCGCCAATGTTTTTTTAACAACCAACCAATAATCGCAATTGAAAAGAATAGTGTAGCTGTTGGACTATCTGGTATAAATATTAAAAAGATGGGCTTTGTTTCAGCCAACTGATCTCCGTACCAAATGTATCCATAAATAGAACCTAATAGATTAACGATTAATAACATGGTTAAAAATAATTTTGATATTAAAACCATCCATAATCTCGCCCATATGTAGCGCATGAAATCCCCACCTCTATCTCTATCCATTATATAGTAGATGTTTTCAAACGGTCTACTATCATTTCTTTTTCTGAGAAAAAGTGCTTTGATTTTCGCAAATCAAAGCACTTTTTTCTATTTACTGTAATTGGTTCAACTGATCCGACAACTGTAAAAACCGTTCTTTATCACGATTATCAATTGCTTCATCAATTTGTTGTAATAACATTTTCTTTTGGAAATTTTTCATGCTTACATCGAGTAATTTTTCAGCAACTTCACGATCACCGTAATTCGATTGTAAATACTTTGGAATATACGGATTCTCCTCTAAAACAGCTAAGTAAGCCGGATTAGGTGGTATTTTAGGGAAGTTTAGCTGAATGTATATATCTTCTTCCGAATTCAATCTTAAATCATGAAATGACTTTTCTGCATCAGCCGTCATTAAATTTCCTTTATAAAAACGGAATGGGATTCCAGATGAATCGATTGTCGACATGACCATTGCTCTTGGACAAAAATGCGCTTCTTCTACGAAATGAATTCTTTCTAATAAATCATCGTGCCCTACAATATAATTAAGAATCCAAACACATTCTCTTCGTTTCATATCGTAACGCTTTAAGAACCATTTAATAAATACCTTTTTCTCTACATTTGTCACAGATGCCTTCATAAATACCCCTCCTTTAGTAAGTAATTCTTTCCAATCACTTGCTGAACCGGGTGTAACTTAAGCGTCAAAGCTTGCTTGTAAATCAATCCATTGCGGTTCTTCAGGTTGTAAGCCACGTAAAAGTGCTACAATCTGTAAGGCTTCTTGTCTTTTCCCATCCTCGATTAAGAAATAAACATATTTCTCTAAGAAGTCCACATCTTCTTTATAATCTTCGAATGCCTGACGGTAATGTGTGTAAGCTTCTTCATACATTTCTAAACGATCATAGGCAAGCGCCGCAAAAATTGAAAGAGCTGTCCATTCAAAGTCATCTTTCGATAGACCTTCAATGAGTTCAACAACTTCTTCATCGCGCTCTTCCGATGATAAGATTGATACGAGTGTATGCACTGCTTCCATATATTCTGGGTCAAGTGCAATAGCTTGACGAAGAAATGCTTCTGCTTCCTCTGGCAATTTATTTTTGAT
Organism: Kurthia gibsonii; assembly: GCF_006539985.1. Classification (GTDB taxonomy): domain Bacteria; phylum Bacillota; class Bacilli; order Bacillales_A; family Planococcaceae; genus Kurthia; species Kurthia gibsonii. Next base: position 98,575 of record NZ_BJOB01000002.1, on the reverse strand, counting down.
TGCCATTTTACCAGCAAACAAGAATAATTCCTTGTCATACTCATCTCGTTTAATACCCTCTTTAATTACTTCTAAAGCTTTGACATTGTCTTCCATCATGGCATAACTTTGCGCCAATAATAGATAACCGGCAAAGTAGTCTGGATCAAGCGCACGTAAATCTTCACCATAGCGTGCTGCCGCTTCGTACATCTCTAATTGAAAAGCACTATACGCTGCACCAAATAATAAATCAGGCGATGTACTCTCTTTTAATGCCTCTAAATAATAATAGTAGGCATCTTCAAAAGCTGCACCCGTACGATGAACTTCTGCAATACGTTCAACTAGACGAACACCTGCAATTTCTTTTTGATTTTTATATAAATTCTCATATAAACGAGCTGCTTCACTTAGACGTCCCATCTCCATTAATAACTCTGCCTTTGCAAAATGAAGAAGGGGTTCATCTGGTAATAACTCAAGCGCTTCATTCATATGTTTTTCTGCTACTTCGTATAAACCTTGCATTTGATAATAATCAGCAAGCGCCAATAATACTTGTGGATATTCTTCTGCATCTTGTGGAATTGATAAGAATAAGTCCAATGCTTCATCTTCTTGATTGATTTCCATCAATAATGAAGCACGGTCAACCTTAATTTGATTTTCTTCTGGGAATAAAAATTGTAAATGCTCTAACACACTCGTTGCTTCATGAATAAAACCTAAATTCATCAAGTAACCAGCAACTTCATATTGCATATCTGGATCGACATGTAACTTGAATTCTTCCATTAGTGCATGAATTTGATTAAGGTCACCTTGCTCCATTGCTTCAACCATTTGTTGTTGGATTGTCATCTGTCATCCACCTATTTCTAAATTATTTTCATCTTTATGCTACATGAGGAAAGTAGGATATACAAGGAAAAACGCTTGAAATATCAAAGAAAATTACAGGTAAAATATGACTGCTTACCTCCTTATTTCTTTGTTTAAAATAAAAACAAACTACCCTGATAAAAACCGCATCATGATAGCTTGTTTTATGAACTATTTCATTAGACTGTCTAAATCTTCAAAGAATGTTGGATAAGATACCGCAATACAATCTGCATCATCTAATGTTACAGCACCATCTGTAATAAGTGCTGCAATGGCATTCATCATACCCATACGGTGATCGCCATATGTCTTTAATGCTGCACCATGAAGCTGTGTAGGACCTTCAATAATCATACCGTCTTCTGTTGCTGTAATATTCGCACCTAATTTTGATAATTCCGCAACAACTGCATCTAAACGATTCGTTTCTTTCACTTTTAATTCTTCTGCATCACGAATAATCGTTGTTCCTTCAGCTTGTGTCGCAAGTAAAGCAATAATTGGAATTTCATCAATTAGCCGCGGAATTAAATCCCCACCAATGGTCGTACCCTTTAACTCTGATGTACGAATAATGACACGACCTGCTGGCTCAGCATGCTCATGGTCATACGGTTGAATTTCTAGATTTGCACCCATTGCTTCTAACACTTCGATGATACCTGTACGTGTCTTATTAAGACCTACATTTTCAAGAGTAATTTCACTACCTTTTGTAATGGCACCTGCTACAAGGAAGAAGGCAGCTGAAGAAATATCACCTGGAACAGCGACATGACTCGCTGTTAACTTTTGCCCACCTGCTAACGAAATCACACCATCTGTTGTATCAATATTTACACCAAATTGACGTAGCATTAATTCCGTATGATCACGTGTTGCTTCTTTTTCGCGAACAATTGTTGTACCTTCTGCATTTAGACCTGCTAATAACACTGCAGATTTAACTTGCGCACTCGCTACAGGCAATGTGTAATCAATCGCTTGTAATATCGTACCTTTCACTGCGATTGGTGTAAATTGTCCATCTTCTCGCCCTGTAATATGTGCACCCATTTCGCGTAAAGGATTAATGACACGCTTCATTGGACGTTTGGCAATCGATTCATCACCAGATAATACTGCGTGTACGTGTGAACCAGCTAGTAAACCAAGTAATAGACGTGTCGTTGTGCCAGAGTTTCCCATGTACAAAATATCCATCGGCTCTTGAAATGCGTCCATACCTTCACTTTCAATCGTCACATCTGTACCTTGTTGTTCGATTTTAACACCCATTTGTTTGCAGGCTTCAATTGTACGAAGACAATCTTCCCCCGGTAAAAAGCCTGTAACTGTTGTCTTACCTTTTGCCATACTTCCGAACATGATGGAACGGTGTGAAATGGATTTATCGCCTGGAACCGTAATCGTTCCTTTTAATGATTGATTTTGTAATTGAACGATTTTTTGCATCGTCATCTCTCCTTTACGAAATATAAAATTCATATGGACTACGTGTACGAATGCATTCTGCTGCTCGCTTACGATCTCCACTTGATTGGAAACTTACAACTAAAATACCGAAAACATCTTCTCTTGTCTCGACAATTCGAATATTTATAATACTAATTTTTTCTTCTGCAAAATAACCTGTAATTTCAGCGATACTACCAGGATAATCTGGTACATCAATATATAAATCATATGTTGTAAATAAGGCACCTGATGTATTAGGTAATGCATCACGAAATTGCTTTGCTTCTTCAAAAAATTGATAAATGTCTTGTTCGGTACCTTGTTCTAAAATCGATTGCACACGTGCCATCTCTTGTTGCCATTTTGCTAATTGGTCTTGTATTTGCGCGCGATTTTGTACCGTAATATCTTGCCACATCGTTGGATTGGAACTAGCAATACGTGTAATATCTCTAAATCCACCTGCTGCCAATCGTTTCGTGAATGGATGCTCTGCATTTTCATTTGCTAGTTGATGCACAAGTGACGCTGCCACAATATGCGGGAAATGACTAACAACCGATGTCATATGATCATGTTCTTCGGCAGAAACAACCATGAGTTTGGCATTTGTTAGTTTTAAAATTCCTTCTAAAGCTTTCACTTGTTCTTCCTTTGTACTTCCCAAAGGTGTCAACATATAATATGCATTTTCAAATAAAATTGGTTTAGCTGCTAGAACACCACTTTTATGTGAACCAGCCATTGGATGCCCACCAATGAATGTAATACCTTTTTCAGCTAAATGTTGCGCTTCTTCCATGATAATAGCTTTTGTACTTCCTGTATCTGTCACAATGGTATGTGATGGTACAGTCCATGTTTGAAGTTCTTTCATCCATTGAAGTGTCGCATTCACAGGTGTCGCAAAAATGACAAAGTCGGCTTCTTTTACGGCTTCTTTCGGATGTGTTGCTGCTTTATGAATAACCCCCAATACTTTCGCACTTTGAAGTGTATCGGCATTTGCATCATAACCGATAATTTCATGTTCTGGAGAGCGTTGTAAAGCAAGCGCAAGCGAACCGCCAATTAAACCTAAACCTACGATGAGAATTCGCTTTTTATTCAAGCGAATACCTCATGTTTTTGTAACACTTCTTCTAGCTGTGCGAGTAAGCCTTCATTTTGTTCTTTTGTGCCAATTGTCACACGAATATAGTTTGGAACACCAAGTGGATTACCGCTACGAATAATATAGCCTCGTGACATTAACTCTTGGAATACAACATCACTATCCATCTTCACTTCAAATAAGATGAAATTCGTATCTGTTGGGTAGTAATCTAATTGGTGTTTTTCACAAAAAGCGATATATTGTTTTTTACCATCTTCATTTATTTCACGACATAACTCAATATATGCTTGGTCCGCAATTGCTACCGGAACAATCGCCTGACTTAATACTGTATTGTTAAATGGACCACGTACAGGGTCAAGTCGTGCAATCAATTCTTTATTGGCAATCCCGTAACCTACACGGAAAGCTGCTAAACCATATGCTTTTGAGAACGTACGCATAATGATTAAGTTGTCGTATTGCTTTAATAGTGGTAATGAATCTGTACAATTTGGATTTGTTACATATTCAAAGTAAGCTTCATCTAAAACGACAAGTACATCTTTCGGTACTTTTTTCAGGAATGCTTGTAATGGTGCGTCTTCAATAACCACACCTGTTGGATTGTTCGGACTACATACCCATACAACTGCTGTATTTTCATCAATTGCATCAAGCATCGCATCTAAATCATGTGTGCGATTCTTTAATGGAATTTCACGAATTTCCGCACCTTCGATCCGTGCATTTAATTTATATTGTGAGAATGATGGTGTTGCCATAACTGTATTTACACCTGGTTGAAGTAACGCGCGTGTCACGATACTAATCAGTTCATCTGAGCCGTTACCAAAAATTAATTCGTCACCATTCACACCTAAATGTTTTGCAACTGCTTCACGCATCTCTGTGCCATAACCGTCTGGATATAATGCAAAGTTATGCACCGCATTCTCTAAATATGCTGTTACTTTTGGTGAGCATCCTAATGGATTTTCATTCGATGCTAATTTTACAATCTCTGATAACCCGAATTCTTTCTTCACTGCTTCAATTGATTTTCCAGGTTGGTATGCTTTCAACCCTTTTACTGATTCTTTCCACTTCATCGTTAAGTCGCCTCTTTCTTCCTCATCTCATTATTTTACTAAGTCTGGTCTTAATTTCACCGCCTCATTTAAATAGACATGGGCAATTTCCTTCTGTGCTTTTTGCGTTTCTACATTCACAAGTAGACGGATACAAAGTGGTAACGCACCCGCTACATTCATTTCGTGCATACACATAACCGGAACGTAATCCCATCCTTCATATGTGCGTACAGCTTTTGCTGGAAAAGCAGATGTAATATCTGGCGTCGTTGTTGCAATAACGGATGATACATCTTCTGCTTTTACTTCATTGCGCTCAATGATTTCTTTTAATAATCTCGTTGTTTCAATCTCTACTTGTGTAGCATCATTTATGCTAATCGTTGTTGCACCTCTAATACCTCGAATCATATGGGACACCTCCTAAACAAGTGTGCGTAGTAGTGTATCGATTTCGCGACATTCTTCTACTGTTACTTTTTGAACAAATGGTTTACCAATTTCATCTAACAGAACAAATTGTAAAATACCATATTCAGCTTTTTTATCTGTCATTAAGTATGGTAATAACGTATCAAACGTAAAATCATGGACTGGCTTGAATGTATAGCCGTTCTTTTGAGCGAAAGCTAAGAACTCTAACGTATTCGCACGATTTAGTTGACCGTACTTTTCACTCAATAATAGGGCATAAACCATACCAATCATAATCGCCTCACCGTGTGCTAACTTTCCAAATCCACAAGCAGCTTCAAGTGCATGACCATACGTATGACCAAAGTTTAAGTATTTACGTACGGAATGCTCTTGTTCATCTTGTGAGACAATTGCTGCCTTTACTGTAATTCCACGTTCTAAATAATGCGCTAATTGCTCTTCTGATAAATGCTGAATGTCTTGCGCTAAAAACTCTTCATACCATTGTTGATCTGAAATCAGTGCATGTTTAATCGCTTCTGCCATACCTGAACGTACTTCTTTTTCAGGTAATGAAGCTAAAAATGCAATATCATATAAAACAGCTTCAGGTTGATAAAACGCACCAATCATATTTTTACCTAGTGGATGATTGATGGCTGTTTTTCCACCTACAGCTGAGTCATGCGCCAAAATAGTTGTTGGAATTTGAACAAATGGGATACCACGCATAAAAGTAGCTGCTACAAAACCTGTTAAATCGCCTACTGCTCCACCACCGAATGCAAAAAGCATTGATTTACGTGTACATTTTTGTTCTAAAAGGAATGTTTGTGCTGCGTAATAACTATCAAATGTTTTACATGCTTCACCTGCAGCTAGAATATGTAACTTGAATGGATGTGGAAAAGCTTTTGTGAAATGCTCTCCATGAATTGCCCAAACATGTTCGTCTGTAAATACAACCAATTGATCGGCTGTTTCGATTTTATCAGCAAGTGATGTAATAGCTTCTGTTAAATGATGTGAACCAATCACGACTTCATAGACGTGAGATGGTGTTTGTACGGGAATACGCATCATTAAAACTCCTTCGCTTGTTGTTTCATTTGCTCGATTTGTTGTTGCAGTTGCGGTAACTGATCTGCATGAAATTGATCTAAAATCGCATTCGCAATTTCAAAGGCAATCGCATGTTCTGCCACAACTGATGCAGCCGGTACTGCACATGCATCTGAACGTTCTACAGAAGCTTTAAATGTCTCTTTTGTTTCGATGTCCACACTTTGTAATGGCTTATAAAGTGTTGGAATTGGCTTCATAACACCACGTACAACAATTGGCATTCCTGTAGACATACCACCTTCTAAACCACCTAGACGATTTGTACGGCGCGTATAACCTTGTTCCTCATCCCAAATAATTTCATCATGTACTTGTGAACCGGGTACATGCGCTGCATCAAAACCAATACCAAATTCAACACCTTTAAAAGCATTGATACTAAGCATTGCTTGTGCCAACTTACCATCTAACTTGCGGTCGTAATGTACATATGAACCGACACCTGCTGGCATACCTTCTACAATGATTTCAACAACGCCACCGATTGTGTCACCAGCTTTTTTTGTTTCATCAATTAACGCAACCATTTTCGCTGAAGCTTCTGGGTCCACGCAGTAACATGGATCTTCTTCTACGATTGCACGGATTTCTTCTACTGATTTGCCTTCAACTGCTTGTCGGTCGATTGTAATACCACCAATTTCTACGACATGCGCTACAATACGAATCCCCAATTGTTCTAAAAGAATCTTAGCTACTGCACCAACAGCTACACGCACAGTTGTTTCACGTGCTGATGAGCGTTCTAAGACGTTTCGTAAGTCGCGGTGACCATATTTAATACCGCCTACTAAATCTGCATGCCCTGGACGTGGACGCGAGATTTGACGTTTGATCTCATTCGGGTCAACATCTTCTGGAAGTGGCTCTGCACCCATAATTTTTGTCCAGTGTTTCCAGTCATCATTCGTTACCACAAGTGCAACAGGAGAACCGAGTGTTTTACCATGACGAATACCTGATGTAATCTCCACTGTGTCTGTCTCGATTTGCATACGTCGACCTCGACCATGTCCTCCTTGGCGTCTTTTCAGTTCATGATTAATCTGTTCTGCTGTAATTGGTAGTAATGAAGGAAGTCCTTCAATAATTGTTGTTAATTGTGGGCCATGTGATTCACCCGCTGTTAAGTATCTCATTTACGCTTTCCCCCTTCACATCGCTAAAGTATATGTTTTTCACTATAACATATATTTTTATAAATTTCAGTTGATTTTATAATAAAAATAAATTAACTGAAATTTTGATGTTTTTTGAATTTATTTTTATTTATAAAAAACCGCTTTTCACATATGCGAAAAGCGCATTCCTCTTATAGTTAACCTTTTTTACGATAGAAAAAGGTATCTTCTACTTCAAAATCATATTGTGCTGGATTAAAAATTTGTTCAGTGCTTCCAACAAATAGTACACCGCCTGGTTTCAAAGCTTTACTGAAGTTATGATAAATTTGATCTTTCGCTTCTTCTGTAAAATAAATCATGACATTACGACAAACGATTAAATCATGATTTTGTTCATATCGATCATTTAATAAGTTATGTTTTTTAAATGTAACCGTTCTTTTAATATCAGGCGTTACTTTATAAAAAGAACCTTCTTGCTCAAAATATTTTTGTTTCATTTGTGCTGGAACTTCGGCAAGGGAGCGCTCCGGATAGATGGCTGCTTTTGCTTTAGCAATTGCATTCTCATCTAAATCTGTAGCTGAAATAGATACTTGAGATAATGGCTGATGATTTGATAGTACCATCGCAAGTGAATACGGTTCTTCACCTGTTGAACAAGCTGCACTCCATACTTTTAAGCGTGGGCTTGCTTTCAAAAGACGTGGTAAAATCTTTTTCTCCAAAACTTCCCATCGTTTACCATTACGATAAAATTCAGATACATTAATCGTCATACGATCTAAAAATTCGTCCATAAGTTCACGATTAACATCCATCTCTTTGAAAAAGTCTACAAAATTACTAAAACCTTTTTTCTCATATAAAGACGTTAAGCGTCGTTTCATTTGTGCCTCTTTGTAAAGAGCTAAATCAATGCCGGTTTTTGTCTTTACACGTTCAACGAACATTTCATAATCTGTCATACCTTTTCCTCCCTCTATTCATACTTACCATTATAAAACATTTTTTCATATTCTGAAATAGTGTAACGTGAAAAGATGTTTATCAGAGCGCTTTCATTCATTTATTAAAAAAAAATGGACATAATCTGAAGCACAATAAAAAAAGAGCCACACAGATGTGCAACTCTTTCATTCAAAGTATCAAATCATTTTTACGGTTAGTAAAGATGTTTTTACTTTACTTATAATTTTCATCTCGTAGATGAAAATTATTTTACTAAACCTTCTTCACCGAAGAATAGACCGATTTCGCGTTCAGCAGATGCTAAAGAATCAGAGCCGTGAATGATGTTTTCAGCTACAGTTGTAGCGTAGTCACCACGGATTGTTCCTGGAGCAGATTCAGCTGGGTTTGTAGCACCCATCATAAGACGAGCTAAAGCGATTACGTTCTCGCCTTCCCATACCATTGCGAATACTGGACCAGAAGTGATGAATTCTACTAATTCACCGAAGAATGGACGCTCTGCATGCTCTGCATAGTGTTTTTCTGCTAATTCTTTTGTGATGTTCATTAGTTTAGCGCCTTTTAATTCGAAGCCACGACGTTCGAAGCGGTCTACGATATCACCTACTACTTGACGTTTTACGCCGTCAGGTTTAACCATTAAAAATGTTTGTTGGATAGCCATGTTTAAATTACACTCCTTAATAATATCTACAGGTATTTTACCTACCGTAAAATTCTATCATTGAATGCCATAATGTTCAACAAATACTATGACAATTTGGTTAAAATTTACGTTTCCCCATGAAATTTGCAATATCTACAAGTGATTTATTCACTGGATGATTCGGTAATTTGTCTACTTCTTTTAACGCTTTTTGTAAATATAAATCACTTATATGATTTGCTTTTTGAATTGCGTCAGATTTTCGAATCGCCTTCAATAATTGTTGACGTTCGCTTTCAGTAATCGGCCCTTCAATCACTTTTTCAATCATTGGACGAATTTGGTCATCTTCTAAAGCATATAACGCTGGTAATGTAACGTTCCCTTGCATTAAATCGCTTCCTGCTGGTTTACCTAGCTGCTTATCCGTTGCCGTAAAATCCAAAATATCATCAATAATTTGGAATGACATCCCTACATAATATCCAAAACGGCGCATATGACGCACAACTTCTGGCGATGCACCTGAAGCGATTGCACCTAACTCACAGCTTGAAGAAATTAAAACAGCTGTTTTACGCTTAATCCGGCGGAAGTAATCACGTAAGTTCTGCTTGAGTACCTGTTTATCTTCAATTTGAATAATCTCTCCCACACAAATCTCAACCATTGTATTCGATAATACTTGATGTGCTTGTTGTTTTTTTATTTGCGTCATATATTCTAATGCTTTTGCAAAAATAAAATCGCCTGCATACATTGCTACTCGGTTATTATACTGTGCTTTTACTGTTTCGCGACCTCTACGTAATTCCGCATTATCAATTACATCATCATGAACAAGTGATGCCATATGAATTAATTCGAGTGGCACAGCAACATTTTTGATTTGTTGAATATCATATTGTCCAAATTTTGCAGCGAGCAAAACAAAAACTGGGCGAATGCGTTTTCCCCCAGCTTTTAAAAGATGCAAAGAAGCTTCATTCAAAAAGTGTGAAGAGGAATTCAGCGCCGTTTCTAATTCTTTTTCGATGATGTCAATCTCTGATTTCATACCAGAGTAGAGCATCTTTAGCTTCATCTTTTCCACGTGAATAAACCTTCTCCCGCCTATTTTTCTTTTTTATAGCCAATATGTGTTGCAGCTGCCCCACCGCTATAAGAGGTATAAGATACATTCACCATACCTGCTTGTTCAAACATTTTCTTCAACTCTTTACGTCCTGGGAACGTATCTGCCGACTCTTGTAACCAAGAATACTCTTTGTAACTTTTAGCTAATAATTTACCAAAAATCGGCATAATATATTTAAAGTAAAATTTAAATAGCTGTTTGTAGACTGGGATCTCTGATTGTGACGTTTCAAGACAAACAATTTTTGCGCCTGGTTTTGCAACACGATTCATTTCACGCAACACTTGCATATAATCCGGTACATTACGTAAACCAAATCCAATTGTTACATAGTCAAATGAATTATCTTCAAAAGGCAGTTCCATTGCGTTCCCTTGAATTAAATTCACATTGTCCATATCTTTTGTTTTATCGATGCCGACATTCAGCATATTTTGACTAAAGTCTAAACCAATAACATCGCCATCTTTACCAACTGCCTCACCAAGCGCAATTGTCCAATCTGCTGTACCGCAACAAACATCTAATGCTTTTGTTCCTGGTTGGATGTTCATTTGCTGCATCGTATCTTTACGCCAGCTTTTGTGCATCTGGAAACTAATCACCGAGTTCATTTTGTCATAGTCACCTGAAATATTCTCAAAGACTTCATGTACGCGTTCTGATTTTGATTGTGCCAATTTTTCAACCTTCCCTCTTCCTACGTTGCACTGTGATTAAGCGCCTCAATTCGACTTAAAACGGCAGTTTTTGCAACATTCGTTAAAAATTCCATAGTATGAATTTCTTCTGTTAGCTTTGTAGCTCGTGTGGTAATTTCTTGTTGGATTACTCGGATGGCTTCATCCTTTGAAGAAAATCTTTCTGAAATTACACGAAAAAGGCGTATTGTACTTGTATCATTTATTACTTTTTTGAGTTCTGCTGATAAACGACTAAGTAACATGCCCTTTTTCATCAATTCAATATATACTGTAAAGCCAAAATGTCCCATAAATTGTTCTACTGCTCTACTAACGATGGTTTCATAGCGAAGGAGCAACTCTTCTAGTGTACACTCTTCCGGTTCATAGAATGCAGTTTTTTGCTCACTGATTTCTGCTACGGCATTTGATAATTTTTGTACAAACTGAATATCTGGTAGTTTTGCTAAGGTGTCATAGTACATGCCACTATAGTAATCTCCAGCTAATACCATCAATTGTTGTGCTTTTGACGTCGCTTGTTGTTCTTTTACCAAATCATGCGTTGTTAAAGCTGTCTGAATCATGGCAACACTTTGAGCAGCTACTTGATGTTGTTTCGTCCACTGTTCACCGTTTACTCTTGGTAGCAATAAATAAAATAATTGATCATCCCAAATTGGTGGCTGACCTGTATATGCTAGGAGGGTTCTATGATGCAATTTATTGTAAATTTCATCTTTTAATTCTGTTACAAGTTGCTCCATGTTAGCTGCATTCATAAAAAAAATCTCCATTCAATTCATTTCCTGATGTTTCAATCAACACGATGTTTAATACTTGTTATTTTTTTGCGTCACTTTCAATTGTACCATTTGCAGATTGAATAATCGCTTTACCACGAATTTTCATCGCAGATGTGTGTTCGGTAAATTGCGCAATCATAACTTCGCCTTGATCTAATTTTTCAGAATGATGGAATTTTGTGTCATCGCCTCGTGTAAGGCCTATTACGTGTACACCATCTTCTTTTGCTTTAATTACAATAAAATCATTTTGAGACATAAGACAGCTCTCCTATCATTCGAATTTTCTCATTCTATCATACCACAAAAGCCTATTAAAATTAAGGCATTTGAATGAACGAGAGAATTTCATTTCTTTTTACAGAATCTTCCTCGAAGACACCTTTAGCAACAGATGTAATCGTTTTAGCGCCTGGCTTCTTAATGCCACGCATCGTCATACACATATGCTCCGCTTCTACGACTACATATACACCTTGTGGAGATAGCATATCCATAAGTGTTTGTGCGACTGTATCTGTAATACGTTCTTGTAGTTGTGGACGACGTGCGACTGTTTCAACTGTACGCGCTAATTTACTTAATCCAGCTACAACACCGTCTTTTGGTATGTATGCTACATGTGCTTTACCATAGAACGGTACAAGATGATGTTCACACATTGAAAAGAATGGAATATCTTTTACAAGTACTACTTCATCATGTCCTTCATGAAATACCGTTTCAAAATACTCTTTTGGATCTTTATGTAAACCTTCAAACATTTCTGCATACATTTTAGCTACACGTTTTGGTGTATCAATTAATCCTTCGCGTGACGGATCTTCTCCTACGGCTTCTAAAATCATTTTTACAGCTGTTTGAATTTTATTTATGTCAACTTGTGAACTGATTTCCTTTGTCAAAATTACTCCCCCATTATCACTTAATCAATCTGCCTGTTAAATTCTCTTTTTGATGTTAGCATATACGACCATGCAAGGCAAAGGGCTAAGACTTATTATTTCTGTGAAAATATGCAATTTTTTCGATTTACATAAAAGAGCATACAAAAAGAGTAGCTAATCAAAAGATTAACTACTCTTATGTACCACATTCGATTCGATTATTTAATCGCGTCTTTAAGTGCTTTACCTGGTTTGAAAGCAGGTACTTTACTTGCATCGATTTGGATTTCTTCACCTGTTTGAGGGTTACGTCCTTTACGAGCAGCACGTTCACGAACTTCGAAGTTACCGAAACCGATTAACTGTACTTTATCACCTTTAGCTAGAGCCTCTTGGATTGTTTCAAATACAGATTCAACTGCTTTCGCAGCATCCTTCTTAGAAAGTTCTGCAGCTTCTGCTACTGAGTTTACTAATTCTGTTTTGTTCACACCATTCACCTCCTCTCAAAGACTTTTGTTTTAAATCATGTAAAAGAGTATCATAAACACGATTTACTTCGCAATAATATTTATACTTCTTTTACCAACTTTAATCAACTGTAAACTATTTAGTTACTTCATGCCAATTCAAAGTAAATATAAATTTCAAATAACCAGAAAATAACTTCTCATAACATTCATTGAAACAAAAATAACTTTATTTTACAAACCACATCATTTTTCAGAAAAAAATTAAAGTTTTAATAAATCGGTTTTTTATTCAAATATATGAATAAAAATGATTTTATTTTTTTCTAAAACATTGCTACACCAACATTTACCACATATTACCGTTCTACACCTTATAGATTACCGTTCTTTAGAACTTTTAAACACATTTACTTTATTTTTTTATTTCTATTTGAAAACATTGATTTTATAAGGGTTTAAAGCGCAAAAAATACCTTTTCATACCATTTTAACTTGTATATTTTTATTTCTTTTATAGAAATGTATATATATTAGAAAAGATTATTTTTTCTTAAATAAAACAAAGTGAATTTCTCAAAAAAATCATTCTTTCTCTTAATCACTTTCATACACTCGAATATGCGTTTTAAATACATATATTTCTTTTTATTTTTTGTAAGTAAATAGACTTTTTATCTCAAAAAAAGAGTTATCTTTTAAAGGTTTTTCACTTCTTTTTATTTTCTAAGTATATATTTTCTCTTGAGATAACCATAAAAAATACCTCTTTTTTTAAAATTATATATTTTCTACAGCTTATTTCCTTTGTAATATTGCTATTTTTTTCGTTAAAATTTTTTTCTGAAATGATAAATTTTTATATCATTTGCATAAAAGTACCTAAGATATTTGAATACAAATATCTTAGGTACTTTTTAAAAAGGAATCTAAAATCTAAAAAAACACATAACATTACATATAACTTGTAACATTATGTGTTAATTTGTAAATTACTATATAATAGTAGAAACTTTTTTTAGTATTGTCCGTCCATTTCTGACTTTTTCATACGCAACATAAGTTTCTCAACCATCTCTTTTGCAGATTGATCTTCAAATAATACTGCGTATAAGGCTTGAACAATCGGCATTGAAACTTCGTATTTATCAGCAAGTTGGTGCGCTGCTTTTGTTGTACGAACGCCTTCTACAACCATACCCATTTGCTCTAATACCTCTTCTAATTTCAAACCTTTACCTAATAAATTACCTGCCCGCCAGTTACGGGAATGAACAGATGTACACGTTACAATTAAGTCACCCATACCCGCTAAGCCCATGAATGTCATTGGATTTGCGCCCATTTTAATACCTAAACGTGAAATTTCAGCTAAACCACGTGTAATAAGCGCTGCTTTTGCATTGTCACCAAAGCCAATACCATCTGAAACACCTGCCGCAAGAGCAATAACATTCTTTAATGCGCCACCTAGTTCTACACCAACAACATCTTCATTCGTGTAAACACGGAAATAATGATTCATAAATAAATCTTGTACAACGACAGCTGATTCCAGGTTTTCACAAGAAGATGCAACTGTTGTTGGATGTTTTTTAACAACTTCTTCCGCATGACTTGGTCCAGATAAGACCACAATATCTTTTACAACTTCTTCTGCTAATTCTTCTTTCATAATTTCGGAAATACGAATTAATGAATCTGGTTCAATTCCTTTTGAAACATGTACAAAAATAATTTGGCGGTTTAACGTCTTCATAATTTTTTGGCACGTTTCACGAATTCCCTTAGTAGGCACAGCCATCACAAGAACTTCAGCATGTTCCACTGCAGATGCTACATCTGAAGTTGCACAAAGATTTTGCGGTAGTACTATTCCTGGCAAATACTTTTCATTTGTATGTTGCTGTTGAATTTCTTGTGCTTGGTCCTCTCGATGAGACCATAGTAATGTATCATGTCCATTTTCGGCAAGAACAGTCGCTAATGCTGTTCCCCATGAGCCAGCTCCAAATACTGTAACTTTACTCATCTGTCCATTTCCTCCTCTAATCGCGCGCTCTAGTAATAATTCGAATTGGTGTACCTTCAAATTCAAACGTATCACGAATACGATTCTCTAAGAAACGTTCGTATGTGAAATGCATTAACTCTGGATCATTTACGAACACAACGAATGTCGGTGGCTTAATTGCCACTTGTGTTGCATAGTAAATACGTAGACGACGACCTTTATCTGTTGGTGCAGGATTACGCGCAACTGCATCCGAAATAACTTCATTTAAGATACTTGATTGAATACGCATTGCGTGATTCTCACTTACACGATTAATAACTGGTAATAAATTGTGTACACGCTTACCTGTTTTAGCAGATGTGAAAACGATTGGTGCATAATCTAAGAATTGGAATTGTTCACGAATTTCTTTTGTTTTTTCGTTCATTGTTTTTTCGTCTTTATCAACAGCATCCCATTTATTCATAACAATGATAACTGCTTTACCTGCTTGATGCGCATAACCAGCAATCTTCTTGTCTTGTTCTTGGATACCTTCTTCACCGTTTAAAACGACTAAAACAACGTCGGAACGTTCGATTGCACGTAATGCACGCAATACACTGTACTTTTCTGTGCTCTCGTATACCTTACCTTTCTTACGCATACCTGCAGTATCAATGATGACATACTCTTGACCGTCGTATTCGTATTCTGAGTCAATTGCGTCACGTGTTGTGCCTGCAACATCACTTACGATAACACGATCATCACCTAAGAATGCGTTTACTAAAGATGATTTCCCTACATTTGGACGACCGATTAAAGAGAATTTAATGACATTTTCGTCATACTCTACTTCATCTTGTTCTGGGAAATGTTTTGCTGCTTCATCTAATAAATCACCCAACCCTAAACCGTGTGAACCAGAAATTGGGAATGGATCACCAAATCCTAATGAATAGAAATCATAAATCATATCTCTCATATCAGGGTTATCAATTTTATTAACAGCTAAGACAACTGGTTTTTTTGTTTTATATAAAATTTTCGCTACTTGCTCATCTGCTAATGTTACACCTTCACGACCATTCGTCATAAAGATAATCACATCTGCTTCATCCATGGCAATTTCAGCTTGTTCACGGATTTGATCTAAGAATGGTTCATCACCAATATCAATACCGCCTGTATCAATAATATTAAATTCATGTGTTAACCAATCCGCTGAACTATAAATACGGTCACGTGTTACGCCCGCAACATCCTCAACGATTGATATACGCTCGCCTACAATTCGGTTAAAGATTGTCGATTTTCCGACATTAGGACGGCCGACGATTGCTATAACTGGTTTCGTCATTTTGTTTCATCCTTCCACTTTCAAAATTACTTATTATACAATAAAAAAGATGATGGGGGTTCCATCACCTAACCACTCATTGTTTACAGTGCTTCTATTTTATCAAAAATAAAGCACTATGAAAAGGAAAACCGTATATAAAGGAACTTTCTGCTTTTTCATATCTCATTACATAACAAAAAGAAGCGTGCATAACATGTCTTTATAGGATGCTATACACGCTCTATTATTAGTCTTTTTTATTGAAGTCTTTTAATTTGTCACCTAGTAAATCCCCGAATGAGAAGCCAGTTTCTTGTTCAGGTAGTTCATACTCAACTACTTCTTCAACTACTGTATCATCTTCGAGTAACGCTTTAATGCTTAATGCGATGCGTTTTTCGTTCTCATTCACTTCAAGTACCTTCACTTGCACATCTTGACCTTCTTTTAAAGCCTCATGTGGTGTGTTGATATGCTTATGAGAAATTTGTGAGATATGCACAAGCCCTTCGATGCCAGGTGAAATTTCAACAAATGCACCGAATGTGACAAGTCGGCGTACAACACCATCAAGAACGGCATCTTTTTGTACTTTTTCTTGAATATTTTCCCATGGTCCTGGTAGTGTATCTTTAATTGATAATGAGATGCGTCCTTCGTCTGGGTCAACAGCTAAGATTTTCACTTTTACTTTTTGACCTTCTTCTAGTACATCTTCCACATTTTCAATATGTTCATGTGATAGTTGTGAGATGTGTACAAGACCATCTACGCCACCTAAATCAACAAACGCACCAAATGTTGCAAGACGTTGCACAATACCATCTACGACATCGCCAGCTTGTAAATTTTGAATAATTTCGCCTTTTTGTTCTTCTTTTTGTTCTTGAACAACTGCGCGGTGTGATAAGATTAAACGATTTTTTTCTCGGTCCATTTCAACAATCTTGAATGAAATCATTTTTCCTTTGTAATCTTCAAATGATTCAACAAAGTGATCTTCTACTAAAGAAGCCGGCACAAAACCGCGAACGCCTAAATCAACAACTAGGCCACCTTTAACAACATCTTTGACTTCTGCTTCAAGAATTTCTCCCGCTTCAAATTGCTTTTCAAGTTTTTCCCACGCATGTTCTGCGTCCACTTTTCTTTTTGATAAAACATAGTTACCTGTTTTTTCATCTGCATCTGTTGCTGGGTCTTCCACTTTTGTAACTACAGCTTCAAATTCATCACCTACTGATACAGCATCTGATGCCTTTTCCACATGTAAACTGGATAACTCGCTAATAGGGATAATACCATCGTACTTTGCATTTGGAATCGAAACAATGACACGATTATCTTCAACCGTTTCAACCTTTACCTTTACAACCGTACCTTCTTGAATTTCTGGTAATTCATTCACATTCATCTCTTCAGACATATGTAATCCTCCTTCGCCTCAGTTACCTTTATTTTAGTAGATTTCTAACAGAAAGACAAAAATTACCCTTTATTTTTTATTATCTGGGTGATATTCATCTAACAATTTTTGAATACTCGCCATAATTACTTCAGTTACTTCCTCAGGTTTTGCCTTATTTTCACGATAAGGTGTCATATCGATTGGTTGACCATAAACTACCGTTACTTTACGGAACATCTTATAGGGTCCAATAACTGCACATGGCATGACGACTGCATCACCACCACGTAGTGCAAAAAAGCCTGCACCTGAGAAACCTTTTCCTAATTGTCCTGTGCGGTTTCGCGTTCCTTCTGGGAATAAACCGACAACTTGCCCCTCTTTTAATAAAGAGATTGCTGTTCGTAATGCTTGACGGTCACTTAAACCACGTTTTACAGGGAAAGCGTGTACCTTTGGTAATATACCCTTAAGGATTGGTAGCTTAAACAATTCTTCTTTCGCCATAAAATTAACTGGTCGAGGAGCTGTTATACCAACAACTGGCGGGTCTAATTCGTCAATGTGATTTGAACAAAGTAGGACACCACCCTCTTTAGGGAAATTTTCTTGCCCGATAATTTGAATACGGTAGAGTGGTTTTAGTGCTGCATAAACAACTGATCGTGCAAAATGGTAAAAGTCCATCTTATGCCATCCTTTCACTCGCTAATTTTAAAATTGCATTTGCCGCTTCATCAATTGATAATTCCGTCGTATCTAAATAAATAGCATCTTCTGCTTGTACAAGCGGAGAAGCTTCTCGTTCACTATCCATCTTGTCACGAAGTGCGATTTCTTCTTTTAATTCTTCAAATGACGAGTCAATACCACGTTGTTTATTATCTTCATAACGTCGACGTGCACGTTCTTCTACTGTTGCAGACATGAATACTTTTAACTCTGCATTTGGTAATACAGCTGTTCCAATATCACGACCGTCCATAATGACGCCGCCTTTTTCAGCCATCTCATATTGACGTTCAACCATAATTTCACGCATTGTGCCATGAGCTGCAACAGTTGAAACTTGACTTGTTACTTCATTTGAACGAATTTCACTTGATACGTTTTGTCCATCTAAAAATACAAGTTGGCCATTTGGAGACGGTTGTAGTTCGATTACTGTTTGTTTTAGTAATGTTGTTACTGCTTCTTCACTTGATAAATCAATTTGATGTTGTAATGCTTTATATGTTAAAGCACGATACATCGCACCTGTATCAATATACGTATAACCTAATTTTTCAGCCGCAATTTTTGCGATTGTACTTTTACCAGCTCCAGCTGGTCCATCGATTGCAATTTGAATTTTCTTTGTCACTTTGTTCAACCCTTTCTTTCGTAACATTGTACCATAAAAAATACGTAACTGTACTACTTGAGAACACGAAAAAATGACACTTCGACACGGTGAATTTGTCCATGAAATGCCATTTTTAAAATTAAATTTTTGTTTCTTTTTTTCGAATTAACAACTGACGTTCAAAACAAAAACGTAAGATATGTTGCTTGTCAATTTCGTCTGTATTCATAAATTTAAGCGGTACAATAATAATACCTTCTTGATCAATGACACGAATTACTTCAGCTGAAGTCTGTACGTATTTTACACCATCTTCTCGATTTTCAAAAGGCAGTGCAATCGTAAGTTCAACTTGTTCCAATGGCTTAAATTGATCTGCTTGCGAAGCAATAATCGCTAATCCCCCCGCACTAATATCTTCTGATACATATTGGCTATAATGGTCATTACGATAGATTGCAACATCAACTGGTGTCTCCACACGTACATATTCTCGTCTCTGTACTTTTTCAAATTCTTCATCTGGTGGGACAGTAAGCTTTAACGTTGGAATGTTCCCCTTTTCGCGTCCCATAATTGTTGTTTTAAAACTGAACCCAATTTTCGCTTCATCAATATAAGATGCACGAAAACGAGTTCCTTCCATTAAAAAAGCTGTACGATGCGTCAGCGTACTAACAGGATAATCAATAAATAAGATATCTCCTTGTTGATCAACTACTTTGCATTTAAACTTTTCATCTGTTTCTTCATCATAAGGCGCTAACAGTAAGTTTGTACCTAATTTGATCTCCATACTTTTCACCCATATCCGTTTAATTATATGTATATACTGGTATTATAACACAACTTTTTCCACGATTCTTTCAAAAAAACCTTTCGATTTACACATATTAGAATACAGATACACAACCTTTGAACTAATTTGCTTTTTGAATCATGAGTTGGACGAGTGCTTTATGTGCTTGTTTTACTTTTCGTAAACTAAACCACCATAAAAAGAGCATGAATGGAACCATATAATATACCCAGTGATTTTGAGAAATGAAAATCGCATTGTATAAAATATGTAAGGTCATCGGTGCAGATAAGGAAAGTGCCCTGTAACGTAAACTCCCTTGAGAAGGTTGGAATTTCGCTTTACCGAGATAATAACCCATCACAACACCAAATAAAGCATGACTTGAAACAGGTAAAATTGCGCGTAAAAACGCTGTATCCATGCCATAAGACATTAAATAAATCACATTTTCAACCGTTGCAAAACCTAAAGATACAGCTGCCCCGTACAATACGCCATCATAGGGGTCGTCAAATTCAACATGATGATAAATAACTAAAATAAGAAAAATCCATTTAAAAAATTCTTCAATAACACCTGTAAAAAAGACATCTTGCACAATTATATGTTGAAAAACTTGTTCTTCTTTAAATACATACTGTAAAAACATGATTGGAAATGTTAAAATTACGCCATAGATAAATGACTGTAGCAATGTTTTTCTAGGTTCTGTTGCCATTTGATTGCGTAAATAAAAAAAGCTAAATAAAGCAAGTCCTGGTGCGATCGCAACAGATAATAAGATGAACATAATTAAGCTCCTCTCACCTTTATTACTGCTTATTATAGCATTAGCAAACGCGATATTAATAGGAGGTATTCATATTGAAAAAACAAATTTTATTGATTCATACAGGTGGTACAATTTCGATGCACGTTGAAGAAAATGGTGCGGTTGTCCCTGATGAAGTCAACCCTTTAACAAAAGAGAGTGAAAAATTAGAACAGTTTGCACATATTACAGAGATTGATGCCTTCAATCTTCCTTCTCCACATATGACACCTGAGCACATGTTGACACTACGTAAAATAATTGAAAAGCAACTAAAAAAAGTAGCTTATGATGGTATTGTCATTACACATGGCACTGATACATTAGAAGAAACAGCTTATTTCTTAGATTTAACTATTCATACAGACATCCCCATTATTTTAACAGGCGCCATGCGTTCATCTAACGAAATTGGTTCAGATGGTATTTATAATTTAGTTGCAGCGATTCGTGTTGCTAGTGAAGAAAAAGCACATGGATTAGGTGTTTTAGTTGTTATGAATGATGAAATTCATGCTGCAGCAAATGTTACAAAAACATCGACAAGTAATGTTGCTACTTTCCAATCACCTCAATATGGACCAATTGGTCTGATTACAAATAAAAACATTCATTTTCATCATTCACCTGTTCTTCGCGAATTTGCAGAAGTACATGATTTTAAAAAACGTGTTGCATTACTCAAAACTTATGCAGGAATGGAAGCAGATATCGTTGAAGCCATTCGATTAGCTAAATACGATGGCTTAGTTATCGAAGGTTTTGGGCAAGGAAATGTTCCGCCTTCAATTGTACCAAGTGTTCAAAAACTATTAGATGACGGTATTCCTGTTGTCATTGTGTCACGTTGCTTTAATGGAATTGCCCAAGGTGTTTATGGTTATGTAGGCGGTGGGAAGATGCTTGAGGATTTAGGCGCTATCTATACAAATGGGATCAACGGACAAAAAGCGCGTTTAAAATTATTGGTCGCATTAAATGAACAAAACCCTAAAATTTCAATTGCTGAGTTTTTCTATCGAAACTAGTAAAATATGAAAAGAAGGAACAGCTAGTTAAGCGTTCCCTCTTTTTTAGGATTTTACTTTTTTTGTTCAATACATTTGGCAATTTGCTCTCCATGGAATCGTCCATTTTCAATAAAGATTTCATTCGCATTATTTCCAGCAGCAATAACACCTGCAATGAAAAGTCCCGGTATATTCGTTTCCATCGTTTCAGCATCAAAAACAGGTCGACCTGTCGCTACATCTTGTTCAACACCCATCTCTTTAATGAAACGATGGTCCGGATGATATCCAGTCATAGCGAAAACAAAATCATTTTCAATTGTTTTTTCTACACCTTCTTCAACAAGAACGACTTCATGCGGACGAATTTCTGTTACAACTGTATTAAAATGCATAATAATTTCGCCTGTACGTACGAGTGCATCAAAGTCAGGTAACACCCACGGTTTAATACTTGGCGAATAAACACTGCCACGATAAGCAACTGTTACACGCGCACCTGCTTTATGAAGTGCAAGCGCTGCATCAATCGCAGAGTTTTTACCGCCAATAATTAATACATCGGTATCAAAATAGGGATGCCCTTCTTTAAAGTAATGCATCACTTTCGGCAATTCTTCACCAGGGATATTCATATAGTTTGGATGGTCATAGTACCCTGTCGCGATGACTACATATGGTGTGCGGTACACTTCTTTTGATGTCTCGACAATAAACTCCTCGCCGTCTTTTTCTACATGACGTACTTCTTCAAAGCGATGAATATCTAAATTTTTCATTTTAACCACTTCACGATAGTAGACAAGTGCTTCATTTCTTTTAGGTTTTTGTGCTTCTACGATAAAAGGAACGTCGCCAATGGCTAACTTTTCACTTGAACTAAAAAATGTTTGGTGGGTGGGATAATTATAAATTGAATTCACAATATTACCCTTTTCAATTACAATCGGCTTCAAACCAATATTTTGCAAAGCAATTGCTGCTGATAATCCACAAGGACCTCCCCCAACAATAATAGCTTCTTCTCGACGCATATCTGTCACTCCTTTTATTTCTAAAAAACTCTTCTATCCTATTATACGCTTCTCTTTTTTAAAAAACAGTATTTGAATTATGTGTACGCTTCTCTTTTCCACCAAAATAAAAGAAGAATCATTTTACAAAACGATTCCTCTCCATATTATGTGATACCTATGACTTTTGAAATATAAGAACGATTATTTTTATTGTGTTTTAATTAAAGCTACTTTTGTCCCTGCTGGCACGCGATCCGCCGTAATTCCATTTAGTTGTTTAATTTGATTTACATACGCTTCACTACCATAGTATTTAATTGAAATACTTTGAATCGTGTCGCCTTCTACAGCATTGTGTAAATATCCGCCTTGAATTGCTGCCGTATAAGCAGAAGAAGGTTTTACAGTTTCAACCGGTTGTTTCTTTTCCTCTTCTTCTTTTTTCTTCTCAGCAGCTCGTTTTTCTTGCTCTGCTTTTTCTTGTTCAGCCTTTTGTTTCGCCGCTTTTTCTTTTGCTGCTTTTTCTTTTGCTGCCTTTTCCTCTGCTAGCTTTTGTTGTTCTTTTTCTTTTGCTGCTTGCTTTTCTTCTTTTGTTACATCATCAGCTTTAGCTGTTGAATCTTTTGTTTGTGTTTCTTTTTTCTGTTTTTCTTTTGTGTCTTTTTCGTCATTTTGATTTGTTTCAATCTCTACATGTTCAGTACCTGCTGCTTTCGGAGCTTCTTTAGTAGGTGTATCCGATTTAATAACGAATGTATAAATTAAAATAGCGGCTGGAATCATAACAAAGACAACTGCTAACACTGTCAAAAGAGAATTATTCTTATTTTTTTTCGGTGGTTTTCCACCACCCTTTGCTTCTCTTTGCTGCTTACGCGACATACGTGTAGGCTTCTCACTTGTCCCATTACCTTCTACTTGGATGGATTGGCGATGCGCCTCTACGCGCTCTTTATAATCATTTTGAGACATGTGTATCCCCCTTTTTCTATATAATCATAATACTATTATGACTAAAATTTTAATAAAAGTAAATGAATCTCAATTTAATTTGGAAATATTTGTTTAAAACGTTCTTGCCATGAAAAAAGTTGCGCCGATGCTTCTTTTATTAATCGTTTCTTCGGTATTACGTCTTCTGGTAGACCACATATGGAACAACATAACACAGGCTTCGTTAGGAGTTCCTGTTCAAAATATCGGCTAATTTCTTCTCTTATACAGTCTTTCCCTGTTAAAATTTGTTGCAATTGGTCGACTTCTTTCACTTTTTCAAATTTCATTCGATTTATTTGTTCTATTACCTCTATTTTTGGTAATTTATGCATCCAATAATGTAAAATACGATAACTTGTTTCAGTTATTCTACTTTCTTCTACCATAATAAAAGGATTAACGCCTTGATTCGCTAACCGCTCATATTCATCAATATGAAATTCTTGAGGGTAATCCATTACACTCACTGATTTTGTAATACGATCATCTTCTTCTGTAAATAATAATGTCGCAAAAGACTGTTCACCGTCTCGTCCAGCTCTACCTACTTCTTGTAAATAGTTCCCCATCGAACTTGGTAGATGATCATGAATAATTTGACGAATATTTTCTTTATGAACACCCATACCAAAAGCATTCGTCGCAACAATCCAATCAAGCTCACCTGCGATAAATTGATGTTGTATCAATTGCCGTTCATCTTGTTGTATCCCTGCATGATAGGCTGCTACACGCACGCCAACTTCACGTAAAGCTTCTGCATATTCTTCTGTTTTCTTACGTGATTGTGTATAAATAATGCCAGGTGAAATCGTTTCTTGTAAATGGGCAACTAACCAACCTATTTTCTCATAATGTTTTTGAATAGGTACTACTTGGTAGCAAATATTCGGGCGATCCACAGCTGAAATCCATTCATAAGGGTTTTCCATATGTAAATATTTTCGAATATCTTCTTTCACACGATTCGTTGCAGTAGCTGTTAATGCTAAAACTGGCACACGTGAAAATGTACGAATAGTATCACCAATATTTAAATATTCTGGTCGAAAATCAAATCCCCACTGAGAAATACAGTGTGCTTCGTCTACTGCAATTAATGCAATACGAACACGCGAAAGAGCCCGTTTAAAACTTTTTTGTCCTAACATTTCAGGCGATACAAAAATATAGCGATACGCTTGTAAATTCGCTAACACACGTTCACGTTGTTCGCCTTGTAAAAATGAATTGATGGCAACTACGCGTTTTTCACCAAACCGCTTCATCTGCTCTACTTGATCTTGCATGAGTGATAGTAATGGCGAAACGATAACTACCGTTCCATTTAAAAGATAACCACTCAATTGATAACATAGTGATTTTCCACTCCCTGTTGGAAGAAGTGCAATCACATCCTTTTCTTGTAAAACAGCTTCAATCACTTCTCTTTGACCTGGACGAAATGTATCGTAATGAAAGTATTTTTTTAATGCTTCTTCTAACATTTAAACACCCCCTGCCCATGCTAAAACTAAGCGAATTTGAAAATAACTCGCTTCTGGTATCTTTTCTTTGATTGGTCTAAGTTTTTTACTCCCTACTTCAGATACAACTGCTTCAATTGCTAAACGTATCTCATTTGGTACGAATTGCTCAATCGGAAAAGTTTGCACATTCATTGCAATTTCGGCAATATGATCTTCAATTGTACTCATCTTCAAACGTCTAATCTGTGCAATTTGTTCCATGTTCATTCCCTGCATCAATAAATTAGCTGTTTGCTGTGTAGAAGCTGTTAACACTGTTTGTACACGTACTTGATATAAAAGTGGTTCAAATAAAGCGATGGAATGTTCTTCAATAAAACGAATCATATGATGTAGCGTATGTACATATTGTAATTGTAAATCAAGTTCCGAACTATTTGTTTGTTCTTTTAATTGTTGCCATGTCCAACCAATTTGTTGAAACCCACTCAAGCGATACATGAAGATATTTTTTTCTTGTTCAGTCACAGGAAGTTCTTCTAGCAATTGATGGAAAGCTTCAATAAAAGCATGTTGTTGCTTTTCTTCTTGATAATGTAGCCACGTCAAATACTGACGAACAAACTGTTGCACACGTTCATCTCGCACAATCGGTAAAAAGCGCGATTCTTGCATACGTAGATTAGAAATCGTTTGCACAACTAATTGGAATCGGTCAAAAAAAACATGTTCACCACCGCGTAAATGCCAACCATCTAAACCATCAAATGTGAGGTGAGGTGCAACTAGAACGTGTATATGTTCATCTTCTGAAATCGTAATTTTGTTTTTTTGTTCTAGATGTTGAATTTGTGTATAAAATTTCTCTTTTGTTAAACGAGGGAATAAATTAAAGTATGGCTGTAATTGAAATAACCCTACGTCTTGAATAGTTTGACCTGACTTTTTTCCTTTTAGTAAATGATATGCAGAAAACACTGTTCGCTGTCCATCATACTTTTGAAGTATATGTAATAATAATTGTTCAAAAAACAAGCCAAATTCCTCCTCGTTTCATTGATTATGGTTGAAATGAAATGCAAAGCACTTTAGAATAAGAATGAAGCTATTGGGAACGACACAAAAGGAGAGGTAAAATATATGGCTAAGTTTACAATTGTAGACCAAGATACTTGTATCGCTTGTGGCGCTTGTGGCGCTGCTGCACCTGATATTTATGACTATGATGATGAAGGCATTGCCTTCGTTATTTTAGATAATAACACAGGGACAACTGAAGTACCAGAAGACTTAATGGAGGACATGGAGGACGCATTTGAAGGTTGTCCAACTGACTCAATTAAGGTTGCCGATGAAACTTTCGACGGCGATGCATTAAAATACGAATAATACGATAAGAGACTGAGCCTTTGCTTTAGTCTCTTTTCTTTTGTTATTAAATGTTTCAATTTTCTCTCAATTTAGTTTATACTTACTTTAAATGGGTATCGTGTTATATACATAATGCTATGATTATAAGGAGGTTTAAAATGAAATATTTTATTAACTATTCCATTCAACTCGTGTTATTTATTATTTTAGGTGCTGCATACGCTCAATTCATGACACACTTTACGCCTCTTTATTTTTTCTCTGAGAATGTTCGACATGTATTATTACTCATAGTAGCGAGTATTTTAAGCCTTGTCTCTGTTCATCTTATTAAAAATGTATTTGGCTTTGTTGCAAAATAATAGTTGCATTCGCGCTATGAGTACGTTAAAATTTTAGTATCAGGTACTAATAGTAACTATATGTAGGGGGCTATTATGGAAAATTTATTAAACTTTAAAGATAAAAATATCGTCGTAATGGGTGTTGCCAACGACCGTAGTATTGCATGGGGTATTGCAAAATCATTATTCTCAATTGGTGCACACGTTACATTTACATACCGTAAAGATCGTTCACTAGCAAAATTACAAAAGCTATTAGCAGATGTTGATGCATCTACTTATGATGTCATTCAATGTGATGTTAACAGTGATGAGAGTATCCAACAAGCATTTGATGAAATCGGTAAAAAACGCGGTATTATTCATGGTATCGTACACTCTGTTGCTTCATCTTTAACAGAGGATTTAAAAAACCGCTTTCTTGAAACATCTCGTGATGGTTATGCTTTCGCACAAGATACAAGTGCTTATTCATTAATCGCTGTTGCAAAAGCTGCACATCCTTATATGACAGAGAATGGTTCAATTGTAACTATGAGTTACTTAGGCGCTGACCGTGTATTAGAAGGCTACAATGTAATGGGTATCGCAAAAGCAGCTCTTGAAGCATCTGTACGTTATCTAGCAGCAGATATCGGTCAAGATAACATTCGTGTAAATGCCATTTCAGCAGGACCAATCAAAACAATTTCAGCGAAAGCTGTTCCATCATTTAATCAAATTTTAAATAAAATTGAAGAAGCTGCACCAATGCGTCGCAACATTACACAAGAAGAAGTAGCGAATATGACAATTGTGATGTTAAGTCAACTTTCAAGCGGTGTAACAGGCGAAGTTATTTATGTAGATTCTGGCTATAATATTCTAGGTATTTAATAAGCGAAGAAGTGGGGATCCTATTCCTACTTCTTTTTTATGCTTCATAAAAAAGAGAGTCGTACTATTCACGTACGATTCTCGCTTTATTTTATAAATCTGCATGAACAAATCGTTCAATAATCTCTCGAATTGTTCCTTTCATTGTATGGTGTAAATTTGTTCCCGCCCATAAAGACATATTCTCGGAATTATTTGCAAAGGCTGCTCTTGCACGAACCCCTTTTGTTAAATCATTTTGATATGGAAATGGAGCAACAGGCATCATTTCCATCTTTTCAATAAAACTATTCATAATACCTCGAGCTGGTTTTCCAGAAAACATTTTTGTGAGAACGGTTTCATCTGTTTCCGCACATAAAATACGTTCTTTATGTGCAGAAGGTGCACCACTTTCGTCACTTACTAATAAAGTAGTTCCCAATGTAATTGCTTCTGCTCCCTGGTTTAGATACCAATCCATTTGTTTTTTAGTTGCAATCCCTCCTGCAACAATCAACGGGATATTCGTTATATCTTTTGCCTGTGTAAATAAATCTTTTAACGGTATATACTGAAATGGCTCAATAAACGAACCACGATGCCCTCCTGCTTCCATTCCTTGCAAGAATATACCGTCTACATCCAATTGATTCGCTACATGAACTTCTTCAAGTGAAGTAGCTGTAATGAAAATGAGAATACCTTTTTCTCTTAAAAGACGAATTTGTAAAGGCGTAGGTGCACCAAATGTAAACGAACAAGCGGCAACACCTTCTTCCAAAACAACAGCTAATTGCTCATCATATTGAGATTTGGACAATTTCACCTCATCCCTTTTAATTTGATTGTCAATTTTCGCATCAATCAATGCTTGTTTTGCAATGGTAATCTCGTGTTGTACAACTGGCGGTACTTCATGTGCAAAAAGATTGATTAAAAATGGTTTAGATGAATATTTTTTTACTTGGCGAATAAAATCCCGTGTTGAATCTGCAGACATATACCCTGCACCAATCGAGCCTAAAATTCCTGCCTCTAGACTTGCGATGACCATTTCAGGTGTTGTCACACCAGCCATTGGTGCTTGTATAATTGGGTAGTTCATTGAAAGTTTTTTGTGTAAATGCATGTTACACGCCCCCTACAATAACTTTTTTGGTTGTCTCCAAAACATAGCGATTACTAAACTAATTAACAGCACAGCCAGCGAAAAAACATAAGGTGAATATGCTTGGTAATCAAATAATGCTCCTGCGATAATCGGTCCAACAATATTCCCTACACTTGTAAATGACGAATTTAACCCACTAATGTATCCCTGTTGTTGACCAGCAACTTTAGATAAATATGTTGTTAAAGCTGGACGAATTAAATCGAAAGTCAAAAAGACCATTAATGTCACAAGTAAGATTGATATAAATGATGATACATTCATCATGAAAACCATCATTATTGCAGCGACAAAAATACAGACACGAATTAAATTAATTTCTCCTAATTTCCGTGTTAAACCATCGAATAAAAAGACTTGAAATACCGTACCAAGTACGCCACTCAAAATCAATAAGATTGCAATATCTTTTGCTGTAAATTGGAATTGACGGTCTAAAAATAATCCATAGATAGTTTCGTATGCCGAAAGTCCAAAAGAAGAAATAAAAATAATTAAAAAAGGTATAAAGAAAATTGGTTGTAGTAAAATTTTCAAACTTGTTGCTTCTGTTTTTATCGGTTTTTCAGATTGCACTTGTTCTCGTTCTGGTTCTTTTAAAAACAGAATCGAAAAAACAGTACCAATAAAACCTAAAAGAGCTGCTGTGAAGAATGGTACGCGAATATTAATTTCCGCTAAAAAACCGCCAATTCCTGGCCCTAAGATAAATCCTGTATTAATTGCGGCTGATACATAGCCCATCGCTCTTGGACGCTGTTTAATATCTGTAACATCAGCTACATATGCTGTAATGGCTGGCATGACAAAAGCAGCACTTATTCCACCAATAAAACGTGATAAATAAAGCAACTCAACAACATGACCTACTGCAAATAGTAACTCAGACAATCCGAAGATGAACATCCCGATAACAATCATGCGTTTACGCCCAAAACGATCTACCCATTTTCCAGCAATAGGTGAAATGAGTAATTGCGTCAATGAAAAAGCGGCAACAAGATAGCCCATCGTTTTTCCATCCAACCCCATCTCACGCATAATCGTCGGCATAACCGGAACAATTAATCCAATTCCTAAAAAAACAACCAATAAGTTTGATAATACAAACCAAATCTTTGGATTTAGTTTATTATTCAAACAGGAAAAGCTCCCTTCTGTGTATTTTATTGTAACCATTTTACACAATTATGAAAATACCTTATTCTATGTACATAATTGCCTATACTAGTGTACCATGAAAAATTTATCAAAAACTATTCTTGCTAAGGCAATTCTAGATTTTGATAAATCGTTTATATGAAGCGTCCATATCCTACTATATATTGATTCCACCAACCTAACGACTCAACATTGTAGATTCGCTTGGAGTCTTTCTATTTCACGTTCTAGTTGTATAATTTTCTTATCGATTATTATCTTTTTCTGTATTAATTCTTGTGAAGTCATTTTCGCATGTACTGATATTATTGGTGTAAAAGAGGCGCTCGCTAAAAGAATACAATAGCGAGTACTATTGATTTCTTCATTCTATTTAAATCTTTCACAAATACACGTCCTTTTCCCCATATAATGACTTCTATCATATCATTGATACAAGTTTTTTATACTATTTTTTACTCATTTACTCATATTATACTTTTCTAAAAATATATGTTTATATAAAGTGACCTAATTATTTGGTAAACTATTATTAATTGAGGATTAAAAGGAGTTATTTTATGAAATATGCTTTATTAGGGGATCTACATTCCCATAAAGAGGATACACAATCCGTTTTAGAACATATTGATGCAACAGCTTCTTCTGCTATTCGTATCGGTTTGGGTGATTTATTTGAATGTACGATTAGCAAAAAGAAAGCACATAAAAAACAGTCGCTTCCTTTACATGTGGCTGCTAAATTACCATATGATTTCATTCAACTACTTGATTTCCCTTCTATTATCGGAAACCAAGAATTGCGCATCATGCAAGTAACTGGGCAAACACTTTTTGGATCTTTACCTGAAACAATGGAGATTGAAGGCGCTCAATTAATTCACGGACATCAATTTGAATGGTTAGACGATGTTACACCTGTCATTAAAAAAAATAGTGAACCACTTACTTTTTTCGGGCATAGCCATCATTCTGCACTTTTTCATAAGGGAATCACACAACCTTTCAAATGGAATGAACCTATTCATTTAACAAAAAAGCGCTATGCCATCAATGTCGGTTCTGTCATTTTTCATCGCGAATGGTGTTTATATGATGCGGATCAAAGAACGATTACATTTATGAAAGTTTAGGGGGGAAAATAGATGGAATGGCAACAACTGGAGTATTTTCAAATGCTCGCAAAAATTCAGCATATGACAAAAGCAGCAGAACAATTATCCATTTCGCAACCTGCTCTTAGTCGCTCTATTGCCAGATTAGAAGACGAGCTTGGCGTCCCGTTATTCGAACGTCAAGGACGCTCAATTCGCCTCAATCGCTACGGTGAACTATTTGTAAAACGTGTACATAATATTATGCGAGAATATCAGGATGGTTTGCAAGAGATTCAACAAATTGTCGATCCAAATCATGGTGAAGTATCACTAGGTTTCTTACATACCCTCGGAACGAATGTTGTGCCCGATTTAATCCGACATTTCCGTAAAAAAAATGAACAAATTCACTTTTCTTTAAAACAAAATCATACACATTTACAATTACTCGAATTGAAGTCTGGTGATTTAGATCTTTGTTTACTTGCAGAAATGGAGGTAGAAAAGCCGATTGAATGGCGTGAGTTATGGCGCGAGAAATTGGTCGCAATTGTACCAAGCAGCCATGCACTAGCAAATAAAGATTCGATTACTTTAACAGAGCTCGGACAAGAATCTTTTATCTTATTAAAAAAGGGCTATGCACTTCGTATTCAAATGGATGAGCTATTTCAAGAGAAAAATATTGAGCCACGTATTACGTTTGAAGGTGACGAAGTCGCAACCGTTGCTGGCTTTGTAGCCGCTGGTCTCGGTGTATCAATTCTGCCTGAAGGTGATGAAATTAATCAAAAACGTATTACCAAAATCCCACTAACAGATGTCAATGCTGAACGTATTATTGGTATGGCTTGGTCTGAAGGGCGTTATTTATCACCTGCTGCTCAAAAATTCCAACAGTTTATCTTTGACTACTTTAAATCACCTTCCCAATAATCGTAAGAAGAGGCTGGGCAAATATTTCACTTTCCTTTTTTAGCGTTCGCAATAAAAAACTGGAACCGCACCACAGCGCGATTCCAGTTTTTCTTATGCTTATGTAGGATGATGTTTTTTTACACGTATATCCCACCCTATTTTCATATGTTATACTTCTATACTTTTAGTTATGTATGTTTCAAATTACGTAAAGCCCAATTCATTCGAATGAACTAAGCTCCTCTATTTAATACTAAATACTTCCCTAAATACTTTAACGAAACATCGGCTGTGAAAAATACCGCGCCTAATGTAAAGCCTGCTGTCCAAATTTCTGGTTGCATCGCCGTTTCGACTTCATCATTCATCCAACTATAAATAAAAATCGGTACAGCTACTGTTGAACCTAGTAAAGAATGGAATAAAAAAGACACACCTGAAATATTTCGTTTGGATGAAGCAAAAAAGTCCGATACATAGGATATGATTAATCCATATGTAAAAATTAAAGGAAATGAATACATACTAATGTTTAATGCCGAAGTCAAAAAATCATCTTGCTGATTACTATATAGCATCGGTAATATAAAAAACGCAGCAAGAGATGTAATGAAAGCACTGAGTAGTTTCCTTTCGGTCACAAAGCTTCCCCTCTCTATTTTATCAGTCATTTTTTCTCATATTGAAGCAAATTTCTTATTTTTTAATTTGTTCAATCGTCTTTGTCTTATTATACATATTTCTAATCTTTTTGCAAATTCTCTGACATTTATTGTAAGTTGTTACTTTAAAATGATGTTTTTTTGTTATATACGTCACATACTTTACGTTGATGTTACAAAAAAGTATTGACCTTTTTTCATTTTTTTATTATATTTTGGTTAACTACTTTTAAAATAAGTTTACACAAAGGGGATTTTTATGAGAAATGAACAATTGAAGATGTGGATTCTTTCCGCATTATTCGCAGCAATTATCGGGATTTTTGCACAGGTTACGATTCCACTACCACTCATTCCAATTACAGGACAAACATTTGCAATTGGTTTAGCTGTTACAATTCTAGGACTTCGTTATGGCTCGCTATCTGTGTTTATTTACATATTACTAGGCGCAATTGGAATCCCAGTCTTCAGTGGTATGTCAGGTGGTCTAGGCGTTGTTGCAGGACCAACTGGTGGCTATATTATCGGCTTCCTACCAGCAGCTGTAGCAATCGGTTTATATCTTGAAAAATTCGGTTTTACAAAGATACAAGCGATCATTGCTAATATTATCGGAATGATTGTAACACTTGCTTTCGGTACAATCTGGCTAAAATTCAGTGCTGATTTATCTTGGACTGGTGCATTTATGGGCGGTGTCTATCCATTCTTACTTGTTGGTGTAATTAAAGCTGTTTTATCTGCGCTAGCAGGCGTTGCCGTACGCAATCGCTTATTACATGCACAATTACTACGTGTACAACATTAAAACTCATACAAAAAGCTTTGGCATTTTCTTAAATGCCAAAGCTTTTTTAGTTATGCTTGGAAACTTCTGCGTTCTTTCGTCATCCACTTACCCATTACATTAAATAATAGTAGGAAGACAATTGTTACAAGAATACCTTTAATAATATTGAATGGTAGCACACCCGCTACGATTGTAGCACGTAATGCAGCCCCTGTTTCAACAGGCATGTTTAAGAAGTAATTATACATTGGCATAAAGACGAAGTAATTTAATACACTCATACCTACTGCCATAGAGATTGTACCTACAACAAGACCAATTCCCAATCCTTTTTTTGTACTTAATTTTTTATAAACAAAGTACGTTGGAAGGATAAATAATAAGCCTGTTACAAAGTTTGCCATATGCCCTACTGGTACCCCCGTTGGACTACCTGTGTATACCCAGTCAATGACATTCTTTAGTAGCTCGACTAAAATCCCTGCAAGTGGTCCCATAATAATCATTGCGACTAACGCTGGGATATCACCGAAATCTACCTCTAAAAAATTCGGGAATGGCGGAATTGGAAAATTAATTAAATGTAGTAAAAATGCAATACTACTTAGCATCCCAATTGCAATCATGCGACGTAACTTCTTGTTCTTCATATTCTGTTTTCTCCTTTTGTTGCGGATCACTTCAAAAAGAGGTAAGGCTGCGCGTGTGCTTATTTAAAATAGAACTCCCACGTAGAAGTACTTCTACGCGGGAGAATTAGGTAACATTAAATAAACGTTGTTCACTCATTTTTATGAACACAACGCTGTACCTTCACCTTCTCCCATCCAGACTATACTGTCGGCTTTGGAGTTGCACCAAATCAACCTGTTAAGGTTCGCGGGCTGAGAAGTGTTAAACACTTCATTACCGCCGGTCGGGAATTACACCCTGCCCCGAAGATGAACCGTATTTATTTTTTCCACACATTCATCATACAAAAAAAGTCTTGAATTGTAAAGAGAATTTTCTCTCGAATTCAAGACTTTTTCTTTATTCATTAAATTTCATCTGGTAGTGGTAGGAAGAATGTAAAGGTTGTACCTACATCTACTTCGCTTTCTACCGTAATACGGCCTCGATGTGCATTAATAATATTACTTGCAATGGCTAGACCTAAACCTGTGCCACCCTTACCTCTTGTTCGTGCTTTATCTGCTTTATAAAAGCGTTCGAAGACATATGCAAGGTCTTCTTTCGGAATACCAGCACCATCGTCTTGAATACGAATGCGCACTTGTCCTGCATATTGGTCTGCTAGCACCTTTACATGCCCACCACTTGCTGTATGACGAATTGCGTTATCCACTAAATTCGTTACAACTTGTTCGATGCGGTCTTCATCAATCTGAACGCGCGCATCATCTGAGAACTCTGTTTCATAACTTACTTCGATTCCTTTTTCTTTCCCACGCTGTACGAACTTCTGTGTCATACGTTCAAATACTTGATTAATACTTAAATCATCGAGATATAAACGCATCTTCCCAGATTCCATACGCGCTAAATCGAGTAAGTCGGTTACTAATCGGCTCATGCGCTGTGATTCATCATAAATAATACGCATCATTTCATTGCGTTCTTCCTCCGAAGACACAACTCCGTCTAAGATGGCTTCACTATATCCTTGAAGCATCGAAATAGGTGTACGTAACTCATGTGATACATTTGCAATGAAATCTGAACGCAATTTATCAAGGCGATGTTCTTCTGTCTTATCTCGCAAAACGGCTACTGCACCACGTACTGATTCAGCACTATATAAAGGGCTAATTGAAATGACATAATATGCACCATCAATTTCTAATTCTTCCTCTAGTTCTTCTTCTAAATCAAGTACATGTTCTAGCATATGGTAGATAGCTATTGGCAATGGTTTTGACTGATCTTCTTTCGATAAGAACCATTTTTGTAATAATAATTCGGCTGGTGGATTACTTAACAAAATTGTACGATCACGATTAAACGTAATTACCGCATCTGTCATAGACGTTAAAATACTCGATAACTGTTCTTTCTCTTGATTAATGACTTCCACATGGTGCTTTAACTGTCTACCCATTTGATTGAAGGCTGTTGCAAGCTGTCCAATCTCATCACGACTCAATACAGGTACTTTTGAATCGAACTTGCCTTTTGCGACTTCAAATGCAGCTTCACGCATTTTACGAAGCGGTGAAGTAATACGACTTGATAAGAAGAACGCAAAGAATGTCGTTAACACTAAAGCAATTGCAGCAGATAAGAAGACGATTTTTGTTGTCTCTTTTGTCGTACGATGAACAGCATCTGGGCTTTGATAGATGAAAACTGCACCATGCACTTTTTGGTCTACATTAATCGGCGACGCGAGCACAATATAATTCTCCATATGTTCTTTATCTGTTGTAGATGGTAATAACATCTCTTTTACAATCGGTTCATCTGATTCATAGACCTTGTCAAAAGCATGGTTTTGAATGATTTTTTCACGAATTTCTTTTTGATTTAACCCTTCTTGAAGTGAATATTGAATCTTCCCTTGCTTAGAAGAAATTAAAGCATTCGTTTCTTCTCCTAAAATATCGTTAATAATGGATTCTGTAGCAGCAAGCGAATCATGTTCATTCACAATTCGCGCGATGGTTGTAGCTTCTTGGCGTAATGTTTTTTCTGCTTGTTGTGTATTAAAATTCGATAAAAATTCGAGCATGAGTACTGTGAAAATAAACAGTACAAATGAAACGAGAAGCAATATGGTTACCCATAGCTTCCCGACAACACTATTCCATATTCTAGTCATTTACGACCTCGAATTTATAACCTACGCCCCAAACCGTTACAATCATCTTCGCCGCATCTTCTGACACGCGATTTAACTTTTCACGTAAACGCTTTACATGCGTATCTACTGTACGTAAATCACCGAAGAAGTCATAATGCCATACTTCTTTTAATAGCTGCTCACGGTCAAATACTTTATCTGGTGACTTCGCTAAGAAATAAAGTAATTCGTATTCTTTCGGCGTTAAGTTCACTTCTTCCCCATCTGCTGAAACGCGGTGCGCATCATGGTCAATTGTTAGATGCGGGAAGACCACTAAATCTTTTGAAGCCGATGTAGATGAAATAGGTGAGTAAGCAGCTGAGCGGCGTAAAATCGCTTTAATACGCAATACAACTTCACGCGGACTAAATGGTTTTACAATATAGTCATCTGCACCCATTTCAAACCCTTGTACACGATTCGCTTCTTCGCCTTTTGCTGTTAATAAAACAATTGGTGTTGTCTTTTTCTCACGAATATTTTCTGCCGCTTGTAGGCCGTCCATCTCTGGCATCATGATATCTAAAATGATACAATGGTAGTCATTTTCTAAAGCTTTCTCTACGGCTTCTACACCATTCTCTGCTTCTTCTACTAAGTATCCTTCACGTTCTAAGTACATTCGAATGAGACGACGAATACGATCTTCATCATCTACAACTAAAATTGAAATTTGTTCATTCACAAATAATTCCTCCCCGGACTCTTATAATCTTATTGTACAACCCCGCCATATAAATGAAAAGGAAACCACATCTAGTGTACACAGGATTGACACGATTTTGACGCTTTTATCCACCGTTTGTTCAAATTAAACAGGAAAACGGAATAAACCATCCTTTTTTTACCATACATATTCTATTTTAAATGACTCTTTCTGATTATGCCATAGTTACTTTTCGAGTAAAAAAGAGTAGTTTCTCTCCTCTCGAAGCGAATACTACTCTCTTTTATTTTTACTATTCTGCGTATGAATGCAAGCCTGCGATAATTAAATTCACTGCGACAAAGTTAAACATAATAATTGCAAAACCAATCACAGCTAACCAAGCCGATTTTTTCCCTTCCCATCCTTTTGATAGACGAAGGTGTAAGAAAGCTGCATAGAACAACCATGTAATGAGCGCCCAAACTTCTTTTGGATCCCACGCCCAGAAACGCGTCCATGCTTCTTGCGCCCAAATCATCGCAAAGACAAGTGCACCTAGCGTGAAAACAGGGAATCCGATTAATACAGCTCGGTATCCGATTTCATCCATCAATGTAATGTTCGTCTGTTTTACAAGTGGTTGTACGACTTGCGCCAAAGGTTTTCGGCAGAATAAACGCAATAATCCATATAAAATCGTACCGACGATAAATGACCAAACGACGGTTGTTAACTTTTTCGCATTAATGCTAGCTGGCATATCCATAAGTGGTTGCATGCGCTCAGGCGTTAATGCCCTACTTTCATGCATACCGAATAGCGGTGGCGTGTTATACGCAATTTCCACTTGTTGTTGTTCTGTATCAATATAACTAAATTCCGCATCATAGTGCATACTACTAAAAATTGCAGTTACAACAACAAAACCAATCACGACTACTAGACTATACATCACAACTTCTAACCAGAAGCGCTCCTTACTCGGCTTTTTAAATGATACTGTTTTAAGTAAGTAAACGAGACCTGCTACAGCACTCATCGCTAAGATGGCTTCGCCAATTACCGTCGTAATAACATGGATAGTTAACCAATATGATTTTAGTGCTGGAATCAATGGTGTCACGTCACTTGGGAACATACTTGCAAATGCGATGAGTAGCACTGCAATTGAAAGAGCTACGATACCAAGTGTAGCTAAACGGTACATCCAATACATAATTAAAAACGCACCAACAATAAACATACCAAAGGCTGTAGCGAATTCGAACATATTACTAACAGGCGCATGTTCTGCATAAATCCAACGTGTAATAAAATACAAGACATTGCTTATAAACCCAATGATCGTCACAACCATCGCAGCATTACCCCAATGTTTATTTGAGGTAGAAACATCGCGTTGTTTATGGCGAATCGCACCACCAAATAACAAAATAGCAAGTAAATAAGCGATGAAAGCGATTAATAGTAATGTCCCACTAAGATCTAATAGATTCATTGTTTCTCTCTCTCCTCTAGCTGATCATGATAGTCTGTTAAATGCGCAGATGTGCATACTTCACTTACGTCTTTTTTCATGCTAAACCAATTTTTATTCGTATGCGCTGCAAGTAACACACGACCATCTTCTGTTCGTTGCAACCAGATACGACGATGACTCCAATAAGAACCCATTGTTACACCAATCATAAAAATAATACCTCCGACTAACAAAATCGGTAATGTTTTATCTTTTCGAACAGTTAGATTCGAAGCGTCTCGCGTTTCAACAGATTGGAACTTCATTTTATATGTTGTTTCTCCAAATGGCTCTAATGTTTGGCGAATTGCTACAAAACTTGTTTCACCCTTTGGCTGTTCAGGTGTTATCATCTTAAAAATAAAAGCTGGATTGTTTGGAATAGATGAAGCTGTTTGAGGTTCACCATCTTTAAATTCAGTAAAATCTGGATAGTATTTTTGTAGTGCTACTTTTGTTTGTTTGTTAATTACATATTCTTTTTTCGGGTTACGTAAGTCAATCGTAATTTGCCCTAAAGATTTTTTGCTTGTTTTATTAACTAAATCAAACGTCATCGTCTTCAATTCATCTTGCTTGAAATCTGTTTGATATAGAGCAAAACCATCGTATTTTAATGGTTTATTCACTTGAATACTATATTGACCGATTTTTTGTAAATCAGCTGTATCACCTGCTAAAGGTGTGCCATCTTCTTTATACAAGGTCACATCTGTCTGATAGTTTTTAGCGCGTGTATTAATCGCTTGTTCTACTCGCTCAGAATCTTGTCCTTTTAAATCTTTTTCATCATATGTTTCTAAAATAAATTGATTATTTTTTATGTAATAACCTTCTACACCTGGAATGGCAGTTGTTTCACCTTCACGCACCCAGAGGCTTTCATCTACATAAAAACCAGGCATTAAGCGCAACATGACACCTGATATGAAAATAATTAACCCAACATGATTGATATACGGTCCAAAACGAGAAAAACGTCCTTTTTCAGCCAGTAATGCACCTTGTTCTCTTTTGACATGATAGCGCATTGATTTTAGCGTTTGCTCTGCTAATTCAAATGTTTCAGCAGCCTGTTTTTCATCTTCTACTGTTTCAGATACAAGACGCTGACGCTTCATAAACGACGCATGGCGACGCACACGTTGGTGTTTTAGAGCTTTATAAAGTGGAATACCACGATCAAGACTAGCGATAATAATCGAGACAGCTAACATCCCAACAATTGTTTGGAACCACCAAGAAGCATAAATATTTGAAAATCCTAGTACATAATAAGCTTTACCGAAAAAGCCATACTTTTCTTCATAAACATCGATTGTTTCCATACCTGGTGGGACGGATACAAACATAATCTGTGGTAAAAATGTACCAATAGCAGCGAGGACGAGCGTAATAACGATGAGCGATACGCCTACTTTGACGCTTGAAAAGAAATTCCATATTCGGTCTATAAAAGATGTTTTATACGTTTTAGAACGAATGGCTGTTCCATCATAACGCATATCAACGACCTTTTTTTCTTCATCTTCTTTTGTTAGCGGTCTGCCACACTGCGCACAGAGTTGTGTCCCTTCTGGATTTTCGTAACTACACGCACATACAATTTTTTTCATATTTAGAAAACTCCCTTATTTAAGGTTGAATGCTCTCCATATACTGTTTAAATTCTTTTTCTGTAATTCCATATGTTAGAATGCGCTTAATTTTCCCCTTAGAATCAATTAAAAATGTAGCAGGTAATTGGTCTACATTGTACGCACGCATAACGGATTTTGTCTGATCAATCGTCATTGGAAAATCCAGTCCATAAGAAGACACAAAATCACGTACTTCAAAATCAGATTGCGCAATATTAATACTAATTACTTGTACACCCTTATCTTCAAATGCTTTATATGCTTCATTTAAAGCAGGCATTTCTTTTTTACAAGGCGGACACCACGTTCCCCAAAAATTCAGAAGAACGCCACGACCTTTATAATCAGACAGTTGATGTTTTTTCCCGTTTAAATCTGTTAATACAAAGTTTGGTGCTTGGTCGCCTTCTTTGACGACTTTTTTTGAACCACCCGTAGCGGTGACATACACTGTATAACTAATTGCTGCTACGAGGACGGCTAAAATAATGGAACGAATGAATAATCTTTTTCTCTTTCGTTGCATTTATTCCATTACCTCCTTATAGACGAATTGACGATTACCCGATTTTACCTGTTTCAGCTAACACGCGAAGTTGCTTTACTTCATGTGCTGTTAATTCACGTGATTCCCCTGCATTTAGACCAATTGGTGTTAAGAAAGCAAATTCTTCACGCTTTAATTTACTTACAGGGTGCCCTACTGCTTCAAACATACGACGAACTTGACGATTACGTCCTTCGTGAATTGTAATTGCGACAATTGATTTGTCTAATTTTACATCAGAAGAAATAATACGCACACGAGCTGGCGCTGTTTTGCCATCTTCTAACATGACACCTTTTTCAAGTTGACGAATTTCTTCACGACGTAAAACACCTTTAATTTTCGCTACATACGTTTTATCAATGTTATAACGAGGGTGCGTTAATTTATTCGCAAAATCTCCATCATTCGTTAATAACAGAACACCTGATGTATCATAGTCTAGACGACCAACTGGGAAAATACGTTCTTCTACTTCTGGGAATAAATCGACAACTGTTTTACGTCCACGGTCATCTGATACAGCTGAGATGACACCACGTGGTTTATATAGTAAATAGTATACTTTTTTCTCTGATTCGATTTTTACGTTTTCAACTTCTACTTGATCTGAGCTTGTCACTTTTGTACCTAGTTCACGTACAACGACGCCGTTCACTTTTACTTTACCTTCTAAAATTAGTTGTTCTGCTTTTCTTCTTGATGCAACACCTGCGTGTGCAATTACTTTTTGTAGTCTTTCCATTCTATTCACCTCATAGGAATTCATCCTGATTTTGTTTTGTTATTATGATTGATTTGCTTCTTCTAAAAAAGCTTCTTGGAATTTTGACATGAATAAATCTTGTCCGTCTTCCGGTAATTGATCTTGTTCTTCTAAAGGAGGTAGTTCCTCTATATTTTTTAGACCAAAGTAATTTAGGAATTCTTTTGTCGTACCATATAAAATAGCGCGACCTGTCCCTTCGACACGTCCTACCTCTTGAATAAGTCCTTTTTGATTAAGCGTGTGCAGTGCGCGTTCACACTTTACACCACGCAACTCTTCTACTTCAACACGAGGGATGGGCTGCTTATAAGCGACAATCGCTAACACTTCGAGCGCTGCTTGCGATAGTGATTGTGCTGGTGGATTTTCAACCAACTTTTCAATCACTTCAACATTTTCAAGCTTTGATACGAGTTGATATGTACCTGCAATCTCTTTTAATGTAATCCCTCTTGAAGCATCTAATTCATATTGATTCATCATAGAGTGAAGTGCTTCTGTTAATTCTTGTTCTGTCGACTCTGTTAATTGGCTTAGTTGTGAAATAGTTAAGCCATCTTCACCAATGACAAAGAGAAGACTTTCAATTTTACTCATCAATGGATTCGAATGTTGCATCATCGACATCTCCTTCTTTTAAAATAACAAATAGTTGTTCAAAATTTTGTTGTTGTTCCACCATGACCATTTGACGCTTCATTAATTCAAGTAGTGATAAAAACGTTAAAACAAGCGTCGGTTTATCATCTGATTCAAATAAATCATAAAAATCAAGCGGTTGTTTTGCTTGTTTTAGTCGTTCCACAATCGACTGCATTTGTTGTCGAATCGATACGCCTTGTTTAGCTACTCGTGTACTTAGTGGTGCTTTTAAACGTTTTCGACGTAACATTTTTTGAAAAGCCGCGACTAAATCATAAACGTTCACACTTGTATCAAATAATTGCATCTGTTCATCTTGCATATAGTCGGATAAGTCACTTGGCGGACGTGTATAAGTTTGAACACGTTCTTCTTCTTTTTCTTTTAATTTTAAAGCAGCTTCTTTGTATTTGCGATACTCAATCAGTTTTGCCACTAATTCGTCGCGAGGGTCGGTAAAATCATCGTCAATATCAATTTCATCGAACTCACCTTCATGAACAGGTAAGAGCATTTTACTTTTAATTTCGAGTAGAGTTGCTGCCATCACTAAATATTCACTTGCTTCATTTAATTCAAGTACTTGCATTGCACGAATATGTTCCATATACTGAGCTGTAATCTCACGCATTGGAATATCATATATATCAATTTCCAAACGATGAATTAAGTGTAATAATAAATCGAGAGGTCCTTCAAAGGCCTCTACTTTCACTTCATAAGACATATGATAACCACCTAACATTCATATCAAATTTAGTATAGAGGAAAGGTGAATAAAATGCACCCGATGAACCATCCTGCATTCGTCCAATTTCTCACATATTTCAACGGGAATCAAGATTTTTTTGAATGCCATGAAGTATTAGAAGATTATTGGAAGGAGATTGCAGAAAGAGAGCGTAAACATCCACTTGTAGGTTATATTCAACTTGCGACGGGTTTATATCATTGGCGCCGAGGAAATAGCCGCGGTGCGAAAACGTTATTGGTACGAAGTCACGCGTTATTGCATGCAGCACGAACTACGCCTTTCGCTGAAAAAATCGACTATGATGACTTGCTACATCAAATTAAAAAGACCAGAATTGCTATTACTGAAGGCGCTCGTTTTGAAACTTTTTCAATTGGTGTAACAGATCATCTATTAAAAGAAATGGTTCAAAATGAAATAGAACAGCTTCCTGTAATTGATCCAGACTATTTACTGAATAAACACCGCTTACGTGACCGAACAGAAGTCATTGAAGCGCGCGAGTTGGCACTCGCTACAAAACAACGCTAAACATGAAAAGAAGCAGACATTATATGTGAATGTCTGCTTCTTCTTTTGTATGAAGACATTTTTCGATAAATGGCTTAGTCAATTGACAAGCACTTACACGACAAGTAGGATTTTGCTCTGCTAACTCTTGTACCATCGTTGTCCCAATTCCTTCTCCTCTATGAGAAGGGTCAACTGAGATATGACGGACAATCAATTCTGTATCGAATCGTTCCACACCGATTAAACCAATGTAGTCGGCATCTAGCTTATACAAATATAATTCCCAATCTTGTTCGGTATCATACTTTTGAATCGTTTGTTGCAATACTTTTAAATCTTTTTCATCTGGCATAAAAGAAAGTAGCCCCATTGCGATTTTTTCGTATGTTTTTTTATATCGATTTAACATAGATTATAATCCCTCTTTTTTTAAACCTAAACTATATACTTGGCTATACTACACGAAATTTTACTATCCCGCAACTTTTTTGCCATTTTTAGGATAAAATAGAATTATTCACCTAGCGTGAATGGTAAATCTAATTTCACTAAATCTTCCATTGTTTCTCTTTTTACAACTAATTGATGTTGGCCATCTTCAACGAAAACAACTGCTGGACGCGGCATACGATTATAATTACTTGCCATCGCATAACCATAAGCACCTGTACAGAATGTCGCAAGTAAATCATGTGCTTCTGCTTTTGGTAATGTTAAATCTTCGATAATTTTATCGCCTGATTCACATAGCTTTCCTGCAATTGTATAAACCATATCTGCTTTTTCATTCATCTTATTTGCAAGTACACCTTCATATTTTGCATCATATAATGCTGGACGAATGTTATCACTCATGCCACCATCGATTGCGATATAGTTGCGTACATCTGGTACTACTTTACTTGAACCAATTGTGTAAAGTGTCGTTCCAGCATCCCCTACTAATGAACGACCTGGTTCGATCCAAATTTCAGGTAAAGCGACTTCGTGTGCCGCTGCTTCTTTTTTCACAGCTTGTATCATATCATCTACATAAACAGCTGGCTCAAGAGGTGCATCTTCTTCTGTGTAACGAATACCGAATCCACCACCAAGATTTAATACTGTCGCTTTGAATCCTGTTGTTTTTTCCCACTCAGCCATTTTCGCTACTACTTTTTGTGCAGCTAAGCTAAATGCTTCTGTTTCAAAGATTTGCGAGCCAATATGACAGTGCATGCCTTTTAATTGAAGGAAGTCATGTTGATAAAGCTGTTGAAAAGCTTCATCTGCTTGACCATTGCTTAAGTCAAACCCGAATTTCGAATCAGCTTGACCTGTTGTAATAAAATCATGTGTATGTGCTTCAACACCTGGTGTTACACGAATTAATACATCCATCTTCTGTTGCTTTACTGTTGCTAATTCTTTTAATTTTTCAATTTCATAGAAGTTATCAATGACGATACAACCGATTTTTGAATCGAATGCTTGATGTAATTC
Organism: Kurthia gibsonii; assembly: GCF_006539985.1. GTDB lineage: Bacteria > Bacillota > Bacilli > Bacillales_A > Planococcaceae > Kurthia > Kurthia gibsonii. The sequence continues at coordinate 53,856 of NZ_BJOB01000002.1, read as the reverse complement.
CTCTAGTGATTTGTTATTGCCATGGAAATGGATTTTAGCACTTGGGAATCCAGCTTTTAAAGCTGTATATAGTTCTCCACCTGACACGACATCCACCGATAACCCTTCCTGTGCAGCCACTTGATAAATCGCTACTGATGAGAAAGCTTTTGAAGCATAGGCTACCTGTGCTTTCACACCTGCTTTTTCAAATGTATCCACAAAACCACGCGCACGTTCTCTAAATAGCGCTAGATCATATACAAATTGTGGTGTTCCGTATGTAGCGGCTAGTTCTGTTGTATCGACTCCCCCAATTGTTAAATGCCCTTTTTCATTTACTGCTTGTGTGCCATATAAATGCATGTCAAATCCCCCTGAATCCGCCATTGTGTGAATGGTCGGAATTTTCTTTATTAAAAAACTTTATCATAGGATGGGGAATTGTGCCAATCATTGTTTTTCTATGAAAACGTTTTTATTTTTAAAATTCTTCTTAAAAGACAAAAAAACATCTTGAGATTTTTAAAACCTCAAGATGTTTTCAATCATTGACTTAAATCTTTACTTTTTAAAACACTTTTTGCATCAATTGCATCGACTGGCTGTTCACTATACGTAATCGACTGTTGCGCACGCACTGCAAATGCTTCATCAATTGGTTTACTTGCATACAGTTCCATCACGACATCATCTGGCTTTACAGCGTCACCTTTTACTTTGTGTAATTCTACACCTGCAAAGTAATCGAGCTCATCTGCTTTTGTATGACGACCTGCACCTAAATCTAATGAAATTTGTCCAATTGTTTGTGCATCAATTTTTTCAATATAACCATGCGCTTCTTTCGGCGCTTTTACAGCTACACGATATGCTGGTTCAAAGTTCAAATCAATTTCTTCATTTGAATCGTTTAAACGTTGCGCTCTCACCATCTCTTCAAACTTCTTCACTGGTTCACCTGAATGTAACACATCAAGTACAGCTTGCTTCGCTTCTTCGTGTGTTTTCTTCGTTGCGATTTCATACATATAAGCAGATACTTCAATACTTGTATTTAAAAGATTTGGATCTGCTTCATCTGGATTTTTTAATAAATCATATGCTTCTTTTACTTCGTTTTTATTCCCAATTGCACGACCTAATGGATTATCCATTGAAGATAATACTGTCACGATTGATTTATCCGAGCCTTCTGCAATTTGAATCATCATTTTAGCTAACTCAGTTGCAACTTCTTTCGTTTTACAAAATGCACCTGAACCATACTTCACATCAAGTACCATACCATCAGCACCACTTGCTAACTTTTTACTCATAATAGAACTTGCAATCAGTGGCAGTGAATCGACTGTACCTGTCACATCACGTAGTGCATAGAGCTTTTTGTCTGCTGGTACTAAGTTTTGTGTTTGTCCTGCTAACGCAAAACCAATCTCATTCACTTGATTTAAGAATTGTTCTTCTGTTAAATCAATACTTACACCATCAATCGCTTCTAATTTATCAAGTGTGCCACCTGTAATACCGAGACCACGACCTGATAACTTCGCTACTTTTACACCTAATGCGGCAACAATCGGCGCAACAATTAATGTCACCTTATCGCCAACGCCGCCTGTTGAATGTTTATCGACTTTATAACCATTAATAGCAGATAGATCAATAATGTCACCTGAATGTAGCATCGCATTCGTTAATGCTAGTGTTTCCTCAAAATCTAATCCATTGATACGAATTGCCATCAATAAAGCAGATGCTTGATAATCTTCAATTGTATCATTGACATAACCATCAATAAAAAATTGAATATCTTCTTTTGTTAAAGGTTGATTATTTTTCTTTTTTTCAATGACATCTAAAATATGCATATACGTCTGTCCTTCCTTATTTCAATTGGGATAAGAAACTTTCACCGTACTCGGGTAACTTCACATCAAAATTATCTGCAACTGTCGCACCAAGACTTGCAAAAGTTTGCATGTGGTCAAGCGCTTTCCCTTCTTTAAAACGTGGTGAGTACGCAATTAAAGGCACATATTCACGCGTATGGTCTGTTCCTTCAAATGTTGGGTCATTCCCGTGGTCTGCTGTAATTAGTAGTAAATCATCTTCATGCATATTTTCAAATACTTCTGGTAAACGCGCATCAAACGCTTCTAGTGCTTCACCATAACCTTGTGGATCACGACGGTGACCAAAGTTTGCATCAAAATCTACTAAGTTGACGAATGATAGTCCGTGGAAATCACGTTTCATGACATTGACTAATTGATCCATTCCATCCATATTACTTTTCGTACGAATCGCTTCTGTTACACCTTCACCATTATAAATATCTGAGATTTTACCGATTGCGATGACATCAAGCCCTGCATCTTTCATCTCATTCATTACCGTACGACCGAATGGTGTTAGGGCATAGTCGTGACGATTCGCAGTACGTGTAAAGTTTCCTGGCTCGCCTACGAATGGACGCGCAATGACACGACCGACTAAGTACTCAGGGCGTTTTGTAATCTCACGTGCAATTTCACAAATTTTATATAGTTCTTCTAGTGGCACAATATCTTCATGCGCTGCAATTTGTAATACTGGATCTGCTGATGTATATACAATCAGAGCGCCCGTCTCCATATGTTCTTTTCCAAAATCCTCAATAACTGCTGTACCACTATATGGTTGGTTACACAATACTTTGCGACCTGTTTTTTCTTCTAACTCATCTAATAATTCTTGTGGGAAGCCTTCTGGATAAACTTTAAAAGGTTTGTCAATATTCAAACCCATAATCTCCCAGTGCCCTGTCATTGTATCTTTCCCGACAGAGGCTTCTTGCATAAGACCATAGTAGGCCTTTGGTTTTTCAACTTCTTGAATGCCTTTAAGTGGCTCTAATTCTATCATGCGACGAATATTTGAATAGCCTAAGCTCTCCATATGTGGCATATTCAGCCCGTTCATTTCCTCTGCAATATGTCCAAGTGTATCTGCACCTACATCGTTAAAAGCAGCTGCATCTGGTGCCTCACCAATACCTACTGAGTCCATCACAATTAAATGTATACGTTTAAATGGTTTCATTTTTAGTTCCTCCTACAATCGATTTCATTACTGATTCCCGAAAAAAGTCAGTTGTTGATTGTTCTTCTTTATTTTAACAAATTTTTTAGAAAAATAAACGTCAGACATCTGACATTTTAAAATTTATGCACGCGGATGGTATTGTTTATAGACATCAGATAGACGTGTTTTACTGACATGCGTATAAATTTGTGTTGTTGAAATATCTGCATGGCCTAATAATTCCTGTACAGCACGCAAATCTGCTCCATTCTCAATTAGATGAGTCGCAAATGAATGTCGTAAAATATGCGGTGTTAATTCATGCTGAATATGTGCTTTTTGTGCATAGCCCTTTAACAATTTCCATACGCCCTGCCTTGTTAATCTGTTCCCTCTCTGATTCAAAAATAACGCTTCGCTTCGTCCTTTTGTACTTTCTAATTCACGTCTAGCTTGATTGATGTAAACCGTACACGTTTCAATCGCTGCTCGTCCAAGTGGAATAATACGCTCCTTTCCTCCCTTACCAAATACACGAATGAACCCCATAGAAAGATGGACATCTTCCACATTTAACTCAATACATTCACTTATGCGCATACCTGTAGCATATAAAAGTTCTAACATTGCTCGGTCTCTTTTACCAGCTGGCTTTTGTGTATTCGGCGCTTCCATCAACCTGTCGACTTCTTCAATTGATAGAATCTGCGGCAACTTCTGTTCTAGTTTCGGCATCTCTAAATGAACCGTCGGATCTTGTTGACAACGTTTTTCACGCAATAAAAACTGATGGAATGAACGAATAGATGAAATATGTCGTGAAATCGTACGTGCTGTTTTCCCGTCTTCTTGCAGTGCTTTTAAATGTTGTAAAATATGATAACGCTCGATTTCATTAAAAGTTGCTAATTGTTGCTGTTCAAAAATCGAATGGACATATGCGCGAATATCTTTGTCATACGATGTTAATGTATTCTGCGCAAGCTGTCTCTCTACACGTAAAAAATGTATGTATTCTTCTACTGCATCTCGTACTTCTGGATTCATCGTTTTCTCTCCTTCTCTATTCAAGATAGAAAAAAGGCTGTCCACATCAGTTTAAGCGCACAGTTTAGAATCAAGTAATTGATTTAAGCTGCTTTTTAAACTTTAGGACAACCCTTCTAGTTTTGGTCATTTGGTGATTGATCTTTTTTACTTGAACAACGCCAGCAAATCCCGTGGAATGTTAAACGGTGGTCTTTCACTTGGAAATTCCAACGCTTTTCAACAATTGCTTCCACATCTTCTAATAAATCTTCTTGGATTTCATCAACTGCACCACATTCGATACATACAAGATGGTGGTGGAAATGTGCAGCGCCTTCTTGGCGTAAATCGTAGCGTGATACACCATCACCAAAATTGATTTTATCGACAATTTTTAATTCTGTTAACAACTCAAGTGTACGATACACTGTTGCTAAACCAATCTCTGGCGCTTTTTCTTTTACTAATAAATAGACATCTTCAGCACTCAGATGATCTTCTTCGTTCTCTAGTAGTACGCGCACTGTCGCCTCACGTTGTGGCGTCAGTTTATAGCTCGCACCATGCAATTGCTTCTTTATTCGATCTATACGGCTTTCCATAGTGACGCCCTCCTAAACTATTCACATTATACCAAAACCTATGTTTGATTGACAACAAATAGTGGAATTTAAATGGAATGACTATCTTTTTATAATAATTATTATTAAATAACAAGTCAATTGAGAATATTGTTCACAGCAACTATGATAAACATATTTTCTCAAAAAGAAAACCTTTTTTACTTCATCTATACAAATTTATTTGTTTACCGACATATTTTGACGCATCCACATCACAGCAATGACTGTTTTCGCATCATAAATTCGACCATCTTGCATCATTTCTTCTGCTTCTTCTAAAGAGATCTCCATTAATTCGACAAATTCATCTTCATCTGGACTTGCCGGTTGCTCGATTTTATATAAGTCTTTTGCAATATAGAGGTGAATGATTTCATCTGCAAAGCCTGGTGATGTTGCAATTGTTTGTAGATACGCAAAGTCATGCGCGCCATACCCTGTTTCTTCTTCTAATTCTCGAACTGCTGTTACTGCGGGTTTTTCACCTGGCTCTAATTTACCCGCTGGAATTTCAACGATACTACGCTCTAAAGGCTTGCGATATTGTTCAACAACAATTAGACGACCATCTGCTGTAATTGGAATAATACCTACTGCTCCAGGATGTTTCACTAATTCTCTTGTTCCTGTTTTTCCATTTGGCAGACGTACTTGATCTTTTTTTACATCAATAATGCGTCCTTCATAAATTGTTTCAGATGAAATCGTTACTTCTTCAAATTTTTTGTTCATCTTATTCACTCCATGCTTTTAAGATTGATTATTTTTCCACTTACATTGTACCATTAAGTATGAGGAGGCGTTATATATGGAGTATAGAAACTTAGGTCCAAGTGATTTACGCGTGTCAGAATTAAGTTTAGGTTGTATGTCACTACCGATGGAATTACAAGAGGCACGCAACATTATTGATGCAGCAGTAGATGCTGGCATTAACTTTTTTGATACAGCAGACTTATATAATCATGGACGTAACGAAATTATTGTAGGAGATATTTTACGTAAAAAACGCCAAGATGTTATCATTTCAACAAAGGTCGGAAATGTATGGGACGCTTCTGGCGACAGCTGGCATTGGGATGCATCGAAAAAATATATCATGGAGGCCGTTAAGAAAAGCCTCGTCCGTTTAGGGACCGACTATATCGATTTATATCAGCTACATGGGGGAACATTAGAAGACAACTTTGAAGAAATTGCTGAAGCCTTTGAAGACTTAAAACGCGAAGGAGTCATTCGCCAATACGGTATTTCTTCCATTCGTCCAAATGTTATTGAACAAATGGCAACAATGGGTCGTCCAAGCGCTATCATGATGCAATATAGCGCGTTAGATCGTCGTCCTGAGGAATGGTTTGAGTGGATGAAAGAACGACGTATATCAGTTATTTCACGTGGTACAATTGCGAAAGGTCTTTTAACAAATGAATGGGAACAACGAATGACAGACAATGGTTTTCTAGACTACTCAAAAGAAGAATTAGCTCACACACTGAAACAACTTGAACAATCTACGGATTATATGTTAAACGGTGCAATTGGCTATAATTTAAAACAAGACGTCATCGCGAGTACGGTTTTAGGTGTTAGCAGTTTGCCACAACTATATGAAATTATCGATGCCTATTATCACCCTGCTTCACAAGATGTTTTAGAACAATGGATGAACATGACAAAAGCAAATCGATACGAAGAACATCGTATGAAATAAATGTATGGCTAAAAAATATATAAAGATTAAAAAAACTGAAACCGCGCTGTGTCGCGGCTTCAGTTTTTTGTTTAGATTCTCTTATTTATGGGAACTGCACTGATAGTGTCTGTTTTAAAAATGTACGATTAAAATTTTGAACCTTGATCGCCGTATTGTTCTAACAATTCTTCAAAACTCATATTTTTCTCGCGTTGTTTTTTCTCAAATAACGCTTTTGCACGACGCTCTTCTTCTTGTTCTTTTTCTTGTGCAACTAAACTTTGTTTCGCTAACTTTAATTGACTTAAGACATCTGCATTTAATTGATCTTTTAATGTCAATCCGTCATCTGAAGTCGACTTCGGTTGAGTCATTTGTTTTTTCTTTTTCGCCATTTCTGTCACCTCGTATTTGATTTACATTTATTTTAGCAGAAAGTAAATCATTTGTAAGGTTTTGAAATGTCTATGGATTTTTTTAACATATTTAATTATGATGAACATGAGGTGATGAATTTGAAAAAGAAATGGCCTTTACTTGCTTCTGTAGCTACAAGTGCTTCCATAGCTGCACTTGGCTATACCATTTCCAATCGTGTTATGTATATGAAACAAAAAGATGAACAATTCATCTGGGACCGCGAAGTACAATCCAAACGTTTGAATGAAGATTGGTTTACACATGTAGCTAAAGAAAGTTTTATTGTACAATCACTAAATGGTTACCCCATTACATGCCACAAGATTCAGAGTACGACAAGTCCTAATACGATCATTATTTTACACGGAGTAACTGAAACACATATCAATTCCTTAAAATACGCACAAGTATTTGCTCGTCTCGGTTATAATATTATTGTTTACGATCAACGTCGCCACGGAAAAACAGGTGGCAAAACGACAAGCTATGGCTTTTATGAAAAGTATGATTTACAAGCTGTTGTAGAAGCTGTTCGTTCACAGATGACACATGGTGCACTGTTAGGAATTCAAGGTGAATCAATGGGCGCTGCTACAACTCTTCAATATGGTGGATTAGATGATACATTATTTGATTTTATTATTGCAGATTGTGCATTTTCAACATTTGAAAAACAACTCCACCATGTACTCATGCGCGATACACCGATTAAAACTGCTTACGCGGTAAAATTAGCTGACTTCTTTATTCAAAAACGTGATGGTTATACACTGCGTGAAGTCGCACCGATTGAAGCTGTTCAAAAGATTTCAAAACCTATTTTATATATTCATAGTTTAGAAGATACGTATATTCCACATACGATGTCAGAAGCGCTACATGCGGCAAAACCTGAAAATACACGACTTGTGTTATTCGAAAAAGGTGAGCATGCGCAATCATTTAATGAACAACCTTTTGATTATGAAAAAGAAATTATTAAATTTTTAGTAGACTTTCATATTAGTTATTTACCACAAGATTATCAATTCCCACAGAAAAAACATCGCACACACATTATTCAACCTGCATAACATATAAAAAGTGAGACCTACTAATGAGGCCTCACTTTTTTGGTTTATCTTAACGAATAAATTATTTCTTCTTTTTATCCATTTTATCTGTTGCTTTACTCATTTGGCTCATCACTTGGCGAACCTGTTTCTCAGATGGTTTGCGTCCCATTTGAGTCATCATCATACGAAGCATATCTTCGTTGATTGGTGGGTTTTCTTTTAAATACTTCATCATGTATTGGCGTGCGATGAAAAATCCACCCACAAGACCAACGATTAACGCAAGGATGATGAATGTAATGGCAAGACCTGTACTCACTTGTGTTCCTCCTCTATTTTCACATACGAGATAATACTCTCCATGAAGGATTATACAATAAAAAACATAGCCTATCTACATTTGTCGTAGATTTCATGAAAAATTAATTAATTATGCTACATATGAGAAATCGTTTGTTGAATAAAAAAATCCCGAAACGTCAAACATTTCGGGATTTTATTGTGTACGGATTAATTAAATAATGCTTTCACTTTCGCAACAACATTTTCAACTGTGAAACCGTATTTTTCAATCACTGTATCTCCAGGTGCACTTGCACCAAATGTATCGATTGCAAGAACATCACCTTCGAAACCAGTATATTTATGCCAACCGAATGATGAAGCCATTTCGATTGCAAGTCGTTTTGTTACTGCTTTTGGTAATACAGATTCTTTGTATGCAGCATCTTGCTCATCAAAACGTGCTGTATCAGGCATTGAGATAACAGATACTTCAATACCTTCTTTTGCTAATACTTCTTTTGCAGCTACTGCTAGTTGCACTTCTGAACCTGTTGCGATTAATAATGCATCTGCTACTTCTTTTGAAGCTTTTGCTACAACGTAGGCACCTTTTTCAACACCTGCATGTAATACAGTTTGATCTACATCAAGAACAGGTAGGTTTTGACGTGATAAAACAAGTGCAGTTGGACGGTTTTTAGAAGTTAACGCTAACTTCCAAGCTGCTACTGATTCATTTGCATCTGCTGGACGAATTACTGATAAATTCGGCATTGCACGTAAAGCGGCTAAATGCTCGATTGGTTCGTGTGTTGGACCATCTTCACCAACAGCTACTGAGTCATGTGTGAATACATATGTTACAGGTAATCCCATTAATGCAGATAGACGAACTGCTGGACGTACATAATCAGAGAATACGAAGAACGTACCACCGAAGACATTCAATCCACCATGAAGTGCCATACCGTTTAATGCTGCGCCCATTGCAAATTCACGTACACCAAACCAAATGTTACGACCAGCGCGGTCATGTGCTGAGAAATCACCAGCACCTTTGATTGTTGTTTTGTTTGATCCAGCTAAATCGGCACTACCACCGAAGAATGAAGGAACAGTTTTAGCAATTGCATTAATCATATCACCAGAAGATGAACGTGTCGCAACTGATTTACCTGCTTCATATACTGGGAATTCTGCATCAAAGTTTTCTGGGAATTCACCTTTGATTGCTTGTTCTAATTGAGCTGCTAATTCTGGGAATTCTGCTTTATATGCTGCAAATGCATCATTCCAAGCTGCTTCTGCTTGTACACCATGTGTTTCAGCTGCTTCTTTGAATGTTTCATATACTTCTTCTGGAATTTCGAATGGCTCATATGTCCAGTCGTAATTCGCTTTTGTTAAAGCAACTTCTTCTGTACCTAATGGCGCACCATGAGAATCTGATTTACCCGATTTATTCGGTGAACCATGACCAATAATTGTTTTAATCTCAATTAATGTTGGTTTATTTGATGTTTTTGCATTTTCGATTGCTTGATTGATTGCTGTCACATCTGTACCGTCTTCTACTAATAAGTAGTTCCAGCCATATGATTTATAACGTGCAGCTGTATCATCTGAGAATGATTTGTTTAAATCACCATCTAATGAAATATCGTTACTATCGTATAATACGATTAATTTTTCTAATTGTAGATGACCTGCTAATGACGCGGCTTCGGCAGAAACACCTTCCATTAAATCACCATCACCACATAACACGTATGTATAGTGATCGATAATATTGTGTTCTGGTTTGTTGTATACTGCTGCTAAATGAGATTCAGCCATTGCCATGCCTACTGCCATTGAAATGCCTTGACCTAATGGACCTGTAGTAGCTTCTACACCGACTGTATGTCCAAATTCAGGGTGACCTGGTGTTAAAGAACCCCATTGACGGAAGTTTTTAATTTCTTCCATTGGTAAGTCGTAACCACCTAAGTGAAGTAGACTATATAAAAGCATTGAGCCATGACCCGCTGAAAGGATAAAACGATCACGGTTGAACCATGATGGATTTTGAGGATTATGTTGTAGTTGTTTTGTCCATAGCGTGTACGCCATTGGTGCTGCGCCCATTGGTAAACCTGGGTGTCCTGAATTTGCTTTTTCAATTGCATCAATTGATAAAGTACGAATCGCATTAATTGCTAACTGATCTGCTTGTTGCGTCATTAAAGTTGACATCCTTTCTTCTATACAAAATGTATTACTATCTCTAGTTTAGTCAAGAATCGACTATAAAACAATGGTTATAATTGACGTTAGACGATTATCCATGAAAAAACGCACACAATTGTGGATTTTCGTCATAATTGTGTGCGTTTTTACTTGTTAGTTTATTAGTTTAGACGTCCGTTTGTTTTTTGCTTTTCACGAATTTTCTCTGGCGTTACTTCTTCACCATTTGGATCGAAAATACGAACGTTTTCGATTGTATTACGCATTGTTTTACGGAATGTATCTAAATATTCTTGGCGCAGTGTCGTCTGTTCTTTTGCTTCTTCAACAGTCAATGTACCTGCTTTTTTCTTTTTTGATAATTCACTAATACGCGCTAGTTTTTCTTTTGATAGCATAATTTTCATCCTTTCGACCTAATCACTACATTAAAGGTATGAAAAATACAGCAATTTAGCAAGTATTCAGCTCAAAAATCCTGAAAAAAGCTTAAAAATAACGATTTAAAAACTTAAAAAGACATTTTAGAGAAAAAATTCTATTGATTTTGTTGTTCTTGTACATACTCTGTATAACGACGATGTACAGTTGCTTTACTCACATGAAAACCAGCAATTTTTAACGTGGCAGCTATTTCTTCATAAGTAAGCCCCTTTTTTCTTAATGCAACAATTTGATCAAGCGGCACATCAATTCTTTCGCGTCCTTCTGGATTACCACGATTACTAATATTTAATTCTGGACGATAGCCATTTTCAACAGCACGACGCATTCCTCGTTTGATTTTTGCATTATGTATTTTGCGTTGGTACTCCTCTACAATCGCTAAAATCTCCAGTAACATCGAATCCATATCGTTTAGTTTCATTTCACCATCTGATGACATAGAGTAAATCGTTGTATCGTATTTTTGTAAAAGATGTAAAACAGCCATTCGACCATTCCCGCGTCCAATACGTGTCTCATCTTGAATAAATAGAGCAGATTGCGGATATTGTTTTAAGAAATCTAACAATTCTAATAATCCTTCACGCTCAATATCATAACCACTATGGCGGTCTTCAAAAATACAATCTAATGTGTACCCTTTTTCTTTAGCATAGGCAGTTAATTCAATTTTTTGTCTTTCTAAAGACTGGTTCTGCGTTTCTTTTTCTGTACTTACGCGACAGTAAGCTACAGCTTTTTTAAATTTCATTATTGATCACTCGCTAATTCTATTTGTTGTAATTCATGATTCGTAATCGGTACGGTTAATTTCTCTCCCGCCATAATTTGCCCATCAACTAAATTGTTTTGATTAATAACTTGGTTCATCCATTTTTGTGGTTTCATATCTCCGCTATATTTTTGAGCTAAAGACCATAATGTATCACCTTCTGTAATTCGAATTTCAGTTACATGCGTCTTCGCTATTGTATCACGTACAACATTACCAACAAACAATAATACAACTACCGAAAAACAAATCACCATCACATTATTTTTGATCCACTTCATCTGAATTTCCCCTTCCAACTTTTTACTAGAATGTTTGTTCCCATCATAAACTCGAACACTTGTTTTTGTCAACGGTTTTTTCAGAACAATTGTTTGCATTTGATTTTCTACGATGTTATACTCAAAATACAAAATATAGTAGGAAGTTGAGGTGAAGGTTGTGAACACTGCATTGAAAAAAACAAAACTTTCAAAGCGTCAAGAAGCGATTTTAAATTTTATTAAAGAGGAAGTACAAAGTAAGGGTTATCCGCCTTCTGTACGCGAGATTGGGTTGGCTGTTGGATTAGCTTCTAGTTCAACTGTACACGGACATTTAGAACGTTTAGAAAGTAAGGGTTATATCCGTCGCGATAAAACGAAACCTCGTGCAATTGAAATTTTAAATCCTTTTGAATCGACTACGGCTACAAAACAAGGTGTGATGCATGTTCCACTTCTTGGTAAAGTAACAGCAGGTATGCCCATCACAGCAATTGAAAATATTGAAGAGTACTTCCCAATTCCACATACATATGGTACATCTGATGACCATATTTTTATGCTAGAAATTATGGGTGAGTCGATGATTGAAGCAGGTATTCTAGATGGTGACTATGTCATTGTGAAACAACAGTCTTCTGCAAATAACGGTGAGATCGTTGTGGCAATGACTGAAGACGACGAAGCAACGGTAAAACGTTTCTATAAAGAAGACGGTTATTACCGTTTGCAACCTGAGAATTCTTCAATGGAACCAATTATTGTTCAAAACGTATCGATTTTAGGTAAAGTAGTTGGTCTATACAGAAATATTCATTCATTTTAAATACATTTCAACTAGTAAAGAGTGTGTTTTTTTACATTCATTACTAGTTTTTATTTTGTTTAGATTTATTTTTTTACTATAGACATCTTAATCACTTACTTGCTAGCAGATGTTCAAATGACTAACGTCTAATGTCTGACTTATTACTTTTAGCTTATTTTATATTTATACAAATTGTATTTTTATAACAATATCTAAAAAAACTATATTTTCTGTTAAATCAAATAATTCAATAATATATTGCTATTTCAGGATGTAATTCTTATATTTAGGAGGAAACAATTTTATTTTAAGGGGTGGCGAAATGATGTTTAAATCGAAGATTATTACTTCATTAAGCGTTGCTGCATTACTAACTACCGTACCATTTTCTTTCGGTGCAGGAATCAATGCAACAGCTAAAACAACAAGTAAAAAAGTAGTAGAGAAAAAAATCCCTGTACAACTTTTAAGTATGAACGACTTACACGGTTATATTGATGGGAATAACAAAAAAGATAATGTAGGTACGCCAGTCGGTGGGATGGCTTCTTTAGCGTATAACTTCGAACAAGAAAAAGCTGCTTTTGCAAAAGCAAATAAGTTGAAATCAACAACTTCTAATTCACTTTCAATTCATGCTGGTGATACAGTAGGTGGCTCTCCTGCTATCTCAAGTCTTTTACAAGATGAACCAACAATGAATATTTTAAATGCAATGAATTTCTCGATTGGTGCACTTGGAAACCATGAATTCGATGAAGGTTTAGACGAATTCCAACGTATTTGGAAAGGTAAAAAACCCATCAAAGGTGTAACACAAAACTATGAATTCGTAGAAGATTATAAACAAACAACTTCTAAAATGGAGATTCTTTCAGCAAATGTAGTTGATAAAAAGACAAAAAAATTAGTTAAAGGCTTCAAACCTTATACAGTTAAAACAATCGGCGGTGTAAAAGTCGGCTTCATCGGCATTGTAACACCACGTATTAAAGAAGTCGTTTTAGCACAACATACAAAAGATATCGATGTAGTGGACCCTGGACAAGCTGTTGCAAAATATACAAAAGAATTACGTAAACAAGGCGTAAAAGCAATCGCCGTTGTCGCTCACTCATCTGTCGAAGTCGATAAAGATGCCAATTCTTCTATTGAAACACAAGAAAATTCACATTTAACAGGCGATGTAATTGATATGTTGAAAACAGCAAATAAACTCGATCCGTCGAACTCAATTGACGTCGTTTTTGCTGGTCATAATCATGGCTATGCTAACGGCACGTACAAAGGTGTTCGCGTAGTTGAAGCATATAACTATGCATCTGCTTATTCAGTTGTAACAGGTACACTAAGTTCAAAAACAAAAGACTTTATGAAGACACCAGCAGCTAAAATTAAATATAACTATACACAAACAGAAACAACGATTATGAAAAATAAAGTATCTAAAAAAGTAAATGGTATTATTCAAGAAGCAAAAAATATTGTTGGGAAAGTAATGGACCAACCAATCGCAAATATGAATACAGCAAAAATCTCACGTGAACGTGTAGCCTATCCACTAGGTGGCTCACCTGTAGGGAACCTTGTAACAGATGGTCAGTTAGCATTTGCAAAAGCAAAAGATGCTTCAGTTGACTTTGCTTTCACAAACTCTGGTGGCGTTCGCTCTGACTTAGATGCAACTGCTTCTGGCGATTCATTTGTGATTTCACGTGGCGCTGCACAAGGCGTTCAACCTTTCGGTAACATTTTAAAAATCGTTGAATTAACAGGTGCTCAAGTTAAATCTGCAATTAATAATCAATTTACAGGTGGATATGGTTTAGAAGTTTCTGGTTTAACATACACATATAAAGATAAAGCAGTAGTTGATGTATTCGTAAATGGCGAAAAGATTGATGAAGCGAAAACATATAAAGCAGTAATCAACGACTTCTTAGTAGGTGGCGGTGACCAATTCCCTACGTTTAAAGAAGCAAAAGTAATCGATGATCTTGGTTTAGATACAGATGCATTCATTCAATATATTACAAACTTAAAAACAGTAGATGCTTCTTCTGTTGTAGAACCTCGTTTAAAAGAAGTACAATAAATTTTAAAACCCGAAATTGCACCATATAGTGCAATTTCGGGTTTTATACTTTGACCATTCCATCTCTTTATTTTATGAATATAACAAAAAGATAAAAAATATTGAAACTTCTTAACAATTTTTGCTGCTATTTGTAGTAGTTGTATTCTTTTTATTTGGTATAATTTAATAGAGAATATAAACGATTAAAAGGAGGAGATTCGATGAAAACTTATACAAAACTAGCTAGTTTACTTGCAGCTTCTTCACTGCTACTTGTTGCTTGCGGAGAGCCAGAAGCAACTCCTGAAAAGGAAGTGCCTAAAACACAGGCAGCTGAAAACACGACAGCGAAAACAGAAGATGTACAAACAGAAGATGTACAAACAGAAGATGTACAAACAGAAGATGTACAAACAGAAGATGTACAAACAGAGGGTGTACAAACAGAGGCTAGTAAAAAAGAAGACACTACTGTAACATCTACTTCTTCTAAAAAAATCGAAACAAAATCAAAAGACACGGTAAAACCTATCTTACGTGATTTTTTACAAAACCAATTCAAAACAGCAAAAAATGGTATGACAGAAGGTGTTCCATTTGAAAGTGGAAAATCGGTTTATGAAGACATTACAAACAAATGGGGAAAACCCGCTACAACATTCTCTAATAATACGAATTATATTGAATATAAAAAGAAAGGAAAAGTAACCTATGCTTTTGCCATTGGGCGCGGAGATCGTGTTTATGATGTGCGCACTTTCGTAGCACCTGACAGTTCATTTAAACTATCAGATATTACATTTTCAGATATTATAGCTATTGGTGGTAAGCCATCTTCAACAACCTATAATGGTAAAGATACAATTTTAAATTATAAAGTCGGAAAAAATACGCTGAAATTTGTTGGTCCAACAAAAACAAAAAAATTAGATCATATTTCCATATTTAATCAACGTGCTTCAGAACCAATGGGTGGACGTGGTTAATTAATTAAAAACGAGGCCTTACCGTGCGTAGACCTCGTTTTTTAATGTAAAAAATCCTATGCGTGAACTTTCATATGTTCACTACATAGGATTTATTTATTACACGATTATTTTGTCCACTCTGCTACTTTTGTTTGGTTTTCTTTAATCCAAGTTTTTGCAGCTTGTTCTGGTGGTGTACCATCATGAATATCTAACATAACTGATTCAATATCATCTGTTGTCCAGTTAAAGTTTTTCAAAATTTTATAAGCATCTGGTGATTTCTCTTTTAGCTTTTTAGAAGCGAATGTATGAATTTGTTCTTCGCCACCATATACTTTTTTCGTATCTTTTAAGAATTTTAAATCATATTTTTGGAACATCCAGTGTGGTGCCCATCCTGTAATAACAATATCTTCTTTCTTCTTGATAGCTTGACCAAGTGCTACAGTCATCGCACCTGAAGAAGATTGTTTTAGTTTCCAATCACTTAAGTTTTTATAATCTTTTAAAGCCTTTTCTGTAGCACCCATGATGCCTGCTCCTGGCTCAATACCTGTGATTTCTTTTTTCGCTTGATCTTTTAAATCTTCAATTGAATCAACCTTCATGTAATCTGGTACAACTAAACCAATTTTAGCACCTTTTAAGTTAACACCTAAATCCTCTACTTGGTCTTTATACTTATCATGTTGCGCACCATGTGTATGTGGTAGCCAGCCAGCTACCATTGCATCTGCTTTGTTATTTGCGACAGCTTCCCACATCACTGCATTATCAAGTGAAGTTGTTTTGACTTTAATACCCTCTTCTTTTAATACCTCAGCAATGACATTCGTTGAAGCTACTTCTGTATCCCATTCCACATATGCAAGTTCAATAGTTGGATCTGACTTATCTGAACTTGAAGAATTACCGCATCCAGCAAGGACTGCTGATAGACCAAGTCCTAAAGCTAGTCCTGCTGCTTTCATTGTTTTTGAAAATTTCATCTAATTCACCCTACCCTTTTTTAGTATTGAAACTTTGTGTTAAACGATCAATTAAGATTGCAAAAATAACAAGTGCTAAACCAGCTACAAAACCTGGTCCAACGTCTGCTCTTTGTACAGCTGTTAATACTTTTTGCCCTAAACCTTCTGCACCAATCATCGATGCAATAACAACCATTGATAGCGATAGCATAACCGTTTGGTTTACACCAGCCATAATTGTTGATTTTGCTAATGGTAGTTCTACGTTGAATAATTTCTGTGGTCCTGTACTACCGAAAGACTCTGATGCCTCAATTAATTCTTTTGGTACTTGTTGAATCCCTAAATTCGTAAAACGAATCGTTGGTGGGATTGAGAAAATAATCGAAGCAAATACCCCAGGTACTAAACCGATTCCGAAGAATGCAACAGCTGGAATTAAGTACACGAAACCTGGCATTGTTTGCATGAAGTCTAAAACCGGCTTCATAATACTTTCAAATACTCTACTTTTTGACATACAAATACCAACAGGAATCCCGATAATAATCGAAATTAAACTCGCAAATAGTACAAGTGTGACGGTATTCATTAAGTCATTCCATAGTCCTTGGTTATAAATGAATAGTAATCCAAGTACTGCAAAAATTGTTAAACCGAGCTTTTTCTTCGTTGCAAAAAATGCTAATACTGCAACTAATAAAATAAATACAATTGCTGGAACCATAAGTAAGAAATCTGTAACGGCAAGCATCATGCTTTCTGTATTCTCTTGAATTGCATCAAAGAAACCTTGTCCATGTTCCGTAATATAATCCATTGCATTATTCGTCCATTTTGCAAGTGGCATCATCGGAATTTGATCGAGTAAATTATTCATGTGCCGTCACCTCCGCAGATGTTTCTTTCGCGAGAGCTTCGATGACCACGCCTCGTATAAGAACGCCAACAAGCTGATTATTTTTCATGACAGCTACTGGTGTTTTTGAATCTGAAATAATTGGCAACACTTCTTCTAATAATAAATCATGTGGCACTGTTAAAATATCTTGTTGCACACAATTCATTAAATTCGTTTGACCTTCTTTTGCACAGCGCAGCGCATCGTCTGCAGTTATGTAGCCAACTAGTTGTTTTGGCGGTGTTACTGCTAATACCATACTCACTTGTTCATCCTTCATACGTTTTAATGCCATTTTGGGTCCATCATGTGCCGGATTAATCGTCACTGGCTTCACCATGATGTTTTCAGCTGTTAATACTTTAGAACGGTCGATGTCTTCAATGAAGCTACTTACATATTCATCAGCTGGATTGGTTAAAATCTCTTCACCTGTACCGATTTGAATAATTTGTCCATCTTTCATAATCGCGATCCGGTCGCCAATACGCAGCGCTTCATTCAAATCATGTGTAATAAAGATAATTGTCTTCTTCATGTTTTGTTGAAGTTCTAACAACTCGTCTTGCATCTCTTTCCGTATTAAAGGGTCGAGGGCTGAAAAGGCTTCATCCATTAAAACAATTTCGGCATCGTTTGCGAGTGCTCGTGCAAGACCTACACGTTGCTGCATACCACCGGATAATTGCTTTGGATATTGATCTTTGAAATCAATGAGTCCCGCGTTCTCAAGTGCTTTTTCAGCTTTGATTTTACGCTCTTCCTTTGGAACCCCTCGAACCTTTAATCCATATTCGGTGTTTTTTAAAATCGTTTGATGTGGGAATAACCCAAAATTCTGAAAGACCATATTAATTGAATTTCTTCGCACTTGTCGTAATTGTGTTTTATTCATTTTTGATACATCTGCATCGTTAATATAAATCTGACCGGTTGTTGGTTCAATTAAGCGATTAAGTAATCGGACAAGTGTTGACTTACCACTACCTGATAACCCCATAATCACGAAAATTTCGCCTTCTTCTACTTCAAAACTCGCATCATAAACACCCACCGTTGCGCCTGTTTCTTTTAAAATAGTTGATTTACTCTTTCCCTTCTTCACAAGCTCTTCTGCTTGCGTAACTTTTTTTCCGAAAATTTTACTTACGTTTTCTACTCTTATTTTAGCCAAGAGCTACACCTCAATTCATTGCAATATCAGTTTGTTACAAAATAAGTAACAACTTAACCCTAACAAAAAGTTGTTACTTATGTCAAATGAAAGTACTAAAAATGCCATGTTTCCCCTGGGAGAAACATGGCATTTTCCATCATTATTTTATGTTTATGAACCCTTGTTACAATAAGGTTTATGCGCCTTTTAAAAATCGACTTATCCTTTGTATAAAAAATTTTTCACAATATCGAATGAAGCTTCATTTCCGATAAAGTATAAGACATCATTTTCTTTAATCGATGCATATGGCCCTGGTGATAATAAAATCGTTTCACCACGACGAATTCCAACAATTGTAGCTGTCGTATTTTGCCAAAAGTTCAATTCTTGAATAGTCATATCTAAATATAGACATTCAGATGTTACGGTCACATTGAATGGCGCAAATGGATTAAGTGAATGGAAACGATTTGTTCGCGACACTAACTCTTGTGAGAGTTGTTCTAAGCGCTCTAATTCTTCTTTTTGTTTGGCAATGGATTGAAAGACATCATGCTGAATCTCATTGACTGATTGTACATCTTTTAATTGATGTACAAATTTCGCAGCTTCTTCATAAGACTTGATGAAGACGCCACTCCCCTTTGTAGCTTGAACGATTCCTAAATCTTGTAGTACTGCAATGGCACGGCGCGCTGTTTCAGATGAAACACCATATTTACTCGCTAATGAAGAACGTGCATATAGCTTTTGCCCTACCTCATATTCTCGATCTACAATTTTAGAGGCAAGGTCAGCCGCAATAATTTGATAACGCGCCTGCTTTATTTTTGTTTTTTTCTCCTGTTCGGTCATTTACCGAAACCTCACTCTCCATCTCAAAATATATAGTCCATATAGTAGCACTAAATACATTGCTTTTCTATATCTTTACAAATAATTTATACATTTTTAAAGTAAACGAAACATTTTACTGTATTAAAAAGAAGGAATCACGTATAAACACGCAATTCCTTCTTCTCTAGAGTTTAGTTCTGTTAGGTCCCGTAACGAAACAAATTTTGTATTATACTATTCGGAAGTTGGGGAGTTCTAAATAGTCGTATTGAATCATTGAATGGGAATCGTAACGAGAGCACAAAAAACAGCTTCCCCCACAGGAAAGCTGTCATCTACTAAAAACATAAGTAGCTAACATCAACCTATCCTCGTAGGTAAATAAAGATGCACAGTAGAATTGGCAGGTCTCCTGGCTCATGGTCACTGTGTAACAGCCCCTTCCCATCTATTTAAAGACAGTGGATATGCTTACTACACTCACATTTACAGTTGCGGGACAGCGCTGGAGTCACACCAGCTTCCCTTTTAAGCGAGGCGAATTCAAGGATTCCCTCACACCAATTCAAGCACTATTGATTTACAATTTATATATTATCTTAAAATGTCTAAATTGTCAATCAAATTTCTAAATATTTGACAATATCTTCCTCAAACTGACTTGGCTTATCTTTCGATGCATAACGCGCCACGACATGACCGTCGCGATCTACAAGGAACTTTGTGAAATTCCACTTAATGCTACTACCTAAAAACCCTTTTGAGTGTTCTTTTAAATACGTGAATAATGGATGCTCATCTTTACCATTTACATGAACTAATTCATGCATCGGGAACGTAACACCATATTGTAAACGACACTGTTCTGCTGCCGCTTCACCTGAATCTAATTCTTGCTTGAACTGATTTGATGGGAAGCCGAGTACGACTAATCCTTTGTCTTTATACTTTTGATACAATTCTTCGAGTTCTTTGAATTGCGGTGTAAAACCACATTTTGATGCTGTATTCACAATCAATAATACTTTTCCTTCGTACTCTTTCATTGAATACGTTTTTCCATCTTCTAATGTAACGTCTAAATCATAAATAGACATCGAAACACCCCTCAAAAATAATGTATTACTACTACTTTACCTTTTTCATCATTGTCGGAAACAATTCTTTCGTATAGTTGTAAACTTGGTCGGCTGTATATTTCTTTGAACCTTCTCCCCATATAGAGATGGCTGCACCAGAAATTTTTGACGTAGTTTGCTGATGAGATGAATTCCATCTCCCTAACGTCCAGTTCTTTTTAATATCTCGTTTCATATACTGCAAATCCGAACGAATTGAACCTTTTGATGTAAAATCTACATATAAGTAGTAATCATTATAATTATACACTGTGTATCCTGCTTTTATTAACTGCGGCGCACTGGGACAAACTTTTTCACGATACTTCTTTTCAGTTGTACTTTCGGGTTCACCCGTCCAACTCCAAAATGTAATCGCAATCGTTTGATCTAACTTTTTTAAATCTGCCTTCAATAAAGAATCATTCCAAATCCATGTACGCACATGCTTCTTTTGCAAATAACGATTCATTTGATTGAAGTAATAGATGTATTTCACATGATCTTCTTCATCATAGGCAATCTCGTCTCCACCAATATGCATCGTTTTTGTTTTCGGTAAAGCTTGTAAAACTTCACGATATAATGCTTGTACGAATCTTATACTCGACTGATTCGGTGCAATTTGATTCCACTCATCACGCACCAACTTTTTCGCTGCCTTCGGATTCGCTTTTTCATACAGTTTTAAAATAGCTCCCATATGACTAGGTGTATCAATCTCGGGTATTAATTCAATCTTCTTCTTCGCCGCATACGCTTCTAAAGAGCGCATCTGCTTCATCGATAAAAAGGTTTGCTTCGTTAATGGATTGCGATAGAGTCCGTCTTTTTGCTGCCATGATTTCTTTGCTGGCTGTCCTAAAAGTCGACTCTCTAATGCATAGTTTTCATCATCAGTTAAATGAAGATGTACATAGTTCCCGCCTGATTTTTTCACGTCATCTATATACTTCTTTAAAACATCGATTGTATAAGGGCGACGTGCTAAATCTAAATTCATACCGTATTTTTGCTCCTGCGCCTGTGCTACATTTTGTTCACCACATCCTGTTAAGCCTATAAGCATACAAATAGATAAACCAAATAGCCACTTTTTCATAAAAATCCTCCTGATGTTTCCTTACATATACTCTCTATTATACTTGTTTTTTTAATAAATATAAGAAGTAAGGTGCACCAATAATAGCGACAACAATCCCAACTGGAATACTCGATTCTGTTAAAATCGAACGACCAATCGCATCTGCCACTAATAAGAGAATCGGGCCAATGACAATGGTCATCGGTAAAAAACGTTGATGGCGTGGTCCAACAAGTGAACGGGCAATATGAGGGGCCATTAAACCGATAAAGCCAATTCCGCCTGTCACAGATACTGCAGCTGCTGCTAGACCAACTGCTAATAATAAGAAGTACATACGCTGTTTGTTCAATGAAGCACCTAATCCTACTGCAATCGGCTCACTTAGCCCTAAAATGTTCAAATGGTTCGAACGCATTATAGTAAATGGAACGAGAAGGAGTACCCATGGAAGTAGAGCCCATACAAATGGCCAATCGGCTCCCCAAACATTCCCTGCTAACCACCCTGCAATAAAGTCGACATCTGAGCGATTTGCTGAAGAAATCAGCATGACCATGATGCCCGATAAAGCCGCTGCAAATCCAACACCGACAAGAATTAATCGGAATGGTTGAATCCCACGATTTCGTTCATAAGAAAAACTATAGATGAGGAGAGCTGTTATAATCGCACTGACAAACCCAACAATCGGTAATGCATATGAAAAATTCGTTAGCTCTCCTTTTGCAAATAAGTAAAGTACCGTAATTCCAACACCTGCACCTGCATTAATCCCGATAATCCCAGGGTCTGCTAGGTCGTTCTTTGTCAATGTTTGAAGTACTGCACCAGCCACTGCTAGCGCAACACCTGCTAAAATTAAAATTAAAATACGTGGTAAACGAATAGAGAATAAAATAAATTCATCTGACACTTCACCGTAACCGAAGAATGTAGCAATCACACTTCGAAAACCCATTGAAGAATAACCAACAGATAACCCTAAAAAAGCACAACAAATAACTAAAAAGACACCTATCGCTAAATAAAATGTATACGTACTCTTTTTAAGCAAAGAAACGCCCTCCCCTCTTCACTAAAATTAAGAAGAATGGTAGACCAATCACCGCAACGAGTGCCACCACAGGTGTTTCATATGGTGCATTCATCGTGCGTCCAATCAAATCAACGATGACCATAAACATACCGCCTACAATCATCGACATGGGAATAACTGCTCGGTAATCGCCACCAACGAATGTACGAACAATATGCGGAATCATTAAACCGACGAAGGCTAAGTTACCGATTAACGCAACCGCACTCCCTGCTAGTAACACGACGATGATGAACATAATCGTCTTAATTTGCATCGTTTTTTGTCCAAGTCCTACAGCTAGTTCTTCATTTAAACTTAGAATCGTTAGTTGTCGACTAATAAGAATACTACCGATTAATGCAATGATGATAAGTGGCATAACGATATAAGCACTCCATGTAATACCTTGTAAACCACCTGATGTCCACATCGAAACATTCTTTGAAATTTTGAATAATAGACCTGTACCATCTGCTACTGCTTGTAAAAACATCGAAACAGCAGCCCCTGCTAATACTAATTTTAAAGGAGACATTCCTTTTCTACTTGTGGCACTAATACCGTACACAATCCCCATACCAACAGCAGCGCCGATTAAACAGGCAATAACAGAACCCATATAATCGAGTTTTGGAACAAGAACGAGACCAATGGCTAATGCGGCATTTGCTCCTGAAGTAAGCCCCAGTAAACCTGGGTCTGCTAATGGATTACGTGTTACACCTTGCATAATTGCACCTGCTACTGCTAAAGCCGCCCCTACAAAGACTGCTGCAACCACACGAGGGAATCGTATTTCTCGTAAAATATCAATTTTCTCGCCACCCTCACTCGACCAAATTGCATGCCATACATCTTGAAGTGGTATGACGGCCGCTCCGAGTGAAATCGCAAAAAATATAGTAATGAGTAAGAGTACGAAGGCGATAAGCAATTGGAGCCAAAGTGACCATGATCGAAATAATTTCAGCATATTTTCCTCCGTCCTTTCTATGTAAAAAAGGTTACCCAGCTACGGATAACCTCTTTTTATTATCATCATTTTACTTTCCTAAAAATGACTTTTTAAAGAAATCTAATTGGAAATCAAGTGTCATCATGTCATTGAAATAAAATTCATTTGCATTGACACGGAATACGCGATTATTTTTAACGGCTGGAATTTCTTTATAGTATTTTGTTTTTGTGAATGCTGGATCTTGATCACCGAATACAGATAAAATCATGTAATCGCCTGCATATTTTTTTAATACTTCACTTGATACAGCATAATACCCTTGTTTTAAAGCATCTTTTTTAACAGCTTCTGGCATGTTTAATTTCATTGCTTGATATAAAATTTCTGTACCACGTCCCCAGTTATTACCGTAAACGTAGATTTCTTTACCGAATGATTCGATGACCGATACTGTAGCATCTTCACCAATTTTTGCTTTAATTTCTTTTCCAGTATCTGCAGCACGTGTTTTAAAGTCATCCACCCATGCTTGTGCTTCTTTTTCTTTATTGACTACTTTACCGATTTCTACAGCTTGTTGTAAATAATCGTATGCATTATATGTGAATAATACAGTTGGCGCGATTTTTTCGATTTTCTCTTTATTTTTAACTGTATCATATCCGATGATTAAGTCTGGTTTTAATTCTGCAATTTTTTCAACGTCCTCATCGGAAATTAATTTCGCATCTTTTAAAGCATCTTTAAATTGTGGGTTATCCATTGACCACTGATCTGCTCCTACAACTGGAATACCTAATTTAATTAAATCACCTGTATAGCCTGCTAGAACTACTACACGCTTCGGATTTTTTGGTACTTTAATATCACCATTGACAGCTTTATACGTGAATGTACCTGAATCTTCTTTTTTATCTTTTGTTTCTTCTTTTCCACCACATGCTGCTAATGCTAAAACCATTAATGCAATGAATGCAATTATTAATTTTTTCATAAATACGCTCCTTTTTTATCGTTGAATAGATGGAATTGGTTCATCCACTTTTTCTTCAATTAAATTATAAGTGATACACATTGGCTTTTTCGTACGTGGATCTTCACCAATTACAGCGTCAATTTGGAATACACGCTCTAATGTATCGTGCGTCATGACTTCTTCAGGCGTTCCTTCTTTGATTAAGTGCCCTTGATTCAAAGCAATCATATAATCTGAAAAGCGTGCAGCTTGATTGAGATCATGTAATACCATGACGATTGTACGTCCTTCTTTTTCATTTAATTCCTGAAGCAATTCAAGTACTTCTAACTGATGTGCCATATCTAAGTAGGTAGTTGGCTCATCTAAAAAGATGATGTCGGTTTCTTGTGCGAGTGCCATCGCAATCCATACACGTTGTCTTTGCCCACCAGAGAGTGCGTCCACAGTCTGTTTTCGAAACATCGCTGTATTAGTTGCTTGAAGTGCCCATTCAATCACGCTACGATCTTTTTCTGTTAGATTTCCAAATCCTTTTTGATATGGATAACGTCCATAGGATACGAGCTCTTCAACTAATAATCCGCTAGCACTTTCAGGACTTTGCGGTAAAATCGCTAATTCTTGCGCTAGCTTTTTTGTATTCGTCTTTTGAATATTTTCACCGTCTAAAATCACTGCACCAGATTGATAGGGGATAATACGTGTAATCGCTTTTAAAAGAGTTGACTTTCCGCAACCATTGGCACCAATAATTGTGGTTACTTTTCCATCTGGAATCGTAATCGTTAAATCATGAACGATTGTTTTTTTGTCATACCCCACACGAATTTGATTTACTTGTAATCGCATATGTGCGCCTCCTTTCAAATGAGAATGATAATCATTACTGCTTTATTATAGATTATCTTAGTTGATTGTCAATTGCTATTTTTAAAAAATAAAAGGAGTATTGAACAGATACATTCAATATCTCCTTCTCCTCCTTATAATTGGATGGATTTTTCCGTTATATATCCTTTGTATGATTTTCCATTTTTATAATACGTCACGTAGTAGAATGTTTTCATCCCCTGTGTACGTACTTTCATAATAGATACACGTGTCCCATGTGGAATCGTTTTTATTGTTTTTGACTTTGTCGTAATCCCAGTCTTCAATGCGGTTTTTGTACTTTTAGTAATTCCGTAATCGAGCGAAAATGTATTCGCACGTATATATTTTGTCGGAATATAAGCTGTACTCTTTTTTCCATTTAGTGTTTTTGAAAAATGGACTTTTGCCCATTTCGTATTGACATAGCATGTTACCTTTAAAACATTCGGCGTATAGACACCTTTTTTATTTGTAAAGCCATCTGGAATGGCTCCTAGCTTTTTACCGTTTGTTTTTAGATAATAAGGAGTTGGTTGATTGATGAAGATCGTATAGTTTTTCCGCGGGCTGTTTTTTGTTTTTGCAGCACTTCCTTCTATTTGAAATACCGTAAAACTTAAGATGACTGCAAATAATAGAATAAGACTTTTTTTCATCTACTTTTCCACGCTCCCTTTCCTAATCTCCATACCCACCTTGTGCATAGATTAAAACGTATTCGGGTATGGTGTAAGTAATTACGCTTGTATCGTAGCAATTGAATGAAAGGGGACTCGGCATGAAAAAAATATTTTATACATTACCGATTACTGTTCTTCTATTATTAACAGCATGCAATCAAACTTCTGTTGAAAAAGTGAGCGGTGAGGAGCGAAGCAGTTCAACAAAAACAGATGAGGCCTATCAATTAGGTGATACATTAAAAATTGATGATGTCATTATCAAAATTACAGAAGCAAAACAGACAGATCCCATACAATTTACAAAATCGAAAAAAGGAAAAATCGTGACGATTGATGTGGACGTACGAAATAATAGTAAAGATTCTATTTTTATCGATCGACATGATTTCGTCCTCGTTTCAAAAGGTGAAAAAGCAATTGGTTATCATGGTTATGAAGAATTGCCTTTATCAGAAGAAGTCAATCGTGGGAAACAAGCAGATGGAAAACTATATTTTGATGTGAAGCCAGCCAGTTCATATGAACTCGTATATAAACCAAATTTTACAGCAGACCAAACAGAAATTCATTTTGATATTCCAGCACCTACCTCTACAGCGAGCAGTGAATAATTAGGTAAAAAATATTATCCTTTTAGCTCAAAGCAAAAAGCCGGAATCACGTCACAGCGTAATTCCGGCTTTTATTGTAGTTAGATAGAGTTGGATTCTACCTAATTAATATGTTTTTAAATATTGATCGCGTTCCCATTGGTGAACTTGTGTTCTAAACATATCGAACTCGATTTCTTTTGCTTCTCTAAAGTTTTCATAAATGTGAGAACCTAGAGCCCCTTGTACAACTGGGTCTTTAGCAAGTGCTTGCAATGCATCATCTAAATTAACTGGTAAGTTACCAATACCTGCTTCTTCGCGTTCTTCTGCACTCATCACATAGATGTTACGATCTACTGCTGGTGGTGGTGTTAATTTGTTTTCGATTCCGTTTAGACCTGATTCTAAAATAACAGCAAGTGCTAAATATGGGTTTGCTGCAGGGTCTACTGAACGCACTTCGATACGTGTAGATAAACCACGTGAAGCTGGAATACGAACTAATGGTGAACGGTTTTGACCTGACCATGCGATATAGCAAGGTGCTTCATAACCTGGTACAAGACGTTTGTAAGAGTTTACTGTTGGGTTTGTCACCGCTGTAAAACCTTCAACGTGTTTTAATACGCCAGCCATGAATTGCATTGCTGTTTCTGATAATTGCATTGGTGCTTCTTCGTCTACGAACATGTTTTTACCATCTGTAAATAGTGAAACGTTACAGTGCATACCTGAACCACTTAAACCAAAGATTGGTTTTGGCATGAATGTTGCGTGTAAACCATGTTTACGTGCAATTGTTTTTACAACTAATTTGAATGTTTGAATGTTATCACAAGCTGTTAATACATCCGCATATTTGAAGTCAATCTCATGTTGCCCTGGTGCCACTTCATGGTGAGAAGCTTCAATTTCAAAGCCCATCTCTTCTAATTCTAATACGATATCACGACGACAGTTTTCACCAAGATCTGTTGGTGCTAAGTCGAAATAACCGCCGTGGTCATTTAACTCTAGAGTTGGTTCGCCTTTTTCATCTAATTTAAATAGGAAAAATTCTGGTTCTGGTCCTAAGTTGAAATCTGTGAAGCCCATGTCTTCCATGCGTTTAATAATGCGGCGTAAGTTATTACGTGGGTCTCCTGCAAACGGTGTACCATCTGGATTATAAACATCACAGATAAAACGACATACAGCACCTTTGTCCACTGTCCAAGGGAAAATCATGAATGTATCTAAATCTGGGAATAGATACATATCTGATTCTTCAATACGTACAAACCCTTCAATTGAAGAACCATCAAACATCATTTTATTGTCTAATGCTTTTTCTAATTGTGATACAGGAATTTCAACGTTTTTGATTGTTCCTAAAATGTCTGTGAATTGTAAACGAATAAATTTCACTTCTTTTTCTTGTACTAATCGACGAATATCATCTTTCGTATATTTCCCCATGTTTCTCCACACTCCTAATTGTTTTCATTTTTATTGACAAACTCGACTTACTTATTGGAAGAATCGAGATAAATCACCTTGTCTAATGGATGTTCGTTGCATACGCTGTGCTTGTTGCATTTCTTCTCGTAAGATTCTTCTTAAATCGGCATCCGTAATATCTTTTTTCTGTTGCTCTAAAGGTTGATTCTTCATTGCAAATACTTTTTTAATACCTGCCATGTTAATACCTTGATCTAATAAATCTTTAATTTCTAAAAGTATATCGACGTCATTCAATGAGAACATACGGCGATTACCTTCAGTGCGGGCAGGCTGAACCAATTCATGCTCTTCATAGTAACGAATTTGACGTGCTGTTAAATCAGTTAATTGCATGACAATACTAATTGGCAACAGCGGCATTGTTCGTCTGATTTCGCGATTCATGTACTTCACCACGCCTTCCATGTCTTTTATTTTATTAGATGTTAGCTTTGTTGTCAATTAAATGTTAGAAAAACTAACATAACTTTTTTCGAACAATTCATTCTTTTATATAGATGAATACAAATTCTTATAAAAAAAGACTAAGGTTATATTTATTTGCACCTTAGTCTTTTTTTAAGTTTGAATTATGAAATAGCTAGTTTATTTTATTCTTTAGTAAATTCAACATTTACTTTACTATTATTTCCTATTAAATGAAGCTGCTTTTCTTTATTTCCATTATTACTTTTTATATTGCTCTTACTCTTCTTAACTTTGGAATGAATAGAAAAATCCGATTCATTACCAATAATACTTCCTTTTACAGTACCATTTTTATTTTCTAGATTAAGTTTTTTTCTTACATTTAGTTTTTCAAATAAAAGATTACCACCATTTGAAGATAAACTCATTTCTTGAATATTCATTTGAGGTACTTGAATATCTCCATTTGTAGT
The DNA here is from genome assembly GCF_006539985.1 of Kurthia gibsonii. Classification (GTDB taxonomy): domain Bacteria; phylum Bacillota; class Bacilli; order Bacillales_A; family Planococcaceae; genus Kurthia; species Kurthia gibsonii. The sequence goes on along the minus strand of NZ_BJOB01000002.1, from coordinate 24,518 downwards.
CGATATGTGCATTTTTTCTATTAGTCTAGTAGGTACTTGAATAATAATTTTTCGATATTTAGATGACGGTTTTAAACCTATATAATCGCTCCATTTTTTGGTTATCAGTTGTTAATGTGCATACTTTATACTTTATATTTTATAGATATAGCGTATCTTTCTTGTTTGCTTTCAAAATAGTGAATATGCAGAGCCTGAGACAAAAGTAATTTAAACAGAGCAAATCCCGTATGATTTTTTTCGAAATCATACGGGATTTGTTCTGTCCCAGCCTCTAAACACACTATTTTATGCTTGTAATTCCTGTACCGCACTTAAAATGGCGAATTTTACATGTTCATATGTTAATCCACCTTGCATATACACCGTATAAGGTGCGCGAATCGGTCCATCTGCTGAAAACTCAATACTGGCACCTTGTACAAATGTTCCTGCTGCCATAATCACATCATCCGTATAACCTGGTAATAATGCTGGCTCTGGTGCAAACTGTGCATTGACAGGTGAGTTCTTTTGAACTGTTTGACAGAACTGAATCATTTGCTCTGGTGTTTGGAATTGCACAGATTGAATTAAATCTGTACGTTTTGCATCAAACTTCGGTTCCGCTACCATCCCAATCTCTTCTAATGCAGCTGCTGCAAAAATAGCACCCTTTACTGCTTGCGATACGACATGTGGAGCTAAGAAGAAGCCTTGATACATATCTGTCAATGTATTCAATGATGGACCTGCTTCTGCACCAATCCCTGGTGTTGTCATACGATAGGCACATTGCTCGACGTATTTCGCTTTCCCTGCAATATAGCCACCCACTTTTGCTAAACCACCGCCAGGATTTTTAATTAATGAACCCGCCATTAAATCGGCACCTAACTCTGTTGGCTCCATCGCTTCTACAAATTCACCGTAGCAATTATCGACGAAAATAATGACATCTTCTTTAATCGCACGAATTTTTCGAATGATTTCTCCTACCTCATCAATTGTAAATGAAGGACGTTCTGCATAACCTTTTGAGCGCTGAATCGCCATAACGCGTGTTTTACTTGATACAGCTTGTTCTACAGCTGTCCAGTCTACTTTGTTATCTGCTGTTAAATCAATATGTTGATAATCAATACCAAAGTCTTTTAATGACCCTGTATCTTGATCACCGCCATCTACAATAGATTGTAATGTATCATACGGTTGCCCTGTAACATACATTAATTCATCTCCTGGACGTAATACGCCAAATAAACTTAATGTGATGGCATGTGTACCTGAAATAATTTGTTGGCGTACGAGCGCTGCTTCTGCACCAAAAACATCTGCATAAACACGTTCTAAATTATCGCGACCTTCGTCATCGTAACCATAACCTGTTGTTCCTGCAAAGTGGTTTTCACTCACATGATTTTTAGCAAATGCATGTAGTACTTTTTGTTGATTATAAAAAGCCAATTCTTCTACTCGTTCAAATTGAGGTTTGATTTTCGCCTCTACTTTTTTAGCAAACTCCATTGTATCGGTGTGTAATGTTGACATAAATGCCATATTTGCTTCATCTCCGTTCTTTATTTCCTTTCATATAGTATCACATGTGGAAACTTGAAAAAAGCAGGTTTCTCATTTTAAAGAGCGACGATGAAAGAACGTATTTTTTCGAAATACTCGCTTCGTGCGAAGAAATACGAGCATACCAATTAATAAAAGAAAAACTCCAATGGGTAGCCACTTTTTAATGGGCAGAATAGGCGAGTCACTCGTTTTCACCGTTGTTGTATGATGATTCGCTTTTAAAATTTCTGTTTCTTGCCCTACTTGATTCGCTTCAGCTGTAATCGTTTTTGTTTTAAATAATTTGTTTGTATTTTTCGAATCTCCACGTTGTCCCGAACTAATCCATGCATGTTCTAAGACATCGACTTGAACAGGGATAAAGGTTTCATTTCCACTTCTGTCACGTCCGATTAGTTGTATTTTATGCTTCCCTGATCGACGAATTTCTTCAATTGGTTTTGATAATTCTAATGTTAAATCCTTTCGGTCATAGTCACGAATTGTCGCTTGTAAGTCTTTTAAAATTTTTTCTACAGTTATGTCATCACCTTGTTCATACACATATTTTTTCTTTTGGATTGAAATAGTTGGAGGGGTTGTATCTAGAATTGTGAGAGGAATTTGTTTAGTTTGGCGGTTATTTAAATAGACAGGTAATTCATAATGTCCAATTTTTTTTAAGTCGACTTGTGTTAAGTCCATTCCTTGAATTGATAAAGGAGCTAAATCACGCTTTAATTTCTGTATCGAGATTGGCTCGCCTAACTCATATTGTAATTCATTCATCTCTTTTCGCCCGATATGAATGAATATTTCTTGAGGTGTTGCTTCATTTCCTGCTGTATCTTTTGCTGTGACCATTGCCGTATATCGTCCCTCTTTAAAACGATTCACCTGTGATAAATCAATTTGAACCTCTGTTACAGTGGAACGTTCTTGTACTGTAATATTTGCATCCTTTATTACTTGGTCTTGTGTCATGCGCTCTCCTTGATGATAGTAAACATGCTTACGATCAATTGTGAATTGTGGCTTTTTCCGGTTAAGTACGCGAATCGTTGCAGTTTTTTGTACTTGTCGTCCATAGGAATCTATCAGGCGAAGTGGCGCTATGTAGGTTCCAACTTCATTCAATACAGGTGGTTGTGCAAGCCATTCAAGTGTATAATCAGCCATTTTTTCACCAAAAAGTGCCGCCATCATAAATGTTTTGAGTGACTCTTTTTCATCAAGGTCACGTTCGAATAACAAATCATAAGGGACTGGGAGAGGTGTTTGTTCTTGTATAATCATCGGCACAGTCGCAAGAACTTGACCATCTATTAAAAAACGAATTGTGTACGTTCCTGTTTGATGATAATTAACTGAGGCATCATCTACAATGACACGTTTTGTACTTCCAATTACTTCAATTGCATATAATTTCATTAATTGTTTAGCTGTAGGTCGTGGTGTGTCGACTTGCCAAATGCCCCGTTCGATTTCATTAGCACGAACAACAGGTTCACTTGCTGCTTTTGTTTGCTGTACATAAAAAATAGAACAACAAAAAAAGAGCGTAAATAGGAGTATCATCTTAGGTTGTTTCAAAAGTTATCTCCTCCTACTATTTCATTTATGTCTTTGAACTTTTCCCTTAACCGATTTTTGTAAAACATTGATTGTAAAGGAAATTTGAATTCGCTATACTTCTAATTAGAAGGAGTGGATGATTATGGAAAAAGTTTGCGTAAAATGTTTACATGTACTTCAAAAGAATGAAAAAACATGCTCAATTTGTCATACAAAACAACCCGTAAATAAAAAGAAAATCATTCGTATTACAACCGCTTTTATTTGTTTATGTTTACTCTGCTCTACTTCTTTTTTATTTTTTTCATTGCAACGAGCGAATTATTCAAAAGAAAATGTCATGTCGCAGTTTGAAAAAGCGGTTAGCGAACGAGATGAACGTACTTTACAAAAATTATTAATTCATGAAGATCAAACAAAAGTTCAAGCACATGAAGCAAAAGCACTCATCCAATTAATTTCAACGCTTGGTGAAGTGCAAACAGTCGCTTTATTTCGTCCTATTAAAACAAATTCACATATAAAACCCTATCGCGTAACGGCACCTTCTGTTTCATTAATCAAAAAGAGACGTAACATGAGCTATGCTTTTCATCAAGTAAAAGAACCATTAATCCCAGGGGTCTACCCAGTTCGCGTAACAATGCTATCTGATTCTTTTCCTTCAAGCACAGTTGTAAGTGCACCACTATCAAGTCCAGATATGATACCTGAAATCACAGAAACAACGGTTTCATTCAAATTTAATTCTGTTTTTGAATCGATTTTACCGTTTATAACTGTCAAAAAGCAAAGCGTACAAACATCACTTTCTCACTTAATGATGAATAGCCCCATTTCAGTTTATGCACAAGAACCATTTCGAGTGGAATATACTTTTCATGCACCTTGGGGAGATTTACATCAGAAGGAATCGAGTATAGAGCAGTTTACTGATTTTATAAACCTAAGATTTTTAACAGTGAAACAACAAAAACAACTAGAGGCAACACTAAAAAAAGCTTTGTTAAAAGATGAACAAGCATTTACAACTATGTCTTTCAAAAAGAAAATGAATAGGATTCCCATTATAAATGAAGATTTTTCTCTTATTTCCGTCATACCTGCTCTGAATAAGAAAAATGAATTGAATGGTGTAATTGCACAGTATTATGTAAATGATGCAAAAAAAACGCATCTAACAGCACATTTCTTATTTAAGTCATCTAAACATCATTTTGAATTACACAATTTATCCTATTATCAAAACAATCACGCTGTATTTGAAAGTGATGAAAAAGCAAATAAGTGGATGCGCTATTTAACTTTAAACCCACTTTACTTATCGCAAGAAGATTTAAAAGCACTTTTTAACATGCATCTACAAAACGCGTTATTTGCCGAAATTTCATCCGAATATGCTTATTTATTCAACTATCCACAACAAAAAATTAAATCCATTGACGTAAAAAATGAAAATCGCGTCATCTTGCACCTATCTTCATATAATTTACAATTAAAAGTTGACCTTAAAAAAAGAGACTATAGCTGGGAGGTAGCTGAAATTGTTAAAGAATAAACCTACACATTGTCCTAAATGTCTACATGAACTACCGGATAATACATTGCGATGTAACGTATGTGGTGAAAAAGTACATTCTCCTTATACTAAAAGAATTTTACTTTTTACAATGATTTTTACTGGTCTATGTCTTGCACTATCGAGTACTTTTTTAATCGTTTCTGCAAATCGTGCGAATCATTCAAAAGATAAAATGGTTGAACGCTTTGAACAGGCACTCGATGAACGAGATGAAGGTGAACTACAAAAGATCATAACACATCATGATGGCACATCTATTTCAGAAGAAGAAGTGAATGCATTAATTGAACTTGTGAAGAAAAAGGGAGAGGTATATGTATTGCCGTATTTTAAAGCGGTGAAAAATAATTCTTACTTCAAACCTTATCAAATACGTGCGAAAAAGACGGCTCTCGTTCAACCAACAGCAAATATTGAACTTTCGATTAAAAATACCAATATAAATAATTTAATTCCAGGTATTTATAAAATCGATGTGAATATTGCACCAACGTATTTAGATGAAAAAAAGACGATGAGTCGAGAAGTTTCAGCAGCGCAAACCGAACTGTCTTCTACTATTCCCGCAAATTATCTTTTACCAGAGAGAGAAGTTCCGTTATTACAAACAGAGATTACACTTGGCAAAAAGACCGCACCTCTGACTGAATTTGTATCGAATCATGCGGTAGCACTACCTGTATACGACGAAAATGAATTCATTTATACAATCCATTATCCTTGGAAAGATGTACGAAAAACACAGAGTCAATTGCATAAAGAAGATGCATTTTTTTACGGGAACTACTTGGTAACCCCTAAACAACTAAAAGAACTAAAAAATCATCTCAAAGCATATAACAAAAAGGCAAAACAAAAGGTACCGATTCATAACTTAGAAGAAACGACGAAAATGCTTTACTACAATGATCGAAATGAGATTACAGGCATCTGTTTGTATATGTCGTTAAAGAACGAGAAAATGATGGGCGTTCGATTCGACTATAATCAACAAACTAAAAAATTTGATGTAAAGGAAGTCGCTTCTAGCTCACATGACCTCACAAAAATGTATCTACAAAACGGAATACGTCTAGATCAATTATCCCAACAGGAATTACAAACGTATATGATTTTGCATCCTGGTGGTGTAGTAGGATTCGACTCAAATGAAATTCAATTAGATACCATTCTTCCTACACTAAAAATTGAAAAAGTCGAGAAAGTTAAACATGTAAAGAAAGATGAAAACCAACGAGATTTCCATTACGTTACGTGGTATTCGTACTTCGATGAAAGTAAAAAGAAGCGCGTACAAGCGAAAAAAGATTTTTATTTTTAAGCACAAAATAAACTGGAACCACGCCAAAGCGTGATTCCAGTTTTTCTTAGGCTCATATGAGGGAATGTTTTTACACGTATGTCCCAGCCATTTTATATGCAACTAAATTAGAACTCTAATTCGCCATCCCAAACACTCATGCCACCTTCAAGGTTCGTTACATCATAACCTTTTCCTTCTAGGTATGTGCAAGCGCTAAAGCTACGTCCACCTGCATGGCAAACAATAATGTATGGTGTTTCTGGATCTAACTCTTCAAAACGTTCTGGAATTTGACCTAGTGGAATATGAACCGCACCTGGAATGATGCCATTTGCCACTTCTTCATCTTCGCGCACGTCAATAATATGTAAATCTTCATTTGCATCTAGTAATGCAAGTACTTCATCTGTTGTAATTGATTTCATGTCTTAAAAAATCCTCCTTTGATTTTACCTTTCTTCAGTATAAAGTTTTTTATAGCGATTGAATAGTCGATTGACTTAAATTCTAGTAAAAACAAAGAGGAATTGTACGACTGCACAATTCCTCTTTCTCTTATTCTTCTGTTGGGCCTTCTAAGCCAATTGATTTTGACGGTGAGAAGGTTGAGATAGCATGTTTGAAAATTAAATGTTGCTTACCATCTGCTTCTAGTAATACCGTAAAGTTATCGAATGATTTAACCGTTCCCTTTAACTGGAAACCGTTCAATAAGAATACGGTTAAAAAAATAGAGTTTTTACGGAGTTGATTTAAATATAAATCTTGTAGATTCATCGTTTTCATATAGATCCCCCTTAGATTTGGCTAAACTTTTCTAACTACCAATCTTTATACCCTGTTTTTTTCAAAATATTACTAACTAAACTACTTTTTTCTTCTTTCGCATCAAACCAGTTCACATCCAACTTATTTCGGAAGTACGTTAATTGACGTTTTGCGTAGCGACGTGAATTTTGCTTTAAATTCTCTATCGCTTCTTCTTTCGTCACACTCCCATCAAAATATTGATAGAGTTCTTTATAGCCAATCGCTTTAATCGATTGACAATCGCGTACACCGCGCTCATAAAGTCCTCGTACTTCTTCTTCTAGACCTTGCTCTAGCATGATATCTACACGAAGATTAATGCGTTCATAGAGTGTATCGCGGTCCATATTTAAACCAATAATAAAATGATGATATAGTGGTTTATTCCCTTGTTTCGACGCTTCATCTGACTTCTTTTGCACACTATGTTCTGCCATTTCAAGCGCACGAATAACACGACGCGTATTATTCGGATGGATAGTTTTCGCTGTTTCGGGATCAACAGCCATCAATTTTTCATGCATCTTCTCAGGACCTACTTTTTCAAGTTCCTCGTAATAGGCTTTACGTGCAGTGTCATCAATCTTCTCATCGGTAAAGCGGAAATCATATAAGACTGATTGCACGTATAAACCTGTTCCACCAACGATAATGGGCATCTTACCTCGGTGTTGAATTTCTTCAATTTTTTCACGTACTAACTGCTGATATTCTGCAACTGAAAATTCATCTGTTGCTTCTTTAATATCAATGAGATGATGCACAATGCCCTCTTTTTCATCTTCTCGTATTTTAGCGGTTCCAATATCTAAATCTTTATAGACTTGCATAGAATCACCGTTAATAATCTCACCATTTAACCGTTTGGCAAGTTCGATGCTAAGCGCTGTTTTCCCTACTGCTGTAGGTCCGACAATCGCCAATACATCATACTGCTGTTGCTCGCTCATGACTTTTTTTCTCCAACCATTTTAATATTGTTTTATAAACCATTGTATTATTTTGTTCATTTAAAATCTCATGTCGCTTATGTTCGAATAAGTGTACAGTCACATGTGTAAAACCAGCATGATAGTATTGGCGTGCAACGCGCCATACGCCTTTACCATAATCACCAACAGGGTCTTCTTTACCGCTAATCAGTAGAATTGGTAAGTCTTTACGAATTCGATTCACTTCGGCTTCTTTTGATAATGTCGCAAGCCCCGTTAATAAATCGACATAAAATTGATTGGTGCATGTGAATCCACATAAGTCATCTTCAATATATTTTCGCACTTCTCTTGAATCTGTTGAGAGCCAATCCGAAGATGTCTTACTATTTTCTACTTTGGCATTATACGAACCGAACGACATCTGTTCAAGTAATTTTGCGGGCTTCGTTTTGCCTTTTTGACTTGCTAATAAACGAGCAGTATAAAGCCCCACACGATGTAATGAAGAAAAAGCACCTGTACCAATCAAAATTACTTTTTTCACTTCATGACTATAAAATTCGATATAACGTCTTAAAATAAACGACCCCATACTATGACCAATTAAAATTGGCATTGGCCAATCATGCTCTTGTCGAATCGCTTGAATGACATCATGAGCATCTTGTACGACAACTTCAAAACCATCTTCTTCGGCAAAGAAACCATAAGGCGCATTATTTTTACTAGCTGTCTGACCATGTCCACGATGGTCATGGGTAGATACGACGTATCCATGTTCATTTAAAAAGCGGGCGAACTTTTCATAACGTTCTTGGTGTTCCGCCATACCATGAAAAATATGTACATGCCCGCGTATTTCTTTTTCGGGCATGTAGACATTCGCTACAATGATATGGTCATGTTGTACGCGAATTTCTTTTTGTATTTTATCCATGTGAACCTTCCTTTGCAAAATGTGTCGCATCTTCAAGAAGTTGTTCTAACTCTTGTTGATGAAGTGCTTTTTCATGATCTGTATATTCCAAGTAATCACTCATTAAAGAGATGACTTCATCTTTATACTTACGCACTTGTTGAATATCGAAATACAATTTACCTGTACGACGAATGAATACATCGGCTGGTGTATAAGCCATTTCAAACTGCATACCATAAATCACTTCTAAATATAAATCGACAGGTAGACCGCGGTCTTTGTAGTCATTTTTGGTTACACGTAAAATACGGTAGATGTCTTCAATGTTTGTACCATATTTGTGTACAAGTTCTTCTGCAACTTTTTTCGTCAAGCCATACTGCACACCTTCATCGCCTTTAAACGCGACATATGCGTCAAAATTTTCTGGTGTTAGCATAGTTGCACCTGATAAAGATAACTCTTTCGTAACACATGGACCTGTACCTCTAAACTCTTTACGTTTCGCCAAACGGTCTACTACTTCTTCCGCCATTCGACGGTAACCTGTTAACTTTCCGCCTGCCATTGTTAAGAGACCCGATTCAGACTCCCATACTTCATCTTTTCGTGATACTTCAGAAGGATCTTTACCTTTTTCATAAATTAATGGACGTACCCCAGACCAAGTAGATTCTACGTCTTTGAATGAAACATCAACATCTGGGAATATATAGTGAACTGCGTCTAAAATATAGGCTACATCTTCACTTGTAGCGACGGGCTCAACTGGATCATCATGATAAATCGTATCAGTTGTCCCTACGTAGGCTTTTCCTTCTCGTGGAATGGCAAAAATCATACGTCCATCTTCCGTATCAAAATACACAGATTGTTTTAATGGGAAAATAGATTGATCAATTACGATATGAACACCTTTTGTACGTAACAGTGCTTTTTTACTTGATGCTAATGGATCACGTTCCATTACTTCATTCACCCATGGGCCCGCTGCATTGACAACTGCTTTTCCACGAATTGTTATTTCACGCTTTGTTATTTGATCAATTGCATAAATACCTGCTACTTTTTTATTGTCATCGTAAATGAATGATAAAGCTTTTACATAATTCAAAGCCACTGCACCTAGCTCAACAGCTCTTTTTAATACTTCAATTGTTAGACGTGCATCATCTGTACGGTACTCTACATATAAACCGCCACCACGTAAGCCATCTTTCTTTAAAAGTGGTTCTTTTTGAAGCGTTTCTTCTGGACTAAGCATAACGCGACGCTCTGACTTTTTTACACCGGCTAAACTATCATAAACCTTCAGTCCAATTGAAGTTGTTGTAGGACCAAATTGCCCACCTTTATAGAAAGGGAGTAGCATGCCAAGTGGTGTTGTAATATGCACACCATTTTCATAAACGATTTTTCGTTCACGCCCCACCTCTGCTACAATTCCTACTTGTGCTTGTTTTAAATAACGAAGTCCTCCATGTACTAACTTCGTTGAACGACTCGATGTTCCTCCTGCAAAATCTTGCATATCAATAATTGCTACACTTAAACCACGTGATATGGCATCCAATGCAATACCTGCTCCTGTGATTCCTCCACCAATAATAACTACATCAAAACTTTGTCGGTTCAATTGATCAATTTGATCTTGTCTACGAGCTGCTGAAAACATTCTGTCGTCCTCCTTTTAATTACATCACACGTTTAAACATCTTTTCGATTTCATACGTTCTAAAATGGACAATTACAGGGCGGCCATGGGGGCAAGTGAATGGTTGATGGCATTGTTTTAGGTCAGCAATTAATCGGACCATTTGTGCGTGATTGAGATAATGATTCGCTTTAATGGATTTTTTACAACTCATCATAATTGCTGCATCTTCTCTTAACTTTTTTACATTTGCTTTGCCTTCATTTAATACTTGTTCAATTAAATCTTCAATAATCTCTTGTTCTAAATCTTTTGGAAACCATGTGGGATATTCTCTTACCACAAATGAATGTTGACCAAATTCTTCTAAAAATACGCCAACTTGTTCGAGTTCATCTTTCGCAGAACGAAGCGTAAGTGCCTCATCTGCTGAATAATGAAAAGTCAGTGGTAGTAAAAGTGCTTGACGCTCATTTGCATGAACTTCACCTACTTTTTCCTTGAAGAATTCATACTTAATACGTTCCTGCGCTGCATGTTGGTCAATTAAGTAAAAACCATCTTCACTTTGTGCCACAATATACGTCCCATGAATTTGTCCAATCATTTCTAATTCTGGAAAAGGTTCTTTCTCTACTTCTTTTTCCACCAATTCATCTTTTTCAACCTCTTTTACATCGAGGTTTTCAAAAGGTGTATCTATTATATCTTCCCACGTTTCTGCGGCGTCCAAACTTACTGAATCAACAAAAGGCTCTTCAACTTTCTCTTGGACTTGCTGTGCTTTTCTTGGCAACTCACCAAACTGTTCGATTTTTGTATTCGCATAGTCTATTTGTTTCCAAAAATTCACTTGTTCTGTTAAAGGAGCTAACTTCTTTTTCGGCTTAGCAATTTCAGGTACATGCATATGTGAACGAATGGCTTCATGGATTGTTTTTTCAATTAACTGCATCAATTCTCCTTCTTTACTAAGACGAATTTGTTGCTTTGCTGGATGCACATTCACATCTGTTAAGTGAGGGTCCCCTTCAATATGAATAACCGTAATCGGCGCACGTCCAATGGGTAAATACGTATGGTATGCTTCTAAAATCGCTTTTTGAATTGTATAATGCTTCACCCAACGCCCATTCACAAAGATGGACATATAATTTTTAGATGCGCGCGTAATTTCCGGGATTGTTGTAAAACCGTAAATCTTATAGTCCTGTGACTCACCTTCAAATGCGACCATTTTTTTCGCGTTGGATACACCGTAAATTGCCGCCAAAACATGTTGTAAATCGCCACGACCATTTGTTTGAAGTAGCATATGATCGTGATGACGCAATTTAAATGCGATATTCGGATAGCAGAGCGCTAAACGGTTCATCAAATCAATTGTATGTCCCAACTCTGTTTGAATGGTTTTCATATATTTTAAACGTGCGGGTGTATTATAAAAAAGTTGCTTCACTTGCAAGTCCGTTCCACGACGAAGTGGTCCTGGCTTTTTCTCTTTCACATGTCCACCTTCTAAATACACTTCTAAACCTGTTTCACCATTTGAAGTCATGAGATGCACTTTTGAAACAGATGCAATGGACGCGAGTGCCTCTCCCCTAAAACCTAATGTACGAATACGAAACAAGTCGTGTTCATGATGAATCTTACTTGTCGCATGACGTTGGAATGAGATGAGCGCATCTTCCTCGTCCATACCATGCCCATTATCGATGACTTGAATGGATGTTAGGCCTGCTTCTTCTAAAATGACTTCAATGGAGGTACTACCTGCATCGATGGCATTTTCAACAAGCTCTTTGACAACAGATGTTGGTCTCTCTACGACTTCACCCGCTGCAATTTTATTTGATAAAAAATCATCCATTATTTGAATTTGCCCCATGCAAAAGACCTCCTTTTTTTATTTTAATAATGTTTGCTGTAGTTGATACACAAGTTGCAGTGCATCCATCGGCGTTGTGCCAGATACATTCAGTGAACGAAGCTTATTTAACGCTTCTTGTTCTTCTTCTGTTAATGCTGGTACAGCTTCCTGCGCTTCAAAGAATGAAAGTTGATCTGAACTTTCTTTGACCTGCTCTTTTACAGGCACTTCAACTGGTACTTCGACAATCTTCTCTACAATTTTTTCAATCACTTGCACTTCGCCACTTTGAGTATTTGACTCAAAATTCGCAAGTAACTCACGTGAACGTGAAATAATTGCTTCTGGTAATTCAGCCAGTTCAGCTACGTGAATACCATATGATTGGTCAGCAGGTCCTTCTTTTACTTTGTGTAAAAATACAACTTTACCATCTTGCTCTGTGGCAGCTACATGGACATTACGTAAACGAGGTAGTGCTTGTTCAAGTGTTGTTAGTTCGTGATAATGTGTTGAAAATAACGTGTTCGCTCCGATTTCATTATGAATATATTCCATCATTGCTTGTGCTAAAGACATCCCATCATATGTGGATGTGCCACGACCAATCTCATCAAACAGTAATAAACTACGCTCTGTCGCATGCATGATCGCATGTTGTGATTCCATCATCTCTACCATGAATGTACTTTGCCCGCCTGCTAAATCATCCGCTGCACCAATACGTGTAAAGATTTGGTCGGTTACAGGTAATACCGCTTCATCTGCTGGCACATAACAGCCCATTTGCGCCATGATTGTAATCAATGCCACTTGACGCATGAAAGTTGATTTACCAGACATATTCGGTCCTGTAATTAATAACATATTTTCATCTGTTGTTAAGATACAATCATTCGGTACATAGAGTGATTTATTCATCATTTTTTCAACGACTGGGTGACGACCATTCACAATTTTTAATGCTTGCTCATCATGGAATGTTGGTTGTACAAACTGATAGTTCTCTGCCACCATCGCAAAGCTTGCGAATACATCGAGTTCACTAATTTGAGAAGCGAGTTGCTGAATACGCGGAATAAATGGTTTAATTTTTTCACGTATTTCAGTGAATAATGTATATTCTAACTCTAAACTTTTTTCTTCCGCATTTAAAATGATTGCCTCTTTTTCTTTTAATTCTTCTGTAATAAATCGCTCAGCATTTGCTAATGTTTGCTTACGTTCATAGCGTGTTAAATCAGCTAAATGGACATTCGATTTTGTCATTTCAATGTAATAACCAAAGACGCGATTATAACCAATTTTTAAATTTTTAACACCTGTTCGTTCACGTTCTTTTTGTTCTAATTGGGCAATCCAATCTTTTCCATTACGAGAAGCGTAGCGATAATCGTCTAATTGCGCGTTATATCCTTCTCGAATGACATCGCCTTCTTTAATCGAAATCGGCGGATGATCTGTAATGGCTTGGCTTAAGAAGGCTTCGATGTCTTGGCAATCATCCATTTGACGACTAAGTGTAATCAGTTGCTCATGCCCTGATTCTTCTAATTGTTCACGAATGAACGGAATTTGGCGCAGTGATGCACGTAGCTGTGCTAAATCACGCCCACCCACACTACCGAACGCAATACGTCCTGCTAAACGCTCTAAATCATACACTTCTTTTAATAAGGTTTGTAATTCTAGACGAATAAAGTAACTGTCCATTAAATGAGAAACAGTTTGCAGTCTTTTCTCAATCGCAGTACGATTCGCTAATGGTTGGTGAATCCATTGTTTGAGTTTACGTCCACCCATCGCTGTGACCGTCTCATCTAAAAGCCATAATAACGAGCCTTTTAGCTCACCACGCAACGTTTGAATCAACTCTAAATTACGTTTTGAATTGGCATCAATTTTTAAAATCGACTGCACTTCAATAAACGTAAATGGCTGAATATGTGATAGAGCGCGCAATTGTGTTTCCTCTAAATAATGGAGTAAACGCTTGGCTACTGCATGTAAATGCGTTGGAATATCTTCTATATATTCTTTGGCATCAGCAACTTGTTTTTCAGCAATGGATAAAACAATCGCATAACGGTCTGCTAACTCCAACCATTCATCATATAGTTCAGGACTAACGACAACTTCACGAATTTGGAGTGATTGGAGTTGTTGGAATACATCCTTCACGTCACCATCAATATATGTAGCAACTGCTTCCCCTGTCGATAAATCTAAATATACAAAACCATATTGTTGCGCTAGTTGTTCAACGGCTGCAATGTACACATTACTCTTCTGGTCAACATTTTTCCCTTCCATTACAGTACCTGGTGTAACCACTTGTACAACTTCTCGCTTTACAACACCTTTTGCCTGCTTTGGATCTTCTGTTTGCTCACAAATCGCTACTTTATATCCTTTTTGAATTAATGTATCAATATAATTCTTAGCCGAATGATGGGGTACACCACACATTGGAATACGTTCTTTCATTCCTGCATCGCGGCTTGTTAATGTAATCTCTAAAATTTGTGATGCACGTGTTGCATCTTCAAAAAACATCTCGTAAAAATCACCTAAACGATAAAAAAGAAAGGCATCTTTATAATCTGCTTTTACAGCTAAATATTGTTGAATCATGGGCGTATATGCCATTATTAAAACCTCACATTCGTGCTTTTCATTTCATTCTATTATAACAAAAATATGTTCATAAATCGTTCTAAGCAATTGAATTGTTTCAGGCTTTGAATATGTTACACTTAGAATTAGATTACTATGAACAAAGGAGTCTCTTTATGCAAGCTCATCCAATTAGAATTTTACGTATCATGGGCATTCTTGACGGTTTGTCTTTACTTGTTTTACTTTGCATCTCCATGCCGCTCAAATATATATGGGACCATCCACAATTTGTTACGATCAATGGTGCGCTTCACGGTGGAATTTTCATTCTCTACTGTTTAGCGATTTTATATGTTCAAATACGTATTCAATGGCGCGGTCATTGGACGTTCTTATCATTCCTTGCTGCTTTTATCCCGCTTGGAAACTTTGCGCTCGACCGGCAATTAAAAAAGATGGAACACACAACAACGACGCAACCATTCCAAAAAATTTGGATTGTGTATGGGATTATCTTCTTCTCATTCTTTGATTTATTTGTACAACTACCTGTTATGAGTACATATGCACTTTCACTCGGCGCTTCGACATTCGTTGTCGGGATTGTTGTTGGTCTGTACTCATTTACGAATACATTCGGTAATATTTTTTCAGGTATTTTTACAGATAAAATTGGCGCATATAAAATGCTCATGCTCGGACTGCTGTTATCTGTCGCATCTCTTTTTAGTTATCAATTCATTGAAGATCCAACCATGTTATTAATCGTTCGCTCACTTCATGGCTTTAGTAGTGGCTTTATTACTCCCGCTGCCTTTGCGTTACTCGCGAATTTACGCAGAGAAGATACACAAGGTAGTGGTAGTGCATTTACAGGTGCATTCGTCGGACTTGCAGCGATTATCGGACCTGCAACAGGTGGTATTTTAGCGACGAAAATGTCTGTTCCAAACGTC
This sequence comes from Kurthia gibsonii, assembly GCF_006539985.1. Taxonomy (GTDB): domain Bacteria; phylum Bacillota; class Bacilli; order Bacillales_A; family Planococcaceae; genus Kurthia; species Kurthia gibsonii. The sequence continues at coordinate 8,750 of NZ_BJOB01000002.1, read as the reverse complement.
TTAAGTATCGTTGGTGGAATGGGAGCACTTCTATTAATTGCACTGTTATTTTTACAAAGAACGAAACAGCAGCGCAGTCAAAATGTAATGAAAGAACGTGTCCCACTTGTTTGGTCTAAAAAGCTCGTTCAGTCTTATGTCGGTGCATTCTTTTTAATGTTTTCACAAGGTAGCCTTGCTTATTTATTACCTATTTATGTACAAGAGTTAGGTTATACTTCGCGCATGTCGGGAACTTTATTAAGTATGTTCGGGATCGTTGCTGTCATCATTTTCATTACACCACTCAATCGGATTTTCGATTATTTATCAGCTTCTACATCTCTTTTCATAGGGATTGTCTTACTTGGTGTCAGTCAAATCTTATTAGGTGAAGCGACGACGACGATTCCACTATATGGTGTACTATCGCTTTATGGAATTGGGTTCTCATTCACATTCCCAGCTATTAATAAATTACTTGCGGAAGCAACTGAAAAAGAGATTCGCGGAAAAGCTTACGGCTATTTTTATGCATTCTTCTCTATTGGCACAGTCGCAGGTTCCTTTATACTCGGTTCACTCGATTTAATTAATCAACCAGGCTTTTTATTTACAGGTGTTTCACTACTTGCTTTTAGTATCGTCGTATTTGTTTTACGTGAGAGAAAAGGTTAAATTCACTATTTTTGACAAGTCTTATAGTGCATTATACGATAAGTTAGATTGAATTTATGTAGGAGATGATCTGAGATGTTTACATTGGTGCTTTTTCAACAAGACCTTCGTCTACATGACCATCCTGCGCTTTTTCATGCCGCAGAAAACGGTCGAGTAGCGACTGCTTATATTGCTCAACCACTAAAAAGGCGTCCAACAGCTTCAGATGTGTGGCGACACTATGCACTACTTGATTTACAACACGCCTTAAAGAAGAAAAATCAAACGCTTATTTTACGACAAGGTGACTTCGTTGATGAGGTGCTAAAGTTAATAGATGAACTGAAGTGCGATGCAGTTCATTGGCATCGTTCGTATGAAAAAGAACGTATCGAAGTATTGCAAAAATTACGTCAAGCACTTGAACAAAAAGGCGTACAAGTGCATGAATTTGAAGGAACGCTCTTATTACAACCTGAAGAAATCGTGAACGGCAAAAAAGAACATTATCAAGTGTTTACACCGTTTTGGAAAAGATATCGCGGTGAACATATTCCTTCTTCTCTACCAGAGCCTGAAACAATTGAGCAAGGTGAATCAGCGCCTTCACTCTCTGTAGATGACCTTGGTCTACTCGACTCTGTTAATTGGTATGATAATGTACTCGCGCATTGGAAAATTGGTGAGCGTGCTGCGATTGACCAATGGCTTCATTTTAGAGAAGAACCAATTGCAAACTATGCAGAAGACCGTGATTTCCCTGCAAAAATGAGTACATCCTTACTTTCACCACATCTTGCTTGCGGTAGTATTAGCGCACGTGCTTTATGGGCTTCAGGTCGTAGTATGATGCAAACTGAACAATATACAGCAAAAAGCGATGAAATTGATAGCTTCTTACGTCAACTCGTATGGCGTGAATTCTCGTATTATCAACTGCATTACAATCCTGATTTAGATGCTGTCCCGCTAAGAAAAGAATTCGAAGCATTCCCTTGGTTAAATAATGACCAAGCATTTGTGGAATGGCAAAAAGGACAAACAGGCTATCCATTAATTGATGCGGGCATGCGTGAATTATATGCGACAGGCTTTATGCACAATCGTGTGCGAATGGTTAGTGCATCTTTCTTAGTCAAACATCTATTGATTGAATGGCAAAAAGGATATGAATGGTTTAAAGAGACGCTTGTAGACTTTAATATAGCGAATAATGGCATGGGATGGCAGTGGGTTGCTGGTTGTGGCGCAGATGCTGCTCCTTACTTCCGCGTCTTTAATCCGATTTTACAATCAGAAAAATTTGATGGAAAAGGCGATTATATTCGTAAATGGTTACCCGAACTAGAAAATGTACCAGACAAATATATTCACGCACCATTCGAAGCACCTGAGCGTGTACTAGAAGAAGCTGGCGTGGAACTTGGACGTAATTATCCATTCCCGATTGTTGACCATAAAACAGGTCGAAAACGCGCGCTTGAAGCGTATGATATAATTAAGAAAAGTAAATAATATAAGAAAAGTCCTTCCGCATGCATTGATGTGGCAGTACTTTTTTATGTCTCCAATATTGGTTTATAATAAGCTGAACTTTTGTTCATTTGCAGAGGAAAATAAGTCAACGATTGGTGCTGCATAATCGATTCCTAATTTCACACCATACTGCTTTTGCTCATCATCTGTTAAAGGCTCTGTTGTGTAAACTCGATGCGCTGGAACGTCTTTCAAAATTGGCAACCATCGTTTCGCGTATTGCGCTCTTGGATCATAATCTTCTCCTTGTTTTGCTACATTTAAAATGTGGCGTAAACGTATGCATAACCGAAAGCCAAAACACGTAGCTTTTCGCACACCAGATACAAAACGCTTCCGTTCACCAATGCAAAAAACATATACTTTTTAAACATAGAAAATTCCGTATGATTTCGAAAAATCATACGGAATTTTAGTGTTTCTATCTTATTCTAATCATCTTTTGTCAAAACCATACGAATCGCATCAATGACAAGCGCTGGCTTTTCAACCATGCCCATATGTCCTGTTGGAATACGCACTTTTTGTACATTCGGCCCATCCGTTTCAATTGGTTTCATAATTGAATCATTTGTCCCTTCAATGATTGCAACAGGTATCGACCCTTCAGTAATAACCGTTGTACGTTCAGGTCTTTGCTGCATCGCTGTTAATTGATAGACCATCCCTTCAGGTGTCGCATACTTCGCCACTTTCCGCATGTAATCAATTGACTCTTCTGAAGAACCTTCTGGAAAGAAATTTTCAATCATAGAATCAACAAAGACGTCAACTCCTTTTTCACGAATCTCAGCTTTTTGCTTTTCACGCTTTTCACGCGCTTCTTCCCCATCAGCTAAATCTGATGAGAATAATAGAACAAGTTGTGAAACAGGTGCAATCTTTTCATCTACAGCTGCTAAGGCAACGTAGCCACCCATTGAATGTCCTATCCAGACAGCTTCCTCTACACCTTCTTGCTCTAATACTTCGGCCACTTCTTTTGCATAATCTTCAACTTGATAATCTGATTTTTCAATTTGACTCTCGCCAATACCTGGTAAATCAACAACATATACCGTATGTGTTGCAGCTAAGTCTTCAATAATAAAATCAAAACTATGACCGCCGCTTAAAAATCCATGTACAAAAACAATTGCTGGACCAGTTCCTTGCTTTTTATATGCTAACAATAGAAACATCTCCTTTTTCATTTAATTTCCAAAAAAGAGCTTTCTAAAACATGGTATTTTTTGACAAATAAATTATTTTGTTGTTTCATCAACTCGTTGAACGATTGTTTGCGAGACCATTTGCAACAATTCATTCACTTCTTGCTGCACAACTTGAAATTCTTCAACAATCGGCATCGCATATAATGTATTTTCTAATGCTTCAATTTTTGCTTCTACTTCTGCTAAAGCTTGTTTCTTACCAAAATGTTGTAAGTTGACTGCCTGCTTTTGTAAAGCTTTCATCTGTGCGATGATCTCACTTACTTTACCATTGGCATCAATTTGTTTTTCTGCACGTTTGAAAAATTCAACTTCTTCTGTTTCCTCCATCATCTGTGCAATTTGGCGCGCTTTTGCTAATACTTCTTCTTTTGTGTGGCTCATATTATTTCACCTCAGCGGTTTTTGACACAACCTCAACGAATTCTCCTGCTAATGAGTGTGTTTTTGCTTCTGTAATACGTACATGTACATATTGTCCAATGACTTCTTTCGGTGCAACAAAATTCACTAAACGGTTTTTACGTGTATAGCCTGCTAATACTTGGTCATTTCGTTTACTTTCACCTTCAACAAGTACTTCAACAATTTCGCCTTCTAACTTTTTCAACGCTTTTGCTGAATATTCAGCAACGACTTCATTTAAACGATGTAGACGTTGTTTCTTCACTTCTGCTGGTACATTATCCCTCATTTTCGCTGCCGGTGTACCTTCACGCGGTGAATAAATGTATGTGAATGCCATTTCAAAACCGACTTCTCTATAAAGAGATAATGTTTCTTCAAACTGTTCTTCTGTTTCATTCGGGAAACCAACAATAATATCTGTTGTTAATGCGACATCTGGAATAGCTGTACGAATTTTACGCACTAATTCTAAATAGCTTTCACGCGTATATTTACGTGCCATAATTTTTAACATATCGCTTGAACCTGATTGAACAGGTAAGTGAATATGTTCAACTAAGTTTCCTTTTTTCGCTAATACTTCGATTAAATAATCATCAAAATCACGTGGATGACTTGTTGTAAAGCGAATACGTGGAATATCAATCTTACGTAATTCATCCATTAAATCACCTAAACCAATGGATGAGTCAGGTAAGTCTTTACCGTATGCATTCACGTTTTGTCCAAGTAATGTAATCTCTTGATATCCTGCTGCTGCTAATTCACGTACTTCTTGAATAATGTCTTGCGGTAAGCGGCTACGCTCTTTCCCGCGTGTATAAGGAACGATACAGTATGTGCAGAATTTATCACAGCCATACATAATATTAACCCAAGCTTTTGTTTGTCCTTTACGCACTTTCGGTAAGTTTTCGATGACATCGCCTTCTTTAGACCATACATCAATGACTGTCTCTTTTGATAAGTACGCTTCATTTAAAATTTCAGGTAGACGGTGAATATTATGTGTACCAAATACCATATCTACTTGATCATATGTTTTTAAAATTTTATTAACCACAGCTTCTTCTTGCGACATACAGCCACAAACACCGATTAATAAATCTGGATTTTGTAATTTTAAAGGCTTGAAGTGTCCTAATTCACCGAACACTTTATTTTCAGCATTTTCACGAATTGCACATGTATTCATTAAAATGACATTCGCCTCTGTCACTTCATCTGTCGCTTCGTATCCTAATTGCTCAAAAATACCTGCCATTACTTCTGTATCATGTTCATTCATTTGACAGCCATATGTGCGGATATAGAATTTACGTCCTCTACCCATTTCTGCAAAACGCTCATCAATTTTGAAATCTGCATGATATTCAATTTCTTCTTTACCACGCTTTTTCGCATCTTTTAAAGAAGGTGTCTTTTGGAAAAATTGACTATAATCTTTTTCTTTCACTGGTTGTAATGGTTTAAAAGGCTTCACTTGTTGACCTTGTAATCGTTGTTCTTCGTTCATCTTCGGTATAACTCCCCTCATCTACGCACGGATCTTTACATCAGTTAGATGTTCTTTCAATTTGAACATATCTAATCTATCATACCAAAAATCGAACGAATACTCACTGATTTCATCCATTAAAATACGTCGAGATTGATTCCTATATAAAATGCGTAGTTGGAAGCAATCAGAAATAACATAATGTAAAAGAGTGGACGATATTTCCCCGCCCATTCATATGCTTTTTCTAACATAGCTTTACCAAATTTTCGATACAAAGCAATCAGAAACAACATAATGAGTAACTGGGGAAAAGCTAAAAATAACGATACATCTAATGCTAAAAAGACTTCAACTAACACTGCCATACCTAATAAATGCAGTTTTATGTACATCTTATAATACGTTTTGATTAACCACCTGTTCATTGATTCGATCACTCCTTTTATTCTTATTTATACCGAGTGATTGTATAAAAGTTTCATTTTAGACAAAAAACCTCACATACATTAGGCATGTGAGGCTTGCTTATATTAATTACTCACATGAATTCCTTCATTAAGCTGTCTAAGTCTGTTTCTTTTAAGTTAATATCTGCTTCGTGAAGTGGTGCTTCATCGTAGCCGATTACTTTGTCTTGGTAAGACGTTGTTTCTGTATCTTGGTAGATGATTCCTGTTACAAGGCTTTCATGCTCCATAACTGTTTTCATCGCCATTTGACGGTCTGAAGGGTCATAGCCTTCGATATCAGCTAACTTCGTTAAGTTCTCTTTGAACCAGTCATATGTGTTTACTTTATTATATGTTACACATGGGCTGAATACGTTGATGAACGCAAAACCTTTATGTGCCATACCTGCTTCAATAATCGCTGTTAATTCTTTTAAATCTGTAGAGAAGCTTTGTGCGACAAATGTTGCACCTGAAGATAGAGCTACTTCTAATGGTTTTAATGATGGTTCAATTGCGCCACCTGGTGTTGATTTTGTGACAAAACCAGCAGCTGAACGTGGTGACGTTTGCCCTTTTGTTAAACCATAGATTTGATTATCCATAACAACATATGTGACATCGATATTACGACGAATTGAGTGTACAGTATGTCCCATACCAATTGCGAAACCGTCACCGTCACCGCCTGTTGCGATAACATTTAAATCACGATTTGCCATTTTTAAACCTTGTGCAATTGGTAATGCACGACCATGAATACCATGTAAACCGTATGCATTAATATAACCTGATAAACGACCTGAACAGCCAATCCCTGAAACCACTGCTAATTCATGTGGTTCAATACCGCGGTTGGCTGCGGCACGTTGAATCGCTGCTTGTACAGAGAAATCGCCACATCCTGGGCACCAGTTTGGTTTGATTGTATTACGAAAATCTTTAAATGTTCCCATTTATTTTAGCAACTCCTTTACGCGATTTAAAAGCTCTAGTGGTAAGAATGGTGTACCATCATACTTCACTAAGTTGACAACTTTATGATGTGCACCCATGTTCATTTTTAAGATGCTTGCTAATTGACCTGTTGCGTTATTTTCCACAACGATTACTTTTTTCGCACCGTCAACAAGTGGCTGTAATTCTTCTGTTGGGAACGGATGAATTAGACGAACGTGTGCATGATTCGCTTTCATTCCTGCTTCATCTAATAATGGACGTGCTTCTTCAATTGCACCTTTTGTTGAACCGAAGCCGATGATTAATACATCTGCTTCGTCATGCGGTGCATCTGTAAATACAGGTGTATCAAAGTGTACATGCTCTAATTTGCGCATACGTTTGTCCATTTGCGCTTGACGATTTGACGCTGATTCAGATGGTGTACCAATCTCACTGTGCTCTACACCTGTTACGTGATGAATACCATGTTTTTGCCCTGGTACAACACGTGGTGATACGCCGTCTTCTGTTACTTCATAGCGTTTAAAGTATGCTTTATCTTCTGCTTCTGGTAACTCTCCTAAGTTTAGTTTACCACGCTTAATTTCAATTTTATTAAAGTCAAATGGTTCAACTGTTTGTTTACCAAGTGATAATTGTAAATCTGATAAGACAATAACAGGTAATTGTAACTCTTCTGCGATATTAAATGCTTGAATCATATCATAGAAAGCTTCTTCACCCGTTGATGGCGCGATGACTACTTTTGGAATTTCACCATGTGTACCGTATAACATCGCCATTAAATCCGATTGTTCTTGTTTTGTTGGTAAACCTGTTGATGGACCACCACGTTGTGTATCCACTACTACAAGAGGTGTTTCTGTCATACCTGCAAGACCAAGTGCTTCCACCATTAACGAAAGACCAGGACCAGCTGAGGCTGTAAATGCACGAATACCGCCGTAGTTTGCGCCGATTGCCATTGTTGCTGCTGCAATCTCATCTTCTGTTTGAATAACAGCGCCACCGAATTTTGGTAACTTCTTCGTTAGATATTCCATAATTTCAGTAGCCGGTGTAATTGGATATGCTGCCATTAGTCGAACACCCGCTGCAAGCGCGCCCATCGCTAATGCTTCATTCCCAATCATAAACATACGATGTTTTCCATCACCAGGTGCTAATTCAAATTGACCTTCTTCTAAACCTGCTTCCACAAGTAAGTCATGCATAATTTGATGTCCCTGTGCGATTGCTTCCATGTTTTTTGCGACAACTTCTTCACCTTTACGTCCGAAGATTTCACTTACGACACTTTGGAATACTTCATCTTTCAAGTTCATCAATGCCGCAGTTGCACCGATTGCTACCATGTTTTTCATTAATGTTGTACCTAGTTCTTTTGCTGTCTCTGTGAACGGTACAATATATAATGTTGCTTTTGAATCTTCTGGATTCACTGGCTTGAATTTTGCGTCCGCTAAAATAACACCTGTTTCATCTAATTCCTTATAGTTGACGTCGATTGTTTCTTGATCGAATGCAACTAAAATATTCAAATCATCTGGAATTGTGTGAACGGCTGTTGTACGAACATTGATTTTATTGTTTGTGTGACCACCTTTAATACGTGAAGAAAAGTGACGATATCCGTATAAGTGGTATCCTAGACGGTTCATGGCAGTAGAGAACATTTCGCCGGTACTTTCAATACCTTCCCCTTGTTGCCCACCGACTTTCCATGAAAGCTGATGTAACATATATAAACATCTCCTTAAAACAGGTTATTTTTAAATTCATTTCTACTTCATCAGTTTATCATGAAGGCTATCGTTTCACTATTGTTAATCATACTTTTTTAGGAATTTCAGACCTTTGACGGAATAAAAATTGACAGAATTCAAAACATTTCGGTCTTTTCTGCTGAAATCGTATTTTTATACGCCTTTTAAACCAATAAAAGAAACATAAAAACGAACGTTTTATAATATTAAAAAGATAAAGTTCGTTTAAAAATGGTTATTTATTCATTTGGACGAAAAAATAGAAAGTAAAGAG
>NZ_BJOB01000001.1 GCF_006539985.1 Kurthia gibsonii | reverse complement strand
GCCATAAAAAATCGAGGGAGATTTCTCCCTCGATTTTCATCAGTTATTCAGCAGAAACTGCTTCTTCTGATTTTTGCTCGTCTTCACCAGCAATTTGGATTTGACGGTAGCGTTGCATACCTGTACCAGCAGGAATCAACTTACCAAGGATAACGTTCTCTTTAAGTCCTAATAATTCATCGCGTTTTCCTTTGATTGCAGCATCTGTAAGAACACGAGTTGTTTCTTGGAATGATGCAGCAGATAAGAATGATTCTGTTTCAAGTGATGCTTTTGTAATACCAAGAATCACTGGTGTACATGTAGCAGGTAGTTTACCTTCTTTAAGAACAGTTTTGTTTGCATCATAGAATTGGTGAACATCTAGAAGTGAACCAGGTAATAAATCAGTATCACCAGCTTCGATTACGCGTACTTTGCGTAGCATTTGACGAACCATTACTTCAATGTGTTTATCGCCAATTTCTACCCCTTGCATACGGTAAACTTTTTGTACTTCTTTTAATAGATATTCTTCTACAGTTGAAACATCTGTTACTTTGATTAATTGTTTTGGATCAATTGAACCCTCTGTTAATACTTGACCATGAACAACTTCATCGTTTACTTGTACTTTTAAACGTGCATTGTATGGTGCTAAATATTTACGTGATTCAATTGGGCTTGTTACCGTAATTTCTTTTTGACCTTCACGAATTTCCTCAATATCAGAAACAACACCAGTGATTTCACTGATTACTGCTTGACCTTTTGGATTACGTGCTTCAAAAATCTCTTGGATACGAGGAAGACCTTGTGTGATATCGGCACCGGCAACCCCACCAGTATGGAATGTACGCATTGTTAACTGTGTACCTGGCTCACCGATTGATTGAGCTGCGATTGTACCAACCGCTTCGCCCACTTCAACTTTATCTCCTGTAGCTAAGTTCATACCGTAACATTTTTTACATACGCCGTGACGTGTGTTACATGTAAATGCAGAACGAATTGTAACTTCTTCGATTCCAGCATCAATAATTACGCGAGCTAACTCTTGCGTAATTAATTCGTTACGCGCAACGATTACTTCTTTTGTTTCTGGGTGACGAATTGTTTTCTTCGCATAACGACCGATAATACGCTCGTCTAATGCTTCGATAATTTCAGAGCCCTCTTTTAATGAAGTAATTGTTAAACCACGGTCAGTACCGCAATCATCTTCACGTACGATTACATCTTGCGCTACGTCAACTAGACGACGAGTAAGGTAACCTGAATCGGCTGTTTTAAGTGCGGTATCGGCAAGACCTTTACGCGCACCATGAGTCGAGATGAAGTACTCTAATACTGTTAAACCTTCACGGAATGATGATTTGATTGGTAACTCGATGATACGACCAGATGGGTTTGCCATCAGACCACGCATACCAGCTAACTGTGTAAAGTTAGATGCGTTACCACGGGCACCAGAGTCACTCATCATGAAGATTGGGTTTTCAGCTGGTAAAGATTTCATCAGACGTGCTTGAATTTCGTCTTTTGCAGCACCCCAGAATGAAATAACGCGATCATAACGCTCTTCTTCTGTGATTAAACCACGACGGAATTGTTTTTGTACTTTATCTACTTGTTCTTGCGCATGATGTAAAATTTCACCTTTGTCTGGTAATACGATGATATCTGAGATACCGATTGAAATACCAGCTTTAGTAGAATATTTGAAACCTAAGTCTTTCATACGGTCTAACATAACAGATGTTTCTGTAATGTGATAACGTGCAAAGACTTCCGCAATAACATTACCTAAGAATTTCTTTGTAAATGGTTTTACTACGTCTGTATTTTCGAAGTATTCTTTTACATTTGTATTCGTTGGTAAGAAGAAGTGATCTGGTGTTTCTAATAAGTTATCATTTGATGGTTCATTAATATATGGGAAGTTCTCATCAAGAATTTCGTTGAAAATAATTTTACCAACAGTTGTAACTAATAGTTTACCATTCTGTTCTTCTGTAAATGTTTTATTATTTAAAGATGATGCTTTAATTGCCACACGTGTATGCAGATGTACTTCAGTGTTTTGGTAAGCTACCATTACTTCTTCAGCATCTGTAAATACTGTACCTTCACCAGGTGCACCTTTACGTTCTAAAGTTAGGTAGTAGTTACCTAATACCATATCTTGAGAAGGCGTTACAACTGGCTTACCATCTTTAGGGTTCAAGATGTTTTGAGCAGCTAACATTAATAAACGAGCTTCTGCTTGCGCTTCTGCTGAAAGTGGTACATGGACCGCCATTTGGTCACCGTCGAAGTCAGCATTGTAAGCTGTACATACTAACGGATGAAGACGAATCGCTTTATCTTCAATTAATGTTGGTTCGAATGCTTGGATACCTAAACGGTGAAGCGTTGGCGCTCGGTTTAGTAATACTGGGTGCTCGCGAATGATTTCTTCTAAAACATCCCATACATCTTCATGCATACGCTCAATTTTACGCTTTGCAGATTTAATGTTGTGCGCTAAACCACGCTCAACTAATTCTTTCATTAGGAAAGGTTTGAATAGCTCGATTGCCATACCTTTTGGTAAACCACATTGGTACATTTTTAAAGATGGACCAACTACGATTACTGAACGACCAGAGTAGTCAACACGTTTACCAAGTAAGTTTTGACGGAAACGACCTTGTTTACCTTTTAACATATGTGAAAGTGATTTTAATGGACGGTTACCAGGACCTGTAACAGGACGGCCACGACGACCATTATCGATTAATGCATCTACCGCTTCTTGTAACATACGTTTTTCGTTTTGTACGATGATGCCAGGAGCACCAAGGTCTAATAAACGTTTTAAACGGTTGTTACGGTTGATTACACGACGATATAAATCGTTTAAATCTGAAGTCGCAAAACGACCACCATCAAGTTGTACCATTGGACGTAATTCTGGTGGAATTACAGGTAGTACATCTAAAATCATCCATTCAGGACGGTTACCTGAGTGACGGAACGATTCAACTACTTCAAGACGTTTAATCGCACGTGTACGGCGTTGACCTTGAGCAGTTTTTAATTCTTCTTTTAACATTTCTGTTTCTTTATCAAGATCGATTTCACGTAAAAGGTCTTTAATCGCTTCAGCACCCATTGATGCTTTGAATGTTGAACCGAACTTTTCACGATAAGCACGATACTCTTTTTCAGAAAGTAATTGTTTTTTCTCTAAAGGTGTATCAGCTGAATCGATTACTACGTAAGAAGCAAAGTAGATAACTTCTTCTAGTGCACGAGGTGACATGTCTAAAATTAGACCCATACGAGATGGAATACCTTTAAAGTACCAAATGTGTGATACAGATGCTGCTAATTCGATGTGACCCATACGTTCACGACGAACTTTAGCGCGTGTTACTTCTACGCCACAACGGTCACAAACTACACCTTTATAGCGAACGCGTTTATATTTACCACAATGACATTCCCAGTCCTTTGTAGGTCCGAAAATACGCTCACAGAATAAACCATCTTTTTCTGGTTTTAGTGTGCGGTAGTTGATTGTTTCAGGTTTTTTTACTTCTCCATAAGACCATGAGCGGATTTTATCTGGTGAAGCTAAACCGATTTTCATATACTCAAAATTATTAACGTCTATCAAGGAGCCTACCTCCCTTTATTCTGAAGTCTATTTGACTTATAAATTAGCTCGACGATTGATTTTTATAGATAAATTGGAATTAGGACAAGCCCAAAAAGAGCCTGTCCATCTTCCACAAAAATACTCGATTAATCTTCTTGTACAGTCGCTGATGCTTCTGCATTTTCATCATTTGGAAGAATGTTTAATGCGTTATTTGATGTGTTTTCTTCTTCATCATCTAAGTCGCGTAGTTCAATTTCTTCGTCATTGATGTTTAACATTTTCACATCTAAACCTAAAGATTGTAACTCTTTAATTAATACTTTGAATGATTCTGGAACGCCTGGTTCTGGAACCGGATCGCCTTTTACGATTGCTTCGTAAGTTTTCACACGACCAACAACGTCATCTGATTTAACAGTTAAGATTTCTTGAAGTGTGTGCGCAGCACCATATGCTTCAAGAGCCCAAACTTCCATCTCACCAAAACGTTGTCCACCGAATTGCGCTTTACCACCAAGTGGTTGTTGCGTAACAAGTGAGTAAGGTCCTGTTGAACGTGCGTGAAGTTTATCGTCAACCATGTGCGCAAGTTTGATCATGTACATAACCCCAACTGATACGCGGTTGTCTAATGGTTCACCTGAACGACCATCATAAAGAACTGTTTTACCATCACGGTTCATACCAGCTTCTTCCATCACTTTCCATACATCTTCATCTGACGCACCATCAAATACTGGTGTAGCCATGTGAACACCTAAGTAACGAGCAGCCATACCTAAATGAAGCTCTAATACTTGTCCGATATTCATACGAGATGGTACCCCAAGTGGGTTAAGCATGATATCGACTGGTGTACCGTCTGGTAAGAATGGCATATCTTCTTCTGGAAGGATACGCGAGATAACCCCTTTGTTACCATGTCGTCCGGCCATTTTGTCACCAACGCGAATTTTACGTTTTTGAACAATGTAAACACGAACTAATTGGTTAACACCTGGAGATAATTCGTCGCCATCTTCACGGTTGAAGACTTTAACATCAAGTACGATACCACCGGCACCATGTGGTACACGAAGTGATGTATCACGTACTTCACGTGCTTTTTCACCGAAGATTGCATGTAATAGACGTTCTTCAGCAGTTAATTCTGTTACACCTTTTGGCGTTACTTTACCTACTAAAATATCACCGTCATTTACTTCAGCACCGATACGAATAATACCACGTTCGTCAAGGTTACGAAGCGCTTCTTCTCCGACATTTGGAATGTCACGAGTGATTTCTTCAGGCCCTAGCTTTGTATCACGTGCTTCTGATTCATATTCTTCGATATGAACTGAAGTGTATACATCTTCTTTAACTAGGCGTTCATTCATGATGACAGCATCCTCATAGTTATAACCATTCCAAGTCATGAAGGCTACAACTACGTTACGACCTAATGCAAGTTCACCTTTTTCCATTGATGGACCGTCAGCAAGAATATCGCGTGGTTTTACGCGCTCACCTACGCTCACAAGTGGACGTTGGTTATAACTTGTACCTTGGTTTGAACGAACGAATTTTTGTAGTTTATATTTAGTTAAATCTCCTTGAACCTCTTTACCGTCTACAACTTCAATACGGCGTACGTGGATTGAACGAGCTTCTACATGTTCTACAATACCAGCATATTTCGCTACTACTGCAGCACCAGAATCACGTGCATCTACGTGTTCCATACCAGTTCCAACGAATGGAGCTTCAGGGTTTAATAAAGGAACAGCTTGTCGTTGCATGTTGGCACCCATTAGAGCACGGTTTGAGTCATCGTTTTCTAAGAATGGGATACATGCTGTCGCAGCAGATACTACTTGTTTAGGAGATACGTCCATGTAGTCAATTGTTTCACGCTTGAAAACAGAGTTATCTCCACGGAAACGACCTACCACTTCACTCTCTACGAATGTACCATCTGGATTTAATGGTGAGTTCGCTTGAGCTACTACATAGTTATCTTCCTCATCTGCTGTTAAGTAATCGATATGCGCAGTTACAGCACCTGTTTCAGGATCGACACGACGATATGGCGTTTCGATGAAACCAAATGGATTAACTTTTGCATAAGAAGATAGTGAGTTGATTAAACCAATGTTCGGTCCCTCAGGAGTTTCAATCGGACACATACGGCCATAGTGAGAATAGTGAACGTCACGTACTTCAAAGCCAGCACGTTCACGTGTTAAACCACCAGGTCCTAATGCAGATAGACGACGTTTGTGCGTTAATTCTGCAAGTGGGTTTGTTTGGTCCATGAATTGAGATAATTGAGAACTACCAAAGAATTCTTTAATAGACGCAATTACTGGACGAATATTGATTAATTGTTGTGGCACGATTGATTCAGTATCATTGATTGACATACGTTCACGTACAACACGTTCCATACGAGATAAACCGATACGGAATTGGTTTTGCAGTAACTCACCTACAGAACGTAGACGACGGTTACCTAAGTGATCGATATCATCTGTATCACCGATACCATATAATAAATTAAAGAAGTAAGATACTGAAGCAACAACATCTGCTGGTGTTAAGTGTTTTACTTCATCATCAACATATGCATTACTAATAACTTTAATTTCTTTTTGAGCTTCATCATTCGGCGCGAAGATTTTTACTTCTTGTACTAATACGTCGCCTTCGATTACGCCACCCACTTTAGAAAGGGTTTTGAAACCAACACCATTCTCAAGGTTTGGAATAATTTTGTCTAGGACACGACGATCGATTAATGTGCCTTTTTCAACTAAAATTTCGCCTGTTTCTGGGTCTACCAGTGTTTCAGCGATTGTTTGGTTGAATAAACGATTTTTAATGTGAAGCTTTTTGTTCATTTTATAACGACCTACAGCTGCTAAATCATAGCGTTTTGGGTCGAAGAAACGAGAATACAATAAGTTTTTCGCACTTTCTACTGTTGGTGGTTCACCAGGACGTAGACGCTCATAAATTTCTAGAAGCGCTTTTTCTGTGCTTTCTGTATTATCTTTTTCTAATGTATTACGCAAGTACTCGTTATCACCGATTAAATCGATGATTTCTTGGTCTGAAGCGAAACCTAATGCACGTAAAAGTACTGTTACTGGTAATTTACGTGTACGGTCGATACGAACATGTACTACATCTTTCGCATCTGTTTCATATTCAAGCCATGCACCACGGTTAGGAATCACTGTAGCTCCGAAACCTTTTTTACCGTTTTTATCAGTTTTATCGTGGTAGTATACACTTGGTGATCTTACTAATTGGGAAACGATAACGCGTTCTGCACCGTTAATAATGAAAGTACCTGTTTCAGTCATTAATGGGAAATCACCCATGAATACTTCTTGTTCTTTCACGTCTCCAGTTTCTTTGTTATGCAAACGTACTTTCACACGCAATGGCGCGGCAAAAGTTGCGTCGCGTTGTTTACATTCATCGACATCATATTTTGGTTCCCCAAGACTGTAATCGACAAACTCTAGTGATAAATTCCCTGTGAAGTCTTCAATCGGTGAAATATCGCGGAACATTTCACGTAATCCTTCTTCTAGGAACCACTCGTTAGATGCGGTTTGAATCTCAATAAGATTCGGAAGTTCCAGCACCTCTTTAATACGCGCGAAGCTTCTACGCTGGCGGTGTTGTCCGTACTGAACTAGTTGACCTGTCAACTCATTCACCCCTCATAAAGCGATAATAGGTCTTTCAAAATCTTTACACATCGTGTATGATTTGAAAGACAAAAAAGAAAACGAGTTCATATAATTTAGAGCTCATTCTCGTTTAACCAAACTTAAAAAATTGCTGACTTTTTACCTTGAACGATAAAAAGACATACCTATGCAATTTAAATATTTTTGCATTTTCTTATAATATCATAGCCGATTTGTCAAGTCAATCTTTTATTGTTGACAAATTATTTGACAGCTCTGATAATCCAATAACCCTTGACCTTATCAACAACTTCTACCAAACGGAACTTTTCAACTAAATGATCCATCGTCGAAGGGGCTCCTTGCTTCTTTTGAATCACAATCCACAGCTCGCCTTCTTCTCTCAGCACATCATACGCTTGGTCATAAAAACGAAAAATCGTTTTCTTTCCTGCGCGGATTGGCGGGTTTGTCAAAACAGCAGCGACTTGATCTGTTTTCACAGATGAAAGTGCGTCACTCTCATAAATCTGCACATTTTGTACTCCGTTATTTTCCGCATTTCTCTCAGCTAAACTTAATGCTCGGTCATTCACGTCCATCATATGAACTGTGCGATCCGGATAACTTTTAGCAATCGACAACCCGATCGGCCCATAACCACAACCTACATCTAAAATATCTCCAGAAACACTCGGTAATTCAAAGCAGTCGATTAACACACGGGATCCAAAATCTACTTCGCTTTTACTAAACACGCCTGCGTCAGTTTCAAAAGAAAATGTAAAACCTCTTAATGTGAAATTCCACTTTCTTGGTTTGCTTTCTACATGCGGTTTTTTTGAATAATAATGTTCTGACATATTTCGCCCTCCTTCACATAAAATGAAGAAAAGCTCGTCAATAAGTATATTGACGAGCTTTTGTTAATCAATAGAAAATTAATTACTTAACTTCTACGTTTGCGCCAACTTCTTCAAGTTTAGCTTTGATTTCTTCAGCTTCTTCTTTAGATACGCCTTCTTTAAGAGCTTTAGGAGCGTTATCTACAACTTCTTTAGCTTCTTTAAGACCTAAACCAGTGATTTCACGAACCACTTTGATTACTTTAATTTTAGATTCACCAGCAGATGCTAATACAACATCAAATTCTGTTTTCTCTTCAGCAGCACCAGCAGCGCCACCAGCAACAGCTACAGGAGCTGCAGCAGTTACACCGAATTCTTCTTCGATTGCTTTTACTAAGTCATTTAATTCTAAAACTGTCATCTCTTTGATTGCAGCTAAGATTTGTTCTTGGTTCATTATGAGTTCCTCCTATTTGGAATCTAATTTTTTATTTTTTGTGCATATTATTATGCGGTGAAGATCAACTTGCTATTAAGCGCCTTGTTCTTCTTTTTGGTCTGCAACAGCTTTTGTTGCAAGCGCGAAGTTGCGCATTGGTGCTTGTAGAACTGATAAAAGCATAGATAATAGACCTTCGCGTGATGGAAGTTCTGCAAGTGCTTTGATTTCTTCAGCAGAAGCCACAGCGCCTTCGATTAAACCAGCTTTAATTTCAAGTTGTTCGTTTTCTTTCGCGAAGTTGTTGATAATACGGGCTGGAGCGATTACATCTTCAGTTGAGAATGCAATAGCGTTAGGGCCTGTTAATGCAGAATTTAAATCAGCATGACCAACTTCTTCAGTAGCACGGCGAACTAAAGTATTTTTGTATACTTTGAATTCAACACCAGCTTCGCGTAATTGTTTACGTAATTCAGTTACTTGTGCAACTGTAAGACCACGGTAGTCAACTACTACTACTGACGCTGCGCTTTTGAATTTCTCAGCGATTTCTTGAACAACAGTTTGTTTCATTTCAACTGCTTTGCTCATGATTGGACACCTCCTATAAGAATGGGTCACTTATACCGACAAAAGAAAAGCCCCTCATCAATAAAATAGAGAGGGGCGGAAATTCATCATCATTAAAGAGTCTGAGTTCCTTTGCCCTCGGTAGGATCATTAAGTAGTCAATTAAGCTACCCCTACTGTCTATGGTACAAATGGATAATTCACAACGTTGTCTATTTTAACAATAGAACAGTACATTGTCAATATGAAATTATTTTGCTAAAGAAAGAGAGTCAATTTTGATTGATGGTCCCATTGTAGTTGTTACGTGAACAGACTTCATGTAAACACCTTTAGCAGTTGCAGGTTTAGCTTTTGTGATTACATCAACGATTGTTTGGATGTTTTCAGCTAATTTGTCAGCTTCGAATGAAACTTTACCTACTGGTGCATGTACGATACCAGCTTTGTCAGCACGGTATTCAACTTTACCAGCTTTGATTTCATTAACAGCTTTAGTTACGTCGAAAGTAACTGTACCTGTTTTAGGGTTTGGCATTAAACCTTTAGGTCCTAATACACGACCAAGTTTACCAACTTCACCCATCATGTCTGGAGTCGCAACGATTACGTCGAAATCGAACCAGCCACCTTGGATTTTTTGGATGTACTCAGCATCGCCTACGTAGTCAGCGCCAGCAGCTTCTGCTTCTTTGATTTTTTCACCTTTAGCGAATACTAAAACTTTTTGAGTTTTACCAGTACCGTTTGGTAGTACTACTGCACCACGGATTTGTTGGTCGTTTTTACGAGTATCGATGTTTAAGTTGAAAGCAACTTCTACAGTTGCATCAAAGTTTACAGTGCTTGTGCTTTTTGCTAACTCAGCAGCTTCTGCTACTGTGTATAGTTTATTTTTATCTACTAGCTTAGCAGCTTCTTGTAGTTTTTTACCTTTTTTAGCCATTATAATTTCCTCCTTGATTGTGGTTGTAGCGGAATAAACCTCCCACGAATAAAGGCTGCGAGTTTCAATCTTGTGAAACTGTCGCAACCTCCAAAAAACAAAACTTCTCTATCAAGTAATGGGATTAGTCTTCGATGACAATACCCATGCTACGTGCAGTACCTTCTACCATTAACATAGCAGCTTCTACAGAACCTGCGTTTAAGTCTGGCATTTTTGTTTCAGCGATTTCGCGAACTTTATCGCGTTTCACTGTAGCTACTTTAACACGGTTTGGTTCACCTGAACCTGATTTAATACCAGCTGCTACTTTAAGTAACACTGCTGCCGGCGGAGTTTTTGTAATGAATGTGAATGAACGATCCTCAAATACAGAAATCTCTACTGGAATGATTAAACCTGCTTGGTCTTGTGTACGAGCATTGAATTCTTTACAGAACCCCATGATGTTAACACCTGCTTGACCTAGTGCAGGACCTACTGGTGGAGCTGGATTCGCTTTACCAGCTTCAATTTGAAGTTTTACAACTTTTACAACTTTTTTAGCCACGAGACACACCTCCTTAAGTCCGTGATGTGGTCAAAGGGTTTCCCCTCCCACTCAATATCTGTCTGTCGGCTTATTCCGATAACATTAAAAATTACGGTAGTCATACATTACAGTCTGACCTTTGAAATGATAACACTTTTATGTTTTTGTGGCAAGTTCAAAAGTGATTAAACTTTTAAAACTTGTGCAAAATCTAGTTCCATAACCGTTTCACGGCCGAACATATCAACATTTACTTTAATTTTTTGTTTATCAGCATCAATTTCTTCAACCACACCTTGGAAGTGTGCGAAAGGTCCTTCTTTCACTTCTACTAAGTCGCCTACTGCGAAATCTAGTTCTACAGTTGGTGAGTTCGCTTCCATTTGCGCAAGGATGACTTCTACTTCTTCTGGTAATAATGGAGTTGGCTTAACACCGCCACCTGATGAACCGATAAATCCTGTTACACCTGGTGTATTACGTACTACATACCAAGCATCGTCTGTCATAATTAACTCGACAAGAACGTAACCTGGGAACGTTTTACGCATATATGTTTTTTTCTTACCATCTTTTACTTCTGTTTCTTGTTCTTCTGGGATGATTACGCGGAAAATTTTATCCGACATTCCCATTGTTTCGATACGTTTTTCGAGATTTAACTTTACTTTATTCTCGTAACCTGAATACGTATGAACAACATACCAATTCTTCTCCATAATTGTCTGGACGCGTGGTCCATTCCCTCCTTTTTTAAGGCAAATGAAAAAACCCGTACACATTACGGGCTCTTTCACAAATCATAACATTTTTCGTCTATAAATCCAAATACATACGGAATAATTTTGAGATTCCTAAGTCCACTAGCATAAAGAATACTGCCATAAAGATTAATGTAGAAATTACAACAAGTGTATATTTACTAAGCTCTTTACGTTTCGGCCAGCTTGTTTTTCGCATCTCAGATAGGACATTTTTGAAAAACTGCTTTAACTTTGCCATCTAACCTAACCTCCGAATAAATCTTATATAAATGCTATCGTGTCTGCTTATGTAATGTGTGTTCATTACAAGTTGAGCAGAATTTTTTTAACTCCATGCGTTTTGAAAGATCTTTTGGGGCCGGTAAATGATAATTACGAGCGCCACATTTTTCACAACATAAAACGATTTTGTTTGCCATTGTCATCACCTTTTTAGGCATTGTTCTGTTAAAAGACTAACACTTTACAATCTTTTCTGTCAACTAGCTCATATATTCAAAATATGATGTTCTAACTTGCGCTTAATACGTTGTAAAGCATTATCAATCGACTTCACTTCTTTTTTCAGTGCTAATGACATCTCTTGATATGTACAATCATCTAAATAGAGAGCCAATACTTGTTTTTCAAACGCACTAAGCACATCTTTTATTTGCGATTCCATGTAATGGACTCGTTCTTTACTCACCATCACTTCTTGCGGATCATCTTGTTCATTCGTCGACAAAATATCTAACAATGTATTCACTTGTTCATCATCATTAATCGGCTTATCAAGCGAAACAGAAGAATTCAAAGGAATATGTTTTTGACGCGTCGCTGTTTTGATTGCTGTGATAATTTGACGTGTGATACATAGTTCCGCAAAAACTTTAAATGTCACTTGCTTATCTTCGTTAAAATCTCGAATCCCTTTATATAGACCAATCATGCCTTCTTGCACAATATCTTCTCGGTCAGCTCCTATTAAAAAATAAGACCCTGCTTTATGTCGAACAATGTTTTTATACTTTGTAATCAAAAAATCTAACGCATCACTATCGCCCTCACGAGAACGAACGACTAACTGCTCATCTGTAAGGGTTTTAAACCGTTGTTGCTTTTCTTGTAATTGATCAGTTATCAAAGTATCACCCCAATTTATGCTCCCTGCATAGTTAGACCTAGTATAACGTAACTAACAATATTTATCCATATACCTAAAATTTTCCTCTACGCATTTTTTCAAGCGCTTCATGTACTTCTTCTGACATATTTAGTGGACGCACAGGTTTTTCTTTCAGCGTTTGTCGTACTTTTTCTTCAATACCTTTTTGAGCAGTTTGAACATCGATTTCAAATTCACGCGCTGATTTTCTTAGTGCACCATTACCAAAAATGACATTTTGTTCAGCCATATCATTTGTGGCTACATAAACTTTTGTTCGACGTGACATTAACTCATTCGATAATTTTTCAATACGAGCATCTGCTGTTTCTTTTGATTTTGTAAAAATAACTTCGACTTCGTGTTTTTTCAGTTTGGTCGCATTCCCTGGGACAAGGTATGCATCGAAAACGACGATTACTTTCATGCCTGAATACGCTTGGTAATCTGCCATCATTTCAATTAAACGATCACGTGCTTCAATTAGTCCATGCTTTTTTAATTCTTGTAGCTCTTTCCAAGCTCCGATGATGTTATACCCATCTACCAACATAATATCCATAGGCAATCACTTATAATTCGTGACGCTTACGGTACACTTCATACATCAATAATGATGCAGCTACCGAGGCGTTTAATGACGTAACATGTCCAACCATTGGTAAATTGTAAAGGAAGTCACACTTCTCTTTTAATACTCGACTCATTCCTTTGCCCTCACTACCGATAATGACGGCAAGAGGTAATGTTGCATCCATGCGACGATAGTCTTCAGAACCTTTTGCATCTGTCCCAGCAATCCATACACCACGTTCTTTTAATTCATCAACGATTTGCGATAAATTACCGACACGTACTGTTGGAATATACTCAATTGCGCCAGTTGAAGCTTTTGCTACCACTGCTGTTAAAGCAACTGAGCGACGCTTTGGAATGATGATTCCATGTGCGCCAACAGCGTCTGCTGTACGCATAATTGAGCCTAAGTTATGTGGATCTTCTAATTCATCTAAAATTAAAATAAATGGATCTTCACCACGTTCTTCTGCAATCGCAAAAATATCATTTAATTCCGCATAATTATATGCAGCTACTGATGCAACAACACCTTGATGGTTTTCAGAAGTTAGACCATCGACTTTTTGTTTTGGTACAAATTGTACAACAATTCCACGTTCTTTTGCTAATTCAAGCAGTTCTGCAATCCCTGCTTTTTTTACACCTTCTGCTACCCAAATTTTATTAATATCGCGTGTCGCGCGCAATGCTTCTAATACAGGGTTTTTACCTGCAATTATTTCTTTATCTTTTTGTTCTACCTCGACAACTTCTACGATTTCTTTTGGCTCTTCGTATGGTCTTCTTGTATGCTTTTTAGGTTTGCGACCATCGCGCGTAATTTTATTACCGCGACGATCACGTTCCTCTCGTTTACCTCGTCTGTTATCCATATTGATAACCTCCTATTTCTCAGCTTCCACTGTTTCAATCGTATAAGCAATAATTTCCGCTATCCGTTCTTCTTGTCCTAATAAATATAAATAACCTAAAACAGCTTCAAATGCTGAACTGTAATGATATGTTTGTACGTCTGTATTCTTCGGTACAGAACCTGATTTTGCGTTGCGTCCTCGTCTTAATATACTCGCTTCGTCTTCTGTAAAGAACTCTTCTTCAATCATTTTTCGTACAACTTTTGCTTGTGCTTTTGCAGAAACATAGCGCGTTGCTTCACGATGTAGAATATTCGGCTTCACTTTACCATTACGTAATAAGTGTTCACGTACCGCAATTTCTAAAACAGAATCTCCCATATAAGCAAGCGCTAGAGCATTCAATTGTTTTACATCAATATCTCTTAATTGTCCCAATTGATTAGCCTCGTTTCCAACGTACACCTTGACGTGTATCTTCTAAAATAATGTTTTGTTCTTTTAAAATATCACGAATTTCATCTGCGCGCGCAAAGTTTCGGTCTTTACGAGCTTGTTGGCGTTCTTCGATTAATGCATCAATGTCTTCATCTAATAATTCCTCTGCTTGCGCTAATTGAATACCTAATACACCTGTTAATTCTTCTAGTGCTATTTTATAAGCTTCTAAAACTTCTGTGTTTGTATTTTTAGCTGTTAAATATTTATTTGCAGCAGTTGAAATGGTGAATAGTGCTGAAATGGCATTTGCTGTATTGAAATCGTCATCCATTGATTCAACAAAATAAGCTTTTGCATCTTCAATAATTTGTAATTCAGCTTCGTCTACCTCAACTAAATTCGTTGCTGCTTTTAAACGATGTTGTAAGTTTTGATGCGTTGTACGAAGGCGATCTAAACCATTCGCTGCTGCTTCCACCAAGTCTTGCGCAAAGTTAATTGGGTTACGGTAGTGTACAGATAAAATAAAGAATCGTAATACTTGTGGATTAATTTGTTGAATGATGTCATGTACTAAAATAAAGTTACCTAGTGATTTTGACATTTTTTCGTTATCAATATTGATATACCCGTTATGCATCCAATAATTTGAGAATTTTTTATCTGTATAAGCTTCTGATTGCGCAATCTCGTTTTCATGGTGAGGGAATTTCAAATCTTGTCCACCAGCGTGAATATCGATTGTATCACCAAAATGATTGTGAACCATAACAGAACATTCGATATGCCAACCTGGACGGCCTTCACCCCAAGGACTCTTCCATGAAATCTCACCTGGTTTTGCTGCTTTCCACAATGCGAAATCTAAGTCATCTTCTTTTTTCGTTCCTGCTTCAATACGTGCGCCAACTTTTAAATCATCTACAGATTGATGTGATAATTGTCCATAATTTTTAAATTTGCGTGTGCGGTAATACACATCTCCTTGCGATTCGTACGCATATCCTTTTTGAACTAATACATCGATGAACTCGATAATTTCATCCATATGTTCTGTTACACGTGGATGGGCATCTGCTTTTTGGGCACCTAGTGCTGTAATATCTTCAAAATATGCTGCAATGAAACGCTCTGTTAATTCAGATACATCTTCACCTAATTCGTTTGCTGCTTTGATGATTTTGTCGTCTACATCTGTGAAGTTTGAAACATAATCTACTTCATAACCACGATACGTTAAGTAGCGACGAACTGTATCATAAACGATTACCGGGCGTGCATTTCCGATATGAATGTAGTTGTAAACAGTTGGTCCACATACATACATGCGCACCTTTCCTTCTTCGATTGGTTTAAATTCTTCTTTTTCGCGTGTTAATGTATTAAAAATTTGAATAGCCAAATGAAACACTCCTTTAGATATTAAGTTTAATAAAAAAACCCCCATCTATCGTAAAGATAGACAGAGGCGAGAAAGTACGCGGTTCCACTCTGATTGAATAGGACTAACCAGCCTCTATTCCACTCAAGGTCGATAACGGTGACAAACCGATTTGACCTACCTCATTAAAAACATGGTTCAATCAAATACTCAGAGGTGCATTTCTGCTTTACAGAGGCTCAGACCACTTTCAGCCGATGATGGTCCTCTCTTTTTGGAGCTTGCGTCACATACTTCTCCTCTTCAACGCTTTATGTTGTATAAGTAACTTTATTCTACAATGTCTTTGCAAAAAAGAAAACTTATTTAATAAATGGTTCGATGCGTGCAATGACTGTTTCTTTACCTAAAAGTTCAAGTGCATCTGTTAATTCTGGTCCATGCATTTCGCCTGTTGTTGCAACACGAATTGGCATGAATAGATTTTTACCTTTATGACCTGTTTCTTTTTGAACAGCTTTGATCGCCTTTTTAATTTCTGGTGCTACGTAGTCTTCAAGTGCTTCTAGTTGTGCTTTGAATGAAGCCATTACTTCTGAAACTTGTTCACCAGCTAATACTTCTTGTTCTTCTTCACTATATGTTAATGCGTCTGTGAAGAATTGTGCTGATAATTCAACGATTTCTGCACCGTAACTCATTTGCTCATGGTATAAGCCGATTAAACGAGATGCCCACGCCGCTTCTTCTTCTGTTGGATTTTCAGGAACAAGACCTTCTTTTTGTAAGAATGGTAAGCATAGTTCAACCACTTGCTCATGCGATAACTTCTTCATGTACTGGTTGTTCATCCATTTTAACTTTTGAGTATCGTACATAGAAGGTGATTTTGTTAAACGTTTTTCAGTGAATTGAGCGATTAACTCATCCATTGAGAAGATTTCTTCTTCGCCTTCTGGAGACCAACCAAGTAATGCAAGGAAGTTGACCATTGCTTCTGGTAAGTAACCTAAATCTTTATATTGTGAGATGAATTGAATAATTGACTCATCACGTTTTGATAATTTTTTATGATTTTCATTTACGATTAATGTCATATGACCAAAACGAGGTACTTCCCAACCAAACGCACGGTAAATCATCATTTGTTTTGGTGTGTTTGATAGATGCTCTTCACCGCGGAAGATGTGTGTCATCTCCATTAAGTGATCATCTAAAACAACAGCATAGTTGTATGTTGGGATTCCATTTGCTTTTACGATTACCCAGTCACCGATGTCTTTTGATTCAAACGTTACTTCGCCACGAATTAAATCATCAACTACATATGTTTCTTCTGCTGGTACTTTAAAGCGAATCGTGTATGGTAAACCCGCTGCTTCTTTTTCTGCAACTTCTTCTGCAGTTAAGTGACGACAAGTCCCTTTATACATAGGAGCGGCTACACCATTTGCACGTTGCGCTTCGCGTTCTGCTTCTAATTCTTCTGATGTACAGAAACATTTGTAAGCAAGACCTTTTTCAAGTAATTGTTGTGCATGCTCTGTATATGTGTCTAAACGTTCCATTTGACGATATGGACCGTATGGACCGCCAATGATTGGTGATTCTACAGGGATGATGCCTAACCATTCAAGGTTGTGAAGTTGAGATTCTTCTCCGCCTTCGATGTTACGAGCTACATCTGTATCTTCAATACGGAATACGAAATCCCCATCATAATGTTTTGCGTATAGATAATTAAATAATGCTGTACGTGCGCCACCGATGTGTAAATGTCCTGTTGGACTTGGTGCGTAACGTACACGAACTTTTTTAGTCATAATTCAGATCCTCCTAATTTGTCGAGAAAAATTCAACTTTTCTCATTTTACCACTCGCTCCTTGAAATTTAAAGGAACTCAGGCTTTGATTAACAAAATTGTTGCCATTGCTGCAATACCTTCTTCACGACCAACAAATCCAAGCTTTTCTGTTGTTGTTGCTTTCACATTTACTTGATCTGGTTCTGCATTTAATAGTTCTGCAATACGATTACGCATTGGTTCGATATATGGAGCCATTTTAGGACGTTGTGCCATGATTGTACAATCTACGTTTCCTAACTTATACCCTTTCTCCTCAACAATCTTCCAAATGTACGCTAATAATTTTGCTGAATCTGCATCTTTGAACTCTGGGTCTGTATCTGGGAAGTGTCGCCCGATATCCCCTTCACCGATTGCGCCTAATGCTGCATCTGTTACCGTATGTAACAATACATCTGCATCTGAATGCCCAATCAATCCTTTGTCATGTGGAATTGTAATACCACCGATAATTAATGGTCGTCCTTCCGCAAACTCGTGTACATCAAAACCTTGTCCAATTCTAAACATATGAATGTCCTCCTGTTCTACGATTTAAAATCGCTTCACCAAAAACTAAATCCTCTTTGGTTGTCATCTTTATATTTTCATAACTACTTTCAACAATATAGATGGATTCATCTAATCGTTCCACTAGCATCGCTTCATCGGTTCCTAAAAAACCATCTGCTGCTGCTTGTTGTTCTGCACGATTTAATAATTCAAATCGAAAAGCCTGTGGTGTTTGAATCATCCATAGATTTGAACGATCCACCGTTTCTTGTATTTTATCATCTTGTACATTTTTCATTGTATCTTTTGCTCGAACACCTGCGATTGCTGCACCCTTTTCTGTTGCCTGTTGTACAAGCTTATGTATCGTCGGTAATTCAATGAATGGTCTTGCTGCATCATGAACAAGGACAATTTCACCATTCTTTATTTCTTGTATACACGCATAAACACTATGCTGGCGTTCTTCACCACCATCAGGCATCGCAACTACTTTATGAATTTCATATTGTGCCAATTGTTGCTGAATATAGGCACGTTCTTCTGATTTTACAGCTAAATATATTGCTCGACACTGCGTATCTTGTTCGAAAACACGTAATGTATGAATCAATATAGGTATGCCTGCTAATTCTAAAAATAGCTTATTTTGATTAGCGCCCATTCGTTTCCCACTACCAGCAGCAGGTAAAATCACGTCATACTGCATATAACGTACACTCCTTCAATATAAAAGGGGCTTTGTCCGTAAAAAACCTCAATTGGTTCTTGGGGACAGCCCCTGTTCGTTTATACATTTATACTACCACTATTTATGGTTTTTTGGCTTAGCAAAAATCATTCGTCCTGCTGAAGTTTGGAGAACAGATGTCACAATTACGACAATCGCTTGTCCAATGTATGACTTTCCTTCTTCTACAACAATCATCGTTCCATCATCTAGATAGGCAACCCCTTGATTATGCTCTTTACCATCTTTGATGACGACAACGTTCATTTCTTCACCTGGAATGACGACAGGTTTTACTGCGTTAGCTAAGTCATTAATATTCAACACACTTACTTTGTGTAGCTCACATACTTTATTTAAGTTAAAGTCATTCGTTAGAATTTGTGCACCCATCTTTTTTGCCAGACGTACTAATTTTAAATCCACTTCAGGTACATCTTCAAAATCAATTTCAGTAATTAAGACATTTGAATTTGAAGCATCTTGAAGTACTTTTAAAATATCAAGTCCACGTCGACCTCTTGTACGCTTTAATGTATCAGATGAGTCGGCAATATGCTGTAATTCAGTTAATACAAATTGCGGGACAACTAAAACACCTTCAATAAAACCGGTTTTTGAAATATCTGCAATTCGACCGTCGATAATAACGCTTGTATCTAGTAGCTTATAACCTACTTCGTTAAAACTCTCCGCACCTACATCTGCTTCTTTTTTCTTATTAGAACGCGATGTGAAAACAGACATTAATTCATCGCGTTTTTTGAAACCGACTTGGAAGAAAACATATCCTAAAACAATGGATAATAAGATTGGTGCAATATCACTAATTACTGCTAAATGAAGACCATCAAGTGCAACACCTACTAAAAACGCTAGTGTTAAACCTATGATTAAACCAATTGTTCCAAATAATAAGTCGCCCACAGGTGCTTTTAATAGGCGCTCTTCAAAGAATTTCATAAATCGAATAAACGGATCTGCCAATACAAAAGACAGAATGAATAAAAGAACTGCACCAAGCGAAACCGTCACATAGGGATTGTTAATCCAAGAGTTTGAACTTAAATGAATAACATCAAATAATGGCGGTAATAAGATAAACCCTAATGTACCCCCGATGAACAAAAATGCGACTTGAACGATTCGTTTTAACATTTCTCTCACCTCCCCTTGAGCTCATTATACATACTTTGCCAACTAAACTCTCTTTTGAGGTAGACGTTTTGTCATTTTCTTTTTGAAATCATTACATTTCTTTGAACGCAATTTTCAAAGCTTGGTTTACGGTCTCTACACCCATCACTTGAATCCCTTCTGGGTACTCCCAACCACCTAAGTTAGACGCCGGAATAATCGCGCGTCTGAAACCGAGTTTCGCTGCTTCTTGAACACGTTGTTCGATACGTGACACACGTCGCACTTCACCCGTTAAACCAACCTCACCTACAAAACAGTCCGTAGCGTTAGCATTCGCATCTTTAAAACTCGATACGATACATACTAGGACGGCTAAATCGATGGCAGGTTCGTCTAACTTTACACCACCTGCTACTTTAATATAGGCATCTTGTGCTTGTAGCATTAGACCCATACGTTTTTCTAAAACAGCCATTAATAATGAAATTCGATTTTGATCCAATCCTGTCGCCATGCGTTTTGGATAGTTAAAACTTGATGGTGTTACAAGAGCTTGAATCTCTACTAAAATCGGTCTTGTCCCTTCCATTGAGGCGACAACTGTAGACCCTGGCGCACCTTGCGAACGTTCTTGTAAAAATAGTTCTGATGGATTTAGTACTTCCTTCAACCCACCTTGCAACATTTCAAAAATCGCAATTTCATTCGTAGAACCGAATCGATTTTTTTGACTGCGTAAAATACGATATGTGTGATGACGTTCTCCTTCAAAATAAAGAACGGTATCTACCATATGTTCTAAAATACGCGGTCCTGCAATTTGTCCTTCTTTCGTTACATGACCAACTAAGAAAATAGCGATATTTTTCGTTTTCGCAATACGCATTAATTCTGCTGTACACTCTCGAACTTGCGATACACTTCCTGGTGCACTCGTCACTTCTGGATGATGTACGGTTTGAATAGAATCGACAATGACAAACTTCGGCTGTACTTCCTCAATTGTTTCATGTAAAAATTCTAAATTTGTTTCAGAGTAAATATAGAGTTCAGCAGATTTTACCCCTAAGCGTTCTGCGCGTAGCTTCGTTTGGCGAACGGATTCTTCACCCGATATATATAAAACACGATGCCCTTGATTCGATAATAAGGCAGATACTTGTAATAGCAGTGTAGATTTTCCAATCCCTGGGTCGCCACCGATTAGGACAAGTGAACCTGGTACGACACCGCCACCTAACACGCGATTCAACTCGTGTAATTCTGTTTGTACACGTGGTTCTTCTTGTGTTTCGACTGAAATAATCGGCATGGCTTTTTGTTGTGATTTACTCACTGTATGTTGGAATGCACCGCGAGGGCCTTTTTGTACAATCTCAACATCTTCAATCATCGTATTCCATTCACCGCAACCTGGACAACGCCCCATCCATTTCGGCGCTTCATAACCGCAACCTGTACACATAAACTTTGTTTTTTTCTTTGCCACTTTGTGCACCTCCGCATTCATATTCCCTTATTATAAAGCAAAACACTCCAAACGTCTGTTTGGAGTGTTTTTAAATTTTAATTTCGTATAGGTTTTCACCTATCTAAAATTAGTTTTTCGCTTTTTCTTTGACATGAACAACGAAATCGCCGTCTTGTACATCAAATACAACAATTTGGTCTGTTAGAACTGTACCTTTTAGAATTTCTTCTGATAAACGGTCTTCTACATTTTTCTGAATTGCACGACGCAGTGGTCTTGCACCATATTCTGGATCATAACCTTCATTTGCAATTCGGTCTAATGCAGCTTCCGTTAATTCTAATTCGATGTTTTGTTCTTTTAGACGTTTTGTTAATTGAGCTGCCATCTTTTTAACAATCTCATTTAATTCTTTCTTCTCAAGTGGATGGAAGACAATCATTTCATCCACACGGTTTAAAAACTCTGGACGGAATGCTTTTTTCAGTTCTTCTAACATCACTTGTTTTGAATTTTCTTGTGATTGTTTTTTCTCTTGCGCACCGAAACCAAGAGATTTACGATATTTCAGTGCTTCTGCACCAATATTTGAAGTCATAATAACAACTGTATTACGGAAATCGACAACGCGCCCTTTTGAGTCTGTTAAACGTCCATCATCTAATACTTGTAATAGAATGTTGAATACGTCTGGATGCGCTTTTTCAATCTCATCTAACAAGATAACTGAATATGGTTTACGACGTACTTTCTCAGTTAATTGACCACCTTCATCGAATCCTACATAACCTGGAGGCGAACCAACTAAGCGAGAAGTCGAATGTTTTTCCATGTATTCAGACATATCAATGCGAATCATAGCATCTTCTTCACCGAACATAACTTCAGCTAACGCACGAGCTAATTCTGTTTTACCTACACCGGTAGGTCCTAAGAAGATGAATGAACCAATCGGACGTTTTGGATCTTTTAATCCCGCACGTGCACGACGAATCGCACGAGAGATTGCTTCAACTGCTTCACTTTGTCCTACTACACGTTTGTGTAATTCTTCTTCTAAATTCAGTAATTTTGTAGACTCTTCTTGTTCTAGTTTTGCAACTGGAATGCCTGTCCACATCGAAACAACTTCTGCAATATCATTCACTGTCACTTCAGACTCTGAACGACCTTGGTCTTCTTTCCATTTTTTCTTTGTTTCTTCTAATTGCGCAACTAATTTTTGTTCAGAATCACGTAGGTTCGCTGCTTTTTCAAACTCTTGACTTTGCACCGCTTCATTCTTTTCTGAGCGAAGTGCTTCTAACTGAACTTCTAACTCTTTCAAGTTCGGAGGTGTTGTGTAAGAACGTAGGCGTACTTTTGAACCTGCTTCGTCAATTAAATCAATCGCTTTATCTGGTAAGAAACGATCTGAAATGTAACGATCACTCATTTTAACAGCTGCTTCTACTGCAACATCTGAGATTTTCACACGATGATGCGCTTCATAACGATCACGTAAACCTTCAATAATTTGAATCGCTTCTTCTACAGAAGGTTCATCTACTTGAATTGGTTGGAAACGACGTTCTAATGCAGCATCTTTTTCAATGTATTTACGATACTCATCTAATGTTGTTGCACCGATACATTGTAGTTCACCACGCGCTAGAGAAGGTTTTAAGATGTTTGATGCATCAATTGCACCTTCTGCACCACCCGCTCCAATCAATGTGTGTAACTCATCAATGAATAAGATAACGTTACCTGCTTGACGAATTTCATCCATCACTTTTTTCAAGCGATCTTCAAACTCACCACGATATTTTGTACCTGCAACTACCGTACCCATATCAAGTGTCATAACACGCTTATCACGTAGGATTTCAGGCACTTCATTATTCACAATTTGTTGTGCTAATCCTTCTGCAATCGCTGTTTTACCAACACCCGGTTCACCAATAATAACAGGGTTGTTTTTTGTACGACGAGATAATACCTCAATCACACGTGTAATTTCTTTACTACGTCCAATTACTGGATCTAAATTACCTTCACGCGCCATCTCTGTTAAATCACGCGCTAAGCTATCTAATGTTGGCGTATTTGCTGTCGGTGCAGCAGCGCTACCGTTTTGACCTGCATCTGAACTACCAAGCAGTTGTAATACTTGTTGACGCGCTTTATTTAAGCTAACACCTGCATTATTTAATACACGAGCAGCAACACCTTCACCTTCGCGAATAAGAGCTAATAAAATATGCTCTGTTCCGATATATGAATGACCTAATTTACGAGATTCATCTACTGATAACTCAATGACTTTTTTAGCACGAGGTGTGTAATGAACGATTGGTCCAACATTTTTAGAACCTGTACCAACAAGTTCTTCAATACCCTCTTCAATCATTTCAGGGCTCACTTCAATAGCCTCAAGAGCTTTTGCAGCGATTCCACCACCTTCTCGAATTAATCCAAGTAAGATGTGTTCTGTTCCAATCGCTTCATGCTTCATACGAATGGCTTCTTCTTGTGCTAATTGCAATACTTTTTGAGCTCTTTGTGTAAATCGATTAAACATCATATGAGTCCTCTCCTTCATCTTCTAATTTATGTTGGCATGCTTCGCTAATCATGTCGCGAATCAATGTCGCGCGGTACACATCTCGCTCATTTGGCTTCAATGTTGTACCTGTATATTGTTGTAAGAAGCCCGGTTGCATAATCAGCATACATTTATTTAAAACTTCATTTGGAATTCTTTGTATGATACCTAAATCTATACCCAAACGCACGTTAGATAAACAATTCGCAGCTTCTGTACTCGATAGGATTCGAGCTGTTTGTAAGACTCCTAACGAGCGATGCAAGCGGTCTGAAATTGCAATCGGCGCATGTTCTAACATTGCCTTTCTAGCTTCCACCTCTTTTGCAACAACTTGTTCTACAATCGTTTCTAATTCTTGAATGATTTCTTCTTCTGATTTACCAAGTGTTACTTGATTTGAAATTTGATAATAATTCCCTACAGCCTCTGTTCCTTCACCATAAATTCCACGCACGATTAAACCTAGTCGTGGCATCATATTGATTAAGGCGCGAACTTGATTCGTCATCGTAAGAGCTGGTAAGTGCATCATGACGGAAGCACGTAATCCTGTCCCTACATTTGTCGGACAAGTGGTCATATAACCAAATTTTTCATCAAATGCATAGTTCACTTGTTTTTCAATACAATCATCAATTTCATTTGCTTTTAGTAAAGCTTTTTTAAGATTAAGTCCTGGTTCTAAACATTGAATGCGAATGTGATCTTCTTCGTTAATCATGACACTAATTGATTCATCTTCAGATACGAGAATCGAACCAATCCGTTCTTTTTTCGCAAGTTGTGGGCTAATTAAATGCTTCTCTACTAAAATTTGTTTTTGCAAAGAAGGTCTTTGCCCCAAATCAAAGTGATAGAGTGGTGTTTGAAGTGTTTCGCAGTCGAGTAAAGCACTACTCACTTGACGATCAATAGCCATCGCTTCTTCTTCACTAAAAGCACGTGGGAAACGATACGCAGATATGTTACGCGCTAAACGAATACGTGTACTCATGACAATATCACCGTGCTCACCATCGCCAGCCATCCAACTAATATTGTCACCTTTTAGAAAATGATCAATCTTCATCGTTCGCTGCACCACCTTGCGTTAACTGTTTTTCAAGTTGTTTTACCTCATCTCGAAGTTTTGCTGCTTCTTCAAACTCTTCTTGCTCTACAGCTGATTTCATCTTCTGACGTAATACTTCAATCTCTTTTTTAATTTGATATGTTTTATTTAATCCGCCCGGTATCTTACCCGTATGTTCCGTTGCACCATTATGAAGTCTTTTAAATACTTCAGGCAAACGTTCATAAAAAGCATGATAACAATTTGGACAGTTAAATTTACCCTCTTTTAAAAACTGTTGGTACGTCATACCACATGACTCGCATTGCTGCTTTCCTTGCGGTGGTTGTTTTGACTGAGGTGCATTGGATGACCATGTTGGAATACCAAACCAGTCCGAAAAGATTTGTTCGATTGTCACAGGCTTTACTTCTTCATCTATATGCAAATAATCTTGTTGCCCACTGCAAACTTCGCAGTAGTGTTTTACGACTTCTTCATTATTTTTTGTCATCGTAATGGTGACAGTAGCTGGACGTTGTTTACAGTTTTCACAGATCATCCTCTATACACCTTCTTTTAAAATTCTTTTTCATACTTCAGTGCTACTAACATTGCTTGTAAAAGACGAGAGCGGAGCTGATCACGATATGGTAAATCAATCGCAATGACTTCTCGGTCCATAGCAGTAAGAATGAGCTTTGCCTCACGTTTTGTAATTGCTTGTTCTTCAGTTAAGCGATGTACAATATCCTCTGCAGCCGTTTGCGAAATTTGATAATTAATTTGAGATAGAATATCGTCTAACAGTTCTGTTTTCGAGTTCGTACGTACACGTAAAATGCGAATATATCCCCCACCTCCAC
Organism: Kurthia gibsonii; assembly: GCF_006539985.1. Lineage (GTDB taxonomy): Bacteria > Bacillota > Bacilli > Bacillales_A > Planococcaceae > Kurthia > Kurthia gibsonii. The sequence continues at coordinate 114,893 of NZ_BJOB01000001.1, read as the reverse complement.
GTTTACTTTCGACGATATAACCTCTCTCTACTGTGAATCTTGTATTGATTACGTAATTTATTTGCGACGGTACACATTGGAAGCGGTCTGCAATCTCACTGCGTTTAATCTCAATGTGTCCATTACCACCCATTTCAATAATTTCTTTTAAATACGCCTCAATAATATTCGACATATTCTTCATGTCGAGTCCCCACCTCCTTTAATCAAGCTGACTTTGACTATCTTTGACTATATTATAAATAAATTGTTTTATAAATTGCAATAAAAATGCTCGTTCCTTTTTTGTTTTATAAAAAACAGACATCCTAACCATTACAATTAGAATGTCTGTCTATTTATGATTATTTAACCCAACGTCCAACGATTGGATAATTCCAATACTCACCTTGCAATGCACGAATAATCCCGATGATTGGAATAATGAATCCCATTAGTCCAAAGACGATTAAAAACGGAATTCCAATTAACACATACGAAAATACAACTGAAATACTAATAAGAATTGACATAACAATTTGGAATAACAATGCTTGTAGCGATAAACTTTTCACTCTCGAATCATCAATTAAGAGCATAAAGAGTAGTGGAAGTAGAATCGGTAAATAATATGCACTTGAATGTAGTATAACTTTAATCCATTTATTGTCTTGTTCCATCTAAAACCCGCTCCTTTTCTTCCTTATATATACATATATACGTATGAACAGTACCATCCGTTTCATTTTATTTTTGTGATTATGTGACAAAAAAATTTAATTATGGGAAGATATAGAGTAAATAGATCATGAAGAGGTGACAAGATGATTTACACTCTAGGTCTTACAAAAGACCAGCAGCTCGTGGAAAACTTCCCTTTAGAACATATTAAAGAAGATCGTTTCGATTGGTTTTGGGTTGATTTTTCAGAACCTACTGCTAAAGAAAATTTATTACTGCATACTTTTTTCCAATTTCATCCCCTAGCTGTAGAAGATGCATTGATGCGTTTACAGCGTCCAAAAATAGATTACTATGATGATTATTATTTCACTGTTGTCCATAAATTAAACCCAAAAGAACTAACATCTGAGGAAATTAGTCTATTTATTTCTTCTAAATTTGTCGTCTCATATCATCAATTCCCTGTTCACGAATTTGAAATCGTCAAACGTGAATTAGAAAGTCATCCGAATCGTTGGGATCGCGGTACATTTTTCATCATGTATCAGACAATCGATAAAATTGTCGATGAGTTTTTCCCCCTTGTTTTTACTATTGAAGATCGACTTAATACCATTGAAGATCAGTTAGATTATAAAAATAGTGTAGATTTAATGAACGATGTATTCGACCTTCGCAATGATTTACTCCATATAAGAAGAACGGTTCTCCCAATGCGTGATTTATTATATCGGATTTTAAATTCAAACCGCTTAAATTTGACACAAAAAGAAAAAGCCTATTTTAGTGATGTACACGACCATCTCGTGAAATTGACTGAAATGGTTGAATCAAATCGTGAATTAACTGCCGACATGCGAGATAGTCATATGTCAATGAACGCAATTCGTATGAATAATATTATGATGACGCTTACCATTGTATCAACTATTTTTATTCCACTCACATTCATCGCAGGAGTTTATGGTATGAACTTTGTGAATATGCCCGAATTGAATTGGCATTATGGATACTACTTTACATTAGGACTTATGGTTTTCATCGTATTTGCGATGCTCATGCTATTCAAAAAACGTGGCTGGCTTGGATTTTTTAAAGATGATTAGTAAGGTACGTCTAAGACAGAAGTATTTTAAACAGCGAAAACCCTGTATGATTGAAGTGACACCTAAAAGTTAGACACGGTTATTTCATCAGGCAACGGTTTGGGTATGCGTTCGATATTGTATCGAACGCATACCTTTTAATTTTGCCTTGATGCGTTTCGCGAGCAGGGATTATTTTTTCTATGCGTTTAATTAATTTGATTATCCGTTTTTGAAACACTCTAATTTTACTCTATCGTAAGCTCTTTATTTTTAACCTATTTACGATATCAAAAAAATATCATTTATTCGTTAATAACCATATGAATTACTCATATTTTATTATTACTTAACTTTTTTCACTGTTAAATACAATTTATACTCTTTTTACTTCAAAAAAAACGATTTAAATCATCATTTAATATTTTTATTGTTATAAACACAAATATATAGAAATTTATGTGAAATCTCTTTTTTTTCGTTGAATACGGTTCTCTTTTTCTTAATAAAATGATAAATTATTAGATGATACACTCCCAAGATTTAAAACTTATTACTTATTATTTTTCAAAAAAAACAAGACTAAAGAAATGATATACCTTTCTAAGATTGAAAAGACTTTTTTACTATAATATTTTGGAGGCTTCACCTATGATTTGGAACCGTTCGAAAAAGACAAAGAACGAGACTTTTTTCGATATAGAACAATATAAGAAAAACGTCAAAATTGATTTATCACATAATCAGCACTTACAAAAACAAATTGAACTACTTAGTTTAACATTAGAGGACTTAGCTATTATTCATCAATTGAAATTTGTTGCAACAGATACTTTTGTACATATGACAGATGCATTCTATGATGCGATCGTAAAAGCACCTGAATTAACACATATGATTTCACAGAACTCTAGTATTGATCGTTTAAAAGTAACGCTAACAAAGCATATCAGCGAAATGTTCGATGGACGAATTGATGCACAATATATTGAACAGCGAAAAATTATTGCACATGTTCACGTTAAGATTGGTCTACCTTCAAAATGGTACTTAAACTCATTCCAATCACTAACAAATTCATTCATTGACTTTATTGAAGATTTACAAATTTCAACACATGAATCTACTCAAGCAATTAAAGCATTTACAAAATTGATTAACTTTGAACAGCAAATTGTTATTGAAGCTTATGAAAATCGAGTGGATGCCATTCGTGATGAACACGGTCGTGTAAAACAACAAGTTATTCATACAGTTCAAAATACTTCAGAAGAATTAAATGCGATTAGTGAAGAAACAACCGCTGCAATCCAATCACTATCTCGCCAAGCTGATGAAATTGCTTCTTCTACAAAACAAGGTTTAGACTTTGTAAATTCAACAAAAGAAAAATCTGAAAATGGTCGCGCATTACTTCATACGCAAAATGAATTAATGCAAAAAATGTCTGCAAGCATCAAAATGCTCGACGAAACAATGTCTAAACTGAAAATCTCTTCTAAACAAATTAATGATATTGTTCATTTAGTAACAGGTATTGCCGACCAAACAAACTTATTAGCATTGAATGCATCAATTGAAGCAGCACGTGCTGGGGAGCACGGTAAAGGCTTCGCTGTTGTTGCTGAAGAAGTTCGTAAATTAGCTGAAGAAACAAAATCAGCTGTTCAAAATGTATCTAAATTAATTTTAGAAACTGAAAACAATATTGAAAACATGTCTGTATCCGTAAACGATGTTGATGAACAAATTAACGAAGGTGTTCAAATGCAGGATGATTTATCTACTAGCTTCCATACAATTGTTGAAGCTATGAGTGGTATTCAAGCAATCAATGAACGTACAACAGAAGATGTAAACACAATTTCACGTTTATTAGATGATTTAACAGAGAGTACAATTCAAGTATGTAATTCTGCTGAACAACTATTAGAAGTTACTTATGAGTTAAATTAAAACGAAATATGAAATAGATAGCTAATCCATGCGATATAGGCTATCTATTTTTTTCATTCTTCGCTACAATATGTCCATGCAGATGGAGGAGGATTCAATATGGTTAAAATTTATCTTACACGACATGGGCAAACAGAATGGAATTTACAAAAGAGAATGCAAGGCTGGTTTGATTCTCCTCTTACGCAAGAGGGTCAACAAGCTGCAATCGCGCTTGGTAGAAGACTGGCGCAAATTCCTTTTAGTGCTATTTATGCTAGTTCTAGCGGTCGAACAGTGAATACTGCGAAATTTATTTGTTGTGAACGCCAAATCCCTATTTTCTTTAAACAACAACTACGCGAAATTAACGTAGGTGAGTGGCAAGGTTTGACAGACGATGAAATTAAACAAACATATCCTGAACAGTATCATCATTATTATAATCACCCAACAGCATATAAATCTGAAGAAGGTGAAACTTTTGAAGATGTTTTACAACGCGTGCTACCATTAATTAAAGATTTAATAGAAGATTACGAAGATGATGAACCCGTTTTAATCGTCACACATGCCGTTGTAAAGAAACTATTAATTGCTCATTTTCAAAATCAATCAATTGATCATGTATGGGATCCTCCCTTCATTCACGGAACGAGTTTAACGGTACTTCACTTAAAGAAAAATGGTGATGTACACTTCGAATGCATTGGTGATACAGAACACATGCAAAAACAGAATATCTAAGAAAAAACACCTCCACGTTGATTTACTAGGTTTAATACCCGTTTTTCAACGAAAGGTGTTTTTATTTGTCTCATTTAATTTAGGTCAGTTCCATATTCGCGTGGAAAGTGTTTTATATTTATAAAAAGAATGAATGTGGCATATTACGTTTTTCTTTACGATGAGCACGACGCAGTGGACCTGATTCAAAGAGTCTTTTTTCTTCTTCTGACTCAGGAAACACAGGTGGAACAGCTTGAGGTTTCCCATTTGCATCAATCGCTACCATCGTTACAAAAGATTCAGTTGTTAATTTTCGTTCTTTTGTTTGAATGTTAAGTGAAGATACACGAATATAAATTTCCATTGAAGTGCGACCTGTTGCACTGACAATTCCTTCTAACTCCATAATTTCTCCTGCACGAATTGGTGAGAAGAAATCCACTGAATCAAAAGACGCTGTAACTGTCTCCATTTTAGAATGTTTCATGGAAATAATTGCTGCAATTTCATCGATATATGCTAATACCTTACCACCAAAAATCGTATTCATATAGTTGGTATCAGGTGGAGCAACCAGCCTTGTTTGAACTGTACGTGAATTTGACATTGGAATCGCTTCTAACATGATCAACACTCCTTTTTCTATTTTCTGTATCTATTTTAACATAAATAAAATGAAACACACCCATTATTTACATATTAAAATAAACATTCTGTACCTATACATAATACAAATATATTATTACAGTTTTGTTTTTATAGTAATGAATTTCATTTCAGACATCTCCTGAACAGCATATTTAATCCCTTCTCGTCCATAACCACTCATCTTCATACCGCCATATGGCATATTATCTGTACGGAAAGTTGGAATGTCATTAATAATAACACCACCTGCTTCAATCTCATCTGCTGCTCTTAAAGCATCCTCAATATTCATTGTGAAAATACCCGCATTTAAGCCTAAATCGGATTCGTTCACATATTGAATCGCTTCATCTAATGTGCCGTATGGAATAATTGAAACAATCGGTGCGAATGTTTCCTGTTTAATAATCTTCGCATCATGTTTAGCGTTTAGTACCACAGTTGGTTTCATCGTACGTTCTGTATATTCTGCACCTGTCGCTACCTTTGCACCATCTGCTACTGCTTCATCAACCCATTCTTTAATACGCATTACTTCTTTTGGATGAATCATTGCACTTACATCTGTTTTTTGATCCATTGGACTACCTACAACTAACTTTTCTGTTTCTTCTACGAAAGCTTTTGTGAATTCTTCATAAATCGACGCATGTACATAAATACGTTGTACTGAAATACATACTTGACCTGCAAAACCAAATGCGCCATCTACACAACGTTTCACCATCTTATCGATTGGTGTACTTGGTTCAACAATGACTGCTGCATTGGACCCAAGTTCAAGTGTAATCTTGCGTAGGCCTACTTGTTCCTTAATCTTCATTCCGACAGCACCGCTACCTGTGAATGTCACCTTTTTAACTAATGGATGTGTTACAAGAATCTCACTTAATTCACTACCTTTTCCTGTTACAATTTGTAACATTCCATCTGGTAATCCTGCTTCTTTAAATATTTCAGCTAGCGCAATACTACTTAAAGGTGTTTGAGAAGCTGGTTTCAATACAACTGCGTTACCTACAGCAAAAGCAGGCCCTAATTTATGTGCAACTAGATTGAACGGAAAGTTAAATGGTGTAATAGCAGATACGACACCCAGTGATTCTCTTTTTGTCCAACCAATTCGATCACGTACGCCAGGTGCTGCATCTAAAGGTACTGTTTCACCATGTAAATGTTTTGCTTCCTCCGCCGCAAACTCATACGTTGCAATTGTACGATCTAATTCGCCTAAAGCAGCTGTTAAAGGTTTCGCTGCTTCCATTGCAATTATTTTAGCTAGTTCTTCTTTTTTTTCTTTCATAATTTCAGATACGCGATGTAAAATTTCAGCTCTTTCATAAGCTGTTTTTTCTTTAAATTTTATATAGGCACGGTGTGCACCTTCTATCGCAACCGATACTTGTTCAGGAGTAGCACGTGCAACTTCGGCAATGATTTCACCATCATAAGGGGCTTTTAACGTATCTTTCTTCACCGTTTCCACCCACTGACCGTCAATCCATAAACTTGTTTTAATCATGTAATCTCCTCCTATGCTTTTTTACTATCATACGCTTATTGTATACACTTTTAAAATAATTTTAATCATAGAAGAAAAAGCGAGAACTGTAGAAATCTACAATTCTCGCTTTTTTAGAGACTCTTTTTTATTTCTGCATACTCTTCATCTGTAAACATGTGGCTCCGTGATAGAAAACTTTTACCTTCTAAACTTTCAAGTGAAAACCCACTACCAAATCCATCGATAAGATCTACAATAATTTGTGTATGTTTATTGTAACGATACAAAGCCTCATGCATATAGAATGGAACATCTTCATCTATTGTTTCTAACAATAAATCTACACTGCCTACTTGAAAATCACCTTGTTTATAACACATAGGGGCAGAACCTTCACAGCATCCACCAGACTGATGGAACATGATTGGGCCATGCTTTTCTTTTAAAAATCGAATCATTTGTAAAGCCTCTGGTGTTACTTCTACACGCTTCACCATATTTGCTTCACCTCCTATTCGATTTAGAAGAACCCTTGTGGCTTCTCAGCGTAACTTACAAGTAAGTTTTTCGTTTGTTGGTAGCTATCTAACATCATTTTGTGGTTTTCACGTCCGATACCCGACATTTTGTAACCACCGAATGCTGCTGCTGCTGGATATTGATGATATGTGTTTGTCCATACACGACCAGCTTGAATTGCACGCCCTGCTTTGTAAGCTGTATCGCCATGACGTGACCATACACCTGCACCTAGACCGTAGTCTGTATCATTCGCAATCTTGATTGCTTCATCGAAGTCTTTAAATGTTGTAACAGCTACAACTGGACCAAAGATTTCTTCCTGGAATACACGCATATCATTCGTACCTTTAAAAACAGTCGGCTGGATGTAAAAACCATTTGCAAATTCTTCGCCTAAATCATTTACATCGCCACCTGCAAGAACTTCAGCGCCTTCTTCTTTACCGATTTTTAGGTAAGAAATGATTTTTTGATATTGCTCATTTGAATTTTGTGCGCCCATCATTGTTTCTGTATCAAGTGGGTTACCGATTTTAATCGCTTTAACACGCTCAAGAACACGCTTCATAAATTCATCGTAGATTGATTCATGAATTAATGCACGTGATGGACATGTACATACTTCACCAGAGTTAAGTGCAAACATAACGAATCCTTCTACTGCTTTATCTAAGAAATCATCATCTGCTTCCATAATATCTGGGAAGAAGATATTCGGTGATTTACCACCTAATTCAAGTGTTACAGGAATGATATTTTCAGTCGCATATTGCATAATTAGACGACCTACTGCTGTAGAACCTGTGAATGCAATTTTTGAAATACGCTTATTTGTTGCTAAAGCTTTACCTACTTCTGCACCAAAACCATTTACGATATTTAAAACACCTGGTGGTAATAAATCTTGGATTAACTCTACAACATATAGAATCGAAGCTGGTGTTTGCTCAGCTGGTTTTAATACAACACAATTCCCTGCAGCTAAAGCTGGTGCTAGCTTCCATGTAGCCATTAAAATAGGGAAGTTCCAAGGAATGATTTGTCCTACTACACCAAGCGGCTCTTGGAAGTGGTAAGCAATTGTATCTTCATTAATCTGAGAAGAGAAGCCTTCTTGTGTACGAATTGCACTTGCAAAATAACGGAAGTGATCTACTGCTAATGGAATGTCTGCATTTAATGTTTCGCGAACTGCCTTACCATTTTCCCACGTCTCAGCAACAGCGATTTTTTCAAGATTCTCTTCAATACGATCAGCAATCGCATTTAAAACCTGCGCGCGGTGTGCTGGGGATGTTTTACCCCAAGCATCTTTTGCAGCGTGTGCCGCATCAAGTGCTAATTCAATATCTTCAGGTGTTGACTTCGGAATGCGTGTAAAAGCTTCACCTGTAATTGGTGTAATATTGTCGAAATACTGTCCTTTTACCGGTGGAACCCACTCGCCCCCAATAAAGTTTTCATATTGCGGTTTAAACTCTACAACGGCACCTGCTGTATTTGGATTTGCATAAATCATGATAAATTTCCTCCTCTGCAATCATTCAATACACAAGAAAAATTACGTCTTAAACAGAATTTTTGTGTATCTTTGATTTTATTTTGTCTTAAAATTCAATATTTTTCAACTATTAACTTTCAAAGTATGGTATTTATTTTAAAATACTAGGGTATAAGTTCCAAAAAGGAGGTATTTATGTGTTAGCCGTACTAAATACAGAACAATTAGAAAATATCCGTATAAGTGGTGATTATTGGGATTTAAAAGAACTACAAAAAGCTATTGAACAATTACTTCATACATCTATTGAAAATAATTGTACAAATCATGTACAAAAAAATTATGTACTTCGTTTTTGTCGCGAACTTGAACAAGCAATCGAAGGCGAAGTTGCTATCGAGACCACGTATAATGGCATTTACGACGAATTACAAGAAGAGTTTGTTATTCCATTTCCACAAGAAAATATTTATTTCTCTTTTGAAAAATGTTGGCCAAAAATGCTGTTTACAGTTCTCTGCTTAAATCATTTTATTGAAGAAACAACAACTCATAAAGAACAACCATTCACACAAACTCATATTATGGTCATTCGAAAATTCGAGTCCCTCGTGTTCGAATGTTTCACCTCAAAAATCACGCTCATTAATAAGTCTCAAATCGCTACATTATTTTTTAGCGCCCCTCACGACTTTCGTCAATTCATTGCACAATATGTCGATCTCATCACAGCTAAATATCTGGCTCTACCCCAAGAAACTAAAATGATATACCTACCTCACATTCTTAAAAAATTCCATATACGTGATTTTGAATACACTTGTTTTAAAAACATGCTAAATCGTACTGCAAAAGAATCTAATCTACCAATACATAGAATTGTCTTACAAGCAGACTAAATCATTGGTAGTTCAAAATAAACAGGTTAGGACAAAACATTTTTTAACGTTCGCAACGAAAAACTGGAACCGCGCCATAGCGCAATTCCAGTTTTTATTATGCTCTTGTGAGATGGTGTTTTCACACTTATATCCCAGCTTGTTTTAAATACCACCTAAATAGGCAGCGCGTACTTCATCAGACGCTTGTAATGTTTTTGCATCTCCAGACAATACGACCTTACCTGTTTCAATTACATAACCACGTTCCGCAATCGATAATGCCATATGCGCATTTTGTTCCACAAGTAAGATAGTTGTACCATTACGATTTATTTCTTCAATAATTTCAAAAATCGTTTTAACCATTAAAGGTGCTAAGCCCATAGAAGGTTCGTCTAAGAGTAACAGCTTTGGTTTTGCCATAATGGCTCTACCCATTGCGAGCATTTGCTGTTCACCACCAGATAATGTACCTGAAGGTTGTTTTCGACGTTCGAGAAGGCGTGGGAATAACTCGAATACGCGCTCTAAATCTTTCGAGATATTCGCGCGATCACGTCGCAAGTATGCACCTAAGTCTAAGTTCTCTTCAACTGTCATATTCGAAAAGACACGACGACCTTCTGGCACATGTGAGATTCCCGTCTTGACAATACTTTGCGCTGCTTTTTTATTGATAGATGAACCTAAATATTCAATCGTACCTTGCTTCGGACGAAGTAGCCCTGAGATTGTTTTGAGCAATGTACTTTTGCCTGCACCATTCGCGCCAATTAACGTAACGATTTCGCCCTCATTTACTTCGAGTGATACACCTTTAAGCGCTTGAATATTACCGTAATATACATTTAGGTTCTCGATTCTCAACATCACTCATCAACCTCCTGACCTAAGTAAGCTTCAATTACTTTCGGGTTATTTCGAATTTCTTCTGGTAATCCATCTGCGATTAATTGTCCATGATCAAGTACATAGATTCGTTCACAAATGCCCATCACAAGCCCCATATCATGCTCAATTAATAGAATCGTTAAATCAAAACGTTTTCGAATGAGTGCAATCAATTCCATTAATTCTTTTGTTTCTTGTGGGTTCATACCAGCAGCTGGCTCATCAAGTAATAATAGTTTCGGTTTAGCCGCTAAAGCGCGCGCAATTTCTAAACGACGTTGCATACCATACGGTAAATTTTTAGAAAGTTCATCTTTATACTTTTCAAGTCCAAATATTTCTAAAAAAGCAATTGACTCTTTCTCCATCTCTTCTTCGCCTCTGAAAAAAGATGGTAGACGTAAAACAGAGCTTAAGATAGAGTGCTTAGCTAATGAATGGTTCGCTACTTTTACATTGTCTAAAACTGATAATTCCTTAAATAGACGAATATTTTGGAATGTACGACTCACACCACTTTTAGTGATTTGGTAAGGTGACATACTTTTTGTATTCTTCCCATCAAAATAGATGGCTCCTTCTGTCGGTTTATAAACACCTGTTAACATGTTGAATGTTGTCGTTTTTCCCGCACCATTCGGTCCAATTAGCCCAATTAACTCACCTTGATATAATTCCATATTCAAACCTGAAACAGCTTTTAAACCACCAAATTGAATCCCTGCTTGATCTACTTTTAATAAAGGGTTATTCATGCTAATCTTCCCCCTTCGCTACAGGTTTACGTTGTTTTTTTGTTTTAAAAATATCCGTAATTTCTTTCGTACCCATTAAACCCGAAGGACGATATAGCATCACAATAATTAAAACTAAACTGTAAATAATCATACGCGTCTCTGGGAACTCTTGTAGGTACTGTGAAATAATCGTTAACAGTGTTGCTGCAATAATCGCACCTGACATACTTCCTAAACCACCCAGTACTACATAAATTAAAATATCAAATGACTTTAAGAAACCAAACTGTGATGGCAGAATAATATAAAAGTTGTGCGAGAATAGTCCACCCGCAAGACCTGCAAAGAATGCACCAATCACAAAGGCAATTACTTTATAAAATGTCGTATTAATCCCCATTGAATCTGCTGCAATCTCATCTTCTCTTACTGCGATACATGCACGGCCATGACGTGATTTCGTAAAGTTTGAAATAACAATAATCGTCACGAGTGTCGCAAAGAATGCGAATGTCCAAGTTGTTTGTTGGTCGACTTGGAAACCAGAAGCTCCACCTACAAACTCCCAGTTTAAAAACGTAATACGAATGATTTCAGCGAACCCTAGTGTTGCAATCGCTAAATAGTCTCCTCGTAAACGAAGGGTTGGCATACCAATTAGGAATCCCATTACTGCCGCTGCCAATGCACCGATAATTAAACTCACAATGAATGGCATATTAAAATTCATTGTACACATAGCAGAAATATAAGCACCCACCGCTAAGAACCCAGCGTGTCCAATTGAGAACTGCCCTGTGATTCCAATAACGAGGTGAAGACTAACTGCTAACGAAATATTAATTAAAATCGTAATCATTAAGTTTGTATAGTATGCATCTAGTTGTCCACTTGTAATCATAAACTGAACGACTGCATATACAACAAGCGCCAAAACAGTATATATCCAAAACACTTTAGACTTTTTCATAAGGCCGCCACCTACACTTTCTCGCGGGTATTTTTACCGAAAATACCTGCTGGTCTAAAGATTAAAATAATAATCAAAATAATGAATGCGGCTGCATCTCTCCACAGTGAGAAGCCAACTGCACTTACAATTGTTTCAATAACACCTAAAATCATACCGCCTGTCATCGCTCCTGGAATACTACCAATTCCACCTAATACCGCTGCAACAAACGCCTTCATTCCTGGAATAACTCCCATTAAAGGGTCGATTTTTGTGTAATATAATCCGAAAATAACGCCTGCTGCACCTGCTAATGCAGATCCAATCGCAAATGTAGCTGAGATTGTATTGTCCACATTAATTCCCATTAATTTTGCTGCTTCCGCGTCATGTGATACCGCACGCATCGCTTTACCAACCTTCGTTTTATGTACAATAAACTGTAATAAAATCATCAATGTAATCGATACACCTAAAATTAATAATGATTGCGAACTAATATCTGCACCGAATAAATTAATTTGCTTATTGGCAACTAAATCTTTTGGATAGGCTTCAGGTTGTGCACCGCGAATATAAATTGTGACATATTCAATTAATAACGAAACGCCAATCGCCGTAATAAGTGCCGCAATTCTGGTTGAATTTCTCAATCGTTTATAAGCGAGTCTTTCAATTACTACGCCAAGTATTGCGCATAAAACCATCGCAATGATGAGTGCTGGGAAAAAGCTCATTTGCCAAGACGTGACAGCATAAAAACCTACAAATGCCCCGATCATGAATACATCACCATGTGCAAAGTTAATCAGTTTAATAATGCCGTATACCATTGTGTATCCTAATGCAATAAGCGCATAAATACTACCAAGTGATATACCATTAATGAGTTGTTGTAACCACTCCATTTGCACCTCTCCCTATCATTAAAGTAAAAGAGCGTGCCTAGCGTAAACTAGACACTCTCTTACTATTCAGCTCATTATTAAGGATTTACTTTTGAGTTGAATACTTGTTTGCCTTCTTTAAACTCAAGTACTGTTGCTGTTTTTACAGGATGATGATTTTCATCAACTGAGAATGTACCTGTTACAAGACTTAAATCTTTTGTATCAGCTAATGCTTTTTGGACTTTCTCACCATCTGTTGATCCAGCACGCTCAATTGCATCCTTCAACCAATAAACTGTATCGTAACCAAGTGCATTGAATGCATCTGGTGTTTTATCGTATTTCTTTTTATATGCACTTACGAAATCTTGAATACGCTTGTCTGGATCTTCGGCTGAATAGTGATTTGTGAAGTACGTATTATTCAGTGCTTCATCTCCTGCTAATTCAACTAATTTTGGCGAATCCCAACCGTCTCCACCCATTAGTGGTGCTGTAATACCTATTTCACGTGCTTGTTTTACAATAATACCCACTTCTTCGTAGTATCCTGGAATATAAATAAAGTCAGGATTTTTAGCTTTTAAACGTGTAAGTGTTGATTTGAAGTCTGTATCTTTTGCTACATATGCTTCTTGTGCAACGACTTTTCCACCTTTACTTTCGATTGTCTCTTTGAATGATTTTGCCAGTCCTTTTGCATAGTCACTTGAACTATCTGAGAAAATCGCTACATTTTTCGCTTTTAATGTATCAATGGCAAAGTTAGCTGCAATTTTACCTTGGAATGGATCGATGAAACATGTACGGAACGCGTAGTCATTTACTTTATTTGTCTTTTCATCGACTGTTACGTTTGGTGACGTTGCAGATGGTCCGATAACTGGCATTTTGTTTTGATTCGCAATTTTTACCGAGGCAAGTGTATTACCCGATGTTGCAGAACCAATTTGCGCAACTACTTTGTCTTGTGTAGCTAACTTCAAAGCAGCTGTTGTTGCTTCGGCAGAATCAGATTTATTATCTACTTTAACTACTGTAATTTTCTTACCGTCAATTCCACCATCGGCATTAATTTCGTCAATCGCAAGTTGTGCACCATTTGCGATACCAGAGCCATATGAAGCTACAGGACCTGACAACTCTAAGTTCATGCCTAACTTGATTTCTTTTGCGTCGTCTTTACTGCCACCCCCTGATGAATCTTTTGCTCCACATCCTGTAAGTGTTGCTAAAACAAAAGAAGTTGCTAAAAATACCGAACCATACCGTTTTAATTTTTTATTCATATGAATCCCCCTAAATTCTGATTTTTCTGAATTATGTAATGCTACTTGTTCAGAAATATAAATGATACTTCCCCTTCATCTAACAATTCACATTTTAAATGATTACATTTATTTCGTCTACATTAATTTTCTGTAAATTCTAAATTTTTAAATAAAATTAATTGTTTAAACTAGTTTTTTTATATAAAAGTCCTTATACAGCTTCACTTCAAGCCTTTTACGAGAAAATTATTTCGAATAAATAAATATTATCTTTTACATACAAAAAAGAGAAGAATTAAAAATTCTCCTCTTTTCAAACTAAGGCTTATATTGTTGATTTCGTGCTATTGAAGCTTCTAATAACTTCTCAGTAATATTTAAATATTGTTCGAGTTCTTCATCAGTTAATACTTCAAATAATTCTTGATGTACTTTTCGTCCTTGTACCTGTGCATCTTTTAATACTGAAACACCTGCATCAGTAATTTCCATGAGCACATGACGACGATCTTCTTCGTTGTAAACACGCTTCGCATAACCTAATTTTACAAGTTTATTCGCAATATTTGTCATAGCACCAGGTGTACATCCCATTCTTTCTGCTAACACAGTTTGCTTTAAAGCACCATGCTGTAAAAGTTCAGAGAGTACAAGTACAGGTGTTACACCTAATTTATGCGGAAAACGTCTTGTAAAATGATAGATGTTTGAGTTATTAATATACTCCGTTTTGTGTATAACTTGAAATAAATTTGAATCCTTCACAACTATATCCTCCTCAATAGCCACGAAAATCATCGTTTCTAGTGAAGCATTAATGATCCACCATCAACCATTAGAGTTTGACCAGTGATATATGAAGAATCATCTGAAGCTAAGAATACAGCTACACGGCCGATGTCTTGTTCTACTTCACCAAAGCGACCTAGTGGAATTTGATTACGAACTTGCTCATAGTACTCTGGTTGTGATTTTGACCAAGCTTCAACGCCTGGAGTGTATGCTAATGGACTGATGATATTGACATTAATACCGAATTCGCCCCATTCATTTGCTGCTACACGTGATAATCCACGAATTGCTTCTTTTGCTGCTGCATAAGCGCCTTGTGTTTTATGGCCAGAAAGACCAGCACCTGATGCAAAGTTAATGATATTACCTTTTGTCTCTTTTAAGTGTGGTAATGCAGCATTCATTAAATAGAATGTAGGGTAGAAACTTGTACCAAATGATAGATCTAAGTGTGCTTGTGTTGTTTCTGCTAGTGGCACTTGTTTTGAAACGTGTGCATTGTTTACTAGAATATCTAGTTTACCACATTTTTCAACCACTGTTTCTACAATGTTTGGAAGATTTGCATGATCCATTAAATCGGCTTTTAAGAAAAATGATTTTGGAGAAATCGCTTGAAGTTCTGCTTCAGTCGCTTTACCCATTTCTTCGTTTAAATCAACGATTGCTACAACTGCACCTTCTTTAGCCATTGCACGTGCCATACCACTTCCGATACCGCCAGCGCCTCCAGTAATAATTGCTACTTTACCTTCTAACTTTCCCATGTATTTCACTCCTTAAAATATGTTCATACATATTTTAACACTAAAACATTTAGTTTTAAAACGTTTTCAACTTAATTGTGAAACTTTTAACATTCTTTCTCTTTTACCATAGACTACGTAATAGAGAAGAATGAGTGTGAAAATGAAAATACCAAGCGAGGTATATAGGACACTATATCCGAATACAGGAATCACATACCCCAAGAGATATGGTCCTACACCTAAACCGGCGTCTAACGCAATAAAGTAAGTAGATGTAGCCAGTCCCATACGGTGTGGAGGCGTTAACTTAATAGCTAATGCTTGGGCACCAGATGATAAATTACCATACCCGATACCAATTAAAATACCAGCTAAGAGGAGTATAAAAGCTGAATGTGCAAAACTCATTAAAATTAATCCAGTACCAAAGAAAATAAAACAAGGATACATGACGGAGTTTCCACCGAAACGATCTAGCATTTTCCCTGTTACAGGTCGTGTTAATAAAACAGCAATTGCATAAACGATAAAGAAGTAACTAGAAGCTACTTCTAAATTACGTTCTTTTGCAAACAAGCTAATAAAAGATAAAATTGCTGCATAACCAAAGCACATTAAAAAAGTCACAATGGCAATTGGCATTGCTTTTAGTTCAATATATTGTGAAATAAAACTTCCTTTTGATTTTTCAGTTGGTTGTACTACCGTAGTTGATTCAGCACCAGGTACTTTTGTGAATACAGCAAGTAAGAAACTAATAATACCGATTATCATACACATCATAAAAATAACAGAATATGTTGTATGTTGAACCATAGATAGTCCAATAAAAGGACCAATTGCTGTACCTAGTGTTGCACTCATTGCAAAATAACCAATTCCTTCACCTTTACGCGATGGAGGCAAAATTTGCGCAACAATGGTTCCAGTTGCTGTAGAGGCAACCCCTACCCCAATTCCATGTACAAGACGGCATACTAATAAAAGAATAATTCCTGCATGAATGAAATATAATCCCGTAGTTGCAATGAAAAAGAGCAAACCAAATAATAATACTCTTTTGCGTCCAATTTGTTCAATGACACGACCTGTAAATAATCGTCCTAATAATGTACCAATAATATAAATACCTGTTACTAAACCAACTTGACTTGTTGTTGCTCCGTACTCACTAATCGCAAATTTGCCGATTGTTACCATTAATAAATAAAAAATAACAATTAATAAAAAATTAATCGCTGACATCACAATAAATTGTGGTGTCCATAAAGCTGCTTTTGTCTTACTCATATTATTCCTTCTTTTTATTAAATTTTTTCTCTTAACGCTACTAGCAATTCAATCATCTGCAGCTGTTCTTCCTCTGAAACCCCCTCCAATAAACGATGTTCAAATGCATCAATTGGGATACGAACTTGATGATATAGTGTTCTTCCTTGTTCTGTTAGGGTTATACGTTTCTCTCGTTTATCATGTGTCGCGATAGGTTTAATTAAACCAGCTTCCTCTAATTTTGTAACAGTTCTTGTCACAGTCGGTTTTTCAACTCCTTGTAACTGTGCTAATTCAACTAAAGTTATTGAATCATTTTTCTCTAAGTAATAAAGAATTGACCACTGCGCTCGATGCAATTGATGGTCTGCTAAAATAGCATTCAAATGTGTTTCAAAAGGTCTATAAAATAAAATGATTTGATGGAACAGTGATGATATATGTGCCAAATCAGTTCCTCCCTTCGCAATTAGTTACTTTGGGTAACTTTTAGTTTCACTAAATAATTGTATCACAATTTCCCAGGAAATAAAGAGTAAATAAAAATAGATTGCCTTATAAAGGCAATCTATTTTTGAATAATGAATTGTATAACATGCGCTAATCCTGTATGCAACGTGCCTTCATTACGTACTACTTCACCAACATAAAAATGTTTAATCTTATAGTCACTACACCACTCTAAAACATCTTGTGGATTATATAATAAATCGATATCTTTTGGTCCACCTGTTTGATAATGTAATTGTTCTTCGCTATACAGCTCCATCATAATCATGCCACTTGGCGTGACTGATTTTATTACTTTATCAAAAATGAGCTTTTGATATTTTTTGGGGAAATGCCCAAAAATCATAACAGCTCCATTAAACTCTTCAATTGGTGTTTCATTATGAATAAGGTCTGTTAATCTTGTTGCGACATGCACATGATTTTCAGAAGCTAATTTCTTCGTTTTACTTAAACCACTTTGTGCAAAATCAAAAGCAGTTAGCATAAATCCTCTCATTGATAAGAAAACAGCATTTCGTCCTTCTCCCTCTGCAAAAGCACCGATTTTCTTACTTCCCTTAAATACTTTGTAATATTGTTTTACAAACTCATTTGGCTCGATACCGTACACATAACCCTCTGTATCAAAACGATCTTGCCACATATTCATTGCTAACCCTCCACTGT
Source organism: Kurthia gibsonii (assembly GCF_006539985.1). Taxonomy (GTDB): domain Bacteria; phylum Bacillota; class Bacilli; order Bacillales_A; family Planococcaceae; genus Kurthia; species Kurthia gibsonii. Next base: position 96,692 of record NZ_BJOB01000001.1, on the reverse strand, counting down.
GATTAAAAGACTTAAATTTATATCTATAATAGATGATCAAATCATTCAACTATAAATACTTTATTTTTATTAAAATATCGTTACATATAACGATTGTGTAATCTATCTTAACTATATAATAGGAAAAGGTGAAGAACAATGTCACGATTAAATGATAAAGTTGCAATCATTACAGATAGTGGTTCTGGAATCGATAAGGAAATTGCACATAGTTATGCTAATGAAGGTGCAAAGGTTGTTATTGCTGACTTCAATGACGAATCCTTACGCGAAACAGTTGCAGAATTTCAAAAAGAAGGATTAGATGCTTTCGGTGTTCAAGTGAATGTCGCTTCTGAAGATGATATTCAGCGCATGGTAGATGATACATGGAATCGCATAATTGATATTAACTTAACTGGTGTCATGCGTGCCATGCGAAAAGTAATTCCTCACTTCGTTGAGCAAGGAGGCGGTACGATGGTTAATATGGCCTCTATCTCTAGTTTAACAGGTGGTCGTGACGACTTAGCCTATACCAGCTGTGACACATGCAGTTGTTAGTATGACAAAGAACGTCGCTTCACAATACGGACCTCATCACATCCATTGTAACGCGATTGCACCTGCCCAAGTCGCAACAAAATTCGCTGCAAATATGAGTAAGATGGACCAATTCGGTTTAGAAGTCGCAGCGCGTGGTGTCAGCATGATGCCTCGCATTAGAACAGTCGAAGAAGTTGCGAATATCGCAATCTTCCTTGCTTCAGATGAATCATCTCTTATTAATGATGTAGCCATTGCTGCCGATTCAGGTTGGAGCGCTTACTAAACCAGACTATTTAAGTCATATACCCTGAAATAAATATTACAATTCATAAATTAGAAAAGGAGAGCACTCGATATGAGTACTCTCCTTTTTCACTATATAAATACTGTATTATGCTTTTGATTGGTTTTCAAAGTAGTTATCGTACTTCTCTTGATCGAAACGACCTTCCCAACGAGCCATTACTAATGACGCTAATGAGTTACCTACTACGTTTACAGCTGTACGAGCCATATCTAGGATACGGTCAATACCAAGGATGAATGCTAAGCCTTCAACTGGAATACCTACAGCGCCAAGTGTTGATAATAATACAACGAATGATACGCCAGGTACACCTGCAATACCTTTAGAAGTAACCATTAATGTTAATACTAATGTAATTTGTTGTGTGATTGATAAATCAATGCCATACATTTGTGCAATGAAAATCGCTGCGATTGACTGGTACAATGTTGAACCATCTAAGTTAAATGAATAACCTGTTGGAATAACGAATGATACAACATCTTTTGGAGCACCAAGGTTCTCCATCTTTTTCATAACACGTGGTAAAACGGTTTCAGAACTTGATGTTGAATAAGCTAGAATCAATTCTTCTTTTAATACTTTGATTAACTTGAAGATGCTGATTTTCGCCATTTTTGCCACAATTCCTAATACAACAAAAATGAAGAATGCCATTGCTACATATACAAGAATTGCTAATTTTGATAATGGAATTAATGATTTTACTCCGAACGTTGAAACTGTTACAGCGATTAATGCAAATACGCCAATCGGAGCGAATTTCATGATTGTGTTTGTTACCCAGAACATCGCATCTGCTACACCAGAGAAGAATGCTAGAACTGGTTTACCACGTTCACCAATTGCTGCGACACCTAAACCAAATAATACTGAGAAGAAGATGATTGCAAGCATATTACCGCTAGCCATTGCTGCTACAATATTTGTTGGCACGACGCTAATAATCGTATCCGCAAAACCACCATGCTTCACTTCTTCTGTAGTTGTTTGATATTGAGAAATATCACCTTTAGATAAATGTTCCATATCAACGCCAGCGCCTGGGTTGAAAATGTTTGCTGCTAGTAAACCAATTAAAATAGCTACTGTTGTGATAATTTCAAAGTAAACGATTGTTTTTAAACCTAGTTTACCAAGCTTCTTCATATCTCCAGTACCAGCTACACCTAAAATTAAAGTTGAAATGATAATAGGTACTACGATCATTTTGATCATGTTCATAAAGATTGTACCTAATGGTTGAAGATATTTAGTTACGTTGTCGTTTCCGTAGAATACAGCACCGACAATAACACCTAAAATAAGACCGATTAAAATCTGCCATGCTAGACCTAATTTAAACTTCTTCATCAATGAGTCACCTCTCAGATTATATTAGTTTTTTTCATGAATTTTTAAAAACTATAATCTTATTCTATGGTTGACCTTAATTTTCCGACATTATCCGACATTTTAATTAGATAAAATTTTCAAAAAAAGTTCAAAAACATATATTTTCCTTATCATTGAAGTAACTATTATGCTGTTTTGATATGAAAACGATTTCTGAATTATATTTTACTAGAATTATTGTTAAATTTTTCATTTGATTCGATATAGAGTACTTGTAAGAACTTTTTCACATTAATTTTCACTTTTTTAGGTGTTGTTTCATCTTGAATTGCCTTCATCACCGTTCGAATCTCTGAGAATTCGAAATAACGCGGCGCATAATATTCAAATTCTGGATTTGTATAATCTACTACACCCAGTGTCGCAATATTATTCATCGCTGCACCAACAGTTCGACGAATACGCTGCTCAATTGCTTTACTTTCTTTTAAAATCTCCAGTGGATCGATTTTTGTTTTACGCGCTACTGCTTCATATAACTCTTTAAGAGGTGGTAGTTGCATCGAATGTTCTTCCTGTTCAGCTAAATACGTCAGCATATTCACAATATCATCTGTTCCTACCTCACCAACAATCCCCATATCGTTCAAAATAGAAAGTGCGATATCTTTTAAATTACGATAATTTTCTGTATTCGTACTTTCTTCAAAGTTCATGATTGATTTACGAATCGTCATAAGCGATTGTTTCAAAATTAAATTCTCACTCGTTCTCTTTAAAATACTATGCACTTCAATACGATTAATGGGCTTATGAATAAAAAATTCGACACCTTTTTCATATGCCTCTCCCACCATCTCTTTATTTACAACTTGAGATAACATAATGAACGTTCCTTTGAATCCGTGCTTTTGCAATTCATCAATTGTTTCGATTCCATCTAAATGTGGCATTAGTAAGTCTATTAATACAACATCTGGATCACTTGCGATAATTTTTTGAATAGCCGCCTCACCGCTATCTGCCTCACCGACGATTACACCCATTTCTTCTTCTAAAATAATCGTTTTTAACATACGGCGACTTGCCGCATCATCATCTACTATAAAATAACGCATTATTATTCGCCCCTCTGCTCAATTTTGCTCCTTGGTATTTTAATTGTAAATGTTGTACCTTTTCCTATAACCGATTGCACACGAAGCTCTCCTTCTAATAAACGAATCGCCTCTTGAACATGCGATAAACCGATTCCTGTTGCCGCGACACCTTTGTCATTAAATTTAGTTGTAAAACCAGGCTCATAAATTAATTGCAAATCTTCTTCTGAAATACCTTTACCTGAATCTCTTACTTGTATATAAATTGAATCGTTTAATTCATTAATAATGAATGAGATGCTTCCTTTTTTCTTAATTGCTTCGATTGCATTCGCAAGTACATTATTAATAATCGCTAAAAAAAGCATTTGCTCTTTTACAATAAAATTCACATTCACAGTTGTATAAATTGTAATTTCTTTCTCTAAATGTTGAGCATATTTACGATTTCCTTCTATAGCTACTTCTATTACTTCGGATAAATCATAATGTGTATAATCACGTGATCGTGTAATTGCAGATAAGCCCGAATAAATACGCTGTGAATCTTTTTTAACTTCATGAATTTCTTGAGAAATGTGCAAAGCTTTTTGGCTAAACTCTCTTTGTTCGCTTTTTTTTAATACACGATATAAATCATAACTATCTGCCATGATTTGCTCAATATGGTTCATGGATTTTTGTAAATAAAGTGTTTCAATATATAAACCTGATCCTACCGCGAACTCATCTTCCAATCTTTTTTTCTGTTCAGATAACAAGACAGAGCTATATAACCCCACAACAAAGAAACTACGAAATACAGCAACTGCTGCAAGTAGTAACCAGTCCTGTAGGCTACTTGTTAAGCCATTAGTTGTTAAAATACGTAATAGATGCTCCAGACTATTACTTAGTATTTCTAAAAATGTCGCTAAAAACCCTAATTTTAAAGGTTGTCCAATAAAATTTTTAAGCTTTAAAAAATGAAAACCTATTACATATATGAAATAATAAGCACCTGCTGGATAATGTTCAATGAATCGATCATAAATTGTCATGTTCGGCACTTGTTCTAATGGAAAACATATACGGAATCCAACAACAATACACGCTGTAACTATACCCGTTAGTATGTAACGCTTTGGCATACGAATAAGTAACATTAAAAAAAATACAATACTCCCCATGCCAAAACGGAAATTTTCGCCACTAAATGGAGAGAGTTTAATTTCACTACTGATTGCTGTAAATACAGCTATTAATATAATCCAGACCCACTCAAAACGAAATATCTGATTAACTCTTTTATTCATTAGTCTCTCCTTTATCCCCATTGTTTCTTCAGTTTACCACTGCCTCTTTATAATTCTCTACTATTTCATAAAACAAAACCGGCTGGACAAAACATTTCACTTTTATTTTTTAGCGTTCGCAACGAAAAACTGGAACCATGCTACAGCATGATTCCAGTTTTTCACCTTAACCCAGCTACCAGACTTACTATATTGCTTATAAATACTTGGCGATAATTTCGATTTATATTTTCTTTTCCTTTACTTTTATACATGGTCGTTGCTTGATTCACATAAATAAGCAGTTGTTCTTTTTTTGCTTGTGGATTACCTTCCATAGAGAAAGAAGGAATCATAAGAAAACATAATAGTAATAAACTAATATACAATCGAACATATTTTTTATTTACTAAAATCGCACTCACCACTTTCTAAGTTGTTTTAGGATGTGTTAATATTTTTGACTAATTTGCCATTTCCTAAACAACAATTTATGTCTTTTATGAAAGTATTTTGTATAAAAAGTGATGATATCCTTGATAGAGCAAGGTTTTACAATTTTAAAATAAAAAAGAATCATGCTGATTTAGCACAATTCTTTCTTAATTATAATAAAATACTACCCTCAGTTTTTAAACGTACGTTGTAAAAAGGCTTTTGTTCGTTCATGTTTTGGATGATTAAATACTTCATCTGGCGTTCCGTCTTCAACAATCACACCTTGATCCATGAAAACAATACGATCCGATACTTCACGCGCAAATTCCATTTCATGCGTTACGATAATCATTGTTGAACCTGCTTCTGCTAATTTTTTCATGACTTTTAATACTTCACCGACCATCTCTGGATCAAGTGCTGAAGTTGGTTCATCAAATAATAATGCAGTCGGCTTCATAGATAATGCTCTCGCAATCGCCACGCGCTGTTTTTGACCACCCGATAATTGAGCTGGTCTTGCGTTAATATATCTGCCCATCCCCACGATATCTAGATATTCTTTCGCAATTTCTTCTGCCTGTTGTTTTGAACGCTTTAATACTTTAATCTGTCCCAATGTGCAGTTCTGTAAAACATTGCAGTTATTAAATAAATTAAACTGTTGGAACACCATGCCTAACTTTGTTCGGTACTCATTCACATCTTCCATATGTGTTAATACATTTTGACCTTCATAATTCACTTCACCACCATCTGGTGTTTCAAGTAAATTTAAACAACGTAATAAAGTAGATTTACCTGAACCTGAAGAACCAATTACGGTCACAACTTCTCCTTTTTCAACTGAAAAGTTAATGTCCTTCAAGACTTCATGTGACCCGAAGGATTTACTTAAATTTTTAATATTAATGACTGTGCTCAATGTAAATTCCCTCCCTACTTCATTGGTCCTTCAGCTCTTCTAGGCTGCGGAATATCTAACATTTGATAGTTGGCTGTGCCACCTAATTTACGTTCAAAGAATCGTAGAATCTGTGTCACAACAATCGTTAAGACTAGATAGATTAAACATGCTACGAAGAATGATTCAAAGTATCTAAAGTTCGCACCTGCAATTGACTTTGTGACGAAGTATAACTCGGTTACACCGATTACATTTAATACAGATGTATCTTTAATATTCATAACGAATTGGTTACCTGTAGCTGGTAAAATATTGCGTAAAACTTGTGGTAATACGACATGCATCATCGTTTTCCAGTGATTCATACCAATTGCTTGTGCCGCTTCGAATTGTCCTTTATCTACGCTGACAATACCACCACGGACAATTTCTGCCATGTAAGCCCCTGTATTCAGGGATACAACTAATACTGCCGCAACTGTACGATTCATATCACCTGTGACACCAAAATCAGTTCCGATTGATTCTTTGATTGATTGCATAATCAATGGGAATCCGTAGAATACGACCATCGCTTGTACCATCATTGGTGTGCCACGGAAGAACTCTACATAGACACGTAAGATGACACGAATGACTTTTAATACAATCATTTTAAATGCTGATTTTGTTTTCGGAATCGTATCAATTACCCCAATTAATAAACCGATAATCGCCCCCAGAATGGTACTGACGGTGGCAATAAACATCGTCATTCCTGCGCCACGTAAAAACATTTGCCAATTATCTTTAGCAATTTCAAATAGCCATTCTAGACTCATTTCGCTCTCCCCTTATAAAATACAAGCTACCGACTAAACAAGACAGTCGGTAGCCACGTACGTTCTATTTTGCTGCTGGTTGGTTTTTAATCTCTGTTTCCATAATCTTTTGACGCTCGTCTTCTGAAATACTTGCTAATGCTTTATTCACTTGCTCTGTTAATTCGCTACCTTTTTTCACACCAACTGCGACTGAGAATTCCGCTTTATCAGCTTTGAAACCTGAACCGTCTTTGAACTCAATCATTTTAAATTTATCATTTGCTGCTGAAGCTGATAAACCTTCTGGACGTTCTGATACGTATGCATCAATTTTTCCTGATTCGAGTGCTACACGCATTGCTGAGAAATTATCTGAAGCAGGTTGTTTTTGTACACCATTAATTTGGTCAATTACTGTATAGTGTGACGTATTTAACTGACCTGTTACTTTTGCACCTTTGAAATCTTGAATTGATGTAGCATTGTCGTATTTACCGCCTTTTTTCACGACCATTACAAGATTTGAAGTGTAGTAAATATCTGAGAAATCAATTGTTTTTTTACGTTCCTCTGTTGGTGACATCCCTGCAATTACTGCATCAATTTTCCCTGAAATAAGTGCCGGAATTAAACCATCCCACTCTGTTTTTACAATCACTAATTCACGATCTAAGCTATCTGCGATTTTTTTAGCAATTTGTACATCATAACCGCCCGCATATTCTGCATTACCTTCGATTTTTACAGCGCCGTTCGCGTCATCTTTTTGTGTCCAGTTGAATGGTGCATATCCCGCCTCCATACCTACTGTAAATTTTTCTTTTTCTTTATCGCCTGAAGATTCCGATTTTTTCGAATCTTCCGAGCTACATCCTGCTAGTGCAACTACAAGCATAAGTAATAGTGCTGTAAATATTCCCCATGATTTTTTCATTTGTACCTCTCCTTTAAATATGTTCCCATTGTGAAAACGAAAAGGACTATAACAAAAGGTGGATGAGATACTTCTCCAGACCTTTTGGTATAGTCCTTCTAAAAATCCTCATCATTGCCCAATTGAGATAGCTCAACTTACTTTATTCGGGTAAAAAAAGTAAGACAGTCCTGCAACTATTAATTGCAGACCCAGCATATGATGTTGAGAACCCACCATACACTTCGGCGACATCTCCTTCTAAGTAGCATCTTTGTATTCTCGTACTCCGCTACTTACTAATAAATATCGCGCCTCTACCTCACAATTGTGTCAATGTGAGGTCATATTCGTTTGTTATAATTAACAATAGTCTACTTTATAGACTATTTTATGTCAATATACTGAAAAAAAGAAAAATATAAATTTTTTATTTAAAAATAAAAATTCATGTATTTATTCTTCGTATTCAATATCATCTAATTGATCATAATAAAAAATATTTCCATTCTCTGCATCAATTCTTTCAATGCGTTGTCCCACTTCTTTTTCTTTTACAACATAGCATAATTCATATTTTGTAAATTCTTCATCTTCGTATGGAACACGTGCTAATTCCATTTTAATGGAGTCTTTATAGATTTCATTTGCTTCTTCTAATGTAATTGTAGGTTCCATTGACATACTCTCAATATGCTCTTCTTTTAACATTGGAATCACTGCATCTGTTACACGACCTGAATAAATACCCATATCAATATTTGCTGTATATTCACTTAGTGGAATGCCATTAATATAACGGTGGAATGTAAAAGTCACAAATGGTTCGAAAGCATAAGAATCATCTTCGTCATCTTCCTCTTCATCCTCACCATCTTCTGCTGATAGAGCTTTTAACATCTCAATTTCCTCTTCTGTTAAATCATCATCTTCATCATCTTCTAAATCCTCTTCAACAAATGCATCTTCTAATAAATAATGTTCAGACACATTGCCTACTTTGGATTCTAAAAAGGCAATTGCACGTTTACGAAGTTCATCTAGTGTATATTCTTCCCCTTCTTTGAATGGCAGAGTAGAATCAATAATCAATTGATGTTCATCAGACATATCGAATTTAACATAATGTTGATCAGATTGTTCATATGTAACTGTATTTTCTTCTTCAATTTTATTCATATCCGGTGTAATACCTAACAAAATTGCTTCATCATACATTTCCATAACAGGTGGAACTTTTTCTAATTCAACAGGACCATTTTCTAAAAATTGATTTAATGAAATAATATCTCCGTTTGCGCCAACTACTTCATTTAAATTTTTAGGATAGTACATTAATCGAATTTCATCTTCTTGTTGGAAAGCAGCTAATTCAACTAACATTCTATTTTTATAAATCATCAATGCCACATCTGCATCGACTGTAAGTTTCGGATGTGTTAATTGATAATAAGATTGATTGAATGTTGCGGATAATACAAAACCTTGTTTATTCATCTCAATTGTTGCACCTGAATTAGGTAGTGGGATTTGATACTGCACATCCATTGCCTCAAACGTTAGTAAAAACGTCTGATCGCCCCATTCAGAAAAAGAAGTTAACTGTAAATTCTTTTGACCATATTCATCTACAAAATCTTGAGCAATCTCTTTTAAATCTTCAGCTGATAGTTCTTCATATTCATCTAAAGATACATCATTATTTTCTAAAATGGCTTCTAAATCAATAATTAATGATGTAATTTTCCCTTCATCTGACACTTCAACTTGTCCATAAGAGATTTCGCGATGTGCATCTACAATCTCTCCGAATTCTTCCATTTCTTCTTCTGTCATAATTTTAATCGGTGGTGCACCAATTAAAAGTTCACGTAATTCTATTTCTAATTGTCGCATGACTAACTTCCTTTCTCACTTGCTCTTTCCGTATTTCAATCTATGAATAAAGCAATCAATAACTGTATATATTTTACTACTCTTTAAATTCTAATTTTATCATATTGTTATCACTTCGTCTTGATAGTTTCATACTTCCTCTTATTTTATTCGTTTTTATAACTTAAAATGAGAGCATTTACAAGTCTTAAATTGTTCAATTTGTGTGAAAATCAAAAAATTTTCTAAATATTTATACACAAAACCTTTGACATGACTTTGAAAATGAGGTAAATTACCAAAGGACGAACATTTATAGTCCAAACAAAAATAATATTCGCTTTTAGGAGTGTATTTAACACAATGGATAACGTATTTGATTATGAAGACATTCAATTAGTACCAGCAAAGTGTATCGTAAATAGCCGCTCGGAGTGTGATACAACTATCGAGCTCGGTGGACATAAATTTAAATTACCGGTTGTCCCTGCAAATATGCAAACAATCATTGATGAAACAATTGCTACAAAATTAGCAGAAGATGGTTACTTCTACATTATGCACCGCTTCAACCCTGAAAAACGTATTGGCTTTATTAAAGACATGCAATCAAAGGGTTTAATCGCATCAATTAGCGTAGGTGTAAAACCAGAAGAATATACATTCGTAGAAGAATTAGCTGCTTTAGGTTTAACACCTGAATTCATTACAATTGATATTGCACATGGTCATTCAAATGCAGTCATCAACATGATTCAACATATTAAAGGTCTATTACCAAACGCATTCGTAATTGCAGGTAATGTTGGTACACCTGAAGCAGTTCGTGAACTTGAAAATGCTGGCGCTGACGCTACAAAAGTAGGAATCGGACCAGGTAAAGTATGCATTACAAAAATCAAAACAGGCTTTGGTACTGGTGGCTGGCAATTAGCTGCTTTACGTTGGTGCTCAAAAGCTGCAACGAAACCAATTATCGCAGATGGTGGTATTCGTACACATGGCGATATCGCAAAATCAATTCGTTTTGGTGCTTCAATGGTTATGATTGGTTCATTATTCGCAGGTCATGAAGAGTCACCTGGTAAAACAGTTGAAGTCGATGGTAAAAAAGTAAAAGAGTACTTCGGCTCAGCTTCTGAATTCCAAAAAGGTGAAAAGAAAAATGTTGAAGGTAAGAAAATGTATGTGGAGCACAAAGGTGCTTTAAAAGATACATTAATTGAGATGCAACAAGATCTTCAATCATCAATTTCTTACGCTGGCGGCACAAAACTAGATGCTATCCGTACAGTTGATTATGTAATCGTTAAAAACTCAATTTTCAACGGTGACAAAGTTTACTAATCGTATCAACCAATATATAAATCAGCTTACATTATTTTGTAAGCTGATTTTTTATATCAAAATTATATTTAATGACTTCATTCTATTAATTTTCTTTTAGTATATTTATCACACTCTTAATCATTAATTAACCTATACAAAATATTAGTTTTTTCACTAAAACACACTATAAAATGTTAATTTTCTTTTATTACAACTTGAATTCATCATTTTTGTTTATAATACATATTTTGTTCCGATACTAATGTATATGTATTTTATGAAAGAAGGTTATTAGAAAATGTTAAAAAATATGCGCTTGCGCACCAAACTAATTATTTCATTTTTGGCAATCTTAATCATTCCTAGCATGATTATCAGTACTGTAGCATTTCAAAATATCAAATCTCTTGTAATTGAACAGCAAGGTGGATATGCGCATTCTAGTTCAGATATACTGAACGCAAATATCACAAATACATTACAAAGTAAAATAGATGATATTGATTATTTAGCAGATCGCATCTCAAAACTGCCTTTAAAAATGGATAAGAAATCTGAAGTACGAACAGTTTTAAGTGAGTATGCAGAAGGACATAATGATGTACAGATTGCGTATGTTGGGTCTGCAAAGGGCGATATGATTCAAATGCCTTACTACATTTATCCAAAAGATTATAATCCAATAGAACGTCCGTGGTATAAAGGGGCTTTAAATGAACAAGATTATTCAATTTCAGACCCTTACATCTCTGCTTTAGATAATAAATTGGTTATTACCATTTCAAAAAAGTTACCGAATGATATGGGTGTTGTCGGTATCGATATGTCGATTAATTCATTCCAAAAATTAGCGAATGAAGTGAAAATCGGCAAGAAGGGTTTTATCTCTATTATTGACCAACATGGAAACTATATTACCCATCCGACAAAGGAGCTTGGAAAACCTGTAGATGATGAGATAAAATCCATCATATCTAGCAATAAAAAAACTGACACAAAAGATATAAATAATAAAACTTTATCGTTAAAAACAAATGATTTATCTGATTGGAAAATTGTAAGTACAACTTATATTTCAGAAGCTACTACACAAGCAAGTAAAACATGGCTGAATATCATGTACATTCTTGTTGGTTCTTTAATTTTAGGTGCTATTTTAATTTTCTTCATTATTCGTTCAATCATTTCGCCAATTAAAAAATTACGTGATAGTGCTTTAACAATCAGTGAAGGTGATTTAACAACTGAAATTACGGTTTCTGGTAAAGATGAAGTAGGTCAATTAGCTGAAGCATTCGAAAAGATGAAAATTCATTTAACAGCTTTAATATCTAATTTAAAAGATAATGCTAATACCATTCGCGAGTCTTCTGACTTACTTTCTGCAAGTACAAGCGAAAATATGGCAAGCTCACAGCAAATTACTTCTGCATTGCAACAAGTAACGATTAATAATGAACATCAAACAAACCAAATGGCACAATCTAACCAAGCTCTTGGTGAAGTTTCTGATGGTATCCAAGATATGGCTTCAGACACTAGTCAAGTAACTGAATTATCACAAACAGCAAACCAACAAGCTCTTGAAGGCGGACAATCAATCCAAGAAACTGTTGAAAAGATGGAAAGTATTCAATTGGCTGTAAATGAAACAGATTTAAAAGTCCGTTCACTTTATGATCGTACAAAAGAAATCAATTCAATTTTAGAAATGATACGCTCAATTGCTGACCAAACAAATTTACTTGCATTAAATGCTTCAATTGAAGCAGCACGTGCTGGGGAACATGGGAAAGGTTTTGCTGTTGTAGCTGAAGAAGTTCGTAAACTTGCTGAAAGCTCACAACAATCTGCAGGACAAATTGAAACATTGATTCAAACAGTTCAAGATGATACGGGCGAAACAGTGAAAATTATGGAATCTGCTCTTCATCATGTGCAAGATGGAACAAAAGTGGTTGAAAATACAGCTGAGAAATTTGATGTAATCGTTAAAAATATGCAAAGTATTACACCACGTATGGAAAATGTTTCTGCTGTTTCACAAGAAATTGCAGCAACTATTTCAACGATGACAAGTAGTTCACAAGTATTAATTGATGCAGCAACTGAAAATGCAGCTGCATTAGAAGAAGTATCTGCTTCTACTGAAGAATCTTTGTCTTCAATGGCAAGTATGGAACGTACTGCACAAGAATTACAACACTTAGCTGAAGAATTACAACAAAGTATTCAAAAATTTAAATTACCAAATTAAACAGACTAGGACATAAGTGCAAAAAACACTATCACACATGAGCATAAAAAAACTGGAATCGCGCTGTAGCGCGGTTCCAGTTTTTCGTTGCGAACGCTAAAAAAGGGAAGTGAAATGTTTTATCCTAGCCTGTCTCTTATGAGATTTTTCTTTGAATTGAAGAAGTTAAAACTTTTGATAAGTAATTCCCTTCGAACGGTTGAATGACTAGACCTTGCTGAATAAGATGTAACCAAATCGCTTGATCAAGTGCATACGGAGATTCTTGCTGTAAAATGTCAATTTCACTTTTAGTAAAGGCAACTTGATAAGACTGTCCACGATATTGTATTTTAACCGTGTATAAACGCCATGCTTCTGCTTCTAATACAACTTCTGAATCCCATTGTTGTAATTGCAAATATGCATCATGTACAACTTTTTTGAAAAACTTTCGTGCCGTATAAGATGTTGCCATCGTTGTTCTAAAAAAGTGATTTGTATTCATTTTAATCAGCCTCCGTTTAATAACCTAGTTATCTTATAAGAATAATAACAAAATTATTTTGAAATGTAAATAAAGAAAACAGACACCTATCGTCTAAGTGTCTGCTTCTCTTACTTTTTATCGATGACTACATGTGAGATGGTATTCTTAAGTAAATTAACATCAAAAGCTTTTCCAAAACCAACTACATATCGCCCTTCCAATGGTGTTAACTCAAAAAGTGAAAAATCTAAGCCACGTAAAAGGTCAATCATTGGCTTCTTAAACTTTTCTTCAAACTGTTGAAAAACTACTTCATGTGTATGCTCTTCCACTAATCGAGGTCTACATACAAAACGTAATCGTTCTCGTGCGAATAAATTAGGTGAATGCACTTCATCTGCTATTAACATAGCTTGAATACACTCACTTTGTTGAATAGAAGCGTGGTGATCTGATATACGACTAATATAGATGTATAACTTCCCCTCATTCAAAATATAAGGCGCATAACTAATTAAAGGTGTCCCTTCTGCTGTTATACTGCTAATCATGATTGTTTTCTGTGTTTGTAAAAATGTTTGATATGCTTGCTGCTGTTCAGCTAAATCTATTTCTTTTTTCATATGTTTAATCTCCTTCTGCAATTCCAATCCACTGAATTCTTGGTCGACCATGTTTAAAGTGTGCATTAATATCGCAATCCACATGATAAACTTGGCGAATTAATTCACGTGTCATCACTTCTTCTGATGTTCCATACTTCACGATTTTTCCTTTTTGAATCATACATACACGATCACTATATAGGCTCGCTTGATTTAAATCGTGTAAAACCATCACGATGGTCATGCCAAAATCACGATTCACACGATGGATAAGTTCGAGTAATTGTAATTGATGTGCGATATCTAAATAAGTAGTGGGTTCGTCTAGAAGTAGAATTTTAGGTCGCTGTGCGAGCGACATCGCAATCCATGCTCGCTGTGCTTCTCCACCTGAAAGAGAGGATACAAAGCGATGTCTAAAATCTTCTAATCCTGTTTGTTCAATTGCCCAATCAATAATTTCCTCGTCTTCTATATTCAATGTCTGAAACCACTTTTTATGTGGTGTACGACCATATTCGACTAGCTGTTGTACAGTTAAATCATGTGGTGCTTCATTCGACTGAAAAAGAACACTCATTCTTTTAGAGCGCTCTTTTGACCTAACATGATATAGGTCTTCCCCTTGTAAAAATACAACCTGTTCATCAATAGGAATCATTTGTGAAATTGCTTTTAGAATGGTTGATTTTCCAGAACCATTCGGACCAATGATTGAAACAATCTCCCCTTCTTTTATTTCAAACTGAATATCATGAAGTATGGCGTTTTGATTGATTGATAAATGTAAATGTTCAACTTTTAGCATCTTTATACATCTCCTTTTCGCATGAGATATAAGAAGTATGGTCCACCTACCATTGCCATAATGATTCCTGCTGGTAAGTCGAGTGGTGCGAATAATGTGCGACCAATTGTATCAGCAATCACTAAAACAACTGCTCCAAGTACCATACTCATCGGGATAACAAAACGATAATTCGTACCGACAATTAAACGAGCCATATGGGGTACAACTAATCCAACAAAACCGAGTAGACCGACAATAGATACTGAGACAGCTGCAAGGTATACGGCAACTAAAGATAATAAAATTCGAATGCGGTTTGTATTTTCTCCTAAATTACTAGCTACTTTTTCACCCAGTGACAGTAAATTAGCAGAACGAATACAAAATAATGCAAGAACCCAACCAATCATGGAATACGGTAACAGAACTGCTACATCCCCCATACCTTTACCACCGAGGCTACCATTCATCCACTGCAAAGCAGCAGGTAGACGGTCACTATATAAAATCGAAAGTAGTCCTGTAATCCCTCCGAAAATCGCATTAACTGCAACACCAGCTAAAATAATACGAACAGGTGAAATCGTATTCTTTTTCCATGCAAGGGCATAAACAATCGCCACTGCAATGGTCCCACCAATCATGGCTGCAATGGGAACGAAAGACGTAAAGTTTGGAAATACGAGCATAATAGCTAAAACGGTAACAGATGCACCACTCGAGACACCTGTTAAGCCTGGGTCTGCAAGTGGATTTCGCATAACAGCTTGAAGTAATGCTCCTGATAAAGCTAGATTGACTCCGACAATCGCTGCCACTGCAACACGTGGAATTCGTAAATCCCAAATAATCGTTGTTGCCATTTCCTCACTTCGTGTAAAAATAGTTTGAATCGTTTCAAGAGGCGAAATATAAACACTTCCCATGCCAATTGAAATGACTATAAAAATGAGCAACAAAATACTAGTAGAGGCAATGCGTGTGGATGGACTTATTTTTATGTTCATTCTTCCAACCTACTTTGCTAAAATCTTTTGTAGTTCTTCGAGTGCTTGGGGTGCTTTTTCAATTGAAGCGTAACCAAAAACACTATAATCTAGCGCCTGCACACGATCTTCTTTAAATGCTGTCAGCTGATTCCATGCACCATTCTTTTTTACTTCATCTTTAAATTGTTTTAAAGCGACTGTCGCATCTCCATGTGATACAAGTAAGATAACATCCGGATTTGTTGCAACAACATTTTCCATACTAAGTGGTACGTAGGCTTCTTTTGATTTACTTACCTTTGTAATCATATTTTGTGCACCCATCGTATTTACGAGGCTGCCAACATATGTGTTTGTATTCATGAGCATGAATGATTCACCTGTTCCAAAAAGAATCATAACTTTTCGATCTTTTACATCTAAAGATTGGATTATTTTTTGTTCTTTTTTCTCAAGTTCATTTAAATAACTTGTTGCGAGCTGTTCTTTTTTAAGAACAATTGAGAGTGCTGTTAAATCATTCTTTAAATCTTCATACGAATCAGTTGGTAGATAAGCTGATGCAACATTAGTTTGCTTTAATTTCTTCTCTAAACTTGTATGTACTGAAATCGGACCGATTACTATATCCGGTTTTAAACTAACAATCTTTTCAATGTCTGGTTCAACAGGAGAACCTACTTTTTCAATCGTTTCAAACTCTTTTGGAAGCTGATGTGTTGTTGTAGGAAGACCAATAGGTGTTACATCAAGAATATGTAACATTTCGGCAAGCGTAACCGATGTCGTTACAACATTTTTCATCTCCTTTTGTGGAAATACTTGAACCAATTTATCCACTGCTTCATTTGTTTGTGCAGAATTGGCTGCAGCTGTTTGATCTTTTGTTGTTTGTGCTACTTTTGAACCTGAACTTGTATCTTCTTCATTACCACATGCACCAAGTAATAATGCTGTTGATAAAAGTAATGCACTATATAAACCTTTTTTCATTTTTATTTCCTCCATTTATTTTAATTGAAAATAATTATCATTATCAATAAGCAATATAACAAACCATTTTCACACTGACAACTCTCGTTTTTTTTCTAAAAATCTATGAATTCAGCGTTTCTACATGCTTTTTTTCATATAGCAATTGCCTACTGTATCCTATTTTTCCTCACATATGCAAAATCACATAAAAAAATCATTCATCCACGTAATCAATACGGAATGAATGATGTGTAAATTATGCTTTTTTCGCAACGTGTACTTTTAATTTTTTATTTTTAACTGTACGATTTTGCATTTCTTTTAAAACGAGTGTTCCTTTGCCATTTAAAATCTCAACAAAACTACATGCATCTTCAATTGTAATAATGCCAATATCATCGGCTGTCACACCGTCAATTTTTGCAATGGTTCCTACAAAATCAACTGCGCGAATTTTCTTCTTTTTACCACCATTAAAGTATAATTTCGTAATGTGTGCATTCAATTGCTCACTTTTCATCACTTTACGTTCTGGTCGTGTATTCATCTTTTCTTCAAAGGCAGCTTGGTTTTCAGCTACTTCTTCAGTAGTCGGTGCTTTTTCAACTGGAATGGTTTTCTCAATATACTCTTCAATCTCTTGTACGTAACGCTTTTCATTCGGACTAGATAATAGAATCGCTGTACCTTGTTGACCTGCGCGTCCTGTACGTCCCATACGATGGACATAACTCTCTTTTTCAAATGGTACATCATATTGAACTACAAGTGAGATTCCTTCAATATCAATACCACGTGCTGCGACATCTGTTGCAACTAAGTAACGGAAGTCGCCTTTTCTAAAGTCTTTCATGACAGCTAATCGGTCATCTTGTGTCATTCCACCATGTAGCATGTCCACACTATAGTGTGCTTTTTCTAATTGGTCACATACAGAACGTACTTGCTCTTTCGTATTACAAAAGATGATACAACTATCTGGATTTTGGACGACTGTGACATCACGTAACACACGCATTTTATCTTCTGCTTTCACTTGAATACGTTGTTGACGAATCGTCGTTTTCTCTTGCTCTTTCGCTTCATGTTCAATAAAGACAGGTGTTTTCATATATTTCTCTGCTAAACATTTAATCTCATCTGCATATGTTGCAGAGAAAAGTAGTGTTTGACGCTTTGTTGGTAACTTCCTAATGATTTTTTCAACTTGATCGATGAATCCCATGTGCAATAATTCATCTGCTTCGTCAATAACAAGTGTTGTAAGTTGATCTAAATAAAGTGTTCCGCGCTCAATATGATCCATAATACGCCCCGGTGTTCCAATAACAATATGTGTTTTTTGTCGAAGTGCGGTCATTTGGAATCGAATTGGTTGGCGACCATATACAGATACTGCTTTAATACGTTTAT
Organism: Kurthia gibsonii; assembly: GCF_006539985.1. Lineage (GTDB taxonomy): Bacteria > Bacillota > Bacilli > Bacillales_A > Planococcaceae > Kurthia > Kurthia gibsonii. The sequence goes on along the minus strand of NZ_BJOB01000001.1, from coordinate 78,385 downwards.
AACGACCGATATTTGTAAAATCCTCTTTTACTTGTACAGCTAATTCACGCGTGGGAACAAGCACAAGTACTTGCGGTTTATTCTCCTCCCAATTCATCTGTTCAATAAGTGGAATTGCAAAAGCAGCTGTTTTTCCGCTACCTGTTTTAGACTTTGCGATGACATCTTGTTTTGATTGTACAATTGGTAGCACTTTCTCTTGAATCGGTGTTGGTTTTTTATAACCTAAATCCTCAATGGCCTGTAAAACTTTTGAATCTTGAATATAATGTGAAAATGAATGCATGTAAATTCCTCTCTTACTCATTATTTAACAAGCATTTCGAAAAAACGTGTGGAAGCAGGAGTTAGAGGAACATTCTTCAAATGACAAACACCGATAGAACGTGGTGGAATATCATGTTCAAGTGTCATCTCAAATAAACGACCTCTCTCTAACTCTTCGAGTGCAAACTCTTTTGTTACACAGGCAATTCCTAAATTACTCTTAGCAAATTCCACGAGTAAATCGTGTGAACCAAGTTCGAGTTCTGGTTCAATCAGGGTTCCCTGTACTTTTAAAAAGTTCTCTACATATTTTCGCGAATTTGCTGAGCGCTCAAGCATAATGAGTGGTAAATTTTTTAGTTGTTCGAGCTTTAGTGGATATTTTATAAGTGGTTTGTATTTCTCCCCACAGACAAAAATATCATGAATTTCTTTTAGTGCTGTAACTGCAAGTTGTTCTTCATGAATGGGTAAGTTACACACTGCTAAATCAACAGCACCAGACTTTACTTGTTGTGTTAACTCAATCGTTGTACCATTCACCATTTTAAAATGGATATTCGGATAACGATTTCGAAAATCTTCTAAATAAGGTAAGAGATAATGCTTAGAAATCGTATCACTTACTCCTATTTTTAGTTCTCCCACTGTTAAATATTTTAATTCTAACAATTTATTTTCGCCCACTTCAATTAAAGCAAGTGCTGATTTAATATGCGCATATAAAATCTCGCCTTCACTTGTTAGTGTAACGCCCTTTGGTGTGCGATTAAATAAACGACAATTCAATTCGCGCTCCAATTGAGAAATGGCCTGACTAATGGCAGGTTGTGTCATATATAAAGTTTTGGCTGCTTTTGAAAAACTCTCTGCACGACCCACATGTGAAAATATGCGATAGTAGTCTAGTTTGACAACCATATAACCTCTCCTTATACGTGCTATTTCTTATATTAATTTTACTTATATATAGAAGCAAAGTATAGTTATTTATATCATATATAATACATAATTATTGAGGAGAGATTATTTTGGAACGAGTAGTAGGAACTGTTGTACGTGGACTTCGTGGTCCGATTATTAATGAAGGTGACGATATCGCACAAATCGTTGTAGATGCTGTATTAACTGCATCAGAAGTAGAAGGTTTTGAAATTCAAGATCGCGATGTTGTAACTGTAACAGAATCAGTTGTTGCACGTGCACAAGGTAACTATGCTTCAGTTGACGCAATCGCTGAAGATGTATCAGCAAAATTTGGAGATGACACAGTTGGTATTATCTTCCCAATTCTAAGTCGTAATCGTTTTGCAATTTGCTTACGTGGTATCGCAAAAGGCATTAAAAAAGCTGTTTTAATGTTAAGCTACCCATCAGATGAAGTAGGTAACCACTTAGTAAGCCTAGATGCATTAGATGAAAAAGGTGTGAACCCTTGGACTGATACACTTTCAGAAACAGAATTTCGTGAACACTTCGGCGCAAACACACACCCATTCACTGGTGTTGATTATATTGAGTACTATAAATCATTGGTTCAAGAATATGGTGTTGAGGTGGAGGTTATTTTCTCTAACAATCCAAAAGCAATCTTAGACTATACAAAGAACGTTTTAACTTGTGATATCCACTCACGTCAACGTACAAAACGTATTTTAAAAACTGCAGGTGCAGAAAAAGTTTACTCACTTGACGATATTTTAAATCAATCAGTAAACGGTAGTGGATTCAACGAAGCATACGGTCTTCTAGGTTCAAACAAATCAACAGAAGATAGCGTAAAATTATTCCCACGTAACTGCCAACCAATCGTTGATGGTATCCAAGCAACATTAAAAGAAAAAACAGGTAAGACAGTTGAAGTAATGGTTTACGGAGACGGTGCTTTCAAAGATCCTGTAGGTCAAATTTGGGAACTAGCCGATCCTGTTGTATCACCAGCCTACACAGCAGGTCTTGATGGTACACCGAACGAAGTAAAATTAAAATATTTAGCTGATAATGATTTCGCTGATCTACGCGGTGATGAATTAGATGCTGCAATTAAAAACTACATCAATAATAAAGATGAAGATTTAACAGGTAATATGGCTGCCCAAGGTACTACACCTCGTCGTTTAACTGATTTAATCGGTTCTCTATCAGATTTAACTTCGGGTTCTGGTGATAAAGGAACACCAATGATTTACATCCAAGGTTACTTCGATAATTACACAAAATAATCATTTATTTATGAGAGTCTAGGGGAAATCCCTAGACTCTTTTTTTATAAATTGGCGTAGAGTATAAATAGTCTAAAACCCTGTCTTTTGATTTTCGGACTTAAATATCATACAGTAATTTAAAAGGGGTGATTACATGAAAATCCAATATATTTGTCAAGATGACGAAATCGTATCAGGTATTACGTTAAAAGATGAAACTGAACCAGAAGCCTATAATCTAGCACTGCATTGTTGCCAAGAAGCTACAGCCGTTCTAAATAATCGACGTGCTTTAGCTGACGAACTAGGGGTGGAATTAGAGCAACTAATTTGCGCAAACCAAACACATAGTGCTAACTTATATAAAGTAACAAGAGATGATTTAGGTCGTGGTTCTACAGATGCAGATACTGCCATTCCAAACACAGATGCTTTATACACATTTGAAAAAGACTTGGTTTTGTGTACTTTTACAGCCGATTGCGTTCCTGTAACATTTTATGACCCTACATCTGGGTTGATTGGTGTGATTCATTCAGGGTGGCAAGGTACTGTAAAAGAAATTAGTTTACGTGTAATGGATTTCCTGAAAAATCGAGAACGACTTAACGCTGAAAATTTACAAGTTCATATTGGTACAGCACTCAGCCAACAGCATTTCGAAGTAGACGAAGATGTATATATTCGTTTTAAAGCTTTAGGCTATGCGAATGATTTTATCTATTTTAATGAAGGTACTTCCAAATATCATATTGATAACCAACTCGTTGTAAAAACACAATTTGAATTATCAGGTGTACCAAGTGATAATATACAAATAGATTCTACATGTACATTTGATTCGATTGAAGGCTTTTCTTATCGACAATGTAAGCAAGATGGACGACATTTAACTTTTATTTATAGAAGGTAATGCATTTATGTGTTGTTTTATTTTTAGTATTTTTTGGAAATTTAGTATAATATATGTATTATTTAAGTGAGAGGTCGTATAATCTATGAGTATTTTATTAGTTGATGACAATTTAATTAATCTATTCACATTAGAAAAACTATTAAAAAGTTCGGGATATGAAGATTGTATTCCACTTAATTCTTCAAAAGATTTACTAACTTATATGCGTACACCTGCACATGCTAAAAATGTCGATTTAATTTTACTCGACATTATGATGCCAGAGATGGATGGTTTAGAAGCTTGTAGGCAAATCAAAGCCATGAATCACGCTAAAAATGTTCAGATTATATTCGTTACCGCATTAGAAGATAAAAAGAAATTAGTCGAAGCACTGGATATAGGTGGCAGTGACTATATTTCAAAACCACTTAACAAAACTGAATTACTCGCGCGTATTCGCGTAGCATTACGGCTTAAAAAAGAATTAGATTGGCATACAGAACATGATAAAAAAATTCAAGTTGAATTAAACCTTGCTTCCAAAGTACAACAGAATTTATTAAGTACACCATTTGAGAATGAACAATTAAAAATCGATGTATCTTATTGCCCTTCTTCCAACCTTTCAGGGGATTTGTATTATTGGTATCGACTAGACGAAAATCGTTACGCGATTATCTTACTTGATATGATGGGGCATGGGATTTCATCTTCACTTATTTGTATGTATATATCTTCTGTTCTCCGTGAAACAATTAACAATATTGTTGAGCCTGTAGCTGTTATGACAGAACTAAACCGCTATATGTCGATTTTACATAGTGAAACTGATAATGGTATACCTTACTATTTCACAGGAATTTACTTAGTAATTGATACAAAAGAAAAAACGATTGAATACATTAACGCAGGTCATCCAGCAGGTTACCTTACATTAGATGAAAAAACCGTTCAACCACTATCATCTAACACAATGGCTGTTGGTTTTTTTGATAAGTTATGTGCTATTAAAGATAAAGTTCATTATGAAAATAATTTTCAAATTGTGTTATTTACAGACGGTGTATTAGAAGCAATTCATGCAGATGAATATATTGCGGAAGAAAAAATTAAAGCACATTGTTCACACCATTGGATTTGTCCAAATACCGTAATAGACGAACTACTTCCACCTGACCAACAACTTAATCAAACAGATGATATGTGTGTGATTTTAATTCAAGGATAAAAAAGAGATGCATTATGATGGTTTACTCATCATAACGTATCTCTTTCTTTTTATAAATTTGATGTTTAATTGATTTTGTTTCATAAAATTTGCAGACATCCGTAAACTGAAGTGTCTCTCGATGCCCCAACCCTAAAATACCACCTGTACTTAGACTATCAAAGAAGATTTTTTGCACTTTATTTTGTAAACGTATATTAAAGTAAATCAATACATTTCGACAGAGAATCATATGAAATTCATTAAATGATTGATCTGTCACTAGATTATGTTGCATAAAACTAATTGATTTTACTAATTCTTCTTGTAGATAAGCATATTCTTCATCTGTCGTATAGTATTGTGAAAAGGATTGCTTTCCACCAGACAATTGATAGTTTTTCGTATAGTTTTTCATCTTACTTAAAGGAATTTTACCTTCTTTTGCAATCTTTAATATTTCTTCATTCATATCTGTCGCATAAATTTTAGATTTCTCTAGGAGTCCTGCTTCTTTGAATAAAATAGCCATCGAAAAAGCTTCTTCTCCTGTGGAACAACCTGCATGCCAAATTCGAATCTCAGATAAATCTTTAAATAGTGGTAGAATTTCTTCACGCATATATTTAAAAAATAAAGGATTGCGGAACATTTCCGTCACATTAATTGAAAAGTCTTGTAATAATTGATGAAGCATTTCTTCGTTCGTAAAAACTTCATTTTGTAAAATCGAAACGGAGTCCATTTGATTCATTTTCATTCGATGATGAATTCTTCTCATAATAGATGGTCGACTATAATCTCTAAAATCATAGCCTGTTAATTGATGAATGGCTTGGAGCAACAATTCTACTTCAATTGTTTCGCGTTCATGAATCACTTGCCTTTCACCTCTTTAGTCAGCCAGACACGTAAGATACTTAGTAATTGTTCCATATTAAGAGGCTTACTAATATAATCAGATGCACCTACCTTCATACACTGATCGCGGTCAATTTCCATTGCTTTTGCTGTTATAGCTATAATTGGTAAGTCTAAGTTCATTTGTTCTCGTATGATTTGAATTACTTCATATCCATTCATCCCTGGCATCATAATATCCATTAATACGGCATCATAATCAGTATTGTATTGTAATTTTTGTAAGCATTCTAATCCACTTTCTCCTGATGTAACAATCGCCCCTTTACTTTCTAAAAGTGTTCGCATGGAATATATGTTACGTCGGTCATCATCAATCATTAAGATTTTTTTACCTTGAAAGATATTCGCTTTTTCTTCGGGTTGAACTGCCAAGCTTCCTTTCACAGCGTCTATATTCTCTTGGCATTGCCTCATATTAGGTAAATACAGTTTAAACGTACTTCCAATACCCTCCTCAGATTCTACTTGAATAAATCCACTTAATAATTTAGCGTATTCTTTTGAAATAGCCAAACCTAAACCTGTACCACCATATTTACGTACTGTTGCACCGTCTACTTGATGGAACGATTCAAAAATAATACTATGTTTTTCTTTCGGAATACCAATGCCTGTATCCTCAACAGCAATCTCAAGCCAATCGTCGCTTACTTTCTGCATTTCTTCTGTAATTAACGCTGCACTTTGAATACGAACTTCTACTTTCCCTTGCTCTGTAAATTTAAAAGCATTAGATAAAAAGTTTTTCAATATTTGACGCAACCTTAATTCATCTGTAAAGAATAGTTTTGGTATTTCTCCTAAGATTTCAATATGATAAGTTAAATCTTTTTGTTTAGCAAAATGTGCAAAGTTTGCTTTTAAAATCTTTGGTAGTTCACTAATATTCACATCGGAAAACTCAATATTCACTTTTCCCGTTTCAATTTTAGATAAATCTAAAATATCATTAATAAGCTCTAATAAGTCCTGTCCTGAAGAATGAATGACTTTTGCAAACTCTTTTTCCTCATCTGATAAATGACTATTTTCTTGATCTGTCAGCATTTCTGATAACAATAAGATACTATTAAGTGGCGTTCTTAACTCATGTGACATATTCGCTAAAAATTCCGATTTATATTTTGCACCCTGAGCAATTTCCCTCGCCCGTGTCTCGATATCTCGATTTGCAAGTGCTAACTCACGCGTTCTTGCTTCCGCTTCTTTTGTACGCATTGCTAAACTATCATTCATTGTCGATAATTCATTCGTCTGTGCTTGTAACTCCTCAGACTGTGTTTGCAATTCTTCAGATTGAGCCTGCAATTCCTCTGTTAAGCGATTAGAATCTAATAATAACGACTCAATATGCATCGTGCGTTTTACACTATCAATCGATATTCCGAGTGTTTCATTTACTTTATTTAATAGTTGAATATGCTTTTCTTCAAAAGTATCGAGCGTTGCAAACTCTAAAACTGCAATTACTTGACGGTTAAAATAGACAGGCATTAATAACAGCGTCCTAGGTGCTGTATCTATTAAACTAGTCGAAATGACATGTGTACTTTCTGGACTTACAGCCATTTTATACATATGCCCATCTTTTGCAACTTGTCCGATTAATCCTTCACCTAATTTAAATGATTCTCTCCCAATATTCAAATTATTCTCGGCAAAAGCACCTTTTTTTACATACAATACATCTTTATCATCTTCTTCACGCAAATAAAAAACGCCATGAACTGCATGAATGACTTGCGATATTTCAGATAAGATAACATCGGCTAATGTATGGATATCATTGACTCCTTGATATGCATAAATAATATAGTTCACATTATTTTGAACCCATTCTTTTTCTTCAAGTTGATTTAATAATTGATTTGTTTCAATCGTTAAATCCCGCACTTCATCCCGAGATGTAATGTCGATTCGTTCTTGTAAATCGCCACCTTTTTGGCGAATATTTTGAATTGTATTTTTTACATTTTGAATCGCTTGAGTGATATTTTTAGAAACATAATTTGAAACAAATAGACCGACTAACATAATTGATAAAATTAATATGAAAAAGATCCACATAAGTTGAACACTTGTATACTCTAAGTTTTCAGTATCATCATTCAAGATTGTATTTTGTTCTTGACGTAAACGATTTATACTACGATTTATATTAGGTATTTCAGCATTTTCTACTTTTTGTTTTAAAAATGTGGTAGCCGCTGATTCACTTTTTTCTTCTCTAATTTTGAGGGAAGGCTCAACGATAAGCGTTATCCACTTATTCACACTTTTTTCTAAATCTAATGCAAGTATTTTTTCATTGGACTGTTTTGCTACTACATTTTTCAGATTTTCTAAATCGTTAAGAACATTTATACGCTGTTCCTCATACTCATTTATGTATCTTTTTTCTCCTGTTAAAATATAGCTATTCTGCTTTTTTTCAATTTGAATAATCGATTGTTCTACTGTGTTAATCATTTGATGTACTTCTAAATTGCGATTTGTGACATCACTTCTTTTACTGTTTAAAACAGTGACTTTCTCTAAAATGAGAATAGATGATAGTAAAACACAAACAATAATCACGATATAACCTAAAGTTACTTTTAAGCGGATACTGCTTTTTCGTTTAGCCACCTCTCACTTCCTCCTCCACTTTTAATGATTTCTTATTATAGCAAATTAATAATAAAAAGATTTCTTTATTATCATATAGCCCATCGCTCTTTTATTTATTATCTACATTACCTAAGACAATCAACAATAAGTCTTTTTTATATTTCACCATACATTTTTTTACATTTTACAAGACCATAAAATCTGTTTATCATAATAAAAAAATTACGCACAGATTATGCACGTAATTTAATCAATTCATTATTTATATAAATTAATTCGTTTACTAATTAAATAAATGGTAATTCCGCCTATTGTCATTGACAATAACTCACCAATTCCAACAAACAACCATGTTTCCCAGAATGGTAAATTTGCTAATACATATAATTGCAATGCTACAGTAAACATAGAGACAGCGAAAATAAGTGCTGTAATAATCATCTTTAATTTCATATTTTGCATATTTCGCGTTGCATAGCGACAAATCATTAACACAACAAATGTCGCAACTCCACCAATCGGTACATCTAAGAACCAAGTGGGTGAGGCAAAATTAGCGATGATTACACCTACTGTGACACCTATAACATAACGCTTATGATACAAAGCTAAATAATTTAGCATCTCCGATAAACGTAATTGGATGGCACCAAAACTAATGACAGCTAAAAAAACGGTTACGACCACATATAATGAGGCAACCAGTGCTGTTTTCGATAGCTCAGAAATATTTGTTGAGCTTTTTGTAATCGACGTATTATTCATTTTTCTTCTCCTTTGTGGTACTACTATTTAAGTAGTCCAGTAATAACTACGACCAAAGGAAGCGAGTTTTCACCCGATCTGAAGTGCCGTAGTGTAAGTATTTTGCTTACCGAATTATTATAACAAATTCTTATTTGGCTATCCAGCCCCCATCAATTGGAATAACTGTGCCGTGAATATAATCGGCGTCATCGCTTGCAATATAACTTGTTAGACTCGCTACTTCTTCTGGCTTTGCCCATCGTCCAGCTGGTGTCTGTTCTGCTACCCATTTTGCCATTTCACCATCTCCTTCAAAATCAGCTGCATTCATTGGCGTATGAATGGCTCCTGGCGCAATCGCATTGACGCGAATCCCTTCTCGACAATAATCTTGGTCTACTTGTTTCGTGTAACCGACAATCGCATGTTTTGAAGCAGTATAAGCTGCTCCTCCTCCGCCAGCTACAAGCCCTGCAATGGAAGCCATATTGATGATGACACCTTTTTTCTGTTCTAACATAATCGGCAATACTTCATTCGTTACGAAATACGTTCCTTTGACATTCGTATTCATAATTCGATCCCAAAGCGCCTCATCTGTATCTAAGGTTTTCGCATAACCATCTAATACACCTGCAGTATTTAATAAGATATGAATCGTATGAAATGTTTCGAGTGCTTGTTTCACAGATTGTTTCACATGAAACTTATTCGATACATCGCCTACGCTATAGGCAAACTGTTTTGGAAATGAGCTTTTCATCTGTTTCATCTGTGTATCTTCTAAGTCAAAACCATATACATAAGCGCCTTTTTCTAAAAATAAAGCTACTTGTGCAGCTCCAATTCCTGAATTTGCTCCTGTTACAAAAACTACTTTTTGATTAAAATCCATCTATATTCCCCCATATGAAAAGAAGCTGGCTCTAAGATTAGAGCACAGCTTATTGTTATTCTACAATTGACCAATCTTCAGCTAAGATGTCACACACTGTCGGTTGAAACATCGTGTAACCTTCACCTTCTACATTAATTAAAAAATATGGATTTAAGTTTTCTCCATCGAATTGAGAAGCCCCTACTAATTTTACATATAGTTCTGGACCGCTCCAACCGTCACGAATTACTTTTTTACCATTTTTCAGTTTTGGCAATACCTCTTCAAATGTCATACATACACTTCCTTTTTTAGCATAGATTCATTTTATCATAATTGATTCGCATGAACTGCCTGATTGCGTCCATTATTTTTAGCATAGTATAGCGCATCATCTGCTCTTTTAAACAGTGTTGTAATCGTATCCTCTTCTGTACGTGTTGATACACCTAAACTAATTGTAATATGGTCTACAACTTCAAATTCTTGGTTTCCTACTTCACGATTTAAAAACTGTGCAATTTTTAGTGCTTCTTCTGCATCAATTAAAGATAATAATAACGCAAACTCTTCTCCACCATAGCGCGTTACAATCCCTTTATCTCCTAAAGTATTACTTAAGCATTTCGATAACTTTGTTAATACAACATCACCTGTTAAATGTCCATATGTGTCGTTTACCTTTTTAAAGTGATCAATATCTACCATAATCACAGATAATAGCACCTTCTCTTGCATAATCTCTTCCATACGTTCATTTAGATAACGTCGATTATAAGCACCTGTTAAAGCATCTACATGAGATATTTGTGACAACTCCAAATTCATCTGTTCTAATTTTGCTTTTTGCTCTTCAATTTGCTGATTAATTTTTTCTAATGCCTCTACTGCAATTTGATTTTGTTTTAATGCATCTTGTAGAGCGTACTGTACATTTCTTAATTCTTTTTCATAATCGACTCGACGATTAATTCGCATAAACACGCAAACAATAATAGGTGCTTCTTCTTCGAATTTTTTAGCATTTAATACATACGAATCACTTGTACCTTCAGCTGTTTTTAATGTCAGTAGCATCTCTTCAACATGCCCTTGAATTGAGATTTTCGGATAAAAATAAGAATAGAACATCATCATACTTACTTTCGATAATACTTTTTCAATGGATTGATGAAGTAGTTGTTGCTTATCCATCTTCAACCATTTCGCCATTGTCTCATTTAGATTTAAAATTTCACCATCTAAACTTAGCTGCATATAACCGCATGGAGAATGTTCAAAGCGATTCATCATATTGCCAAGTCACTCTCAATGAAGTCTGCAATAATCGCAGCTGTTTCTGAAGCATGACTAATATGTGGATAGTGCCCTTTTGCATTCATAACGACTAGTCGACTATTCGCAATTGACTGATGTAGATAATCACCTACATGTTTTGGAACGATACTATCTTCTGCGCATTGTAAAATTAATGTATTCGTTTGTAATTGTGGTAATTGTTCGCGATAATCTGAAAAGAATGTGACTTCCGCAAACTCACGTGCGATTTTAGGATTTGTTGAAACAAAAACCTTTTCAAGATCTTCTGTCATCTGAGGTGCAGCTTCTTCTCCTATTCCAACAGGCGCCATATAACTCGCCCATCCTGAAAAGTTCATCTCCATCATCTCTAACAGTTCACGAACATCACTTTCTTCAAAGCCACCATTAAAATCTTCTTTATTCAAATAACATGGCGAAGGTCCAATCATAATCATTTTCTCAAATAGTTCTGGTCGCTCGATTGCTACAAGCATACCAATCATCGAGCTAATAGAATGTCCTAAAAAGATGACTTTTTCTAAATTCATCTCATCCATAATCTCGATAATATCTTGTTTATAGCCATGTAATGTATTGTATTTTTCCTTATGATAGGCCTGTAAATCAGATCCTCCTGCACCCACATAATCAAATAAAACTAAGCGATATTTTTCTGCAAATGCAGGTGTGATATATTGCCACATACTTTGTTCGCAACCAAAACCATGTGCACAAATGATTGTCTGGTCGCCATCTCCAACCACGTTGACATTATTACGCTGTAAAATATCCATCTTCATTCACCTTTTTGTCTATCTTATTTTTTTAAAACGATAAGACTATTCTTTCTATTTTATCATGAATTTCCAAAAATAAAATAAACGAGTATGTTCTAGAATATAAAGAAAAGCGAAGGTTAGCCCCTCGCTTTGTTCATTATTTAAAATTATATGCTGTTACAATCGGTTCTCGCTGTTGTAATGTATCTTGTACATATTCATACAAACAGATTCCCAAGAATGAGCCAGATACATTATAAACTTGCGTAAATCCGCTGTTTTGAAGTGCCATAACTGCATTGTAGCTACGCTGTGCTGAACGACAATGAACATAGATTGGGTGTTCTTTTGGAATTTCATTCATACGTTCACGTAGCTCACTTAACGGAACATTCAATGCTCCTTTAATCTGTCCATTTTCAAACTCATTTTTTTCACGTACATCTAAAAAGAAAGCACCTTGTTCATATAAATCACGTACTTCCGATACATGAACTTGTTTAAAACGCCCATACAATACATTCGTTGCAACAAGAGCTGCCATATTCACAACATCTTTTGCTGTACTATACATCGGTGAATAAGATAGTTCTAAATCTTTTAAATCCTCAATCGTACCACCCATCGTAATCATCGTAGCGATTACATCAATTCTTTTATCTGCATTTCCTTTACCAATCGCTTGTGCACCTAAAATTTTGCCTGTTGGCACTTCATAAACTAATTTAAAATGAAGTGGATTACTTGAAGGCATTAATCCCACTTTATCTGGTGCAATCACGTAAACAGAGTCCACTTCGATACCAGCCATTTTAGCTGTGCGTTCATTAATACCTGTCGCTGCACAGTTGTAATCAAAAACTTGAATACTAGATGAACCAATTACACCACGTTGACGATTTGTAATACCATACATATGGTCTGCGGCTGCACGTGCTTGTTTTTGTGCTGGACCAGCTAAAGCAAGACGTGTTGGACGACGTAGAATTTGATCGTATACTTCAATTGCATCGCCTACAGCATAAATCGAAGGATCATTCGTTTGATAATTCGTATTTACTTTAATACCACCTGTTATCCCTAAATCTAACCCCGCTTGTATCGCTAAATCAGTTTCCGGTTTCGCACCTGCTGCAACTATAACTACCTCTGCTGCAATCTTTTTACCGTTTGCAAGTAACACATGCGCTGTTTCAATTTTTTCAACCGCTGCACGCAATTCTAAATTCACGCCATGATCGAGTAATTCTTTTTGCATGATTTGCACCATATCTTCATCATACGGATCCATAATTTGTGCACCACGCTGAATTAATGTCACTGACTTTTTCGCTTCACGTAAATTTTCTGCTACTTCAACACCAATAAAGCCACCGCCAATAACCACAATATCCTGTACACCATTCATCTGAATATAGGTTTGTAATCTCTCAATATCTGCTACATTTCGAATCGTAAATACATGCGAAGAATGGATTCCTTCAATAGGAGGTAACGTCGGTTTTGCACCCGGTGATAACAGTAAAATATCATATGCTTCTTCATAGACTTCACCTGTAACAACATGCTTCACTTCAATTGTTTTGCGGTCCCTATGAATCGCAATCACTTCTTGATTCACACGTGCTTCTAAATTATATTGTTTTTTAAATTTTTCAGGACTCATCATAATTAATTTTTCACTTGTTGGAACAATTCCACTTAAGTAAAACGGTAAAGAGCAATTTGAAAAAGAAACATGTGGTCCTTTTTCAAACATGATTACCTCTGCCTGTTCATCCAATCTACGAATACGAGCAGCTGTAGAAGCTCCGCCTGCCACACCACCAACAACTAATACCTTCATTGAATATATCCTCCTCATTTGTTTATACCTACATCATATACCCCTATAGGTAATTAAACAAGGAATATCATTACTTTTCGCTTAGTTCTTTTCTCATTTCTTCCAATTCAGCAATTTGCTCTTTTGTTAGTTCAATTAATTCTTTTGTGCCTTCGTCAATTTCACCAGGTGCTTCTAGAACAGATAACATATCCTTTGCATCCTCTAACATTAACTCAATATTTTCTAATGACAATTTCGCCATTGTAAACGCCTCTTTTCGTTCAGATTATTTTCATACTATAGCGTATTTATCGGTAGATATGAAGCAATTCAGCTCGTATTAAATGACAATTTATCGAATAAATCAAATTTATGACAAACTACCATTTTATAAATTTTCTGACCACTTTAAATATATTAATTCTGGCACTTTTAAACAGTCAGTGTGTTTGCTAATGTAAGAGTACAAATTGAACCAAAGGGGTGGTTACTATGCAAAAAACATTATCGAATACAAACGCTCGTCCGCGCTCTCATACATACGACTTAATTATTACAGCGATGTGTATTGCACTTGTTTTTGTTGCAACATTATTTTTAAACATTCGTTTACCAATCTCAATTAATGGTGGACTCGTTCACTTAGGTACAGCGATGTTATTCATTGTAACGCTATTATTCGGACCGAAAAAAGGGATGATTGTCGGTGCCATAGGTATGAGTCTATTCGATTTATTCTCAAATTGGACATTATGGGCTCCGTTCACATTCGTAACACGTGGATTACAAGCCTATATTGTTGGCTCTATCGCCTTCTATGGTGGTCGTAAAGGTCGTAGTATTCCATTTAATATTGTCGGTATTTTAGCTTCTATCCCCGTTATGTTAGCAGGTTACTATTTATGTGAAGGTATCCTATTCGGTAATTGGGTTGCACCAGCTACATCGATTCCAGGTAACTTACTACAAAACAGTATAGGTTTACTTGTAGCGATTCCAGTAGTTGCTATACTTAAGAAAATACCGATGTTCCGACCATAATGAAAAACAGGCTTCGCTTAATATGCGTCGCCTGTTATTTTATGCATCTTTTTTTAATTGCTCAATCACATAGCGTAATATACGTGCTGTTAAGCCCCATACCGTATGCCCCTCATACTCATAAAACCATTCTTCCATATCGCGAGAACGCCATTTATAATCTCTTCCGCGCGCAATTTTATCATATGGAAAATCATCTTTTGGTTGTAGTTTCACTGGGACATAATGACGGTAAGCTTCATGACTTAACAACCAATCGACAGGAATTGTGAACGTAGATCCCACTTCATCAGGATTTAATGTGTAGTGCGTTTCATCTGGAATCACTGCAACAACAGGATAAACGACAAAAGATGGCGACATGATAAGAGGACTTAGCTCTTGTAAGATTTGAATATCTTCTCTTCGAACACCTAACTCTTCTTCTGTTTCACGTTTTGCTGCTTCTATAATCGAAGCATCTGTATCATCAATTTGTCCCCCTGGAAAACTAATATCTCCTGGCTGCTTACGCATTGTGGCAGAGCGTACTTCAAATAATATATGCCACCCATCTTCTTTTTGAATCAACGGAATAATAACAGCAGAACGGAAGGCTTGTTCTTCACCAATAAAAAGCGGCTGTGGTTTACGCAATTGCTGTCGAATACGTTCTAATTCCATTTCACTTCTCTCCTATACGTTTATTCTCTCTCTATGATACAGCGTATGAAAGTGAAACGAAATCTTTTTATAGATGTGTTAAATCTTCTTCTAAACGGTAATCCACACCTTTTCATTATTTAATTAGGTATGACTCTCTTACCCCTTTAAATAACGAAATAATGCTATCATATCATTCTGTAACGTCAACTATACAGATGTAGATGCTGCTGCTGCACGTTCATCTGCTTTTACGCAATCAATTGCTACAACAATCGCTACAAGTATAATCTCCATCGCCTCATCTAAAACTTCAATCTCATAACTATCGCCCCAACTAAACCACTTTTGTCTAATCGAACCGATACACGTTCGATTTTGATAGACTTCGAAATTCATATCCCACCAATTTCCACTCACTTCAATTCCGTGACCCTCAATACTATATTTCGCTTTAAAAAAAGAGAACTCTTTTTTAATGGTTAATACTTCTTGCCCTTCTACTTCTACAAAAAAACGTGGCAAAAAACTAAATACTTTCTTGGTTACAGCCGCTACCTCTTGTTGCTGCTGATTTGTAATAGAGAATTTTTTAGGAATACGTAAAAAACTACCTTCTACACGATACACATCTTCTTCAGCTTCATTTTTTACTGTAAATTTACTGTTTAAGCTAAGTACTTTTTGCTTCATATACAATTTTTTCATATACTCACTCCTATTTTAATAAAGAATCAATTATATGTTGGACAGACGCGCCTTCTTCAAATGAAACGTAGTTTGAACCTTTACCCTGAAAATAGAGAGAAACCTCATCTAAAAAAGAAATATTAGATTTTTGTAATGTTAGTCGTTGTTCTGGTTGGTTAGGTGTACTAACCCATAATTCTGCCCAATTTCGAATGGTCATGGTCTTTTTCGTACCATGAATACGATAGATTATTTGCTCTTGTTCTGCGACACTATGCGCTCCTTGTAAAACAAACGGAATATTTCCCGGAAGTTGTGCAAGTGCACAAACACTCTGTTCACAAAGCTCTGGATTCTGCGGATAATTTGTTTGATGAGATTGAAGTGATCCTTCACCAAAAAGTCGTTCTGTCATTTGAAGATAGTGTGGGAAAATTTCACGAATAAAACCACCCTGTTCACGCGTACGAATCCAATTATTTTCTTGCCATGGGCGTGGCCACTGTGGAAAATAAGTTGATAACTCCACCTGAATAACATCACCGAGTTCCTGCTGCTCTATTGCTTTTTCTACATATAAAAACTCTTCCCCGTATATCATTGGAAAGTGCATAGCTGTTTTAACACCATATACTTTTGCAATTTCTACCATTCTTTTTCCTTCTTCTTCATTGTGAGCAAGTGGTTTTTCACAAATAACATGTAATCCTTTTTTCGCACAACCTTCTGTCAAAAACATATGACTAATTGGTGGTGTACCTATATATGCAAAGTCCGCTTCTATCTCTAGTAATTCTTCGATGGAAGTCGTTGTTTGAATGTTATAACGCGCCGTCATTTCCTGTAACCGCTCTATATTCGCATCGTACATCGCTACAATCTCTACACTGGTGGAGTTAGCTGCTTGTTGAAGTATTCTCTCTCCGACAGCACCTGCTCCAATTAAAATCCCCTTCATCCTCATCATCCTCTCTTTGTGGATACCTTTTCATCTAGTATAAGTTATACACATGTGGATATCTTTTCAAAAAAATCATCCTTTATTGTATTGTGGACAACTTAGGATGATTTTTCAAATCTTTATTTTACTTTTAATGGGTCTGGGTAATCAAAGTCTTTTGTATCAACTTCGACTTTTTTCATCTTTTGATCTTTATTCGGCTTATCCGAGCCATCACGTTCAACTTTTACAATTTGATCTACAACATCCATGCCTGATGTCACTTTTCCAAATGCCGCATAATCACCATCTAAACTCGGTGTATCTGCCACCATAATGAAGAATTGTGAACCTGCTGAGTCATTATTTTGACTGCGTGCCATTGATACAACACCACGTGTATGTTTTAAATCATTGTCAAAACCATTTTTAGAGAACTCTCCTTTGATTTCATAGCCAGGACCTCCTGTACCATTCCCATCTGGGTCTCCACCTTGAATCATAAAGTCCGGAATGACACGATGGAAGATTGTTCCGTCATATGTGCCTTTTTTAATTAATGAAATAAAGTTCGCAACTGTATTCGGTGCTTTTTTTGGATATAACTCCATTTGAATTTTTTGATTATCTTCCATTGTGATTGTCACAATCGGATTCTCTTTTACTTCTGATGCATAATTTGTTTCAGGTTCTTTTGATTCTTTTTTATCTGAACTACATGCTGCTAACAATGTGATGAGTGCCATCACCATAAATAATAGTAGTCCATACTTACTCTTTTTCATGTATAAATCCTCCCTCTCTTCTTACCAAAAATATACCATACTTTTAAATAGAACCAAAAAGACAGAATGAGATAAATTATCTTACTTTCCTTTTAAAGTTCTCAACGAAAAATCGGAACCGTGCCACAGCCCAATTCCGATTTTCCTTATACTCATATAAGATGGTTATGTTCCAGCCTTTATTCTAATTTAAAATCTCAATCATTTTGCGATACCCTTGTTCTTTTGCGTAATCTAACGCTGTCTTACCATAGCGGTCACGTAGATTTTGATTTACTCCTGCGTCCACAAGCTCTTGCACAATTTCTTGATATACTTTCGAACCATCTGTTAAGGCAACTGCTTCAATCAATGCTGTATAACCATAATCATTTTGATGGTCAATATCTAATTGCCCTTTTTCAGCTGCTGGAATTAATGCATTTCCACAAAAACGATTTCTTACTTGTTGATTTGGTTTTGCATGTTCCATCATGTAACGTAAAATCTCTGTTTTTACTTGTGCACCTACATATAAATAGGCGCTATCTTGAATCGCATCTTGCTGGTTAATATTTGCACCCGCGTCAATTAATAATTTTGCAATTTCTATATCATTTTCATGTGTAGCAATGAGTAATGGCGTTTCCTTTTTATTATTTATTTCGTTTACAGTCGCATTGCTATGTGCCAAAATCTCTTTTACTTTTTGTACATTTTTTCTTCTACAGCTTGTAGAAGTTCCCCTTTTTGTACTTGCTGTTCTTCTTTTGGTTGTACGTCTTCCTCTACCGCTTCTTCTGTTACCTCTGTCTTTGTCTGTTTTTCCACATTGTCACCCTCTTTTGATATGCATCCAGTCAGTAATAATATGGTAACTGCTGTTAAACCCATTATATTCTTCAACCTCTATTCACTCCATTTATATCTATTATGTTTCTCTTTTATGTCGTCGTTTACGATGCCAAGGCAATTTAAATAAATTAAATAAATTCACCTTTTCCTTATTTTATGTCCTAATTATGCTATGCTAATGAAGTTATTTTGAGAAAAAGGAGCCTGTCTATGACACAACAAGAAAACAAAACACCCTATGGTCTACTCATTTTCTCTTTAAGCCTACTTACATTCGTATTAGGTACAAGCGAATTTGTGATTGTCGGAATTTTAACTGATATTTCTTCTAGTCTTCATATTTCAAATGCACAAGCAGGTACACTCGTTTCTGCATTTGCCTTTACTTTTGCCATTACTACACCAATCGTTATGGCACTTACAAGTCACTTTAAAAAACGTCCTTGGATGCTACTGTTAATTTTAGCTTTTGTTCTATTTAATACATTATCCATTTTTGCAACAAGCTATACCGTCCTACTCGTACTTCGTATGCTGACAGCAATCGTTACAGGTGTGTTAATCTCGTTAGCGATGGTCGTAGCCAATGAATCGGTTCCCGAACACAAGCGTGGCATGGCCATCTCATTCGTATTCGGTGGCTTTACACTAGCGAATGTGATTGGCGTTCCCATTGGTACATTACTTGCTGGACACTTTTCTTGGCACGTAACATTCATCTTAACCGCTTCACTCGGTTTAGTTGCGTTCATCTTTGCACAGCGTTTATTACCGCATAAACTCAGTCAGGAGAAAGGTTCCATTCGTGACCAATTCGCACTACTTGGTAACAGTCGAATTCTAATGGCATTCTTTATTCCAGCTCTTGGCTTTGGCGCTACGTATGCCGTATTCACGTATCTTGTACCAATTTTAAAAACATTAGATATTCAAAATGAGTCCATCAGTCTCGTATTATTTGGTTATGGTGTCATTTCAATCTTTAGTAATATTCTTGCTGGAAAGATTGCTAGTCATCGTCCAATCGCCAGACTGCGTATCGTCTTCTTTATTCAAGCACTTGTATTAATCGCAATCTACTGGACAACTGCTTCGTTACCACTCGCTTTAGTTAATATTGGATTGATGTCACTCATGTCGATTCTCTTAACGACTTCAACTCAGTTATATTTAATTGATTTAGCAAAAATTTATCAGCCGAGCGCAACAGGTCTTGCAGCTTCTCTCATGCCTGTCGCAAGTAATGTAGGGATTGCGATGGGTTCTGCAATTGGCGGATTTGTCTATCACGCAAGCTCGCTAACATTCATTCCATTTGTAGGTGGTGTTCTTGCGATTCTAGCATGTATTTTAACGAGTATTAGTTATCGATTGGATCAGAAATCAAAATAAAAAATTTTTTACGAAAAAGAGGACTTTTTTAAATAAGCTACGAGCGTCATAAGATATAAATAGAAATTAATATAAACCGTTAAAAACATAAAAGATTCACCCTGTAAAAAATTAAAAATAAGCAGTGAATAGATCATCGA
Source organism: Kurthia gibsonii (assembly GCF_006539985.1). GTDB lineage: Bacteria > Bacillota > Bacilli > Bacillales_A > Planococcaceae > Kurthia > Kurthia gibsonii. Next base: position 58,278 of record NZ_BJOB01000001.1, on the reverse strand, counting down.
TATGATGGATGCAACTAAAAATCGACCTTTTTTCGCTAGATGATACTGCCACACAATAAAAATCATTGAGTATAAAAATACAACATAAAACATGGGATGCAACTCCTTATGTAAAAAGCGAAGTCACTCAATTTTGAATGGCTTCGCTTTTCTTTGTTTAAATTGCTCTTGTTTCGTGTTTTAACCAAGCTCGTTCTTCTTCATTTAAATATGGAGAAAGTTTGGCATATACTTCTTCATGGTATGCATTTAACCATTGCTTTTCAGCTTGTGTTAGTAATTCTACTGCGATTGCATCTACTTCAATTGGGCAGTATGTGATGGTATCAAATGCCATGAATTGACCAAATTCCGTTTTTTCTGCTTCTACTACAACTAACATGTTTTCTATACGAATGCCATGTTTTCCTTCTAAATAGATCCCTGGTTCGTTCGTCAAAATCATGCCTGTTTCTAACACAACGTGATTGTTGTTGCGAATACTTTGTGGTCCTTCATGTACATTTAAGAAGAAACCAACGCCATGTCCTGTACCGCACTTATAATCAATTCCTTCAGCCCAGATTGGTTGGCGTGCTAATACGTCTAAATTACCACCTGTTGAGCCATGCAAGAACTTCACTTTACTTAGTGCGATAAAACCTTGTAATACGAGTGTGAAATGGTGTTTTTCTTCATCTGTTAAAGTACCTAGCGCAATTGTACGTGTAATATCCGTCGTACCATCATAATATTGACCACCTGAATCGACTAAGAATAATCCTTGTGCTTCTAATGTCTTTTGAGTCGCTTCCTCTGCTTTATAATGCATCATCGCTGCGTTCTCTTTATATGCCGCAATTGTATCAAAGCTTGGCTCTACAAAGTCAGCCTGTTCACGACGGAAGTCTTCTAATTTTTGTTCTGCTGCGATTTCGGTAATGTTCCCAGATGCCACTTCTTCTTTTAACCATTTAATAAAACGAACCATCGCTACGCCATCACGTAATTCACATGCTTTGAAGTTTTCAATTTCTACATCATTTTTAATCGCTTTTAATGTTGTTGTTACATCTGTTTTGGCGATGCGTTTAACAGCTGTTGGAATGGCTTCATCTAAAGCATAATTAATGCGTTGGTCATCATATAACATGACTGCATCTGTTGGTAACTTTTCAAGTGTTGCTGTAGTTTCTTCATATTCTTTAACCTCAATACCATCTGCTTCTAAAACTTCTTTCACATCTTGTGGTAATTTTTTAGAATCAATAAAAATGGTGCAATTTGTATCGGTAATCAACACATTTGCTGTCACTACAGGGTTATTTGGAACATCTGTCCCGCGAATATTTAATAACCATGCAATATCATCTAAAGAAGCAACAAGATAATGTGTTGCCTGATGTTTTTTCATCTCAGCACGTACTTCTGCTAATTTTTCTGTACGTGATTTCCCTGCATACTTCACGTCATGAATATAAGCTGGTGCATCTGAAATCGCTGGACGATCGATCCATAGTTGACCAATTAAATCGTCTTTTGCATGAATTTTCATCTGCTTAGCAGCTGTATCCTTTTTCATACGCTCTACTAATTGTGTTGAGAATACGCGACCGTCAAAACCAATTGTCGCCTGTTCTTTTAAAACATCCGCTAACCATTCTGTATAAAAAGGTACTTCAGGATCTGCCATACGGAATAATCGAATGCCTGAACCTGCTAATTGTTTTTCTGCTTGAATATAATAACGCCCATCTGTCCATAGCCCTGCGTCATCTAATGTAATTACGACCGTACCAGCAGAACCTGTAAAACCTGAAATCCATTCACGACTCTTCCAATAATCTGCTACATACTCTCCTTGGTGTGCATCAAAACTTGGAATAATATACGCATCCAATTGATGTTCTTTCATTAATTCTCTCAGTTGTGCTACGCGTTCTTTAATCATTTTCATTTGTCCCCCTATCAAAATTACTTACCTCTCTATTTTGAACAAAAAAAGTTATTTTGTGAACCAAAGAGTGTTGAATATTTAAAAAAATCGAACATTATTTGATTTGTTATGTCATTTTCATTTAGGGTATAAGTAAATAACGCTATATTCGAGGAGGATTTTTATGAAAATCATTGTATTCGGTGCTACTGGAGGCGTTGGACGTCATGTAGTCAATCAAGCACTTCAAGCAGGTTATGAAGTGACTGCTTTTGTACGTGACTTAACAAAATTACAAATCGAAAATGACCATCTTCATGTCGTACGCGGTGACGCGACAAATGCAGAAGAAGTATCTGCTGCAATTGCAGATCATGATGCCGTTGTTTCTTGTCTCGGCTCAAATAAGATGGTGGCGAAGTCTACACAATTAGAAGAAATGACCCAACACATTGTAGCTGGTATGGAAGCACATCACGTGAAGCGAATCGTCTATACCGCTTCTGCTGGAATCAATAATGAACTACCGGGTGTAGGTGGCAAAATGGTGATGAAAATGCTTCAAAATGTTTTAACTGACCATCGCCACGCTGTTGATTTGATTCAAGCACATAAAGACTTACAATATACGATTGTTCGTCCACTTGGTTTGACGAATGATGACTATACAGGAGCATATCGTGAAGCAAAAGAAGGCGTACCAGAGAATGCACGTAATATACCACGTGCTGATGTCGCACACTTTATTTTAAAAGCCTTAGATGACGACACATATATCGGTGAATCGGTAGGAATTGCACAATAATAAACCATAAAAAAGTCCGAAATTGCACTTATAATGCGACTTCGGACTTTTTCATTATTGTGCTTCTAAATATTGAATAACTTCTTTTGCAACTGCAGCACCTGAAGAAGGATTCTGACCGCTTACGAGACGTTCATCTGCTACTGCAAATGATGCCCAGTCATCTGATTTCACATACTGGCCGCCACGTTCTTTTAACGCGTCTTCTGTTAAGAATGGTACTACTTCTGTTAATCCTACAGCTTGTTCCTCTGTATTCGTAAATCCAGTTACTTTTTTATCTTTAATTAAATAGTCACCTGTTGCAGTTTGAATATTTAATAAGCCGACTGAACCATGACATACAGCCGCTACTACGCCGCCTTTTTCATAAATGGCACTCGCTAATTTTTGAAGGTGTGCATCTTCTGGGAAGTCCCACATTACGCCATGACCACCTGTGTAATAAATTGCATCATACTCGCTTGCATCTACTTCACTCGCAGCCATTGTTGTACCTAAACGATTTAAAAATGTAGGGTTCGTATAGTAAGACCAATCTAGTTCAGACATTTGATCTGCTTGAAGACTATGTGGATCAAGTGGTGTATAACCACCTTTAGGACTTACATAATCTACTTCATATCCTGCTTTTGTTACTTCTTCTACGAAGTGAACTGCTTCTGCTAACCATAATCCTGTAGCACGCGCTTGGTTTGGATATTTTGATACATTCGTTACGACAACTAAGATTTTTTTCATTATACATACTCCTTTTTTCTTGATATGCTTCATAATACAAGTTAAACCATACTTTAAGTCAAGGCGGACGATTCATGTACTCTATTAGACAAGCTTCAGAATTAACACAAGTGCCTGCAAGCACAATTCGCTACTATGAAAAAATTCAACTACTCCCTTTTGTTCAACGTGATACAAAGGGTAATCGAATATTCACAGAGAAAGAAATCGAATTACTCAACTTAATTCGCTGTTTTCGAACGCTCGGTATGTCCATTCAGACAATCCAGCAGCAAATTCAAACATTTGAATCACAACATGCAGAATTAAATGTGCAAGCAATTTTGCAACAACATAAACAAACATTAGTTGAGCAAATTGACATTCTTCAAACTTATATTCAAGAAATTGATACAAAAATTGAATAAATGAGTATCTATAAAAAACGCATATGAAATTGCGTTTTTTTTTATAAATTTCTCATATGACTTTCAATTTGTAACAACCTCTTTTGTTGTTTTCCCTCTTTTTTCTCCATAGAACCAAATTCAAAAAACTTTATCTTTTTAATACCGACGAATTGAAATAGTGCACGCTTCATCAAAATTTTATGTGCATTATGCAGCTAAATAAATGGAGAATGTGTTGGTCCTTTCATTGTTGAAATACAAATAGCTGATTTTCCTTTTAATAACCCCTCTGCAAATAATCCCTTTGTATCTCGATATGCAAAGTTTGCAGAAAATAATTTATCAATATATCCCAATAACATTGCGGGTGGTCTTCCCCACCAAATTGGATAAATAAAAATCAGTTGATTCGCCCATTTAATTTGCTCCCTGTATTTCTCTAAATCTGGGTCTTTATATAAATCTCTTCTTCGTTTTTCTTTATGGAAATCTAATACTGGATTAAAATTTTCAGCATATAAATCGAGCACTTGTACTTCATGTTTTTGAGAATGATCATGCAGCCCTTTTAATGTGTGTTGTAAAAATGACGCATTTAAACTTTCGTGATTCGGATATGTGTACACAATTAAAATATTCATTCTACACCTCTTTTAGTTATCATTTGATAACTAAATATAACTTGCAAAGTAATTAGTTGTCAAATGATAATTGTTTTTAGATAAGTTATTTGATATGTTTTTTTAAAGGAGTGTCTCTTATGAACGAAAAAACCTTATTTGAAAAAGTTATTTCCTTTACATCTGCTGTACATTTAACCACACAACAACTCACAAAGGATGTAAAAAATGAACATCTAACAGCTGTTCAATATGCTATTTTAGAGTACATTACAGTGAGCCAACCGGTAACACCAAGTGAAATTAGCGAATGTCTCCATATTTCTCTACCGAATACAAGTCGTGAATTACGAAAATTATTAGAACAAAAATGGATTATAAAAGAAACCGATGCTGTGGATCGTCGAAAACAAGTAATTTCATTATCTACTGAAGGTACAAAAATGATGTCTACTTCTTTTCAAAAAATCGAACATAAATTTCAAAAAAGAATCGAGCATTTAACTGCTGCCGAAAAGTTTGAACTTGAAAAAGCACTTGATTTACTACAACAAAAATTATTTTATGACTAAAAAACAGCCCTTTCTTGAACCAAAGGGCTGTTTTTTTATATCTATTATGTGTGCAATGTTTTACTAATTTTAATGGTAACGGTTGTCCCTTCATTGATTGTAGAATCAGTCGTCACACCGTACGTTTCTCCGTAGTACAGTTTAATACGTTCATCCACATTTTGAATGCCGACACCGCCTAGTTTTGTTTGTTTTTTCTCTTGTATTTCATCTAGAGTAGATGTGTCGAATCCTTCTCCATTATCCTCTACATAAAAGGTTAAATCTTCTCCTTCATCTTTTACATAGATTCGAATCTCACCTGTATGCGAAAGACCTCGAATCCCATGATACAAGGCATTTTCAACAATCGGCTGTAATAAAATTTTTGACATTTGAATAGAAGCAAGTGACGGTTCACACTCAATTGTGTAATTAAGTTGATCACCATAACGCTCTTTTTGGGGTAGCGTCAGGAAAATGCGGATTTACAACGATAAGGAATTTCCAATATAAAAAGCCTGATTTCCCATCACCTAAATTGAGAAATTAAGCTCTTTTTTCGTTACTCCATAAACAGCATTCTATTACTGAATATGTAATTTACTTCGGGATAACAGGGACCCAGAGTTCGTGTCTTGGTTTATGCTTCGGACCGTAATAACATTCTATACACGGTAAATTTGCAAGTTCATACTCGGAGGTAGGGACCCACTCGGAATATAAACGTTTCCATGCATCCACTATGTTCGGAAAAACTGCCCATGTACTTGCGGGAATAATAAGCGTCTCCATATTTTCTGGGGATTCCCCATCGTATCTTACGCCCATGAAATAGGAAAATTGTTCATCTGTTATGGCAGCTTCTTTTCCGCAAACCCCCAGAAGGCTTTCAAGCGTGCATTTTGGATTTTCCCATGACATATCTACTAGTTCTTGCATAAATCCATCTTTTTTCGCAGTGTTCCAAAGCGTAGGGATTGTTTTAAATGCTCTGCTTGTTTTTACTGGCTTACTTTTTCCAACAATTCTTAATTCAAAATCAAGGTTTTCAATTCTGTACTCCATCTCGGTATCTCCTTTAATAGAAATTTGAAAGGAAATTCTGGGAAAGGCTTTTAACTGTACCCCTCTATTACGAGCATTGGAAGGGGTTACTCCATGCATTTTTTGAAAAGCACGTGAGAAAGTATCAGAAGAAACATAACCATATTTAATTGCCACATCAATGATCCGAATATCACTTTTTTGAATTTCAAATGCTGCGAGTGTTAACCGTCTACGTCTAATATATTCTGATAGCGATATACCTGAGATTGAAGAGAACATTCTTGAAAAATGAAACTCAGAACAATTAGCTGCTTTTGCAATCTCTTTGTAGTCTATTTCTTCATTCAAGCTATTTTCAATGTAGTTTAACGCATTGTTCATTCTTTCTAGCCAATCCATAAGTTTACTCCCTTTCAATATTTACTTTAAAACAAAATAGATAATAATTGCCGACATTTCATGCCTAAAAATGTTGGTATCAAAAAATAAACCTTTTGATAGAATCAGGACAAACTATTTGTTTCCTTCCGATAGCCTTCTATATAATGAAGCCCTAGACACATTAGTAATTTCGCAAATTTGATTTACAGTCATACCGCCTTCTTTATATAGTTTTACTGCATATTTCATTCCTGCGTGATTTTTATGATATTTCTTTAAACGACCCTTAAACTTCCCTTCTTTCTTAGTCAGCTCAATCCCTTCTCGTTGACGCATACGGATAAGATCTCGTTCTAATTGGTTCACACTAGCCATTACTGTAATTAAGAATTGGCTATATGGATTATCCTCTGATAAATCTAGCCATGTATCCTTGAGTGATTTTAAGCTTGCCTTTTTCCTGCGTATTAAATCAATCAATTCAAATAAGTTCTGCGTACTCCGAGTGATCCGAGTTAAGTCTGTAACATAAATAATATCATTATTTCCCCACCCATCTAAAATATATACTATTTTATACATTATAAGGTCTTTTTAACTAGAACTAAAGATGTATTGTATATACTTTTTAATATTTCCACTATTTTTAAATGATTTATTGATTTACATTATAAATCTTTTTTTATATTTTATGGTAAAATAAGATGGAGGTGGTGAATAATATGAATTTTAAACAACTATCACTCGGTAAAAAAATTATCTTAATTACAACTGTACTCGCCCTTATTTCTTTATTTTTACCGTGGGTTGAATTAGGTATTTTAAGTGCTTCTGGTTTCCAACAAGGTGGATATCTTTTTTTAATTGCTTTTATTTATCCAGTTTATTGTGTTCTCAAGAATACTTATATAAATAAAGTTGGCGGACTAGTTTGTGGAATCGTAGCATTAATCGCTTCAATTGCTTATATTAGTTCAAAATCAGACGAAATATTTGGGACTGCCATTAATGTAGCTGGTTCAGGTGCATACCTATTTTTAATCTCAACAATCGGATTAATTATTGGTGTCATTTTAGATAAGAGAATTTCATAATAACAGAAATTAAAAAACTCTATAAAAATAAGGCTCACATTTTATTGTGAGGCCTTATTTTTTTCATAATTTATTTTATTTAAAAACTTATTCTACACGATCTAATTCAAATAGCTTATTGTATTTCTCATAAATTGATGTAATTTGTTTTAAAGCATTTTTTTCATTTTGTGACAATGTATGATCATTATAGTACTCATTACCCTCTAAACGGTAAATTGTTTTTTTAGAACTAGCCATATCCATAAAGACATCTGTATCTTCTTTTACAGGGTAATCATACCATTCCCAAACGCCACCGCCTGAATTATCACGGCTCCAAATTTGTTCTGTATAAAGAGTATGTTTATCAGAATCTGTTTTCACTACTATTTTATCTTTTGCAAATAACCAATCATCACCTGAATAACTAAATCGTACGAATTCTACCATTTTAGGACGACTACTTTGTTCTACGTAACTTTCAGCATCTAGAATATCACCTTGTAAAGATAGATAAGGGTATGATTGATAAATAGTGCGATCGTTTGTTAAGTACGAGTTGTAATACCATGTTCGATCTTCTACTTCATCTTTTTCGAATTGTAGTTTTGATAACTCAGCAACAATTTCTTTACCAATTGCTAATTTCTTTTTATCATTTTTCTCTGATTGCTCTGTATAATCTTTGTACTCTTTTTCAGATTCTTTCGCGATATCCTCTGCTGATTTTTTTTGTTCCTCTGAAGATGCTTCTTTTTGATTTTTATCTTCAGTATCTTCACTTAACGCACCAGATATTATATTGAGAACTAATAGAACGATAAAGACACTAAATGTTATCTTTAATCTTTTAGCCCATACTTTAACTTGTGATTCTAAATCAGATGATTTTTTTGCTTTTCTTTTTTTAACTAAGAATACAATTAATACGATAATTAAAACTAAAACAGATATTGTATATAAAGATGTAATCATTTTCTTCTCCTTGCATTTTTTATGTAATTTAACCTTAACAAAAAAGTACTATAAAATTCATTACACATTAAATAAACGAGCTAAATTAGGTTTATTTTAATGTTTTTTTTGCAAAAATTACATTTTTATGATTTTCAAGAAGTGTTTTTTTGATTTTTTATAGAGATTTTCATTATTTTTCTAAAAATAAATCCATTTTAAAAATAAATTTATGTACTTTGTACTAAGTACATATTAAACTCTTTAATTTTCTTCGTTGTTTCATTTGAGAATGCAGTAACGCGATGAATCATGTCGTTGATGTCCTTTAATTGATCCTCATATGCATATTGTTGTTCTGCAAGTTCATAAGCTTGTTTTGCTAATATGCCTAACTGACTTTTTTGCTCATTCGTAAACGGTAATAAGGGGACTCTCGCCACATAACCTGAGGTCACCATATTTGAACGATTTAAAATACCACGTACTAAATAGGTGACTAACTCTGAATTGAGGTAAGCTAGTAACCACCAAACATCTTCATCCTCACAAATAATATTCGCGTTCACACCATATGTCACATTTTTAGGGAGACGACTCGCTGTAAAAGCTACACCCATTGAAGAACAGGTAATACCAGATTGATAGAGAAGTTGTTTATTACGCACATTAAACGTTGGTATCAATCGATCAAATTCTAAAAAATCTTCATGTAAATAAAGTCGAACTGGTGCGTAGAAGCGGTGACTTCCCGGATTTTTATAAAATGGAATTGTAAACGGTGCACGTTTTTCTTTTGATAAATAAAGTGAGTCTTTTCCTGTCGAGATCCCTGTCACACAATCAAACTGGTCACCTATTCGCTCATATTGAAAAAGCTTTTTAACCTCCACAGGACTATCGATCATCCACTCCGCATAGTCTTTTTCATCATTCAAAATTAATTCATCTAACGTATGTGTGTTCACTTCTCCATTCATAAATTCAGTCAGCTGTTGTTGCAATTGTTCTGTAAAAGCAGCTGTTGAAATTGGTCGGTTTTTTGCATAGACGCCCTTTTGATAAGACGTTCCTTTTTGTAAAATGATGATACTTGTTCTTACGTCTGCCGATTGTTCATGAAACAAGTCTGTTGGACACATCGTAATCTCATGAATCGTACATGTTTCCAATATCTTTCTGCGTAAATTCTGATGCATCTTTGCTGTAAAGAAAGAATCGTATGTAATAAATCCTAGTACTGCACCGTCTTTCGCTACATCAATTAAAGCCGATATGAACATGCTATACATATTGTGTACGCCTACATCGGAAAATAATACTTTCAATTCTTTTTTATTCTTTTGAATGTAATCGACTTCGTGGCAATTATAAGGAGGGTTCGCAATATAGTAATCATAGTGAAGTGGTTCTAGTTGTTCTCTATATACATCAATAAAATTCATCTGTGTAAATGTGCAACTATACGTTTCTTCATGTCGAAAAATATCTATACCGTCCACTATATAACCATCTGCTAAGAAATGCGTGATTAATTCTTCCTTCCCCACACAAGGGTCCAATACAGTTCGTCCATTTGGTTGAATCATGCGAAGTCTGTCCGTCAGATAACGCGCTACGAAGTCAGGTGTGTAGTAATAGCCAAGCTCTCGTCGGTCCATCTTCTCTACTTGTAAAACTTTCGAACCTCTCCCCAAGATACTCTCCTCCTTTTCTTTTATTGTACATGAAAAAATGTAGCCTTCTCTTGCAAAGAAGACTACATATATCATTAGTTATAAAATAAATTATCAGTTGGATAGATTGGATCGTTCGTTACGTCCATCCCTAAGTTTTTCAATGTTTGCTCATTCTCACGATTTAAAATAACTGTTGAATGCGCCTGTGTATCTTGTAAGTTTGGTAATTGCTTATAAGCTAACTCAGACGTTGGATTTGTTACTGCGCTAATTGATAAAGCAATTAATACTTCATTCGCCATTAATGTCGGTACACGACTATTTAGCTCATCTGTTTTTAAGCGTTGAATCGTTTCTAAAATCATTGGTGATAATAGTTTAATTTCATCTGAAATATTCGCTAATTTCTTCAAGCTATTTAAGATGGCTGCAGCTGATGCATCCATTAACTTTGTTGTACGTCCTGTAATCATTTCACCATTCGGTAATTCTACAGCGATTACAGCTTGTAAATGTGTGCTACCTTCTTGTTCCTGTAATTGCTTCGCATATTCACGTGCAGGCAATACTGGCGCACGATCTTCTTTTTTCAAATTCGTTTCTTCTAAAATTACTTGCATGTGACGTACGCTATCTTCATCAGCTAAACCTTTTTTATAATCATTCTCTACGCTAAAGCTACGACGAATGATTTCTTGGCGTGCTGCTTCTTGTACGATTTCATCGTCTGTAATTCCTGATTTCAGACGGTTTACACCCATATCTGTTGGTGATTGATACACTGATTCTTTCCCTGTAATACGCTCAATAATACGTTTAATGACAGGGAATGTTTCCATATCACGATTGTAGTTTACAGCGACTTTTCCATACGCTTCATAGTGATAGTTATCAATTAGGTTCACATCTTTTAAATCGACTGTTGCGGCTTCATATGCGATGTTCACAGGATGTTTTAAAGGTAAGTTCCAAACAGGGAACGTCTCAAACTTCGCATAACCCACTTTATTACCTAAGCGATGTTCATGATACATCTGATTCAAACAAGTCGCTAACTTACCACTAGCTGGTCCTGGAGCTGTTACAACGACGATTGGCTTCGTTGTTTCGATATATGGATTCTTCGCAAATCCTTCTTCTCCGATGACTTCTTCTACATTCGTTGGGTAACCTTTGATTTGGCTATGTGTGAATACACGAATACCACTACGCTCTAACTTCGTCATAAATACTTTTGCTGTTGGTTGCCCTTCATAACGCGTTAAAAGTACGCTATTCACTGAAATACCATATGCGCGGTACTCGTCGATTAAACGCAGTACATCTTGGTCATAGGTAATCCCGTAATCTTCACGTACTTTATTACGCTCGATATCTCCTGCATATACACAAATGATAATCTCTGCATTATCTTTTAATGTGTTCAATAATTTGATTTTCGCATCTTCATCAAATCCTGGTAACACACGCTTCGCATGCTTATCTCCGATTAATTTCCCACCAAATTCTAAATATAACTTATCATACTGTTCCACTCGTTCTAAGATATAAGCAGACTGTTCTTGCAAATACTTCTCGATATCAAATCCAACTTTTTTCATTTGATTTCTGCGCGCCCTTTCTCTCAAGCTCTTTCCTCAAATGGTTACCCATTTCGAAAGAATGCTCACTAAAATACATCTTTTATCATTATAAGGCTTTCAAAAAAATAGACAAAGGAAAAATGACACAATCTAAAAAAACGATTACTATATGTTATAGTCAAAGAATATTAAAAAGAAGGTGATTCATATGATTCAAACAGCTGAAATAACAACAACACCAATATCCGGACTCTATTCAGAACATATCTTTGATGCACCCATCCATACAGAACATTGGACATGGGTAAAATTCGAAACTGATTCTTATGACACATTTTATGGTCAGTTCAAAGGTGAACCTAGACAAATCGCCATCTCCAATGAAAATGACTGTTGCTATGTATTAACTGATCTTTTACTTTATGAAATTAACCGCAAACAACCCAGACAATTCACTACACTCAATTATGATGATGTAGGTGGCTTACTTCGAAACGTTACACTCACACCATCTGGTCAAGTTATGTTATCCGATTACTATACTATTTTCATCTCCAAACAAAAAAATTTAGATACTTCAAAGGAATTTGAACAACAAATCACCCCTATTGAAACGTCTATTATGATTGACTATATTGAATTTAAAGAATGGAATAACCATTTACTCTCAATTCATGCACTAGATTTTTATACACAACAACCTGTTCAGCTCACGTTTAATGCACAAACAAATGAAATCACACAAATTATTTAGAAAAAAACTCAAATAAAGCTGAATAATTTAATATATGTGCTGGACTTTATTTTTTCATTTTAAACAATGTGTATGCATAATAGCGCGTGCTGCGTGGTAGCCACTTAATGCTGATGATAGTGTTCCTGGTCCTGGAAAGGCTTGTTCACCTACAATATAGAGCTGTGGCAAAGGTGAACGAACACTTTTCGGTTTTGTAATAGCATTTCGAACAGTTAACGGGAAACCACCGACACTCGTTTTTCCCATATATTTTTTATACGTTAACGGGGTTCCAGATTCCTCATAAATTAAATAATCTTTTATATTGATTACTTTTTGAATCTCCTCAAACATCGCATCCGTTATTTGCTGTTTAATCGCTTTATATGCATCTTTTGATTCCTTTCTCCATCCATCTTCATTCGCATGAATAGAAATCGTCATCATGATTTCTTTTGGTACCTTCTCACCTTGATCGTCGTAAGCAGGTTGAAACGTTGCATATACAGGTCCATGAACATCTGAAAATAATACTGTTTGCTCTTTACTCGGCACAATTTGAAGCGCAAAAGGAAGCGGTCTTCCCTGTAATTCCTGATGCCAGAATGAATCTTTTAAAAGTGCATCTACACGAAAGGCTCCCCAAGAAAATGAATCTGAATCGGCGTAGCTTGTGCCCTTGCCGAATGAAACTCCTGTGTTATTAATAACTATGTCGAATTCACCACTTCGCTTTCGACTTGTCACATGCCACTTTTTCTGTTCATATGTCAGCTCTTTTACCGTCGCTGCTAAAATGAGCTCACCGCCAAGCTCAACAATACGCTCGGCTAGTAATTCGCATAATTGCCCCATACCTTTTTCAATATAGAAACTGCCACGTCTATAGATTGCCAATGCTAAGCTAGAAGGGAGTAAAGCAGCCTCTGTACAATCTGTCTGTGCTGCATCAATCAACTGACGAAGCGGCTCATACGATTCTAAATGGTATTTGCGTAATAAATCCTCCACCGTCCACGTCGCATAGCGCGCCAAATGTAACATCGCTTTTGGATGTGTTAGCGCATGACTTGGTAACTTTCCTAAATCATAAGGACGACTAATCGGCATCGAGACACCCGTAGCTGTTACACCGTACACATATTCACTAATCTGCTCAAGTTTTTTCCAAAAAGCCTGCACATCTTTTTGATGTTCTGGCAGTACCTGTTGCAATTCTTCATCCCATCTTTTTTGATTTTGATAAATCGAAATTCGACGATCTGATAAAATGATATCCATTGGATGTTGCAACAATTGGAATGGCAAATCAAGTTGAAGTTCTTTTATTAAAGTATCGAGTAACCCCTGTTCTTCCAACCCAAAAGCAATCGTCGCACCTGTAGGAAACGTGCGCCCTTTTCGCACATACGAACCCGCCGAACCACCAACTTTTGTAGCCTTTTCAAGAACCGTCACCTGATATCCCTTCTTCGCCAAAAAAGCACCAGCCATCAAGCCACCAACACCCGCACCAATAATACAAACCGTTTTACCCAAGAGGAACCTCTCCCTTTCCAAGACATCGATTCATGTAATTGTTTTCATGTTTATTAAATCACAGATGAGATGTAGAGATAAAGAAAAGCCCCTTCAAAACGTATAGTTTTGGAGTAGGCTACGGTGGTGAGCTTTACTATAACAAATATCAGTGTTTTTTTATTTCTTAACTTAGTTAATATATAATAAACAGTAAGAGGTGATATAGTATGGATGTTCCTATTTATAGATTCCCAGACATGATAGATTATTTTGACCGTAAAGGAATTACATATAATTTAACACATGATGAAATCATATCTTTTTTATCTAAAAATAATTACTTTTTTAAACTCATATCTTATCGAAAAAACTTTATTAAAAACCATAAAGATCAATATACAAATGTATCGTTTGAATTATTAAGTGATTTATCTGCGTTAGATATGCAATTACGATATCTTCTAATGAAAATGTCTTTAGATTTAGAACATCGAATTAAAACCGTTATTCTTGCTGAAATTACCGAGAATTTAAACGAAGACGGTTATTCTATTATGGATCAATTTATTTCAACTTCAAAAAACCCTACTAAAAGAAAAAAAGATATACTCGGTTATTCGAAGTATTCTAAATATAGCTCTTCACTCTATGAAAAATACAAAACGCATACACCTGTATGGGTTGCATTTGAAACAATGTCTTTCGGAACACTTATAGATTTCATTGAATTTTATTTAAAGTATAATACGGAGTCGAGTTACCATTATTTAAGTAATAATTTATACGCTGTTAAAAATATTAGAAATACAGCTGCACATAGCTCCTCACTTTTAAATGATATTGTAGGTAGTAAGGAGAAATTTAACAACACTCAACTTGTTACTGAATATGTTTATAAAAAAATTCCAAACAAAACCTCTGCTAAAAGGAAATTAAATAATCTAAGAATCTATGATATGACTGTTATTTATATTATCTACGAGCGATTAATGCCCAAAGGTAGAACTAAAATGGAAAGAAAAAAAGAAATTTATAAGTTTTTAGTTCGTGCTAGAAAAGAAAATAATTTATATATAAAACACAATCAACTTAATTCTATATATGCTTTTTTCTGTAAGATTATTTTATTAAAGCAAGAAAACTTGCATTCAAGTACATTTTAAACATATAATAAAGTACATGAAAAAATCCACAGGCGATTTGTAAAGGTCGATTTTCTTTTTTAGAAAATCGACCTTAGTTTTTTTCTTCGTAATATTAACTTTAAATAACCTACTCCTGTTTCTTATCAAAAAACAAACTACCAACTACAACAATAGGAAAGTAATTGTCCCCTTCCATTCCCTTTTATATCCCTTTCTCTATATAAAAAAGATAACCTATGATGGCGATCTATAATGTAATTACACACAAATTTCAACTCATTTTATCCATATAATAGTATGTAATTTATCCTTAAAATAAAGTATAGTTAGTATTTAATAAAACAATCCATGAATAAGGATGTGGCAACATGCGTATTAATAAATATATAAGTGAATCTGGGAAGACTTCTAGACGAGGCGCTGATAAATTAATTACCGAAGGCCGAGTTAAAATTAATGGTAAACGTGCAACTATAGGTAGCCAAGTTGAACCTGGGGATGAAGTTGAAGTAGATGGAAATATTGTCCGAGTGGCACGAAATAATGTCTATATTGCCTTAAATAAACCTGTAGGCATTACGAGTACAACCGAAAAAGGTGTAAAGGGAAATATTGTTGATTTAGTCAACCATCCATTAAGAATATTTAATATTGGACGTCTGGATAAAGATTCAGAAGGCTTAATACTTATGACGAACGATGGTGACATTGTAAACGAAATTCTGCGTTCTGAAAATAGACATGAAAAAGAATATATCGTTTCAGTAGATAGACCCATTACGCCTGAATTCTTGAAGAAGATGTCGGAAGGTGTCAAAATATTAGGCACAACAACCCTTCCATGTGAAGTCGTTCAACTATCAAAATATGATTTTAAAATCATTTTAACACAGGGATTAAATCGTCAAATTCGCCGTATGTGCGCTGAATTAGGCTACGAAGTTTACCGATTACAAAGAATCCGCATCATGAACATTGAATTAGGCAAACTTCCTCCTGGTCAATGGAGAGATTTATCTAAAAAAGAGCGAACTCAACTATTTAGAGAATTAAACTATGAACCAAAAGAATGGTAGAAATATTGGAATATCAAGTTCTACCCACGCCCTCAGTAACCACACTTACTTGTGATGACAGTAAGTGCGGTTTTTTGCGTCAACGTATATAATAGAGTTAAGGTGGTGATAATATGCTTGAAGAAAATCTTAAAAAACAGCTAATCAAAGTAATTCAAAATAAAATAAACCCAGCTTTCATCATTTTATTTGGATCGTTCGCAAAAGGCACGAATCGCATTGATAGCGATATTGATTTAGCTTTTTTTAGTAAAGAGCAGTTATCATCTTATGAACGTTTTTTACTAGCAAGCGAATTAGCTGAAATTGCTGATCGTGAAGTTGATTTAGTCGACCTTAAACAAATTGATACCGTGTTCACGATGCAAATATTTTCACAAGGAATACCGATTTATATTCAAGATGAAAATGAATTTACACGCCAAAAAATGCGTGCTTATAGTATGTATGCAACATTAAGTGAACAGCGTGCTGGTGTGATTGAAAGTATTAAAGAACGAGGAAGTGTTTTTGGCGATGAATGATGTAATCTTAAATAAAATAACTACAATTGAACGCTGTGTAAACCGAATTCATGAGGTTTACGAAGGCAACTCTGAAAATTTAAAAGACTTTACAAAACAAGACAGTATCATTTTAAATATTCAACGTGCATGCGAGGCAAGTATTGATTTAGCGATGCATATTGTTAGTGAACGTAAACTAGGTGTTCCGAAAGCAAGTCGTGAAGGCTTTAAGCTATTACAAGAAGCTCATATAATTGATTCATCGTTAGCGAAAACATTAATGAATATGGTTGGTTTCCGAAATATTGCGGTACATGACTATCAAGCGCTAAAGGTTGACATATTAGAAGCTATTTTAGATAAGCATATTGATGATTTTAAACAGTTTACTCAAATCATGTTACAGTTAGAAATATAAATCCATATTTATTAAAAAGACTGTTAAATCTTTTTATCTATCACTTTATTCTTTGAAGCTGCTTTTTTATTTTGTCTCTTTTTTTCTAACAATGTATTTATTAGAAAATTAATTATCATAAACAACTTATGTTTTAATTATACTTTTTACGACTTTCAATTACCTCCAACTCATTTCCCAATTAATTCATTTCAATCTTCCAAATTAAAAGGTGTACTATTGATAAACCACCTTACATAATTTGTCGTATTCTAATGTTTCATTATCTTGTACTAATGTACGCATAAATCCCCCATTTTCATCAGCAAATAAAATAGATGAAGCAACTACAATTTCATCAAGTGTTTCTAAAATATCTTATGGAATAAGTACTTCGTCTATTTCTTATTTACAGAAACTAAATGTTTCGTATCTAATTCCATCAATGGATACATTATTGTCTGTATATCGCTTAAACTTATTCAGGAACATATAAATGGGTTATATCCTCTTAAAAATAACCTTTTCTTTTAATGAAATGAACTTGTCGTCGTCAACAATAATATGCTCAAGGAGTTCAATCTCTACTATTTTTATCTGCTTCTACAAGATATTCTGTTACGTCAATATCTTCTGAGGTTGGTGTAGGAATTACCTGAGCAGTGTGGATGGCAACAAATTATTAAAGATGCGTTACTAAGCTAAGGATGGCTGTTTTCATGGCTTCACATGGATGTACGATGCTGGATTGATGCTGCCTATGTGAACTGTACTGGTGTTTGTCGGTTCTTTGTGTCAAGACATGCTACGACAAAGTGTTCTCTGTCTACTTATTCAAGGTAGTCTCGAAAATGTTCGTAACTATCTTGTGAACTTCGTACTCTACGTTGTTTGTAAAGTATACTTGATTCTTTTAATAATTTAATAGATAAACCATTTATTCTTTTCGCTAAATGCATATAGCTAACCTACTAAAAAATATATTCACAGTAATATTAAATGCTTATTTTTCAATTTATTAACAGAACTATAGGCTATTATTGTACAATTAAACTAATATTAATTAGACGAGGTGTAATCTATGACTGAAATAACTACATATACTTTTGAACCTAGTGTTAACCCAAGTAGAGAATTTCTAGAAATTGCATCAGATTTTTCAAACCCTTTAGATATTATACGTGAAGCAATTAGTAACTCATTTGATGCTAAAGCCCAAAATATATATCTGTTGTTTGAAATTGCAACCATTAAGGGACGCAAAAAACTTAAAATTACTATTAGAGATGATGGGGAAGGCATGAACGAAGAAAGTATTAGATCTTTCTTCGATTTAGGCAATTCTTCAAGACGTGATATAAAAGACTTCGATACTTCTCTAATTGGTGAAAAAGGTCATGGTACTAAAATTTATTTTAATTCTGATTATGTAAATGTAAATACAGGAAAAGATGGTATGGAATATACTGCACTAATGATTGATCCATTAAGTGCATTGTACGATAACAAACTTCCTAATATCGAAGTTACAGTACAAAACAAAGAATTTAAAGGAACATATATAGAAATAATTGGTTATAACAATGACGAGAGATCTGTTTTTACTCATGAAAAAATGAAAGACCATATCTATTGGTTCACAAAATTTGGTTCATTCGAAAATATTTTTGATGAAAATTGCTCGTATAATGATATTAAAATTCATCTAAAGGGTTTAGACAGAAACGAAGCTGAAACACTAAACTTTGGGCACATATTCCCTGATGAGTCAGAAAGCCTTGATAAATTACTGGAAGAATATTTATCTGATGCACCTGATTATTTTGTAAAAAAATTAACTTATGAAGGAACATTAGAAAAATTTCCTGACATTGAATTTCAAGCAGTATTTTATATTGAAGGTAATAAGGCAAAACAAAAATACAACCCTATGATTAGAAGAAGTGGTTATAAAGCCCCTGATGGTGCATATAAAGTTCAAGATCGTTATGGAATTTGGCTTTGTAAAGACTTCATACCTGTTCAAAGAAAAAATGATTGGATTACTAAAAAAGGGTCTGAATATACAAAATTCCATGCTTTCTTTAACTGCCAAGATTTAAAATTAACAGCCAATCGTGGTTCACTAGATAATACATCTTCTGATATACTAGAAGCTATTCAAAATAAAATTGTTGAAATCTATAATGGTATCATTAATAGTAGTTATTGGGAAGATTTAGAATATCTTGAACAAAGTTCATATGCATTTCAAAGTGACAAGAAAGAAGAAAAAAACTATGAGATGCGAAAAAAATATATTCTACAAAACAAAGTTGCAGTTTTAGAGAATCATATTTTACGAGAACCTCGTCAAGAACATGGAGTATTTGCTTTATATCATACTATAGACATTATAAAACCGGACTTTTTCCCATTCGAAATTGTTGACTATGATACTCACGCTGGGATAGATGTACTAGCTCATTTAAGAGAAGGTAGCGTTAGTTTAGAAAAAGATGCTTTATTTTTTATTGAATTTAAACATATTTTAAAAAATTCATTTAACCACTCTTTTAAAAGA
Source organism: Kurthia gibsonii (assembly GCF_006539985.1). Classification (GTDB taxonomy): domain Bacteria; phylum Bacillota; class Bacilli; order Bacillales_A; family Planococcaceae; genus Kurthia; species Kurthia gibsonii. Next base: position 38,590 of record NZ_BJOB01000001.1, on the reverse strand, counting down.
TTATATGGAATCGTATGTTTTAAAACTGAACTTAAAAATAACGATATAGTTGTGGATGCTTTTGATACTTGTCGAATATTCAGATGTTATCCTAAAGATGCTAATACACCATTTACACAATACTTTTTAGAAGATGAAAGACGTTCTCATAAAATAGAAGTCATTATCCTAGAAGAATACCTGTATGATCGTTTAAATATTAAATTTGCTAAACAAAAAATGTGAAATTTTAGGCTAGCTATTAGAAAATAGCTAGCCTAAAAACCCCCTCACTTGTGATACGGTTCACCTTTCATGATCCTAAAGCTGCGGTAAATCTGTTCGGTCAGGACGAGTTTCATGAGTTGGTGAGGGAGTGTCATTTTTCCGAACGAGATTTTGGTGTCGGCGCGTTTGAGTACGTCGTCATGTAGTCCGAGTGATCCGCCAATGATGAAGATGATTTTGCTTTGTCCATAGGTTAAGAGGTTCTCAATCTCTTTTGACATCTCTTCAGATGTACGTTGCTTTCCGTCAATTGCGAGTGCAAAAATGTAAGCATCTTGTGGTACTTTGGCTAAGATGCGTTCTGCTTCTTTTTTCTTCACAATCTCCATTTCTGCTTCACTTAATTGTTCAGGTGCTTTTTCGTCCGCTACTTCAATTAAGTCTAACTTCGTATAACTACCCAGACGTTTCGCATATTCATCAATGCCCAACTTCAAATACTTTTCTTTTAATTTTCCAACTGAAATGATACTAATCCCCACGTATTCGTCACTCTTTTCCTTTATTTGTTAGTGAGTTATCCACAAAACTTATACACATATCCACAAAACACCCTATATGTTGTAGGCGATTATTTGTTCCCTACAACATATTCTGCTGGGGCTTCACAGTATGCACATGATGTGGACAACTGTTCGCTTTCTTCTAGCTTATTTAAAATTGGAAAATCTTTTTCCTTTTCTAGGAACACATCAATCGCATGTCCTGTATGGTTTTCACAGCATTTAATCTCCATAATCTAACATCCTTTCTATTTTCAGAATTTATAAAAAGTTATACACAATTCACATTTTTTATCCACACATCATTGTAACAAACAAAAAAGACTGTCGCAAAGTGTATCCACACTTTCTACGACAATCTCTTTTGAAGTTATCCACATTACTTAGAAATCGTACTTGTTAGTTTCATCGTTTTCGTTACAAGTTTACCGTCTTGATAAGCTTTCACTGTAACTGAATCGCCCACTTTTTTACTGTATAGAATTTTACGTAATTCAACCGAGTTACCGACTTTTTGTCCATCCATCTCAACAATTACATCGTATTGTTTAATACCTGCTTTTTCAGCAGCTGAACCATTTTCAACTTGTGCCATGACAACGCCTTCTGTCACATCTTCAGGCAATTTTAATGTTTCTTTTTGATAGAATGCAGGTACTTCTGTTAAGTCGATTAACGATACGCCCATCGCCGGTCTTTGTACTTTACCTTTCTCTTCCAACTCACTGATGATTGGAATTACTGTGTTACTTGGAATGGAGAATCCTAAACCTTCAACTGTAGATTGTGAAATCTTCATTGAGTTAATACCAATTACTTGTCCTGCTAGATTGATTAACGCACCACCTGAGTTACCTGGGTTAATCGCTGCATCTGTTTGTAATACTTCCGCATTCCAGTCTGCATTACCATCACCATTAATATCCATTGGTACTGTTCGTTCTGTACCTGAGACAACACCTGTTGTTACAGAGCCGTATAAATCTAAACCAAGTGGGTTACCAATCGCAATCACTGTTTCCCCTTGTTTTAGTTTATCCGAATCACCAAATTTCGCTACTGTTGTGGCATATTTTTCATCCATTGAGATAACAGCTAAGTCTGTCCATTGATCTGTACCAACTAATTTTGCTTCTACTTTTTTATTGTTTGGTAATGTTACTTCTAAACGATCTGCATCTTCTACAACGTGATTATTCGTTACGATGTATGCTTTACCGTTCGCTTTTTTATAAATAACCCCTGAACCACTGCCTGATTCTTCTGTTGTGCTTGAATCACGGTTATCTGTGCTTCCACCAAATGCACCACCGAAGATATCACTCGCTGTTTGGCGTTTTTGAATATTTGTAATCCCAACAACTGCATCCTTCGTCTTATCAACAGCTTTTGTGACATCTGTCGTTACTTCTGTGGATAGTTGTTCTGTTTGTACGGGGGTCTTTGTATTATTACTTCCTGTATTCGAGATAGAAGGTACAATCAACCAGACAAGTAATGCACCGACAATTACACCGATTAAACCCGTGAAAAAGTAGCCTACTTTACTTCCCTTTTTTTGTTGCCTTCTTCCATGTTCTGTATCATCATAGTATCCCATTTGTTTGCCTCCTCTATTCTTTTGTTATCTTTACTATACCTGCCAAACATGAAAATTAGATGAAAATTGCTTTAAAATACCCTCAAAATTTCATGATATCTCATTTATTCCCCTTCTCGAATAGATAAAAACTATTTCTTCAAAATATAAAAAAAACACTCGCAGATTACGATGGTTCTCTCTTCGATTAAACACGTACTAACTTTGTTGGCTCTTCTGCATCCGTATCATGTAGATGAATAAATTCACCTGGCATGATGCCAACAGATTGCAGCGTTTGTGCCACACTAAGTCTTGCTAAATCTTTCATATTGTTATCTTTACTTAGATGCGATAAGTAAATGTGCGTATCTTTTTCAAATACCACATCACTCATTGCAATTGCCGCATCTTCATTACTCACATGCCCCACATCGCTTAAAATACGACGTTTTGTAGACCACGGGTATGAGCCCATCTGCAACATATTCACATCATGGTTACTTTCGAATACGAATGCATCTGCTCCGCGTATAATCCCCTTCATACGGTCACTCACGTAGCCTGTATCCGTAATCACTGCTAACTTACGACCATTCTCATGGAATGTATAAAACATCGGATCTGCGGCATCATGTGACACACCAAACGATTCAATCTCTAATGTTCCAAAAGCCTGAACCGTCTCCATATTGAATTGAAAACGCTGGTCTAATGGAATATTCCCAACAGATGGTGTCATCGCTTGCCATGTCTTCTCATTCGCAAAGACCGGCACATTATATTTACGTGCTAATACCCCAACACCTTTGATATGGTCTGAATGTTCATGTGTGACAAGAATACCTGATAATTTTTTAATATCGCGATCAATTTTGGCAAATAGCTGCTCCATCTTTTTACCTGTCAGCCCTGCATCTACGATGAAAGCTTGATCGCCACTTTCAACATAGACAGCATTACCCGTACTACCACTCGCCAATACACTAAACTTCATGTGAAAGACTCCTTACTTACTTAATTCAGATTGCTTTGCATCTACATTTGAGCGAACTCTCTCTTTATATTCTACATCCGTAGCTGCTTTATTTTTGAATTGAATATTTTTTTCAATATCTAATATTTGATTATCTACTGCGTTCACAAAAAAGTCCTGTTGTTTTTTACGTCCATTTTCATCTGGTACCATAGCACGAATATGCCATGTTGGAGACAATACTTGCGTTTCTGTTAATGGAACTAATGTTGAATAGCCCAAATTTACAAATGAAATAGTTGTATGGTCTTTTAAATAGCCTTTTTCAAAAATAGTTTTAATCGCTTGAATTGGTTTAATCAACATACTTTTCTCACCAACAGCTTTTAAAGAACCAAACATCGTTTGCTCATACTTTGTAATCTCTTCTTTTTCAGACCAATAAACTTTAATGGTCGCACTTTGATTATAAAAGATCATTTTATCGTTCATCACTTGGAAGAATGTCGCTTCGCGTGCCGATTTATCAATCTGCCATAGTCGATATTCTTCACCTTTGAAAACCGTCCTTTTTAAGAATTCAGTGAGTGTTTTTTCATTTAGCGCTTCTAGTTTTTCTGGTTTTTTCATTGTTCCTTCAATAATCATATTGTCACTTACTGTAATAATTTGATTTTTCGTCACTTGATCAAAATCAAAATTATCAAAGGTATTAATTTTTCCTGATACATATGTTACTTTCTCCGTCGAAACAGGTAAATTCCCTACTGAGATATTCGCATTTTTTAAATCACTCTCAATATTGGATTCACCAAGTATTTCTAACTCTTGTTCTTCATTGTAATTATTAATATACACCGAGTATAAGAATACATTCAAAATAGAGAATACGATGATAAAGATGGTTTTTGTTTTACTCCAATCCATCTGTATCACCTCCTACTTGTGAATCTTTCGGGTTAATTGGATACCATACACCATCTAAACGATAAAACCATGTCGGTTCAAATAAATAAATCGATGAGCGCCCTTCATCTTGTTTCATTGTTAATCCAACACGAAGTGCAGTAATTTTATTGAAGTCAATTTCATTACTTGCCATCAGTTTTTGAACGACATCAATACCTGAAATTAGCTTAATCTCCTTATTTTCCTCTTGTGGTAAATAAGCTAATTTATATGTCGGACGAATGTAACGATAGATGCGACCATTCCCCCAGAATGCTTCAATTTTAGCGGTACCTAAATCTGTTTTTAGCACTGGTAAATTTTCTATATACAGTTGGTACACTACTTCTTGTGCATTATAGTCCACCTTGGCATAACGATAATCGCCTGTCCATCCACCGTGTAAGTTAATAAAATTAAACGTTGATGCAATCAAATTACTCTTTTGAATATTTTCTTGATTCTCTGTAGCTGTCGCGTCTACAAATGTTGCGAGATAGCGATTTTTATCAATTGTCATAATCGATTTATCATCAGTGTATTTATCAATACCTGCTTCTAAATCTGGACTCATCTTCACAATACCTGGCATCGTAAAGAGTGCATTTTTAAAATCCTCAATGCTAATCGCTGAAATCAGATATTTATACTGTGTTAATTTTTGCGTTTGAGTTGGTAAGAATAATGTATTTGCATTATCTCTTTGAATCGGTTCATATGATGCTAAATCTTGGAATGATCCTAACACATCATTTTTAAAACCGTTCTCACTTTTCACTTTCACTTTTCCTCTGTATAACTGCTTCTGTTTTACATTAGAAAAAAGAATTGTTAATTCATTCTTAGGGATATCTGATTCTTCTGTAGACCAACTGATAATTACCTGATCGAAAATAATTTCAGGTACTTTCTTACTTGTCACAGGAAGTAAACTTTGAAATACAGGCATTGGTACTTCTCCATCGAATTGAAGAACAATTCGTTGATCTACTAATAGTTGATCATTTAATTTTTGTAAATTAAAGTTACTACTAACAATTGAAATATCCGTCAGTTGCCATTTCTTCATCTCAGTAAATAGTGGAGCCATTTCTTCTGTATCAATGGTTCCACGCCAGTCACCTTCTTGACGAATTAATAGACGAGCAGGCTGAATAATTTCAGGTAATGTTCGTTTTTTGTCCATCAGTACACCTGATGGCTCTGGCTTTTCTACTTTTTCATAGTTTGGATGGTATGACCAAATGGAGAATGTTAATAAAATACTTAGACCGACTAGAATAATTAATACAACGGTTTTACTTTGTTCTAAATACTTCATTATTCCCACTCACCATCCTCTTCTGCATTATTTGGTAGTGTAAAGAATACAGATGTGCCTTTTCCCTCTACTGATTCAGCCCAGATGCGTCCACCATGTGCATTAATCATTTCACGTGAAATGGCTAGTCCAAGACCCGTTCCCCCCATAGAGCGCGCACGTGTTTTATCGACACGATAGAAGCGGTCAAAAATGCGATCAACATTCTCTTTTGGAATTCCCATACCCGTATCTTTAATTTCGACTAAAATCTCGTCATCAATATTTGTTAACTTAAACCGAATATACCCACCATCTGGCGAATACTTTAACGCATTTGAAATAATATTATCAATAACTTGTGTGATTTTATCTGTATCAATTTCAACATAAATAGGTGTAGTAGGTAGTTCACGAATGAATTCTACTTCTTTAGATTTCGACATCTCAAAACGATTAATAATGCGATCAAAGAATTTAACAAAATCAACGAAATCCGTATTCAATTCATATTCACGACTATCCATACGAGATAATTGTAGTAAATCTGTAACCAGACGAATCATACGCTCTGTTTCTGTACGTGTCACATTTAAAAATGTTGGTGCAATATTTTCATCACGCCATGCACCATCTGCCAATGCTTCTAAATAACTGCGCATCGTTGTAAGTGGTGTGCGTAACTCATGTGATACATTTGAAACAAAGTCACGACGTTCCATTTCAATTTTCTCTTGTTCTGTAATATCATGTAATACAGCAATTAAACCATTCACAAAACCTGTCTCTTTTTGAATAACAGAGAAATTTGCTCGCCAAATATAAGGGCGGTCTTGCGTGCTGAAATCTAAATTCACCGCCTCTTGCATATGAATCAAATCTTCAAATGTGTATTCTTCATCTAAGCCTAGAACCTCTGTAATTTGTCGTCCCATTAATTCATTATTTTCAGTCGCAAGTAATTTCTGTGCAGGCGCGTTAATCAAAATAATTTTCCCTTTACGATCTGTTGCAATTACACCATCTGTCATATTCGTTAAGACAGATGCTAACTTCCTTCTCTCACCTTCAGTCGTTGAGTGCGCCTCTTGTAAGCGATTCGTTAAATGGTTAAAAGATACAGCCAACTGACCAATTTCGTCATTCCCATATACTTTAACCTTTCTCGAATAATTCCCTTTTGCCATTGCAACAGCTTGCCTACGCATATCCGAAATTGGTTTTGTAATCGTCTTAGCGATGAAAACGCCTAAAATAATTGTAATTAATAAAGCAATTGCTGTACCTACGGCGAGAATCTTATTAATCGTAGTCATTTGTTCAAATACCGTTTCAATATTGGCTTTAACATAGATGACACCAATTGTTTTTCCTTGTGATTGAATAGGTTTTGCAATAATCCATACGCGTTTATCAGTCTTTTTATCAATCGCCATCTTTTCAATTGGTGATGATGTAGAAAGCGCTGAAGTCACTGCGCTTTCTGCGGAACGTTGGCCAATAATCGATTGACTGTTATTATCTGAAGTCGCTAAAATGCGATTATGTGAATCGATTACACGAATTTCACTAATATCTCCCGAACCAGAAGACAATCCACCTAGAATGTCGCGTAAATTGGATTCCAGTGTCCCATCATTTTCTTCATGTGACTTAACCATTTCTTCTTTCACGCTAAACTCGACTAGCTTAAGACGATCTGTTACGGAATGCGTAAAGTTGTGCTTAAGCGTAGCCTCTAATTTATTCGCAAAGTATAACCCCATAATTTGCATGGCAATCAATATTAAAAGTACATAAATCAATACAACTTTTGCGTGTACAGATTTAAAAAAACCTACCTTTTGCATTCAACATTACTCCTGTTCAGGATTTCTCAAATAGTACCCCACACCACGACGTGTTACAATCCATGCTGGATGACTTGGATTATCCTCAATTTTTTCACGTAGACGTCGAATTGTTACGTCAACTGTTCGTACATCACCGAAATAGTCATAACCCCAAACAGTTTGTAATAAATGTTCTCGTGTCATCACTTGTCCGATATGTTTCGCTAAATAATGTAACAATTCAAATTCACGATGTGTTAATTCAATTGTTTCATCTCTCTTTAAAACTAAATAAGCTTCTGGTTGGATTATTAATGAGCCTACAACAATATCATTTGAAGACTCTTCTTCCTCTTCAACAGTGGCTGTTGTTTGATGGCGACGCATATTTGCTTTGACACGCGCAACTAACTCACGTGTACTAAACGGCTTCGTTACATAATCATCTGCTCCAAGCTCTAAACCTAAAACTTTATCAATTTCAGAGTCTTTCGCTGTAATCATAATGATTGGTGTGTCGTATTTTTTACGTACCTCACGCACTACTTCCATACCGTCACGTTTTGGTAACATAATGTCTAATAAGATTAAATCTGGTTTTTCTGCTTCTACTTTTTCCAAAGCTTCATCACCATCATAAGCTGTTACTACACTGTAACCTTCTTTTGTTAAATTAAATTGTAATATATCTGCAATCGGTTTTTCATCATCCACTACTAAGATTTTCTTATCCAAATTCTTTCATCCTTTCTCTCTAAAATACACTGTTTTATTTACATTCACTCTCTGTTTACTCTAACATGATTTCAATTCTGACGCACCTTTAGGTAATATTTTGTAATTTATTCCCCAGGAAATATTATAATACAGAAGAATGAACTCTTCTAACTTATCATATATTATAAATACTACCCATTTTGAAATTGTATTGTAAAGAAATTGAAACTTTCTGTACATATACTTTTGTTATAAAAATAATCAAAAAGGATACTATTCGACATGAATCAACTTCATTTTCCAAACATTTAAGGAAGGTAGCCCACCTATGGTTAGGAATCGTACATTACTTCTCATTGCTTGTTTTGTATGGCTTATTGTAGGAATTAATATTGTACGCATTGGTTTACTTGCTTATGTTGGACATATAACTGTCCTCAATATTATTTTATTAATTATTGTCTTTTGTTTGTTTTGGTTTTTGATTTTTAATCGCCTCGTTAATAAACATACAATCCGAATTGCTGGTTATGAGATAGAAAAACAATATTTTTGGTATTTCTTTGATTTAAAATCGTTTATTATCATGGCTGTTATGATAACACTCGGTATTACCATTCGTGTCATGAATTTAATGCCCGAATCCTTTATCGCGTATTTCTATACAGGTTTAGGCACAGCCTTAACCCTTGCAGGAATTAAATTTGGGATTCGTTATCTTCGTTTTGATACGTAGGTATAAAAAAGCAGGAACCGCGTCTCATGCGATTCCTGCTTTTTTTATATGATACTAAATCTCGTCCCAAATATTTAATAATACATTTGTTTGATCACGGTCAGGACCTACTGAGAATGTAGCAATTCGAATACCTGTTAATTCACTTACACGTTCTACATACTTACGTGCATTTTCTGGTAAATCTTCTAAACGACGAACACCTGTAATATCTTCGTCCCATCCAGGAAGTTCTTCATAAATAGGTTTGCATTGTTCGATAATGTGTAAGTTTGCTGGATATTCTGTAATACGTTCACCATTATAATCATAAGCTACACAAATTTTCACTGTATCTAAACCTGATAAAACGTCAATTGAGTTGAGTGCTAAATCTGTAATACCTGAAACACGACGCGAGTGACGTACAACCACTGTATCAAACCAACCAACACGACGTGGACGACCTGTTGTCGTACCGTATTCACGACCGACCTCGCGAATTTGATTCCCTACTTCATCAAATAGTTCAGTTGGGAATGGACCATCACCTACACGTGAAGTATATGCTTTTGATACGCCGATTACACGATTAATAGAAGCCGGGCCAACACCTGTACCTGTTGTAACACCACCTGCTACTGGGTTTGAAGATGTTACATATGGATATGTTCCATGATCTACATCTAATAGTACACCTTGAGCACCTTCAAATAATACTTTGCCGCCTTCATCCATGACATCATTTAAGATCTTAGAAGTATCTGTTACATAAGGAGCAATCTCTTGACCATACGCATAGAATTTTTCAAAAATATCATCAAACTCTAATCCTTCTACTTCGTAGAATTTCGTGAATAAACGGTTTTTCAATTCTAAGTTTGTACGTAATTTTTCTTCAAATACTTCCTTATCAAGTAAGTCTGCAATACGAATACCAATACGTTGTACTTTATCTGTATAACATGGCCCAATACCTTTACATGTTGTGCCGATTTTTGCATCGCCACGTGAAGCTTCGTCTACTTTATCTTGATGAATGTGGTACGGTAAAATGACGTGCGCACGATTTGAAATACGTAGATTTGACGTATCCACACCACGTTCTTGTAATCCTTTTAATTCTTTTACTAAAGATTCTGGATTGATTACCATTCCATTGCCCATTACAGAGCGCTTATCTGCATAAAAAATACCTGATGGAATTAAATGAAGCTTATACGTTTCGCCTTCGAATTGAATTGTATGACCTGCATTGTCACCGCCCGAAAAACGCGCAATGATATCTGCTTGTTTTGAAAGAAAATCTGTAATCTTCCCTTTACCTTCGTCTCCCCATTGCGTTCCTACTACTACTACTGATGTCATTTTATACAGCACCTCCGTCAGATACTTTGTGTATCCTGATTAAAAACAAAAGTTATTTTAACAACCATCTTCTAAAAAGTCAATTAAAAATACGAACAGATTTCATTTTTACAATTGAAAATGTTCGTATTTAATGTTAGTAACTCGCTGGTGGTGATTCTTGAGACCAATCAACACTCACAAACTTATTAAATTCTTTTTTAAATGCTAATTTCACTGTATCTGTTGGACCATTACGTTGCTTTGCTACAATAATCTCAATTGTATTGGCATCTTCCGTTTCTTTATCATAATAGTCTTCACGATATAAGAAAGCAACGATATCTGCATCTTGCTCAATCGAACCAGATTCACGTAAATCAGACATCATCGGACGTTTATCTTGTCGTTGCTCTACACCACGTGATAACTGCGATAAAGCAATAACAGGCACTTCAAGCTCCCTAGCAAGTGCTTTAAGAGAGCGTGAAATCTCAGAAACCTCTTGTTGACGGTTTTGTCCTGATGAACCACTACCCTGAATTAACTGAAGATAATCAATTAAGATCATCCCAAGACCACTTTCTTGTTTTAAGCGCCGACATTTAGCTCGAATTTCATTTACACGGACACCAGCTGCATCATCAATATAAATACCTGCATGCGATAAACTTCCCATAGCCATCGTTAATTTTCGCCAGTCTTCTGTTGTTAATGCACCTGTACGTAATACTTGTGCATCAATATTACCTTCAGCACACAACATACGCATAACAAGTTGGTCTGCCCCCATCTCTAGTGAGAATATGGCTACATTTTCAGATGTTTGCGTCCCTACTGCTTGTGCAACATTCAAGGCAAATGCTGTCTTACCTACAGATGGTCTGGCTGCTACAATGATGAGATCACCACGCTGAAAACCAGCTGTTAAGCGATCTAAGTCGCGGAAACCTGTTGGAATACCCGTAATGTCTCCTTTACGATTTTGGAGCTTTTCCACATTCTCGTACGTCTGTACAAGAACATCTTTTACATGCTTAAAGTCCCCTGAATTACTACGATTGGCTACTTCCATTATTTGCTTTTCAGCTTCAGCTAATAATTCTGCTACTTCATCTTCTCTTGTAAAACTATCTTCTACAATTTTTGTAGCTGTACGAATTAACTTACGCAGTAATGATTTTTGGGCAACGATTTCTGAATAGTACGCGATGTTAGCTGCTGTCGGTACGGCATTGGCTAATTCCGTCATATATGAAATACCACCGACATCGTCCAATTGATTACGGCTTGAAAGTTCTTCCGTTACGGTTACGACATCGATGGCTTTTCCTAAATCGCTCAAGCGTAGCATCGTTTCAAAAATCAAACGATGCGCTGCTTGATAAAAATCATCTGCTAATAATGTTTCAGAGGCTGTAATTAAAGACTGTGGTTCAAGGAAGATCGCACCCAATACTGATTGCTCAGCTTCTTGATTGTGCGGTGGAATACGGTCCATTAATGGATCATTATTCATATTTGTCTCCCCTTATTTTTGCTCTGTTACATGCACTTTCAATGTTGCTGTAACTTCTGGATGTAATTTCACAGGAACTTTTGTTACACCCAATGTACGAATTGCTTCTGGTAAATCCATTTTGCGCTTATCTACTTTAATACCATGCTTTTTATTTAACTCATCTGCAATTTGTTTTGATGTAATTGAACCAAATAGACGACCACCTTCGCCAGTTTTTGATTTTAATTCCACTGTTAATTCTTCTACTTTTACTTTTAAATCTTTAGCAGCTTGTAATTCTGCTTCTGCATTTTGCTGCTCTTTACGCTTTTGACCTTGTAATTGGCTCATTGCTTGAGGTGTAGCTTCTACAGCTGATTTATTTTTTAATAATACGTTACGTGCGTAACCATCTGATACTTCTTTTACCTCACCTTTTTTACCTTGTCCTTTAACGTCTTTTAAGAAAATTACTTTCATGATTCTTGACTCCCCTCTAATGTTTCATCAATTGCTTTCTTTAAACGTTCGATTGCTTCTTCGATGGTATCCACTTGTAATTGTGTAGCTGCATTTGTTAAATGACCGCCACCTCCAAGTGCTTCCATAATGATTTGAACATTAATTTCGCCTAAAGAGCGTGCGCTAATACCTATTTTACCATCACTTCTCCGTGCGACAACAAAGGACGCTGAAATGTCTTTCATCGTAAGTAAAATATCAGCTGTTTGTGCAATTAATACTGAATTATATACTTGGTCTTTTTCACCATGTGCAATCACAATGCCATTATGCACAAATTCTGCTGTTTTGACAATTTGTGCGCGTTCTAAATACGTATTTAAATCTTCTTTTAGTAAGCGTTGAACTAAAATAGTATCTGCACCATTTGTTCTTAAATATGATGCCGCCTCAAACGTCCTAGCACCCGTTCTAAGCGTAAATGATTTCGTATCGACAATAATCCCTGCTAGTAGTGCTGTTGCTTCTAACATCGAAATTTTATCGTTCTTAGGCTGATATTCGAGTAATTCTGTAATTAGTTCTGCTGTTGAAGAAGCATATGGCTCCATATATACAAGCATTGGACGGTCAATAAATTCCTCACCACGGCGATGATGGTCAATCACGACAACCTTACTCGCTTGATTTACAATGCGTTCATCAATCGTCATACTCGGCTTATGTGTATCGACAATGACAACGAGCGACTTATCTGTCATTTTATCCAATACTTGATCTGGTGATAAAAATCGATCGTACAAATCAGACTTATCTTTAATAACTTGCATTAAACGATTAATGCTTTGATCAATTTGTTCAAAATCGATGACAACGTATCCATCAACTTTATTCATATCCGCCATCTTTCGTACACCAATAGATGAACCAATCGCATCCATATCAGGCATCTTATGCCCCATTACAAATACTTGGTCACTATCTTGAATCAAATCACGTAAAGCATGTGAGATAACACGCGCTCTTACACGCGTACGTTTTTCTACAGGGTTTGTTTTACCACCATAGAATTTCACCTTTCCATCAGGTTGTTTAATCGCAACCTGATCTCCACCACGTCCTAAAGCAAGATCTAAACTCGATTGTGCTAACTCGCCTAACTCTGTTAAAGAAGGTGAGCCAGCGCCTACACCAATACTTAATGTAAGTGATAAGTTTTGCTGAGCAGTGATTTCACGAATATCATCTAAAATTGCAAATTTCTTTTTTTCTAAATTCGATAAAATGGATTCATTCATAACCGCCATAAAACGATCTGACGAAATACGTTTAATATAAATATCGTGATAGGATCCCCACTTATTCACAAGTGATGTAATCAATGTGTTCGTCTGACTACGTGTTTGGTCATCCATACTTTGCGTAATTTCATCATAGTTATCAATAAATAGTATAGCTAAAACTGTACGATCTTCATAATACAATTCTTCAATTTCAACTTGCTCTGTAATATCAAAGAAATATAGCAATTTTTCTTCTCGTTTAAATAATACGCGATATTGGCGATCTTCCACTGTCGCGTTCATTTCATGTAAATCTTCATGTGCTGTTAATGAGATTAGCTCCTCTGATATAAAGGATAAATCACGACCAATTAATTCATCACCGTTCATCATCTTTTTAATATGTGGATTTGCCCATTCAATCGTTGTTCCATCATCAATTAAGATAATTCCAATGGGCATTTCAAGCAATGCTTTTTCGCCCACATTCTCTAAACGATAACTTAGCATAGCGATATGACGTTCCGTTTCTTCGTACGTATTTTTCTCATACTTCCAAGAAACAAATGTCGTAGCGATTACTAAAATCCCGTATAACGTACCAATAATTGGATGCCAGACAGTAAGACCCACAATACTTACAATCATCAACAGCGATAAAATTAAAAGAGGATATCTTATTGGTCTTTGTCTAAATCGAGTACCCATAGTTCTCATCTCCTATTTTGTCTTCTTATCGCCTAGTAATGCGCGAAGTCCAAATCCTAAATCTATTATACCCAGTAACGTGATAAACGAATTCAATGGAATTGCAAAAATTGTTGCAACCCATGCTACTGCTTTTGGCATTTCAGAACGTGCTACCATAAAATGAATAAATGAAACACCCTGTAAAAAGAATAACATCGACAATAATAAATATGCATTTACATAAACAAGATATAAATATGTACCATCTTCAGGTTTCACAATAAATTGCACTAATAAAATAGCAAAATAAAAGAGTAGTAACATTCTTGGTAGTCTTAAGTCTTTGATTGGCGGAAACTTTGGTACAGGAACACGCAATTTTTTTATAACAGGGAAATTAATTGTGATTAATAACCACGCTAAAATAAATGTCGACAAAAATAACATAGCAGGCATTGTATCTGTGAAAATTTTCACAATATTTGCGGCCATTTCATCCGTAAATGTCGATTTAGTGTTTGTCAATTTAGCCATTTGCTCTGATAATTCCACATTTTTATACACAGCCGACTTTAACTGCTTTAATGTATCTGTAATTAAATTAATACCTGTAAACTGCATATAAGCAACAATAATTCCAGCCATCGCTACCAACGTAGCTAAACTCGTTGTTAAAAACACTTCTGTTTTACTTCTTTTGTTATGCAATGTATAACCGATTGCGAGACCAATAATAGCAAATAAAGCACTAATCAACATTGCTAGTATACCTACAATTAAGAAGTTCACCATTATACCGGCTACAATGACAAGTAATCCACTTTTCCATGAATAACGGTACACGTGCAAAATAATCGGTAATGGAATAAACCATGTAAAAATAAGTGAAATAACAGGTAAACTACTTAGCAGTGTTAAAAGTACAAACATTGCGGCCATCATTGCACCTGTTGTTAGCTGCCGAACTTTAGGATCTTGCATCATTTTTAATCTTCCTTTTTTGTTTCAACATGAATATTTTATCTGTTTATTGTACCATGTTTCCCAATTGCAAACAAAAAAGCAAATGGCTACTTTCAAAAGACATATATTAGAAAATCGTATAAAAAAAGACTAGGACGATATGCCCTAGTCTCTTTCAATTACTTATTTATCATCAGTTGTGAATGGAAGTAAAGCCATTACGCGTGAAGTTTTGATAGCAAGTGTTAATTTACGTTGGTATTTCGCACTTGTACCTGTTACACGACGAGGAAGAATTTTTCCTCGTTCAGAGATGAATTTTTTTAGTAAATCAACATCTTTGTAATCGATGTGTTTAATGTTGTTAGCAGTGAAATAGCAAACTTTACGGCGTTTGCGGCCTCCTCTACGTGGTGCCATAGTATATGTCCCCTCCTTGTTTAAATTTGTACACGATTAGAATGGTAAATCGTCATCTGAGATGTCAACTTTACCTTGATCATTTGGCATTGCAAATGGATCTTGTTCTACACGTGTATAGTTTTGTTGATTTGGTGATTGATTTTGCTGATAATTGTTTTGCTGTGGTGCTTGGTTATACGATTGACCGCCACCATACGATGGTTGGTCACCAAATTGTTGGTTCGTTTGTGGAGCACCGCCGCCTGCATTGCGAGGTTCTAAGAACTGTACGCTATCTGCAACAACTTCAGTTGTGTAAACTTTTTTACCATCTTGACCATCATAACTACCTGTTTGGATGCGGCCCTCAACACCCGCTAAAGAACCTTTACGAAGGAAATTAGCTGTGTTTTCGGCTTGCTTACGCCAAACGACGATATTAATGAAGTCTGCTTGTCTTTCGCCTTGTTGGTTCGAGAATGTACGGTTTACAGCAAGTGTAAAACGTGCAACTGCTACACCAGATGGCGTATAACGAAGCTCTGGATCTTTTGTAAGTCTTCCAACTAATACAACACGGTTAATCATCAGAAATCAACCTCCTTATCTATTTTATATCGATGTTATTACTTTTCTTCTTCGCGAACAGCGATGTGGCGGATGATATCTTCGTTGATGTTAGCTAAACGAGTATACTCATCGATTGCCGCAGCTGGAGCAGTAACTTTCATGATTTGGTAGAAACCTTCACGGAAGTCATTGATTTCGTAAGCTAAACGACGTTTACCCCAATCTTTTGATTCATTAAGTTCTGCACCGTTTGAAGTTAAGATTGTGTTGAAACGTTCAACTAAAGCTGCTTTCGCTTCTTCTTCGATGTTTGGACGAATAATGTACATTAATTCGTATTTTCTCATTATTAAGCACCTCCTTATGGACTTAGGCCTAGACTCATTGAGTAAAGGCAAGGAGCTAGTATTTAATACTACTCACATCGTTAAATTGTAACATAGGGATATCCATAGTGCAATAACTTCATATCGAATATACTAAGAATAAAAGGAGATGATTTTTCATGGGAAATTTCGAAAAAGTCGGTGAATTTGAATTAAAAATCGAAGAAATCGTTAAACCTATGACACAATGGACAATCATTTTAACGCTATTTGTATTAGTTCTTCAATTTGTAATCCATCAAAATTTCACATTTACGATTACCAATTTTCTAATCGGTACATTAATTATCATTCTACTTTACATACTCTTTATGTTTTTACATGAAATTTGTCATCTCATTGGTTTTGTACTATTTGGACACGCTCCTTTAAAAAGTTTGAAGATCGGCGTGAACTTACAAATGGGTGTAGCTTATGCTACAACAACAAAATTAATGCCAAATAAAGCGATGCGAAAAGCACTTCTACTACCTTTTTGGGTGACAGGAGTAGCTCCTACTATTTGCGGCATTTATTTTGATTACACACCACTTACATTAGTGGGTGCTTGGCTTATGGTAGGTGCAATTGGTGATTTTTATATGTACAGACAATTAAAACGTGTAGATGATGCCTACTATATTCAAGATGATACTGAGAATCCTAAACTACATTTCTATACAAAAAAACTCGAAACCGATTGATTTCGAGTTTTCTTTATTTTATACGTTGAATAAGAATTCCATTACATCACCGTCTTGTACAACATATTCTTTACCTTCTAAACGTAAACGTCCAGCCTCTTTTGCTGCTGGTTTTGAACCGTACTCTACTAAATCATCAAATGATACAGTTTCTGCACGGATAAATCCACGCTCAAAATCAGAATGAATAACACCAGCACATTGTGGTGCTTTCATACCTTTACGGAATGTCCAAGCACGTACTTCTTGTACACCTGCAGTAAAGTATGTAGCTAAACCTAATAAGCTATATGCTGCTTTAATTAATTGATCTAAACCTGATTCTTCAATTCCTAATTCTTCTAAGAACATTGCTTTTTCTTCATCATCTAATTGTGCAATTTCTTCTTCAATCTTTGCACAAACAACAATTACTTCAGCGCCTTCTTTAGCTGCATATTCACGAACTTGTTTTACATACTCATTTTCTTCTGAATCTGATACTTCATCTTCAGAAACGTTCGCTACATAAAGAGCAGGTTTTAAAGTTAGTAGGCTTAAACCTTTTACAATTTTCTTCTCTTCATCTGTTAGTTCAACAGAGCGAGCTGGCATTTCGTTCGCAAAAGCATCTTTTAGCTTTTCAAGAACTGCTGCTTCTTCCATTGATTCTTTATCTTTTTGTTTCGCTAATTTACTTACTTTTGCGTAGCGTTTATCCACAGATTCTAAATCGGCTAGGATTAATTCTAAGTTAATTACTTCGATGTCGCTGATTGGATCTACTTTACCTGCTACGTGTGTAATATTCTCATCTTCAAAGCAGCGAACTACTTGTGTAATCGCATCTACTTCACGAATATGAGATAGGAATTTATTTCCTAAACCTTCACCTTGGCTAGCACCTTTTACAATACCCGCGATGTCTGTAAATTCAAAAGAAGTTGGAACTGTTTTCTTTGGTTCAACTAATTCTGTTAATTTATCAAGACGTGCATCAGGTACTTCCACGATTCCTACGTTTGGATCAATTGTTGCGAATGGATAGTTTGCAGCAAGTGCTCCTGCTTTTGTAATTGCATTAAATAATGTTGATTTACCTACGTTTGGTAAACCGACAATACCGGCTGTTAAAGCCATATATGTCACAACCCTTCAGTTTGTTTGTTTTCAAATTTTCAACTCGTCTTATTATAGTGACTTCTATCGTAAAAGTCTAATTGTCTTCTGGATTCGCTTGTACAAGTACTTTTTTCATTTTTTTCTCAAATTCGCGACGTGGAATCATCACGCTATGTTGACATCCAACGCATTTAATTCGAATGTCTGCTCCTAATCGAATAATCTTCCATTCGTTTGTGCCACATGGATGTGCTTTTTTCATTTCAACGATGTCGTTTAAATTATACACTTTTGCTTGCACTCTTATTTTTCCTCCTCTTTATTTTTTGTCGTATCTCGTTCATAAACCATCATTTTAGGATATGGAATTTCAATATGATTTTCATCAAAAATTTCTTTAATATCTTTACGTATTAAATTAGCTGTAGCAAAGTGACGCATTGGTAATGTTTCGACTGACATACGTAATGTAATTTCTGCTCCATTCACATTTTGAACACCTAATAAATTAGGTCGTGTCACGACATCTTCATAACGTTCCACTAAACCGTCTAGATATTCTTCAATTAACCGTTCAGCTTTGTTGATATCTGCATTGTATGCCACACTAATATCCACAATTGCAACGGAGTTATTCACAGAGCAGTTAACAACTTCTAAAATGGAGCCATTCGGAATAATATTTATCTCGCCTTCAATTCCACGAATTTTTGTAGTGCGTAATCCAATTTCGATAACTGTTCCCTGTACTCCAGCAACTTTAATGAAGTCCCCAACACCAAATTGATCCTCAAATATAATGAAGAACCCTGTAATAACATCTTTAACTAAACTTTGCGCACCGAATCCAACTGCTAAACCCACAATACCAGCCCCTGCCAATAGTCCGGCAACTTTTACTTGCATAACAGATAAAATGGCTAAAATGGCTGTAAAGTACACAACATACGTAATGACGCTTTGAAGTAATTTCAAAATCGTTTCGTATCGACGTTCACGCTGCTGCGTCATTTTTGCAGGTGCATGAATCCGTAAATCAAATGCTTTTTTTATCATATGATTTCCGAGCTTTACTAAAATAATTGAACAAATTGTAATGGCAATAATTTTTAACAATCCTGTTCCTAATGCTACCCACATATCTTCATCTGTCAGCTTATTCATAACCCATTTATATAATTGACTTTTGGCATCTCCATACAAATTAGACAAATAAAATCCCTCACTTTCACTCGTTTGATTATATAAAAATTATGTTATAGATGCGATGAATCACTATGGAGATTTTATAAAATTTTAATTTAATTTAAGTCAAACGATTCTTTAATTGTGCAAAAGATTTTATTACACTGTTTTTTATAGCCTATTACTTTTCAAGTATTTCTAAAATACGTTCTAAATCGTCTTCTGAGAAAAATTCAATTTCAATTTTCCCTTTTTTCTTTCCTTTTGTGATTACAACACTTGTTCCAAAGACATCACGCAATTGATCTTCACGCTCTTGTAAAAATAAATCCTTTTTAGGTTTTTCTTTCGTTTCACGTGAAACATCTTCATTATATTGTTGAACAAGCGCTTCTAACTGACGAACATTTAAACCTTGTTGAACGACTTTAGCTGCTACTTGTGAAATGAGCTTATTGCGTTTTAAACTTAGTAATGTACGACCATGTCCCGGTGTAATTATTTGTTCTGCTATTAATTGTTGAACATCTTTTGGTAACGATAGTAAGCGAACTTGATTCGCAATATAGGGACGGCTTTTTCCTAAACGCTGTGCCAATTGTTCTTGTGTAAATTTCAAGTTCTCCATTAAATTTTGATAGGCCTCTGCTTCTTCCAATGCCGTTAAATCTTCACGCTGTAAATTTTCTAAAATAGCTAATTCCATCATTTGTTGTTGATCGAATTCGCGAATAATTGCCGGAATTTCTTTTTGCAAAGCCATTTTAGCAGCTCTAAATCGTCGTTCTCCCACAACTAGTTCATAGCCTTTTCCTTGTTTACGAACAACTACTGGTTGTAAAATGCCATGTTCTTTAATTGATTCTGCTAATTCTTCTAGCGCTTCTTTTTTAAATTCTTTACGTGGTTGATACGGGTTTGGTTTAATATCACGTACTTGAATCTTCTCAACTTTTTCCCCTGCAACTACTTCATCTGTATTAAATAAGGCATTTAATCCTTTTCCTAAACCTTTAGCCAAGCTGATTCACTTCCTTTGCTAATTCTAAATAAACGAACGCACCTTTTGATTTTTCATCATATTCTAAAATAGATTCGCCATGACTTGGCGCTTCACTTAAACGAATATTTCTTGGAATAACTGTTTCATAAACTTGATTACCAAAAAATTGACGAACTTCATCTGCTACTTGTGTACTTAAGTTTGTTCTTATATCAAACATTGTGAGTAAAACACCGGTAATTTTCAAATCTTGATTCAAATGTTTTTGCACTAATGTAATTGTGGATAATAACTGACTCAAACCTTCTAAGGCGTAATATTCACATTGTACTGGAATTATTACTTCATCCGATGCTGTTAGTGCATTTAACGTTAATAATCCTAAAGATGGTGGACAATCAATTAGAATATAATCAAACTGATTTTTTATTTCTTCTAATGCTTTTTTTAAACGTGATTCACGCGAAATAATAGAGACTAATTCAATTTCTGCACCTGCAAGCGCGATTGTCGTCGGCACAATGGATAGATTAGATGTATTGGTTTTATGTATAACTTGATTGATGTGTACATCTCGAACTAATACATCATAAATTGAGTGTTCGATTGTGCTTTTATCCACACCTAATCCACTTGTTGCATTTCCTTGTGGATCTAAATCAACAATTAATACACGTTGTCCTAAACTAGCTAAACCTGCACTCAAATTAATCGTTGTGGTTGTTTTACCAACACCACCTTTTTGATTAGCCGTCGCAATTACACGTACCATATAAATTCCACCATCCCTTAATTGTCTGTATTTTCTATATTCTATCAAATTTTTTTCAGTATAAGTATATGAAAAAGGGAAACAGCTCATATGTCTGCTTCCCTTTTACGCAATTTATTTTTTATTTTTTGGTATCTTTACAGTAATTTGATAATACTCATCATGTTCTTCTTCTTCTGCTTTTAAATCAATACCTGTTTTATTAACAAGGGTTAATGATTCACGAATTGTATTTAAAGCAATACGAACATCACGACTAACAGACTTCCTTTTAACACGTGGTTTCTTCACCTTTTCAATCGGCTCTAAAATTTCACGAATCCGCTGTTCTAACTGACGCACATTGTAGTCTTGTTCCTTAATTTCTTCTAATAATTGCAATTGCAATTCTTCATTTTTCAAAGGAACTAATGCACGAGCATGACGCTCAGAGATTTCACGTTTTAAAATAGACTCTTTAATTTGTTCAGGTAATTTTAATAGACGCAATTTATTTGCGACAGTCGATTGGCCCTTACCTAAACGTTGCGCTAACGCTTCCTGTGTTAATTCATGTAGCTCTAGCAACTGTTGAAATGCTTGTGCTTCTTCAATTGCTGTTAGTTCTTCTCGTTGAAGATTTTCGATTAATGCGACAGAAGCAGTCTCTTTATCTGACATCTCTCGAATAATAGCTGGGACTTCCACCCATTGTAATGACTTCATCGCACGATATCGGCGTTCACCTGCAATGATTTCGTAATCACCATTCTCCATCGTTCGTACAACAATTGGTTGAATAATCCCATGTGTATGAATTGTTCGAGCTAATTCTTCAATTTTGGAGTCATCAAAAATTGTACGTGGTTGGAAACGGTTCGGATGAATTTTACCAATTGGTAAGTTTAGCACATTTTCAGCTGACTCTTTCGTTACAGTTTTATCGCCGCCACCAAAAATACGTGATAAAGCACTTTTCAAGTTTAGCACCACCTTTTAACGATTATTTCAAGTATATCCTCATTCCACATCATTGTGATAAGTCGATTTTATGTCTGTTTTGTTGCGCAATACCTCTATTATAGTTTCTTTCTACAAAAAAAGTAAGGTGACATATCGTTTCACATGAAACATTCGTTATTTAATAGGAGATTTATTCGGTGTTCCAGGTTTTCTTGGATATTTTTTTGGTGTTGCTTTTACTTTATCAAATACATAGATGGTACGTTCACTTTCCTCAATAGGTAACTCAAAAGCAACATGATGCACTAATTTACCACCTAACACAGTAATCGCTTTTTTAGCATCTTTTAATTCATCATCACCACTTGCAGCTTTTAAAGCAAGGAATTGTCCACCCTCTTTAACAAGAGGCAGACATAGCTCTGATAACACGGATAAGCGTGCTACAGCTCTAGCAGTTACAAGCTCAAACTTTTCGCGGTATTGAGAATTTTGACCAAATTCTTCTGCTCGCGCATGTACAAATTCGACATGATCTAAACCAATTTCATCGCTTAAATGATTTAAGAATTGAATACGTTTATTCAAAGAATCCACAATCGTAATGTGTAAATGTGGATAACAAATTTTAATTGGTAAACTTGGGAAACCAGCCCCTGCACCCACATCACATACAGTTGTAACTTTTGTAAAATCAAAATGGAAACTTGCACTAATTGAATCGTAGAAGTGCTTTAGATAAACAGATGGTTCATCTGTAATCGCTGTAAGATTCATTTTTTCATTCCATTCAACTAAAATTTCAAAGTAGCGACGGAATTGTTGAATTTGTTTTTCTGATAACTCAATACCTTGTTCTTTTAACGCTTGTATAAACTGTTCCTCGTTCATATTGTTCCCCTCTCATATCGACTAAATTGATTTATGCTTGTGCGATTTTAGCAATTTTACCTTGTTCAATATACACTAATAAAATTGAAATATCGGCTGGATTTACACCTGAAATTCGTGATGCTTGTGCAACAGTTAATGGACGAATCTCTTTTAGCTTTTCACGTGCTTCTGTCGCAATTCCTGAAATGGCATCGTAATCAATTTGCTCTGGAATTTTCTTACCTTCCATTTTCTTAAGCTTTTCAACTTGTTGTAAAGCTTTTTCAATATAACCTTCGTACTTCACTTGAATTTCTACTTGTTCTTTCACATCTTCAGGTAGTTCAGGAGCTTCTGTCACTTTAGCAACAAAATCATAATTTAATTCTGGACGTTTTAATAAATCTGTTCCATGAATACCATCTTTTAAAGGACTACTGCCTATTTCTGTTAGAGCTTCATTGACAAGACGTGGTTTTATACCGAATTCAGCTAGACGATTAATTTCAGCTTTTACTAACTCACGTTTTTCAGCAAATTTGTTATAACGCTCTTCTGAAACAAGACCTAATTCAAAAGCTTTTTCTGTTAAACGCATATCTGCATTATCATGACGCAGTAATAAACGATATTCTGCACGTGATGTTAATAAACGATATGGTTCATTTGTACCTTTTGTAACTAAGTCATCAATTAAAACACCGATATAAGCATCTGCACGACCTAAAATAACTTCTTCTTTACCTAATACGCGCGCTGCTGCATTAATACCAGCCATCATTCCTTGACCTGCTGCTTCTTCATAACCAGAAGTACCGTTAATTTGACCAGCTGTGTATAAGTTTTTAATCTTTTTCGTTTCAAGTGTTGGCCACAATTGTGTAGGAACTACGGCATCATACTCAATTGCATAACCTGCACGCATCATTTCAGCTTTTTCTAATCCTGGGATTGTCTCAAGCATTTTACGTTGAATATGTTCAGGTAAACTTGTGGATAAACCTTGTACATAAACTTCTTGTGTATTACGTCCTTCTGGTTCTAAGAACAGTTGGTGACGTGGTTTATCATTAAAACGTACAATTTTCGTTTCAATTGATGGACAATAACGTGGACCTGCACCTGTAATAACGCCTG
The DNA here is from genome assembly GCF_006539985.1 of Kurthia gibsonii. Taxonomy (GTDB): domain Bacteria; phylum Bacillota; class Bacilli; order Bacillales_A; family Planococcaceae; genus Kurthia; species Kurthia gibsonii. The sequence continues at coordinate 14,453 of NZ_BJOB01000001.1, read as the reverse complement.
TGAACATTGGTGAGGAATCTAAGTTATCATTAATAATTTGATGTGTTTCAGGACTTGTATATGTTAACCAACATGGAATTTGATCCATAATGAATTCAGTTGTTTCAAAACTGAATGCACGTGGCTCTTCATCGCCTGGTTGAATTTCTGTTTTTGCGTAATCAATTGTTTTGCTATTTACACGAGGCGGTGTACCTGTTTTAAAACGCACCATTTCAAATCCTAAATCACGCATATTATCTGCTAATTTAATCGATGGTTGTTGATTATTTGGACCTGATGAATATTTTAAGTCGCCAATAATAATTTCGCCGCGTAAAAATGTACCTGTTGTAATAACAACTGTTTCTGCACGATATACAGCGCCCACTTGTGTAATTAACCCTTTAATTTCACCATCTTCAACGATTAACTCGTCTACCATTGCTTGGTGAATTGTTAAATTATCTTGTTCTTCTAATAATTGTTTCATAGCTTGTTGATATAAAACTTTATCTGCTTGCGCACGTAATGCACGTACAGCTGGACCTTTACCAGTATTCAACATACGCATTTGAATATGAGTTTGGTCGATGACTTTTCCCATCGCACCTCCCATTGCGTCAATTTCACGAACGACAATTCCTTTTGCCGGTCCACCAACTGATGGATTACATGGCATAAAAGCAATCATATCTAAATTAATTGTTAAAACGAGTGTTTTTGCGCCCATACGCGCTGAAGCATAAGCAGCTTCTACTCCTGCATGACCTGCTCCTACTACGATGACATCAAACGTGCCTGCTTCAAATGTGTTTGGCATGTTCGTACTTCCCTTCTTTTTTAAAAATAAATTTATTTTCCTAAACAGAACTGTGAGAATAGCTGATTTAATAAACTTTCTTGCATTGTATCTCCGATAATTTCTCCAAGAATTTCCCATGTACGCGTTACATCAATTTGAATCATATCTACAGGCACATCTGCCTCTGCTGCATTAATCGCATCTGTGATACGATCTAACGCTTGATGCAGTAACGCAATATGACGTGAATTCGATACATACGTAGCATCTCCGGCATCAATTGAACCTTCAAAGAACATCGCTGCAATTGCTTCCTCTAAAGCGTCTACACCTTCTTCATTTAAAATAGATGTTGTAATCACACGACGATCCTTTGCTAAAGTCTTCACTTGATCTAAATCGATATTTTGTTCTAAATCTGTTTTATTTACAACGACAATATAATTCATATCTTGAATTGTTTCGAAAAGACGTAAATCTTCGTCTGTTAATGCTTGATTATAATTTACAACAAATAAAATGAGATCTGCTTCATGTAATACTTGGCGTGAACGTTCTACACCAATACGTTCTACAATATCTTCTGTTTCGCGAATACCCGCTGTATCCACAAGACGAAGTGGCACACCACGAACATTGACATACTCTTCAATAATATCACGAGTTGTTCCCGCAACATCTGTTACGATTGCTTTATTTTCTTGTACTAAACTGTTTAAAAGCGATGATTTCCCTACATTTGGACGTCCTAAAATAACTGTGGATAAACCTTCTCGTAAAATTTTACCTTGTGAAGAAGTTTGTAATAACTTTTCGATTTCACCTTTTACCCAATTTGATTTTTCAAGCATAAGTGGAATTGTCATTTCTTCCACATCATCATATTCTGGATAATCAATATTTACTTCTACTTGTGCAAGCACTTCAATTAGTGCTTGGCGTAGCTGTGTAATCAAACGAGACAATTTTCCGTCCATCTGTCCTAAAGCTACATTCATCGCACGATCTGTTTTCGCACGAATTAAATCCATTACTGCTTCTGCTTGAGATAAATCAATTCGTCCATTTAAAAATGCACGTTTTGTAAATTCACCAGGCTCAGCCATGCGTGCACCGTTTCGTAAAATAAGTTGAAGTACACGATTCACAGTAACGAGACCACCATGACAGTTAATCTCAACTACATCCTCACGTGTAAAAGTTTTTGGCCCCTTCATAATTGAAACCATGACTTCTTCCACAACTTGTCCACTATCCACTTCTTTTAAATGACCGTAATGGATTGTGTGAGATGGTGCTTCTATCAAACTTTTTCCGCTCGGGGAATGAAATACACGATCAGCAATTGCAAATGCCTCTTCACCACTAATGCGTACAATCGCAATCGCCCCTTCTCCTGATGGCGTAGAAATTGCCGCAATTGTATCAAATTCAAACATCTTTTGAATCCTCCTTGGATCTAATTTTCCGTAATTCACTAATGATATATGTTAACATAAATTCTTTTTTCACTACACTCATATTACTTCAAAAAATAAAGAGTCCTTCTCCGTAAAAACGTGAGAAGGACTCTTTCACAATCCTTTAATACTATGAGCGAATAGGTTCAATTACTAAATGGCGACGGTTCGCGTCACCTTCAGAAAAAGTATCCACATCCAAACGTCTCGCTAACGAATGATGAATAATTTTTCTTTCACTAGATGGCATTGGTTCTAAATCAATACGTTTACCTGTGGATACAGCTTGATCAGCTAAACGATGTGCCAATTCAATTAATGCTCCTCTACGCTTTTGGCGATAGTTTTCCACATCTAATTCTAAAGTAAGGTAGCGCGTTGTATATTTTTGTACAACTAATTGCGAAACTAGTTGAAGTGAGTTCAATGTTTGACCTCGTTTTCCAATTAATAGTGCTGCTTTCTCGCTTGATAATTGAATATGAATTGTTTTCTGCTTTTGTATAACATCCATTTGCAAGTCATGGATATCCATTTGCTTTACGATAGACTCAATATACGTTTTTGCTTCTTCAATTGCACGGGTGTCATCATGCTTTATTTGAATTTCTTCTTTTTCCACAGAGTTATCTACAGTTTGTGGATGAACTTCATCATTTTCTACTTCTTCAATTTCTGGTTCAACCAGTATTAATTTCTCTTTTACATGAACATGTGCATCACGAACACCAATACCTAAAAAACCTTTTTTAGGCTCCTGTAAAATTTCTATTTCTACTTGGTCATGGGTCAAATCAAGTTTTTTCAAAGCATTCGCAACAGCTTCTTCCACTGTTTTCGCGACTTGGATCGATTCTTTCAATTGGGCCCCTCCTGTTGTTCGCAGGATGAAGTAATGTAGAAATCTTTTTAGTGATCGCTCCCTGCGAGTCAATTCATTTTCTCTATTTTATCATGCTTATTCTGCTTAACTCTAGTAGTTCTCTTCAAAAATTTAGAGATTTTTAAAACATGTTCTAAACTCTTTTTTACTTCTTCAAAATTCATTGTGGCCGCCGGTTTTCTGGCGATAATGACGTAATCCATATCTTGGCGTAACTCAAGATCTAGCTCGTGAAAGCTTTGTCGGATATAACGTTTAATTTGGTTTCGTGTTACGGCATTTCCTAACTTCTTACTCACAGATAAACCGATACGAAACTGTTCTTGCTCTTCTTTTGCTAAACCGTAAACAACAAATTGACGATTCGCAAAAGATTTACCTCTTCGAAATACTTTTTGAAAGTCATGTTCTGACTTCACTCTACGACTTTTTTTCATCGTTCACCTGCTCAACAATTATTGAATAGAGTTGTCCGTGCCAAAAATTGACACGAACCTCTCAAAAGAAAAAGACCACTGATGTTGGTCAGTGGACTTGCTTATGCTGATAATACTTTTCTACCTTTACGACGACGAGCTGCTAATACGCGACGACCGTTTTTAGAACTCATACGAGCACGGAAACCATGCACTTTGCTATGTTTACGTTTTTTTGGTTGGTATGTGCGTTTCATTGTGTAATACACCTCCTGTTGAAAGTCTAAAGTCCATTTATAAATGCTACAGACAGTCTTGCACATTATAGCGTTTTTATAAATAGTTTGTCAATACGGATCCCAAAAAGTCTGCTTCAAAAATACCCTGATTTTCATTGCTAAATAACAAATAAGATTTATCCACAAATCTTATTTTGGTTATACAGAAAGCTTGTGACTAAAAATTTTCAGATATTTTTTATCCACAGGTATTATCTACAAGTTTTTCACAAATTAATACCCTGTGGATAAAGTTATTCGAGTGGTAACCTCCCACTGTGGATAAGTACTTTAAATACTCGTATACCAATTATTAAAGGACTTCAGTTTTGTTGAAATGTTTGTATACAATTTTTCCCTTAACTCTATTTTTCCACAATTTATTATAACCTGTGGATAAAGTTATTTGCACCCTCTTAACAACACTTATCCACAGGTTGTTGCTATTGTGTATAATTCTATTTTCATGTATATTAAACATTGCGCTTTTATTTACATAAAAATTAATTGAAAGGAGAGACGATTTTGAACCAAGAAGAACTGAAACATTTTTGGAATCAGGTGTTACATGAGGCCAAAAAAATCATATCGAAACCAAGCTTTGATACTTGGCTTAAATCAACTGAATTAATTGCATATGAAGATGATCAACTCGTTGTTTCAGCTGAAAACTCATTTTCAAAAGAATGGTTAGCTAAAAATTATGTAACTACAATTCAAGGGATTGTTAAAAAATTAACGGGTTCGTCATTGGATATTCATTTTACTGAAGTAGCAGATGATGATTTTCAACCATCAACTAAACGTAAGAAAAAAGAGTTACCTGTCGTTGCAAATGATCACTCTCCAGCAATGTTAAATACAAAAAATACATTTGATACATTTGTAATCGGACCTGGAAATCGCTTTGCACATGCTGCATCATTAGCTGTAGCTGAAGCACCAGCAAAAGCTTATAACCCTTTGTTTTTACATGGGGGAGTAGGTTTAGGAAAAACACATTTAATGCATGCAATTGGTCATTATGTGTTAGAACATGACCCAAATGCGAAAGTAGTTTATTTATCTTCGGAGAAATTCACAAATGAATTTATTAATTCAATTCGTGATAATAATACGGAGGCTTTTCGTAATAAATATCGAAAAGTAGATGTGTTATTAATTGATGATATCCAGTTTTTAGCTGGAAAAGAATCTACTCAAGAAGAGTTCTTTCATACATTTAATACCCTACATGAAGAGTCTAAACAAATTATTATTTCAAGTGACCGCCAACCGAAAGAGATTCCAACATTAGAAGATCGTTTACGTTCTCGTTTTGAATGGGGATTGATTATCGATATTGGTCCACCTGATTTAGAAACACGTATTGCCATATTAAGAAAAAAAGCTGATGCAGATGGTTTGCAAATTTCAGATGATGTAATGAGTTATATTGCAAGTCAAATTGATTCGAACATTCGAGAGTTAGAGGGTGCTTTAACACGAGTTGTTGCTTATTCAAACTTACTAAATCAACCTTTAACAGCTGAATTAGCTGCTGAAGCTTTAAAAAGCATCATGCCTTCAACAACTCCAAAAATTTTATCCATTTTGGATATTCAAAAGACTGTTGGGGAACACTATGGTATTAAACTTGAAGATTTTTCTGCTAAAAAGAGAACAAAATCAATTGCTTTTCCTCGTCAAGTAGCTATGTATTTATCACGAGAAATGACAGACTCCTCACTACCAAAAATAGGTGAAGAATTTGGCGGTCGTGATCATACAACTGTAATTCACGCACATGAAAAAATTACATCCTTATTAAAAACAGACGCAATTTTACAAGATGATATTAAACAGATTAAAACCAAGTTAAGTAATTAGCTTGTGGATAAATTAGATTTTTAACCACACACTTATACACAGTCTATCTACAAGCAGATAGACTGATTTTATTCGTACGAGATGGGTTATCCACAGAATCCACACCCCCTATTACTTAAACTATTAAAAATAATATTAATTAATAATATATAAAGAGAGGTTATTTACATGAAATTCAACATAGTAAGAGATCAGTTATTAAATGCACTAAATGATGTAATGAAAGCTGTAAGTTCAAAAACAACGATTCCAATTTTAACAGGTATTAAAATTGATGTATCTACAGAAGGTATTCGTTTAACAGGTAGTGATGCAGATATTACAATTCAAACATTTATTCCAACTGAAAAAGACGGTCAACAATTAATTCAAATTGATGAAACAGGTTCAATTGTTTTACAAGCTCGTATGTTTAACGAAATTATTCGTAAATTACCAACAAATGAAGTTGAAATTGAAGTAACTGAAAATTATCAAACGCGTATTCGTTCTGGTAAATCGGATTTCCACTTAATCGGCTTAGAACCAAATGAATATCCAATGCTTCCAGAAGTAAGTGAAGAAAATCAAATTTCAATTCCTGGAGATTTATTAAAATCGATTATTCGTGAAACAGTATTTGCAGTTTCAACAAGTGAATCGCGTCCTGTATTAACAGGAGTAAATTGGAAAGTTACAGAAGAAGGACTTATTTGCGTTGCAACAGACAGCCATCGTTTAGCACGTAGAATTGTCACGCTGGACAATTTACCAAAAGATGTGGAAAGTGTTGTTATCCCAGGGAAGAGTCTAACTGAATTAAGCAAAATTCTTTCAGATTCATCTACACCTGTGAATATCTATATGACAAATCAACAAGTATTATTCAAAACTGAAGATGTTCTTTTCTTCTCACGTTTATTAGAGGGGAATTATCCTGATACAAATCGCTTAATCCCAGAAACATATCAAACTACTGTACAAATTAACGGTAAAGAATTATTACAAGCTATCGATCGTGCATCACTTTTAGCACGTGAAGAACGCAATAATGTTGTTCGTTTTTCAACTTTAGATCAAAACCAAATCGAAATTTCTTCAAATTCACCTGAGATTGGTAAGGTTGAAGAAGAAATTCAAGTACAAGAATTAACGGGTGATGAATTGCGTATTTCATTTAGTGCGAAATATATGATGGATGCTCTAAAATCAATAGATGGTCAAGATGTAATCATTCAATTCACTGGTGCGATGCGTCCATTTATCATTCGTTCAATTCATGACGACTCGATTCTACAGCTGATTTTACCTGTGCGTACGTATTAATATTTTAAAATAGCAACAGCGCGAATTATTTCCCAAGCGAGTTTAGTACCAGGTGCTAAATTCGCTTTTTAATACCTATTTTTACTTATTGCTTAAAATTCGGTATAATAGAAAGATAAAGAATCGTTATGAAAAGGATGAAAACTGTGAACGAAATCGTAATAGACACTGAATATGTAACATTAGGTCAATTTTTAAAAATGGTCGACCTTATTAGTTCTGGAGGCCAAGCAAAATGGTACCTTGCTGAGAATGATGTATTTGTGAATGATGAGTTAGAAGATCGCCGAGGAAGAAAATTAAGACACGAAGATATTGTGGAGTTACCTGAGGTAGGGAGATTTATTGTGAAAGATGCATTTCTTGAGGAATAATGCATGTATATTGAACGCTTAAAATTACATGATTACCGAAATTACAATTCTTTTGAATTAAATTTTTCTAAAACGATTAATATCTTTATCGGTGAAAATGCACAAGGTAAGACGAATGTCATGGAAGCAATTTATGTTTTAGCGATGGCAAAATCACATCGAACATCGAATGATAAAGAATTAATCCAGTGGGGCGCTGAGTATGGTAAAATAGAGGGAGACATTCAAAAACGATATGGAAAACTCCCTCTAGAACTTACAATCTCCAAAAAAGGTAAAAAAGCGAAAGCAAATCACCTCAATCAAAGTAAATTAAGCGAATATATTGGACAAATGAATGTAGTCATGTTTGCTCCTGAAGATTTAAATGTCGTCAAAGGAAGTCCACAGTTGCGCAGGCGTTTTTTAGATATGGAGATTGGTCAGATTTCGCCGACTTACTTACATGATTTATCTAGCTTTCAAAAAATATTAAAACAGCGTAATCATATTTTGAAAAAAAATCAGGGAAAACGAAATTTAGATGATTTAAGTTTTGATATTTTCACTGAACAATATGTTGCCGCTGCAGTGAAGGTTATTCGTAAACGTTTTGAATTCATGGAATTATTACAAGAGTGGGCTGCGCCTATTCATTTTGGAATCTCAAGGGAAAAAGAAAAGCTAGAAATTCACTATAAAGCTGTAAGTGGATTAGAAGCTTCTTGGGATTCAACAGCTATGGAAGAACATCTATTAGCTAAATTAAAAGAACAAAAAAATCGAGAGCTTGAGCGTGGTGTTACATTACTTGGTCCGCACCGTGATGACTTACAATTTATGGTAAATAGTTATGATGTACAAGTATATGGTTCACAAGGTCAACAACGCACAACAGCACTTTCTTTAAAATTAGCTGAGATTGAATTAATTAAACAAGAAGTGGGAGAAGCGCCGATTTTATTATTGGATGATGTTTTATCTGAATTAGATGATTATCGCCAATCCCATTTATTAAACACAATACATGGCGATGTACAAACATTTGTTACAACAACGAGTGTAGATGGCATTGACCACAATACAATACGTGAAGCAAAATTGTTTCACGTGAAACAAGGTTCTGTAGATTCTGAGTAACAGTATTTACAGAACCTTATCAAATCAAAAGACATCTAAATGTTATATGAAAGAGTAGGTGGAACCAGTTATGACGTTAGAAGAGAAAAATCCAACTTCATATGATGCCGAGCAGATTCAGGTTTTAGAAGGATTGGAAGCTGTTCGTAAAAGACCAGGTATGTACATTGGATCGACCAGTTCTAAAGGTCTTCATCATTTAGTGTGGGAAATTGTGGATAACAGTATTGACGAAGCTTTAGCAGGTTACTGTGACACGATTACTGTTGCAATTGAAAAAGATAATTGGATACGCGTAGAGGATAATGGTCGTGGTATTCCAGTTGATATACAAGAAAAAGTTGGTAAGCCAGCTGTAGAAGTTATTATGACAGTACTACATGCAGGTGGTAAATTTGGCGGTGGCGGTTATAAAGTTTCGGGCGGTTTACATGGTGTAGGTGCTTCAGTAGTAAATGCACTATCTGTCGAAACAAGCGTACAAGTTCATCGTGATGAAAAAATCCATGAAATCATCTTTGAACGTGGTCAAGTTGTACAAGAGTTAAAAGTGATTGGTGAGACAAATCATAATGGTACAACAACGCGTTTTAAAGCAGACCCAGAAATTTTCAAAGAAACAACTGTATATGAATATGATATTTTAGCGCATCGTATTCGAGAATTAGCATACTTAAATCGTGGTATTACGATGATTATTATTGATGAACGACCAGGTAGCGAACGTCGTGATGAGTTCCACTATGAAGGCGGTATCAAATCATATGTAGAACATATCAATGAGAACAAAGATCCACTTCACCCAGCGATTGATTTAAAAGGTGAAAAGGACGGCATTTCTGTAGAGATTGCAATGCAATACAATGATGGCTTTGCATCCAATATTTTCTCTTTTGCTAATAATATCAATACGTATGAGGGTGGAACACATGAATCAGGTTTTAAAACTGCCTTAACACGTGTGATTAATGATTATGGACGTAAAAATAATCTAATAAAAGAAAATGATGCGAACCTTACAGGTGAAGATGTACGGGAAGGGTTAGTTGCGATTGTTTCAATTAAACATCCTGATCCACAATTTGAAGGTCAAACAAAAACAAAATTAGGTAACTCGGAAGTTAGTACGATTACGAATTCATTATTCTCAGAACGCTTCGAACGTTTCTTATTAGAAAATCCAAATGTGGCACGTACAATTATCGACAAAGGTTTAATTGCCTCTCGTGCGCGCGTAGCTGCTAAAAAAGCACGTGAAATGACACGTCGTAAATCAGCTTTAGAATTTTCAAGCCTTCCTGGTAAACTTGCTGATTGTTCATCTCGTAATCCAGCTGACTGTGAGATTTACATTGTAGAAGGAGACTCTGCAGGTGGGTCTGCAAAATCTGGACGTGATCGTCATTTCCAAGCAATTTTACCGCTGAAAGGTAAAATTTTAAACGTTGAAAAAGCACGTTTAGATCGTATCTTATCAAACGAGGAAATTCGCGCGATGATTACAGCCATCGGTACAGGTATTGGTGAAGAATTTAATTTAGAAAAAGCACGTTATCATAAAATCGTTATTATGACCGATGCCGATGTTGATGGTGCGCATATCCGTACATTACTATTAACATTCTTCTTCCGTTTCATGCGCCCATTGATTGAAGCAGGCTATGTGTATATCGCACAACCGCCACTTTATCAAGTGAAGCAAGGGAAGCATTTAGAATACTGTTATAGCGATGCGGAATTACAAGAAATTTTAAATCGTTTACCAAGTCAACCAAAACCAATGACACAACGTTATAAAGGTCTTGGTGAGATGAATGCAGAGCAGCTGTGGGATACAACCATGGATCCAGAACATCGTGTGTTATTACAAGTTGAATTAGATGATACAATTGAAGCAGATCAAGCATTTGAACAATTAATGGGTGATGATGTAGAACCACGTCGTCAATTTATTAATGAGAATGCAGTATATGCAGATTTAGATATTTAAGTAAGGTTTTTGAAAGGAGGTTTACGTTTTGTCTGAAGAAAATCACTCCGGCGTAAAAGGAGTCAATATTACTAAAACAGTTAAAACAGCATTTTTAGATTATGCTATGAGTGTAATCGTTTCACGTGCATTACCAGATGTGCGTGATGGATTGAAGCCAGTTCAAAGACGTATTTTATATGGAATGCAGGAGCTAGGTAGTACATCGGATAAACCATATAAAAAATCTGCACGTATTGTTGGGGATGTTATGGGTAAGTATCACCCGCATGGTGACTCATCTATTTATGAAGCAATGGTACGTATGGCACAGGATTTCAGTTACCGTTACATGCTTGTAGATGGGCATGGTAACTTTGGTTCGATTGATGGTGACGGTGCCGCAGCGATGCGTTATACAGAATCGCGTATGTCAAAAATCGCAATGGAGATGTTGCGTGACATTAACAAAAATACAATTGATTATAAAGATAACTACGATGGGAATGAACGTGAACCGGTTGTATTACCAGCGCGTTATCCTAATTTACTTGTGAATGGAACATCAGGTATTGCTGTAGGTATGGCAACAAATATCCCTCCTCACCAACTTGGTGAAGTGATTGATGGTGTTTTAGCAGTATCTGAAAATCCTGCAATTACGACAGAAGAATTAATGGAGATCATTCCAGGTCCAGACTTTCCTACAGGTGGTCTTATTCTTGGGCGCAGTGGAATTCGTCGTGCCTATGAAACAGGACGCGGATCAATTGTTGTCCGTTCAAAAGTTGAAATCGAACAAAAAACAAGTGGTAAAGAAGTAATCATTGTGAATGAACTTCCTTACCAAGTAAATAAAGCGCGATTAATTGAGAAAATTGCTGAATTAGTTCGTGATAAAAAAATTGATGGCATTACGAATATTCGAGATGAATCGGATCGTAATGGTATGCGTATTGTGATTGATGTACGTAGAGACGCAAATGCAAATGTTGTTTTGAATAATTTATATAAACAAACTGCAATGCAATCAAGTTTTGGTATTAACATGCTAGCTTTAGTAAATGGCCAACCGCAAACACTAAGTTTAAAAGAAGCTCTCTATCATTATTTAGAACATCAAAAAGAAGTAATTCGTCGCCGTACAGAATTTGAATTAAAGAAAGCTGAAGATCGCGCACATATCCTAGAAGGACTTCGTATTGCGCTAGACCATATCGATGCAATCATTCAATTAATTCGTAGTTCACAAACAGCAGATGAAGCGAAGCGAACGCTAGGTGAGCAATATTCATTAAGTGAAAGACAAGCACAAGCCATTCTTGATATGCGATTACAACGTTTAACAGGTTTAGAACGCGATAAAATTGAAGAAGAATACAATGGTTTATTAGCTCTAATCGCAGAATTAAAAGAAATTTTAGCAAATGAAGGAAAAATCATTGCGATTATTCATGAAGAGTTAACAGAAGTAAAAGAGCGCTTCAATGATGCACGCCGTACAGAAATTATTGCTGGTGGCGCGAACATGATTGAGGATGAAGATTTGATTCCAAGAGAAAATTCGGTGTTAACACTTACACACAATGGTTATATTAAACGTTTACCTGCTAATACATACCGCAGCCAACGACGCGGTGGACGCGGTGTTCAAGGTATGGGAACGAATGAAGATGATTTTGTAGAACATTTAATGTATGCTTCAACGCATGATACAATTCTATTCTTCACTTCAAAAGGTAAAACGTTTAAAGCGAAGGGATACGAAATCCCTGAGTTTGGACGTACAGCAAAAGGTTTACCGATTGTGAATCTGTTAAATGTGGATAAAGATGAAAAAGTAACAGCGATGATTCGCGTTCCTTCATATGAAGAAGATGCTTACTTTATTTTCACAACAAAAACAGGTGTAACGAAGCGTACATCATTATCAAACTTTGCAAACATTCGTACTAACGGTTTGATTGCTATTTCTTTACGTGAAGATGATGAATTAATCTCAGTGCGTTTAACAGACGGTACAAAAGAAATTATTATCGGAACACATCAAGGGATGTTAGTTCGTTTTAAAGAACAAGATATTCGTGCGATGGGACGAAATGCAGCTGGTGTTCGTGGTATTCGTTTACGTGACGATGACTATGTAGTCGGCATGGAAATCTTAGAAGAAGGTCAAGAGATTCTTGTTGTTACAGAAAAAGGTTATGGAAAACGTACTTCAGAAGAAGAATATCGTTTACAAACTCGCGGTGGCGTGGGAATTAAAACATGTCAAATTACAGATAAAAATGGTCCGGTAGTGGCAGTTAAAGCAGTTACAGGTGAAGAAGATATTATGCTTATAACAATTAACGGTATGTTAATTCGTATGGATGTAAATGATATTTCTCAAATTGGACGTAGTACACAAGGTGTTCGTTTAATTCGCTTAGCCGATGAAGAATTTGTTGCGACTGTTGCGAAAGTAGAAAAAGAAGATCCATCTGAAGAAGAATCTGAAAATCTTGAAGAAGAATCTACAGAAGAAGAATAGTTGTTAGACTTAGAAGAAATCACGTTAATATGCGTGATTTCTTCTTTTTATATTGGAACACATAAAAATTAGGTGTATATTTAATGAAAGTAGACTATTTAGTGGAAAATATGTGCATTGATTTTTTATAAAATAGAATGAGGAGGCAGTGAGTTGGATACAGTAAAAATTAATTTAGATGAAATAAAATTAGGTAGTGTATTAGCAGAAGATATTTTAGCGAACACACAGTATCCAATCGCATATAAGGATACAAGAGTAGACCGTGACATGTTGATGGTCTTTCAAGCGTTCAATATATCGATGATTCCAATAACAAAACAATCAATTGAATCTAAAAAAGAAGTAGTATATACAAAAGAAACTTTTAAAACAGATGAGCAGAACTTTGAGAAAAAACTTAAAACAAGTGTGCAAAAATTTAAATCTGAATTTTCCAACTGGGAAGCAGGCTCTAAAGTAGATATCGGTAAAGCACGAGATATTGTCATGCCGCTAATTGATGAGATGATTACAGATCGCACAAAAATCTTCACATTGAATGATTATGCGGATTCTAGAGAATATATTTATCATCATGCAGTAGCAGTAGCTTTAGTAGCAGCTGTTATTGCGAATAAGATGAAATATAACAAAGGTGATGTTCTACAAATTGCAACAGCTGCCTTGTTAGCTGATTGTGGTATGGCGAAGATTAGTAAAAGAATTCGAATGAAACCAGGTGCTTTAAATGAATTTGAATTTAAAGAAATCATGAATCATCCAATTCATAGTCTGAAGATGGTAAAAGATATACCGATTTTAAAACAAGAAATGAAGCTCGCGATTTTTCAACATCATGAAAAATTAGACGGAAGTGGTTATCCTAATCGAGTCAAAGGTGATTCAATTACACAGATATCTCATATTATTGCAATCGCAGATGTATTTCATGCAATGACTAGCGAACGTTTATACAAACCTAAAGAGTCTGTGTTTAAAGTAGTAGAAGTCATTAGAGAATCAGCATTTGGTAAGTATCGTATAGATGTCGTTCAGGCCTTATTGGCGTCAGTAGCAGATCTACCTTTAGGTACAGTAGTGGAACTGTCTAATGGATTAATCGGAACGATTGTTTATACAAATAATAATTTAATTACACGACCTACTGTTAAAATTGAGCATAGTGGAGAGATTATTGATTTGAGTTTAAAAAGAAATATGTTTATTCACCGAGTTCATATATAGAAGAAACACTTTGGAAATACACCACAGACAGTAAGTCTAAGGTGTATTTTTAAAATCTAAAGTTAATTTCATAAAAAAACTTGCACTTTATAAAAAAGTATTATATTATATAAAAGTTGCTGTTGGAAAACAGTTATAAAAATATTTTAAAAAAGCAATTGACTTCAATGAATTATTGTTATATAATTAAGGAGTTGTCCAGTTAAGAAATACCAACTGACACAAAAAACTTTTTT